>JBJXGN010000029.1:0-48879 GCA_046160585.1 Kofleriaceae bacterium
CCTCGTCGTCCTCGTCGTCCTCGTCGTCCTCGTCGTCCTCGTCGTCCTCGTCGTCCTCGTCGTCCTCGTCGTCCTCGTCGTCCTCGTCGTCGTCGTCGAGCACCACTGCGCCGTCATCGTCCTCGTCGAGCACACCATCGAGCGACGGGGCGACGCCATCGACGACGCCATCGACGACGCCATCGACGACGCCATCGAACGACACGACGCCGTCCACGCCGGCGCCATCGACCACGCGGAGCGATGGCGAGCGCATCCCCGGCATCCCGGTCGTCGATATCGATCGCGATCCGGCGGCACCCGAGCGCATTCCCGGCATCCCGATCATCGACATCGACGGCGAGCCGCCATCGCACGACGCGACACCCGACAGCGACACTGCACCCGACACCGTGCGCGATCCCGCGAAGCCGACGGCGTTCGGCGAGGAATCCACTCGGTTCGGAGAACGCTCGCTCGAGACGACGACCGAGCACGGGAACGTCAGTGCATCGTCGCAAGGACCGACACTGGACATGCGCTTCCCGGACGAGATGCCGCGCGACGCGAAGCGCGAGCTCGCGCGCGACGCTCTCTCGCGACTGAACCTCGAAGCAAGCGACGCGGCCATCGACGCGGCGCTCGATGCACAGGCAGCGCACAAGGCCGAGAACCCCACGTCTGACGCCCCGGCTCGCATCGATCACGTCCTTCACGTGCACGACGAGGCGACGACGGTCGAAGCCGCGCGCGACATCCTGTTCTCCCCCGAGCGCGTCGCCGAGCGCGACGGCAAAGGTCTCGATCAGTACAAGAATAAGTGCTCGAAGGACGCCGGCAACCTGCAGCACAAGCTCGCGGCGCAGGGCATGTACGCACCGATCATGAACAACGGGAGCCATCGCTACCTCGTTGTCGGCAATCAGATCATCGACCCGACGTTCGCCCAGTTCTTCCCGGAGAGCTCGAAGGAGAACGATGGCAACGAGCCGTTCATCGGCGACTACGACAACATGCTCGATCGCCTCTCGAAGGAGGTCGGCGGTGAAGACGCCGCGAAGGCGATGCTCGAGAAGGAGTGGGGAATCCTCGGCAAGGACAAGGACGGCAACCTGCAACTCGCCGAGCACGTGGTCGCGTTCAACGGCAACGAAGCGGTGGTGCCGAAGAACGTCGACGACGTGAAGCGACTGATGGAGGAGCAGGAACAGAATGGCCTTACACCCGGCGCTGGCCTTCCGCCTCACCTCGTCCGACAAGCACGCGGAGAAGCCCCGGACGTCACCACGCCGACGGAGAACGCGCCGAAGACGAAACAGACGGAGGACGGCTTCGAGATCCCCATCGATCCGTTCGCCACGCCCGCACCGGCGCCCGCGACGAAGACGACCGAAGACGGCTTCGAGATACCCATCGATCCGTTCGCGACTCCAGGCCCGGCGCCCTCGACGAAGGGGACCGATGATCTCCAGGTCGGTGGTTCCGGTGACCGGCGCGACCTGACACCCGAGCAACGAGAACTCCAGCAGAAATACAATCCGTCCCAGTCAGATGCCAACTGCGGCTACACGTCCATCGCGTACCTTCGCGAGAGGCTCGGGATCCCCAACTTCCAGAACGCCGACCAGATGTACGCGGCGATGCGAGAAAGGCTCGAACTCGAGGGCGACGAGCATCTCCCGCAGCGCCTGATCGTCCCCAACTACAAACAGAATGATCCACCCCCATTGCCCACCGACTACAAGGCGCTCGAGCAGGCCGGCGCCGATGCGTACACGATTCGCGCGGTGGCCGATCGCTTCGGCGTGACGCTCGCTGAAGCTGGCGAGGTTCTGCGTAACGCTGCCAAGATGCGAAACCCCGATGCAATGGACGCACATGCAGAGCAGTTCGGAGATCAGGCCGCCGACAGGCTTCGAACCTCGACGCCAGGTGAGTTCGTGGTCTGGGGGGGCGAGCACTACATGACAATGACAATCGACGCGGACGGAAACATCAGTGGCTTCGATCCGCAGACCGGCGAGCGGTATCCAAACCTTGCAGCGATCCAGAAGAGACTCGGCACATCGAAGCCGCAGATCTGGAGGGCGACGGCCAAGGCCCCGAAGGAGACGACGCCGTGAACATCTATCGCTATGTGCCGGACGGTCGACACTTCCGCGGGATGGAGATCGGATACAGCGATCGGTTCTGGCCCGATGGCATCGATCTCGGGCGCGCTGCGGAGCTCGAGTTTCCGAAGGGAATCGAGGGTCCCTGGTGGCTCGAAGGCAACCGATACGAATCTGCTCGCGGGGACACGACGCCGCTCGCAGACTTCGTCGCCACGACGATGAACGTGCTGGTGATGCAGACTCGCGCTGCGGACGCGCTCTCGATCGCGGGCAAGCGTGTTTCCGTGCACGTGGATGGAGAACCCGCGTACGCCATCGAGCTTCCGCGAATCGCGGACGCGCTCGATGCAGCTTCCTCGCTTGCTGTCAGCGCACCGAACGGTGAAGCGTTGTTCTGGAATCGCCTCGCGCTACGGCCCGATCAGATCTCGGCTGACGTGTTCTGGCTCGAGGATGCGATGCCGTTCTCGTACATCTACATGACCGAGAGCTTCCTCGAGAAGGCGAACGCATTCGGGTTGACCGGACTCGAGTACGTCGAGCTCGTATCCAAGGACGGAGTCGCTCAGGAACTCTCGTACCCGCCCGTGACCGACGTTGGCGCGCGCAACGGCTACCGTTACTACCTCGAGACAAACTTCGTGCTCGCGCGAGCGGCAATGCACGGCTACCTGTCCGACGACATTCACCCGATCCTCGATAAAGCGTTCGCGGCTGGCCGTCTGCCGACGACGTATCAGGGCTGACCGTGTGCGCCGAGCTGGAGCTCGAGCGTTTGTGCGAGCGCGAGTAACTGCTCGCGCGTGTTGATCGTCGGATCCGCGATCACGCGATCGAGCAGCACGCCGAGGATGCGCCCGACGAGCGGGCCCGGCGCGAGCTTCAGCTCCGTGATCAGATCCTTGCCGGCGATCGCGAGGTCCTTCGGCGCGAGCGGGTGCTTCTCGCGGAGGATGCGCTCGCCTTCGGCGATCACGGCCGGATGCGCAGGGCTGTGCGCGCGCCACAGCTCGATCGCGGCCTCCGCGTGGTCGCGCCCGATGAACGAGAACAGCTTGCGGATCTCCTCGGGGCGCAGGTCCGCGAGCTCGACCGCACGCGCGATCGACGCGAGGTGCGCCGCGGCGTTCGCTTCCGCGTTGGAGAACTTCAGCGCCTTCAGCGTGACGGAGGCGCGCTCGAACGTCTCGAGGTCGCGATAGCGCGGGTCGGTGTCCGGATCGCCGAGCTCGAGACAGAACGCGGCGAGACGCGTACGCGGCGTGGCCGAATCGATGCGCATCAGCCACCGGCCGACCGCGCCGTCACCCCAGCGTGAATGATCGAGCGACGGGACGATCAGCGCGAGGATGCCGGTGCGGTGGGCGATCGCGAGGCCGCGCGACGGTTGGCGCGTTTGGAGCAGCTTGTCGAGCTCGTCGGAGATGCGCTCCTTGCTGACCTTCGCGAGCGACGGCAGCGCCGGCACGATGCCGCGCTCGGTGTCGGGATCGAGCGCGTACTCGAGTACCGCCGCAAAGCGCACCGCGCGCATGACGCGCAGGCCGTCCTCGGTGAACCGCGCGACGGCGTCGTCGAACACGTTGCCCGTCGGACCGACGGCACGCAGCAGCTTGTCGGCGATGTCCTGCTGACCGCCGTACGGATCGAACAGGCGACCGTGCTCCGGGTCGTACGCCATCGCGTTGACGCGCAGATCGCGGCGCGCGAGGTCGTCGCGCAGCGGAACGCCGAACGTCACGGAGTCGGGGCGGCGCGCGTCGGTGTACGCACCCTCGCCACGATATGTGGTCACCTCGACGTGCGACTCGACGCCCTTTCCCGTGACGATGGTGACGGTGCCGTGCTGGAGCCCGGTTGGAATGGTCCGGCGGAACAGCGCGAGCACCTGCTCGGGAAGCGCGCTCGTCGCGACGTCCCAGTCGCCCGGTGTGCGGCCGAGGATCGCGTCGCGCACGGCGCCGCCGACCGTGACGGCCTCGTGGCCCGCCCGGGTCAGCGTCGCGCACACCTCGCGCACGTTCGCGGGCACGGCGGCTGCGAGGCGCGAAAGCGCGTCATTGGACGCGTCGCCGGGCACGTCGCCTACTCCGTCGCCGCGGCGCCGCGCAGGCGGTTGAAGATGTCCACCGCGCGCGTACGCAGCTTGTGCGCGTCGGCTTGCTGACCGACGCGATCCTTGATCACCGCGAGGCCCTGGTACGCGCGCGCGAGCTCGACCTCGTGCTTCACCGCCGCGAGAATGTCGATCGCGCGGCGGAAGTCCTCCTCGGCGCCCTGGAGGTTGCCGAGCGCACCCGCGACCTCTGCCTTGACGCGATAGCCGCAGCCGATGTGCACGCGAAGTCCGACCGCCTGGCTCACCGCGACGGCCGCGTGCGCCTCGACGTCGGCTTGTTCGAGGTTGCCGAGCTGGAGCTGCACCTGCGCGAGCCGCTGGTGCGCGAGCGCGAGTGCGACGCGGTCGCCGAGGTTCGAGGCGATCTGCTTTGCCTGCTGCAGATCGACCACCGCATCGGCTTCCCTACCGGACAGCGCCTTCACTTCTCCCGAGCGCGACAGCACGTCCGCGAGCGCGAGCTTGTCACCGATACCCTGCGCCATCGTACGCGCCTCGCCAAGCATCTCGAGCGCGAGCTCCAGGTTGCCGTCCTCGGCATGCACGCCGCCCAGGTCACCGAGCGATTGCACGATCCCCACGAGGTCGCCGATGTCCCGCCGCAGATCGAGCGCCTCGCGGAACTGGTTGATCGCCGCCTTGAAGTTGCCGGTGTCGTGATGCACGCGGCCGATGTTCGCGAGCGATAGCGCGATCGAACGGCGATCGCCGAGCGCGCGCCGGATCGTCAGCGCCTGCCGGTGGAAGTCGAGCGCTTGGCTGAACGCGCCACGCAACCAGTTCACGCGGCCCATCTCGTCGAGCGTCGATGCGATGCCGCGGTCGTCGCGCGAGCGCTCGAACAGCTCGTGCGCGCGGCGCAGGTGATCCATCGCGCTGTCGTACTTGCCGAGGCGGCGCTGCGCACGCGCGAGGCGGCTGTACGCCGCGCCCGCCTTCGCGAGGTTGTCGAAGCGCCACGCGAGGTGGAGCATCTCCGTGAAGTGCGCCGCAGCGTCGTCCGTGCGTCCCGTCTGCTCGAGGACGTCGCCGAGGTTGTGCAGGCAGTCCATGCGCGCGGGCGCATCCTGCTCGCCGATCATCTTGAGACCCTTCTCGTACAGTGTGCGCGCTTCCTCGGGCGCGTAACGTGAGCGCGCGCGATCGCCGCCCTGCAGGTAGCACCGCGCCGCGCGTTCGGCGTCACCGCCGCGCTCGTAGAGGCCGGCGAGGAACTCGAGCTGCTCGTCGCTGCGTTGCGTTGTCTTTGCCTCGAGCCACTGCGCCGCCGCGAGGTAGTAGCGCACGAGCTTGCGGTGCTCCGTCGAGCGCGCGACTAGCTCTCGCTCGAGGTTGTGCTTGAACACGATCTCGGTCTCGCCGGGGATGCTCGAGTCATCTGCGTCGAGCGGAAGCAAATAGTCCTGATCCGCGAGCCCCGCGATCAGATCACTCACGCGACGCCGTACCTCCTCGCCGTCTCCCCACTCGATGTCGAGAGCGCTCGGCCGGTCGTCCGGTGTCCCGGGTGCGGGCCGCTCGAGTCGCGTCAACGCGATCACTGCAGACACCCAGAACACGTTGCCGAACACCGCTGCCTTCTCGAGCAGATCGCGCTCTTCGTTCTCGAGCGCCGCGATGCGCGCTTCGATCGCTTCCTCGACGCTGATCGGCAGCTCCGTCGCCGCCGCACGATCGGGGTCGAGCCGCCACACCGGGCCACGCGCGTCGATCGTCCCGTTCTCGAGGAACAGGCGCACGAGCTGTTCGAGGAACGCCGGGTTGCCGCCGGTCATCTCCACGGCGAGCTGCACGGTGTCTTCCGGCAGCTGCTGCACACGGGACAGCAAATTCTTGAACATCTGCTCCGCGTCGTCGGCCTCGAGGTTGCGCAGATCGATCCGCTCGTGATCCATCGCGCCCTCGCCCCACCCCACCGCGTGCACGAGCATCTCGGGACGCGCCGATGCGATCAGTACGACGCTCGATCCCGCGAGCCCACCCGCGAGGTCTTTCACGATCGCGAGCGTGTCTGCGTCGGCCCACTGCATGTCGTCGAACACGAGGACGAGCGGCGCGTGCGATGCGTCGAGCTCGATGAAGCGCCGCAACACCGCGCGCGCGATCTCCTGCCCCTGCTTCGGGCTCTCGGCAACGGCGCGCAAGAACGGAGTCGGCGGGAAGTCGAGGCCGACATACATGCCGATGAAGTGCAGCATCTCGGCGACCTGATCCGAGCCCATCACGGTCTTGATCTCGTGCGCGAAGCGCATGCGCGACGTGTCGTCTGGGTTTGGCGTCAGCTCGAACCGATCACGGAGGACCGCGGCGAGCGCGGACAACCGCACCGGCGTGCCCGACGCATCGCGCTCTGCCGCACCATGGAATACACGGCACGGTCGCTGCTGGTTCGACACGAGGCCCGAGATGAGCTCGCTGATCAACCGCGTCTTGCCCGTGCCCTGATTGCCGACCACGGTGACGAGTTGCGGCGCCTGGAAGTCGATCGCGCGACCGACCACGTCGTGTAGTGTGGATAACGGATCGGCACGCCCTACGAGCGGAGACCGCACAGCGCGTGCGGTTTCCGCATCGTGTAAGCGCACGACGCTGCGATGACGCTCCGGGATCGGTGGCGGTGTCGGTGCTTTCGCGCCCGCGCTGCCGGGTGGCCGGGACGCTCCTTTCGACACTGCGACCGAGGTTACCCAACCGAGTAGATCCGTCGCAAGCATGGCAGCCGGCAGTAAAACGGGTGTACCGTTTGAGTGGATGGGAAAGCTTGCGCTCCTTGCGCTCGGGCTCCTGCCGTTGGCGGGGTGCCCCACCGTCGATCTCGGCGACACGCCCTCGGACATCGGTCTGTGCAACCCGGCCGGCGGCGTCGAGTACTTTCAGATGGTGATCTGGCCCGAGTACATCAAGGCGAGCCCGACCGGGATGCCGACCGATCCGATGCGCAGCTGCACCCGTGCAGGTCAGTGTCACAACGAGGCCGGCGGCAATCCTCCGAACTTTCTGACGATGCCGCCCAACTTCGCGCTGAACTATCGCCAGGCGCAGGGCTACCTCAACTGCGGAGATCCGATGATGAGCGATCTGCTCATCAAGCCGCTGACGGGCACCGAGGCGCACGGCGGTGGTGATCTCATTCCCGCCACCGATCCGAGTGTGGACCTCTTCTTGGCCTGGTTCGATGAGCCGTAGTTTCGAATGATCGTTCGCCGTCTTCTCCTTCCGTTGTCGTTGTTCGTCGCCGTGTGGCTCGGAGCTCCGAGCCCCGCCGATGCGGAGTCGTACTTGCGCGTGATCGCGCAGGAGGCGCCCGTGCACTCGGGCCCCGGTGGCAACTACCGCACCGTGTTCGTTGCGGAGCGCGGCATGGTGTTCGAGGTACTCGAGCGCGGCACGCGCGACTACTGGTTCAAGGTCGAGCTCGAGGACGGCACGAGCGGCTGGATCCTCGGCGATGTCGTGTTCCCGTTCGAGGTCGGCCCCGAGGACGACGGCATCTTCACGCGCATGGGCAAGGCGATCAAACGCGCGATCCTCGGCCCATCGCCGGTCGCGTTCGCGGACATCGGCATCTCGTTCTCGGCGGGCATCCTCGACCAAGAAGGCGTGTTCCTGTTGCGTCCGTCGGTGCTCCTCGATCCGTACTGGGCGATCGAGGCGTTCGCCGGGCTCTCGCCGCAGAACAGCAAGGACATCTTCATGAGCGGCCTCGGCTTCGTCCTGCGCATGGCGCCGGGCGCGGTGTTCGGCCCGTACGTCGGCGTGTCCGTCGGTGGTGCGTACATCCGGCCCAAGGCGGACAACTTCATCGATCCGAAGGACGGCATGATGGCGCTCGGCGCCGGCGGGGGCTTCGAGATCACGTTCAAGAAGCAGATCACGGTGCGCATCGACGCACGCAACTGGACGCTGTTCGACCAGAACAAGTCGAGCAACGGCCAGGAGTACTCCGGCGGCCTGGCGGTTTTCTTCTAAAGGAGCATCACCGATGAAGCGACTCCAAAGCTTGGCCATCACGTTCCTCGTCGCTGCACTCGGGCTCGCCGCGTGTGGCCGCCAGGCGGTGCGCGCATCGGAGAAGCAGTTCCTCGCGGATCAGGTGATGATCTTCGACGACGATCCGCACAACGCGTCGACGAACGATCACATTCGCGCTAACCGCGAAGGCGCCGCCGGGGGGCAAGGCGCCGGCGGTGGAGGCTGCGGGTGCAACTGAAGCTCGCCGCACTGCTCGTGATGCTCGCGCCGGTCGCGGCGTGGGCGGAGGATCGCGCCCAGGTCTCGACGACGCTCTACCTCGAGAACCGCGACTCGCCGCAGAACCTCGGCCTGCGCGTGCTGCATCCACAGGCGGACTTCGGCATCGACCTTGGCCGCTTCGTCACGTTCGACATCGGCTGGACGGCCGACATCGTGAGCGGCGCGACCGCAGCCGTGTATCAGGTCGACGCGGTCTCGACGGCGACCAAGTTCGAGGACATTCGCAACCAGGGCAGCATCGCGCTCGGCTTCAAGGGCAAGCGCTCGCGGCTGACGTTCGGCACGACAGTCGGCACCGAGCGCGACTACATCACGCGTCAGTTCGGTGGCACGGCAACGATCGACCTACCGGGCCGCAACACGACCGTCGGGCTCGCGTACACGCACTCGCTCGACGAGGTCTGCGATCGCGACAACGCCGACCTGAAGCCGCTCGAGGCCAAGGCGCTGGTCGGCAGCGATCCGTGCAAGAAGAAGGCGGGCCTCATCGGCGAGGACACGCTCGGGATGACAGTGTGGCGCGACATCGAGATGGACACCGCCCAGGCGACCGTCACGCAGAACCTGTCGCCGGCGATGAACATGCAGCTCGCGCTGTACGGACAGATCCTCGAGGGGTTTCAATCGAACCCGTATCGCCGCGTGCGCATCGGCCCCAACGCACCGCAGGAGCACATCCCGAGCACACGCGCACGCTGGTCCGTCTCGCTGCGCCTCAATCGCTACCTCCAGAAGCTCAAGTCCGCAGTGCACGTGGACGGCCGCTTCTACAACGACACGTGGGGCGTCCTCGGCGGCAATGTCGAGCTCGCCTACTCGCAGTACCTCGGCAAGTCCCTGCTCGTGAAGTTCTACGGCCGCGTGTTCCAGCAGACCGCCGCGGCGTTCTTCAAGGACGCCTTCTATTACGAGACGGAGTCGACCGCCGGGGAGTACTTCACGGGCGACCGCGAGCTGTCGCCCGTGCGCAGCGCCATCGCGGGGGGAAAGATCACGCTGATCAAGGTCGGCGGCGACAAGCCGGTGATCGGGCTCTTCGATAAGCTCCAGCTCATCGCGCGCGCGGACCTCATGTTCCTCGACGTGCTCGCCGCGGACAGCCTCGAGTCCAACCCGCTCGGCGTGGACCGGCAGTTCATTTATGGAAACGGCCTGATCGACGCCATCACGCTCCAGCTCAGCGTCCTCGGGAATTACTGAATTACTAGCTCCCCGACGGATGCTGATATGCTCCCGGCATGTATCGCTACGGGGATGGCTCGCCGTTTCCTCTCGATGAGAACTTCATCGAGACCCTGACGGCCGCCGTCGAGACCTGCACCAACGCGTTCCTCCCGCTGACGGAGCTGGATCAACGCAAGGTCCGGGCGAAGGAGGCGCGGCGCGAAGGGGACATGGAGAGCGCGCGGCTCGCGGAGCTCGAGAAGGCGATCAACGGCCCGCTCGGGACGTTCCTCATGCCGCAGAAGAAGGTCTCGATCACGGAGACCGTCGCACAGAAGCTCCAGCAGACCATCAAGGCGACGATCGTCGACACGAAGCGACAGATCGACCAACGCGTGTCTGCCGTCGAGGCACAGGCGCTTCCCAGGACCGCCACGGATGCGGTGCTGACCGCGCTCGGCCCGTTCTTCGAGGAGCACCAGCTGCCGAAGTCGGTGTGGATCATGTCGTGGGACGTACGCGGGTCCGAGCCGCACGCCGACGCGGTGGGAACCGCCGGTCCGATCACGGCTCACTTCAAGCTCTCGCCCGAGCAGTACCGCGGGCCGATTCGCGTCGACTCGCTCGCGGACGGCGTGATCGTTCACATGATGAAGAAGGGCATGTTCGGCAAGGCCAAGCCGGCGCCCGTCGATCTCGGCAAATACGTCCTCGTCGCGTTCGAGAAGGTCCAGAACGACCTCGTCGTGACACTGAAGGAGAACCCGAACAAGTCCTCCGCGGGCCTGCGCTTCGCGGTGCGCGAAGACGACGCGACGTGGATCACCATCAACGCCGCGGGCGACGCCGAAGGAGAGCCCAACGATCTCGACCCCGAGGACGTGCGGCCCATCAAGAAGCTCGCCGACCGCGCGAACGCGGCGCTCGAGTCGCTGCTCGGCAAGCGCACGCTCGTCGATCTGCACCTCAACGGCCGCGCGATCGCCGACCTCGACGATCCCCGGCTCCTGCCGATGGAGCTGCTCGCCCAGCTGACGCCGCTCTCGCGCGCGATCCGCGACAAGAGCCGCATGAGCGGCGAGCTCGTGCTCAAGCGCGACATGGGCGACGGGCGGCGCGAGGAGTTGTTCGTTCCGCGCGCGACGCTCGCGCAGCAATTCGCGCGCCTGCCGTTCGAGTACCGGAAGCCGTTCGAGGACATGGGCATCACCGGCGAGGAGACGCAGCCGTCGATCCAGCTGCCGATCCGTCCGCCCGCCCCAACGAAGCCGTTGTTCGAGGAGCCGAAGACCGCCGAGTACGACATGGACTCGCCGGATCAGAAGACGTTCGTGAACCCGCCGCCGGCGGGCCCGCACGCGCCGACGATCGTCGTCGGCGATCAGAAGCATCCGCCGCCGCCGCCGCCGCCGCCGAAGAAGCCCTGACCTTGCGAGCAGTCCCGCCGCTCGCCGAACACGTCTGAACTCAGCTGCGCAGCACGACGATTCCGTCCACGACGCGCTCGAGCATCACGCGCTCGCCGAGCTCGCGACCGAGTGCCTTCATCTGTGGGCCCGTCCACGGCGTGCCCCCCGCGCCGAAGCGATCCGGTGTCGACACGAGTGTCTGATCGCCCTTGAGCGCACGATCCACGGTAGCGAGGCGCTGCGTCGCGAGGGAGAGCGCCTCGGGCGAGTAGCTGCGTGCCTGCGCGATCAGCTTGTCGACGACAAACGGCGGCACGCCGAGCATCTGCGCCCACTGCGGGCGTGGCACGTTCTGCGCGCGCAGCGAGTGCACGAGCGACATCTGGCGCACGTGGCGCGCGAGCATGACGACCACGCCGACGGCGCTCTCGCGCTGATCGCAGAGCGAGGAGACGGCCGCCATCGCACGCGGGCGATCTGCGGCGCCGATCGCGTCCGTCAGCTCGAACACGCTGCGCTCGCGCGTGTCGGCGACGAGCTCGTCGACGTCGTCCGACGTGACCGCGCGCCCTTTGCCGTCGCGCATCACGAACAGGCCGAGCTGCTCGACGGCAAGCGCCAGCCGCGAGAGGTCGTTGCCGACGGTATCGATCAGGCGCGTGATCGCGGCACCATCGAGCTCGACCTTCTTGGCCTTGGCCTCCGCGCGCACCCACGGGGCGAGCTGGCGCGGCGCCTCGAGTGTGTGGAGGAAGCCCTTCTTCGAGAGCTGCGCGAACAGCTTGAGGCGTTTGTCGAGCTTGGAGGTCACGCAGACGATCACGGTGCTCGGGTTCGGCTTCGCGACGTAGGCGAGTAGCCCCTCGGACTCGTCTGCGGGGAGGCCCGCGAGGTCGCGCACGTAGATGAGGCGGCGCGCGGCCATCATCGGCAGCGTCTGCGCGAGCGAGACGATGCGGTTGGCGGTGAGCTTCCCTTCGACAACGTCGTAGTTGAAGCCGCGCGCGTTGGGCGGCACGACCGCGTCGCGCAACGCGGTGACCACGCGCTCGATCAGGATCGGATGTTCGGAGTGAAGGACGTAGATCGGATCGAAGCGACCGGCGCCTACCTCGTCGAGCAGTTCATCGATCACGTCCGCACCCACGCGGCAACCTAGCACGTGATATACGCTCGCCGCGTGGACACGGTCGTCATCACGGCAGATCGCGCGATCACCGCTCCCGGCGCGTCGCGCGGACCGACGGCGGTGCTCACCGTCGATGGCGCGATCGTGCGCGTCGGCGATCCGGCGGACATCCTCGCGGATCCGATCGCGACCACGGCGCGACGCATCGATTGGAGCGGGCGCGCGATGGTGCCCGGCACCGTCAACACGCACAACCACAGCTTCCAGTCGCTGTTGCGTGGGATCGGCGATGACCTGCCTTTCCTGGAGTGGCGCGAGAAGGCGCTGTACCGCTACTCGCCGAAGCTCGGGGCGGAGGATATGGGCACCGCGGCGCTGTTCGCATTCGGCGAGATGCTGCTTCACGGCGTGACCACGGTCTGCGACTTCTACTATCTGAACGCACAGGGCAACGAGCACGCGTCGGCGACGATCGAAGCCGCGAAGCGCCTCGGCATCCGCATCGTGATGGCGCGATGCTTCTACGATTGGGACGGCGCGCCGGCGTCGTATCGCGAGACGATTCCGCAGGCGGTCGCGAACTTCGAGGCGCTCGCGAAGCAATACCAGGATCGCGATCGGTTCCTCGTGAGCGTGCAACCAGCGCCGCACAGCCAGCACGGCGCGACGCCGGCGATGATCGAGGCGGGCGCCGGATGCGCGAAGGACGCGCACGTCCCTTGGCACATCCACCTCGCCGAGGAGAAGTATCAGGTGGACCAGTCGCTCGAGCGCTTCGGCGCCCGCCCGCTGCACGCCATCGCCGCGTTGCCCGTCGACATGAGCCAGATGATCACGGTGCACGGCTGCTGGTTCGACGAGAGCGAGCGTGCGTTGCTGGCGGAGCGCATGGGCGCCCTCGCCTACTGCCCCGGCTCGAACATGTTTCTCGGCGATGGCGTGACCGACATCGTCGACCTCTGCGCGCGCGGCGTTCGCATTGGCCTCGGTACCGATGGCGGCTGCTCGAACAACCGCGTCAGCGTGTTCGACGAGATGCGGATGGCCGCACTCCTCCAGAAGGTGACGCGGGTCGACGGTCAGGCCATCGACGCCGAGACTTGCTTCGCCCTCGGCACCAAGACCGCAGGTCAGGTGCTGCAGTTGCCAGTCGGTGTCGTCGAGCCGGGGTATCGATGTGACGTGGTCGCCCTCGACCTCGACGATCCCTCGCTCTGGCCCGTCCAGGCGCTGGAAAAGAACGTCGTGTATGCCCTGTCTCCTCGCGCGATCACGGACGTCGTGGTAGATGGTCGAGAAGTCGTCGCGAACCGCCGACTTAGCCATGTCCCCCTCGACGAAATCCAAGCCCGCGTCGGACAGCTCACCCGAGACTGGCGACGCGACTGAGGATGGCAAGGCGACCGCGTCGGACAAGGACAAGGACAAGGACAGCGACGAGGACAGGCCGCCGCGCTCGACCGTCGAGATCGAGCTCGAGGTCTCCCGCCAGCGCGCGGTGAGCTGGACCGTGTTCGGCATCATCTTCGGCTCGCTGCTGATCTGGAAGCTCGGCACCGTCGGCGTATGGGCGGGTGTAATGCTCGTCGTGCTCGGCGTATTCCGCGCGTACGAGCTCGTGCAGACGTTCCTGCATCCGCCGGGCACCATCGTCGTCGGCGAGACCGAGATCGTCCTTCCGCGTGGCCTGTGCATGGGCACGCCCGTCAAGGCGCCGCGCTCCGACGTCACGTCGGTCTATTTCCTCCGGCGCAGCGTTCCGTGGAACCGATCGGCGCCCGTGCTCGTCGTCGAGCTGGGCGCGCGCGCGTTCGCGTTCCCGCGCGACTGGTTCGCCTCCGAGGCCGATCAGCGTCATGTGGTTCACGCGCTCCTGCGCGGCATCGAGGGCGCGAAGGCGTCACCCGACAAGCAGCGCGAGCCCCACCAGGACGACGGCCGCACGATCATGTGGGCTCAGCTCGTCGGAGGCCTCCTGCTTCTCGGCGGTGGCATCGGTGCATGGACCATGGCGTCGACGCCGATCTCCACGGCGCAATACGCACTGTTCGTAGCGCCGATCGTCGCCGGATGGATCTTCGCGTGGCGCGGCCTCATGCGCTGGTAGTGGCAGTCGTCGGGCTCGTCGGGCTCGTCGGGCCCGCACGCGCAGACGTGATCGATCTTCCAGAGACACGCGCGGAGCTGACGCTCGACGTGCGTGTGTGGCGCGCTGTCACCACCGCACACGCGACGGCGGGTACTACCTCCGGGCTCGTCGCCGCCTACGCCACGGATCGCGAGCTGCTCGCCATCACACGCGCGCAGCTGCCGAACATCGACGCGTGGCGCGCCAAGCATCGCGACGCGTACATCGAGCAGATCGAGCGCGGCCTCGTCAATGCAGGCTACAAACCCTCGGGACGAAAGCTAACAACGATCGAGGGCGTGCCGGTCCTCGATCTCGAAGCGACCCCATCGGGTACCGCGACGTCATCGCCATCGAATGCATCGGGTTCGTCGAGTGCGCCGCGGAAGCGACAGCCCATCGTCCTACGCGTGATCCTGTTTCGCACCTACGCGCTCTCGCTCGCGCTCGAGGGTCCTCGCTCGTCGCGCACGAAGCTGCGCGCGATCGCGAAGACGTTCGTGCCCCCGCCCGCACGCCCCGAGGGTTCGCCCTGACTCCGAGGTCCCGCGCCGCTCACGCTATCGAAGTGCGTGGCGGTCGAATCGCATGTCATCGAGCTTCGTTGACACGAGCGCCGCGCCGGGTTGTCATCGGTGCAATGCGAGTTCTCCTCATCGCTCTCCTGCTCGCAGCCTGCGGTGACGACGGCGGCGGGTACGCCTCGTTCCAGTCGTGCTTCGATAGCTTCGACGCATCGCAGTCCCGTCGCGCGTCGATCGTGTCCTGCTGCAACGAGACGATCGGTGGTGCCACCGAGGTGTGCGGCACGACCGCGACCTCATGCGGGGGCTACGTGTCGTCGAACCTCGCGGCGACGTCGGCGAGCCAGACCGAGATCATCGAGGCTTGTGGCGACTACGAAATGCAGCGGATGTAGTAGGCGACGTCGCGTCGCTATCCCCGACCGACGCGCGATGATTCACGAGGTGGTGTCCCTCTCGAGTCGAACGACCACCTCGACGTGGGAGGTCTGCGGCATGAGGTCGATGGGCCACGCATCGATCGCGCGATACCCCGCACCGACGAGCTTCTCCAGATCGCGCGCGAGCGTCGCGGGATCGCACGAGACGTAGACGATCACGCGGGGTGTCAGCCGCACGATGCCGTCGATCGCGTCGGCCGCGCCGGCCCGCGGCGGATCGAGGACGACCGCGTCGACGTGGCCATCGATCGTCGCGAGCACGTCGGCCACCGCACCGACGCGATGTTCGAGGAGGGAGCCCTTCACTGCCGACGAGGCCTTCGATGTCGACGAGCTCGTCTCGGACATGCGCATCGGCGCCACTCCGTCGGTGGCGAGGACCCGCCATCCGTCCTCGATGAACGCACGCGTGAGATTTCCCGCGCCTGCATAGAGCTCGACGAGCAGCGGCTGGCTCGTCGTGGCGGCCACCGGGGCGACGCCGAGCGCTGTGCGTGTGCGCGCGATCAAGGCCGCGTTGCCGGCGGCACTTGCCTGCGCGAAGTCGTGCGGCCCGCCCCACAAGCCCGGTTCGAGCTCGATCATCCCGACGCCCGCACCCGTGGCCGCGACCGACCCCGATGCCGCCACCGACCCCGAGTCCGCCACCGCACCCGATGCCTCCGCTGCGTGGCCCGACCCCACAACCACGCCCACGATTCCCGCGGTCCCGACGAGCGTGCCCGCGAGCTTCCACGGTCGTGCGACCCCGACGACGATGTCACCGCGGAACCCGAGAAGCAGCGACAACTCCCCATCCGGTGGCGACGCCGCGCGCACGGCTGCGAGTGCCGCATCGAGCGCAGGCTCGAGCTGCGGGCACCG
Organism: Kofleriaceae bacterium; assembly: GCA_046160585.1. GTDB lineage: Bacteria > Myxococcota_A > Polyangia > Haliangiales > Haliangiaceae > JABFXX01. Next base: position 16,125 of record JBJXGN010000029.1, read on the forward strand.
ATCGATCGGCAGTATGGTGTGCGATGAGTCCACGTAGAGCCCGATCTGCCCGCGCGCGACGTGGAAGCGCGCGCGACGGCGCCACCCGAGCGGCGGCGCGGGATCCTCGATCGGGTGCAGTGTCAGCGGAGGTGACGCACCGACGAGCCTGCGCAGCGCGTTGGCGACGATCGCCTGCTTCGCAGCGAGCTGCGCCGGGCGCGACACGTGTTGCCACGCGCAGCCGCCGCAGCCGCGCGCGACGTGCGGGCACACAGGATCGACGCGATCCGCTGACGGCTCCTCGATCGCGACGAGCTCTGCGCGCGCGAACGACTTCGTCACCTGCGTGAGGCGCACGCGTACGCGGTCGCCCGGAGCCGTGCGCGGCACGAACGTCACGCGCCCGCGATCGCGACCGGCGGCACTATCACCGTCGATGCTCTCGTCGCGCGCGACGCCGTCACCGCCCGCCGCGAGCGACGCGATCGTGAGCGTGCGCATCTCCATCGGCGGCCGCGTCACGCGCGGGCGGCGCGATGTGGTCATCGACAGCGCCCCCAGAGTATCGAGGGCGGCATCGGCGGCGGCGGCATCGACGGTGGCGAGGGCGGCATCGGCGGTGGCGGCATCGGCGGTTGCGGCGAGGGCGGCATCGAGGGCGGCATCGAGTGCAGGGTCATCGGTAGGGCCCCATCGCTGCCGCAGCGGCGCCCGGTAGCACCTGCATACCGCGCTTGATGCCGAGGCGATCGTCAGCACGACCGTCGCGGACCGCGATCTCGATCGTCTTCGCGGAGCCGACGTACGCGAGGAGCTCGCCGCTACCGACGTCTTCGTATGTGCCGAGCACGGCGAGTTGGCGGCCCGCGATGGAGACGGTCTTGCCGGCTTCGGACGGCGGCAGATCGGTGACGAGGTTGCCGAAGTTGTCGATGTGGACGACGCGACCGATGCCGCGCACGCGCGGTCCCCACGGCAACGCGCCCTTCAGCTTCGTGGCGGAGCCGCAGCCGTTGGCCGGCTCGCCGCGCGCGATTCGCGCCGCGGTGACCGCGAAGACATCGCGGCCGTGGAATGTCTTCGAGACGTGCGCGGCGCGGAACGAGCGATCCTCGATCACGTGCGCGCCCCACTCCTCGGCGACGACGTACGCGAACACGCCGTTGTCAGGCCCGATGTACCACTGCCCGTCACCGGGGATGACCACCTCGTTGCGCGCCCCGCCGACCCCAGGATCGACGACGCACACGTGGATCGAGCCGTGCGGGAACTCTTGGGACGACGTCGCGAGGACCCACGCGGCGTGCGCGATGTCGCCGCGCGGAATGTCGTGCGCGATGTCGATCACGGTGGCTTTTGGAGCCAGGCGCGTGATCACGCCCTTCATCGCGCCGACATACCCGTCGCGCGAGCCGAAATCCGTGGTCAACGTGATGATCGGCATCGGTTCCAGCGGTAAGCATACAGCCGATGAACAAGGTCTACCCGGATGCGCGTGCCGCCCTGCACGATGTCTCCGACGGTGCCGTGATCCTGGCGGGAGGCTTCGGCCTCTCGGGCAACCCGGAGAACTGCATCGCGGAGCTCGCGCGGCGCAAAGTCATGAACTTGACGATCGTGTCGAACAACTGCGGCACCACCGACAAGGGACTCGGCGTGCTGCTCGCGCAGGGTCAGGTCAAGAAGATGACCTCGAGCTACGTCGGCGAGAACAAGATCTTCGAGCAGCAGTTCCTGTCGGGGCAGCTCGAGGTGGAGCTGTGCCCGCAGGGCACGCTCGCCGAACGGCTGCGCGCGGGCGGCGCCGGCATCGAGGCGTTCTACACGCCCACCGGCTACGGCACGAAGGTCGCCGAAGGGAAAGAGACGCGCGAGGTCGGCGGCAAGCAGTGCGTGCTCGAGCACGCGATCCGCGGCGACTTCGCGATCGTGAAGGCCTGGAAGGGCGACAAGTGGGGGAACCTCGTGTTCCGCAAGACGAGCCGCAACTTCAATCCGCTGTGCGCGCAGGCCGGCAAGATCACGATCGTCGAAGTCGAGGAGCTCGTCGAGGTCGGCGAGCTCGAGCCGGATCTGGTCCACCTGCCCTCGATCTACGTGCAGCGGATCTTCCAGGGCACGAGCTACGAGAAGCCGATCGAGCAACGCACGACCCGAGCAAGGAGCTAGCCATGAAGCGACTCGATCGAGACCAGATGGCCAAGCGCGTCGCTCAAGAGCTGCGCGACGGCTTCTACGTGAACCTCGGCATCGGCATGCCCACTCTCGTTGCGAACTTCGTCCCGAAGGACATCGAGGTCGTCCTGCAGAGCGAGAACGGCATGCTGGGCATCGGCCCGTTCCCGTACGCGGGAGACGAAGATCCCGACCTCATCAACGCGGGCAAGCAGACCGTCACCGCGATCGCGGGCTCGGCGTTCTTCGATTCGGCGCAGTCATTCGCCATGATCCGCGGTGGCCATGTCGACGTGAGCGTCCTCGGTGCGATGGAGGTCAGCGGCCAGGGCGACCTCGCGAACTGGATGATCCCCGGCAAGATGATCACGGGCATGGGCGGCGCGATGGATCTCGTCGCCGGCAGCCGCCGCGTGATCGTCATGATGGAGCACACGACCAAAGACGGAACGTCGAAGATCCTTCCGGACTGCACGCTACCGCTCACCGGCGTTCGCTGCGTGCACACCATCGTCACGGACCTCGCCGTCATCGATGTCGTGGACGGCAGCCTCGTATTGCGCGAGCGCGCACCCGGCGTGACGACCGCGGAGATCGTGGCCGCGACCGCAGCGCCACTGGCAGCGAGCGGTGACGTCCCCGAGATGCGGTTCTAGCTACTTGCAGACGGGGCGCGGGTCGAACGGATCGACCTGCCCGGGCGGCTGACACGCGGGCTTTGGCGTCGAGTTCTTCTCGAGTGGCTTCGTGTCTTTCTTCTCGACCGGCGGCTTCGTGTCCTTCTTCTCGACCGGCTTCGTATCCTTCTTCTCGACTGGCTTCGTATCCTTCTTGGGCGTGGGCCTCGGCGTCTTCTTCACGGCGACGGGATCCTCGATCCTCTTCAGGATGAACGCGCTCTTGAAGTCCTCACCGAGATCGATGTCCCTGGACGCGTCGACGTACTTCGACTTGTGAACGACGATCGTCGCGAGCGAGGTCCCTCGCGGCATCGTGGTCTTGAGCGGTGTCGTGCCGATGACCTTGCCCGCGAGCATGACGTCGGCGCCGGACGGATCCGACGTGATGTCGAGCGAGATCGAGACAGTCGGCGCGACGTTCGCCGTGTTCTCGTCGGGCTTGTTGGTCGTCGGATCGCCGGTGCTCTCCGGCGTGTCGGTCTTCGGGTCCGCGGTCTTCGTGTCTTGGGTCTTGGTGTCCGCGGTCTTGGTGTCCGCGGTCTTGGTGTCCGCGGTCTTCGTGTCCGGCTTCTCTTCGACCTTCGCCGCCTTCTTCGGATCGGACGGTGTTGACTTCGTGTCCTCGGCGACAGCCTGCGTCGCATCCGGCGTCGTCCCGTTGTCGGTCGTGTCGGGCGTCGCGGCCGGGTCGTCCTGCGTCTCCAGCACCTGCGTCGGCGCCTTGTCAGACTCGCTGCCGCCGCCGAGCATGATCACGACCAGCACCACGACACCGACCGCCGCGAGGCCGAGCCCGATGAACAACGGGCGGCGATTCGGCGTCAGCTGCAGCGACTCGTCGCTGTCCGACGCCTGGTACCGCGGATATGACGGCTCGCTGATGTGTTGCCCGCTCTGCGCGATCGCGATCGCCGCACCACTCAAGCTCTGCCCCGCACCGCCCGCATACCCGGGCCGCGTCATCTGTGGTTGTGAGGGCCGAAGCACGGGATGCGCGGTGTGCGAGGGCCCCGACCCAGAGCCCGCGTTCACACCGAACTGCCCCGACGGGGGCTGAGCGCTTGATGGCGACCCCGCGGGCGCCACCGTCGGCAGCGATGGCGAGGACGTGCGGTTCGACGACGGCAACTGCACTGTCGGCAGCATCGGGTTCGACGTTCGCTTTGCATCGCGCGAAGGCGACGGCGTCGAACCGACCGGTGGGTGCATCGTCGGGAACGACTTCGCGTTCCACGCCGCCTCGTTCTCCTCCGAATCGTCCTCGTCGCGCTCTGTCACGGGATCGCGCGTCAGTTCGAGCGAAGTCGGCGCCGCGGCGCGTGTGGTCATGGGCTGCGTCGAACGCGCCCCGGCGGTCTGCTGCTCGCTGCCCGTGCCGTTCGTGTTGGAGATCGTGCTCTCCTTCGGCTGGATCGGCGCGGTCGCCATGCGGCCGTGCTGGGTCAGCCACGGCTCTTGTTGATCGCCGAACATCTCGCGCATGAAGCGACCGAGCGACATCGTCGAGAGCGACATGCGTGCGCTCATCGCGAAGGCCTCGATCGCCTCGAGGAGCAGACCCGCGCTCTGGTAGCGCTGGTTCGCGTCGACGGCGAGCGCCTTCATGACGATCGCTTCGAGCGCTTGCGGGTAGCCCTGCACGAGCCGCGTCGGACGCACGACGTCCCCCGTGACGATGCGGTGCATCGTGTCGAAGTCGGAGTCCGCACGGAAACAGCGGTGCTGCGTCGAGATCTCGTAGAGGATGATGCCGAGCGAGAACACATCGCTGCGGCGATCGACGTCGCGACCGCGGCACTGCTCCGGTGCCATGTACGCGAACTTGCCCTTGATGATTCCGGACTGCGTCTCGATGCTTCGGGCGGTCGCCTTGGCGATGCCGAAATCGAGCAGCTTCACGGAGCCGTCGTAGCCGATCATGATGTTCGACGGCGACACGTCGCGGTGGACGATGCCGAGCGGAACACCGTCGGGACCGCGCCGCTCGTGCGCGTGATTGAGCCCCGCGGCTGCGCCGGCGACGACAGTGAGCGCGAGCTCGAGCGGCACGCGCGTGCCTTGGCTTCCGGCCTTCGCGAGGAGCGCGCGCAGGTCTTGCCCGTGCACGTACTCCATCGCGAGGTAGTGAATGCCGCCGTCCTCACCGACCTCGAACACCTGGCCGACATTCTGGTGATTCAGCGATGCCGCGAGACGCGCCTCGTCCAGGAACATCTGGACGGCGGTGTGATCGTTCGCGCGCTCCGGCGTGATCAACTTGAGGACGACGTGACGTTCGAAGCTTCCGATGCCCGTCGTGCGGCCGATATAGATCCGTGCCATCCCGCCGGCGGCGAGCGGCATCATGATCTCGTACTTGCCGAGACGTGTGGGTAGCCCCCCGGTAGTGGCTACTACTGGCACGATCACGAGCGTTCCATTCGGCTCGAAGTGTGTCAAGCAAAGGCCGCGGAACCAGTACGGAAACTCCTCGATGTAGGTTCGAGTCGGTGGTGCCCAAATCGCACGGCACTGCGCACGGCACTGCGCAGCGGAGCGCAGAAATTTCGTTCGAACGATCTACTTCGACGTCCCTGCGAGCGTCATGTGGGATACGCGGATCGACGGTGCGATGGTCGAGGTCCGTAGATCGACGTCATCGGCCACGGCGTCGATCCGCTTGAGGATCTCGTCGAAGTTGGCCGCGATCGTCACCTCCGAGACGGGGAACGTCAGCTCGCCGTCTTCGATCCAGAAGCCTTCGGCACCACGGGAGAAGTCGCCCGTCACCGGGTTGAAGCCAAACCCCATCATCGAGGTCACGTAGAGACCGCGCTTGGTGTCCTTGACCAGCGCGTCGTGCGTCATCGATCCCTTCTGCATGATGAGGTTCGACGTGGTCGGGCCTCGGCTCCCGATGGCACGCGAGTGTGTCGATTGCCGGCCATCGCCGATCTTGCGGGCGCTGTAGACGTCGCACAGCACCGGCTGTAGAACGCCCTCGACAACGATCGCGTTCTTCTTCGCCGGGAGGCCGTCACCGTCGAACGGGCGCGATCCCGGGGCGCGCGCGATCAGCGGATCGTCGATGATCGTGACCAGCGGCGACGCGATCGGCGTCCCCTCGCGGCCGATGAGGTATGTCGACTTGCGCCAGAACGCCATACCGTTCGCGACGCTCATGATCGTGCCGACGATGGAGCGCGCGACTTCATTGGCGAAGACGATCGCGCACTCCTGCGTCTCGACCTTGCGCGATCCCAGCTTCGCGACCGTGCGGCGCGCTGCTTCACGACCGATCGCTTCCGGATCTTCGAGCTGCGAGAGGTAGCGGCCGGCGGTCCACCAGTAGCCGTTGCGCTTCTTCGGCGTCGCGGGGTCCGTGGTGTCGTCGCACAGCGGCTCGACGACGAGCGAGCCGTAGCTCGAGCGGTACGTGCCCGAGAAGCCGCCGCTCGTCGCGAACGCGGTGCCGCTCAGCACGCGCGACCACGTCGCGCCCTCGCTGTTCGTGACGCGCGGATCGTAGGCGCGCGCGGCGGCCTCGCCGGCGATCGCTTGCTTCAGTGCCCACGCCGCGTCGACCTCTCCGATCGCGGGATCGTAGAGCTCGAGCTCTGGAATGCTCGTCGCGAGCTGCGACGGATCAGGAGGCAGCGCGCACTCGTCGGGCTCCGCGTAGCCGGCGAGCGTGACGGTCTCGGCGCACAGGAGCTCGAGCGCTTCTCGGCGCAGATCGCTCGTCGACGTCACCGCGCGACGGCCGTCGCGAATCACCGTGAGGCTCATGCCGCGACTTCCGGCCTCCTGCACGAGCTCGCGTTCGCCGAGCCGCACCTTCGTGGTCATCTCGCTGCCATCGCGAACGAGCGCCTCGACGTGTTCGGCGCCCGCCTTCTTCGCGAGCTCGACGACGAGCTGCGCGACATCGGACAGCTCTTTCAGCGTCGCTTCCGTTACCTGGATACCGCTCATGCCTTCGTTCCTCCGACCGTCATCGACGAGATGCGCACCGTCGGCGTGCCGACGTTGACCGGGACCGACTGGCCTTCCTTGCCGCACGTCCAGATGCCGTCGGACAGCTCGAAGTCGCTGCCGAGCATGTCGACGCGGCGCAGGACTTCGGGTCCGTTGCCGATCAGATTCACACCCTTGAGCGGCGCCGTTAGCTTGCCGTCCTCGATCAGGTAGCTCTCCGTCAGCGAGAACAAGAAGTCGCCGTTGGAGATGTTCACCTGGCCACCGCTGAAGCGCTTCGCGTACACGCCGCGCTTCACGCTCTTGATGATGTCGTCGGGGTTGTCCTTGCCGCCGAGCAGCGACGTGTTCGTCATGCGGGGCATCGGCATCGCGCGGAACGACTCGCGCCGCCCGTTGCCCGTCGGCTTGATCCCGAAGTGCTTCGCGCTCAAGCGATCGTGCATGTAGCCGACGAGCACTCCGTTCTCGATCAGCATGTTGCTCTGACCGGCGTACCCCTCGTCGTCGACGTTGATCGCGCCGCGCGAGTTCACGATCGTTCCATCGTCGACCACCGTGCACAGCGACGACGCGACGTTCTTGCCGATCTGGCCGGAGTAGTTCGACGTCTCCTTGCGGTTGAAGTCCGCCTCGAGCCCGTGACCGACCGCCTCGTGCAGCAAGATGCCCGAGTCACCGGCGCCGAGCACCACCGGCATCTCCCCGGCGGGTGCATCGCGCGCGTCGAGCATCGCGATCGCCACGCGCGCGGCCTCGCGACCGTGCGCCGCCGCATCGCGCTTCGCGTCCGCGAAGTACTCCATGCCGTAGCGCCCGCCGCCGCCACCCGAACCCTGCTGTCGCTTCGTGCCGTCCTCCGCAGTCGCGGCGACGCCGATGCGCAGGATCGGCTGGACGTCGGTCGCCATGCGGCCGTCCGACGTGAACACGAGGATCTCCTTGATGTACTCGCCGAACGACGCCTGCACCTTCACGATGCGCGGGTCGTACGCGCGTGCGGCCTTGTCGGCGGCGCGGAGCAACGCGAGCTTGTCCTCGACAGGCATCATGATCGACGGTGCCGGGATCGCGTAGAAGCTCGGCGTGGGCACGCTCGCGAGCGTCGCCACGTCGACGGGCGCGTGACCACCGCCCGCCGCGATCTGCCCCGCGGTGCGCGCTGCGTGGACCATCTTCTCCCACGCGAGGTCCTCGCAATACGCGTAGCCGGTCGCGTCGCCCTTCATGACGCGAACGCCGAGGCCGAGCGCGATGTGGCGACCGAGCGTCCGGATCTGCTCCTCTTCGAGCATGTAGTCCGCCTGGACCTTGAACTCGAAGTACAGATCCGCGTAGTCCCCGCCGGCTTCGAGCGCGTGGCCGAGCAGCTTGTTCGCCATCGCGGTGTCGATCGCGGTCGCGCCCCCGTGCGAGAACGGCGCGCGGAGCGCCGCGGGTAACGTCGTCGTCATGCCGCCACTCTAGCAGCGCAATCCCCCGTACGGCCCTGCCCGACCGGACGATCGTCGCGCGCTACACATCCGACACGACCGACACGATCCGGACGACGGAGAACGCGCTCGCAACCGACGGCGACTCGCGGACGGTCGCCGACGTCCGCTCGATCCTCGACGGGTGGCACGCGCATCCAGAGAGCGCGCGGCGGAAACGCCTACTTGCCTTCGCGGCCCGTGACCTTCGCGAGCGCACCCTCGGCCGCGGTCGCCGCCGCCGCGATCTCCGCCTCGCTGCCGCCGAGCCACAGGCGGCCGAACGCGCCGAACGTGATCACCTCCATGAGGTGAACATCCGCCGCCTTCTCCGCTTCGTTGGCCGCGAGCGCCGCGTACGCCGCCGGGTACACCTCGAGGATGTATAGCGTCTGGCCGCGCATGATCATGTCTCCGTGGCGCATGCGGTTGATGAGCTGGCTCTGATGTCCATCCAGCCCCGTAATGATCTGGCTGGACACCACGCGGGGCTTGATGCGCTCCTCGCGCTTGACGCCCATGTTCGACAGGATCGCGTCTACCGCCGCCTCGACCTGCCCCTTGTCGTTGTTGTGCAGCTCGAGCATCCCGTACGCGCGCTCGACGATCTGCATGCCGGGCCGGCACGTCGTCGCCTTCAGCGCCACGTCCGTCAGCTGGTTGATCGCGATGCCCGGTGCGATCTCGATGAACAGCGCCGACTCTTCCTCGAGCGGCATGAACCCCGAGCACACCGTCTGAAGAAACCCCGTCAGCTGCGGCTGCAGCGAGTCGAGAACCGTCAGTGCGCGAAGCTCCATCGCGGGCAACCTATCACAGCTGCGGCACATCCCGCCGGACGCGCTAGGCTTCGCGCGTGGAGCTGGTCATCGCCGCGGTGTTCGCCGGCGTCTCGTCGGTCGCCGCCGCCCTGTGGTGGCGCGCCGATGCTCGCCGCACGCGACGCGTCCTCCGCCGTGCACGGGTCGTCCGCATCGCGGACCTCGTCGATGGGCGGCTCGCCTGCATCGTCGGGCGCGTCGAGGCCGATGTCGAGCCGATCGCCTCCATGATGTCCCGCGTGCCGTGCGTTGCGTTTGACACCACCACGTCGTCCTTCGGCAACGCCGGTGCGGTCACGGTCAGCACCACGCGGCGCGCGGTGCCGTTCTTCATCGTCGACGAGTCCGGGCGCGCGCGTGTCGATGCACCGCAGCTCGCCCTGTGTAATCAGCCGAGCTCGCGATCGGACCGGTACGAGGAGCGCGTGCTGCACGTCGGCGCGCGCGTGCGGCTCGTCGGAAGCGTATCGCTCGATCCCGCGATCCAGGCGAACGCCGAGCTCGCGTATCGAGAAGGCGGCTTCAAGGCGACGATCGTCGGAACCGCGAAGTACCCGCTGCTGGCGGATGTCGAGGACTGACGCGCCGGTTACGCGCAGAGCGCGGCGAACGTCGCGTGCCTCGAATGCAGAACCCGCACGCCGAAACGGCGCGCACCCCTCGCGTCACCCCAAACCCGCGAAACCAGCCGCCCGCCGGCAGGCACGCCGAGTGCTCCTCATTCCTGGATGGAAAACTGGGCCTCGATCGCTACGCATCTGATGGCGCGTTTCCCACACGCGATCCGCGAAGGAGCCAACGCACTGCGTTTCGTCATCGTGGTCGCACAGACCCATCGCCTCGCAGTCCGCCTGCGCAACATCCCCGCGTACGACACGTACGCGATCGTGATGACAGCGGAGCTCGGAGCGCACGACGCGGTTGACGCGTACGCCGGCTTGGTGACCAATCGACAACTCATCGCCGGCGCGCTCGCATGTGAGGGTCACGCGCTGGTGCTGCGCACGCTGGTCGTGGATGTCGCGTCGTTCGACGCACGCCTCGAGCTTTTTGCGCGCGAAGCCGCAACGATCAAGCAATCCCTTACGCGCCCCCTCGTCGCGCAAACATGCTCGACGATGAGTCACTTCGCAGACTAAACACCCGACACCCCCGACAACTCAGGAGATCGAACATGCCGTTTTTGGAGATACAGATGGTGATGGCGCGGGCTGGGACAACGCGCTCGACAAGGCAGTACTGACGGGCGGCGGTTTGGCCGGAATCGCCGGCGCTGGGCTCATGGGGATCGGCGGAATCATGGCGGCGGCGGGTGGCACCGGGTCCGCCACGATTTTTGGTGCGCCCCTTGGCATTCCGGTGGCGGGGCTCGGAGCTGGCATCGCCGGTCTCGGCGGAATGATGATGGCAGGAGGCGCTGCATCGGCGGGCATGGCGCAAATGGGAATCCCAGGCGACATCGTCCAAGGCGGCATCGGCCTCGCCGGTATGGTTGCGAACGGAGTCGCCGGCGTCGCGGAGAGCGCTCACGACTACCTGTTCCCGCCGATGGCGCCGGGCACGTAGCGGCACTGCTCGATTCTCGCGTCGAGCCTACGTCGTGTCGATCATCGACGCGTTTCCGCGGAAACGTCCCGATGATCAGCGACCGCGCGTCTAGAGGTCTACGTCGGATCGATCATCGACGCGTTTCCGCGGAACGTCCCGATGATCAGCGACCGCGCGCCCAGAGTTCTTCGTCGTGATCGATCGTCGACGCGTTTCCCGATGATCAGCGACCGAGCGCCTAGAGGTCTACGTCGGATCGATCATCGACGCATTCCGCGGAAACGTCCCGATGATCAGCGCCCGCGCTTGGGTGTCTTCGCGCCGAACGATCGACCACCCGATCGCCCACCGCCTCCACCGCGCGCCCCGCCGCCACGTCCACCAGCAGGCGCGGCACCGCCACGCGATCCGCCGCCGCGCGGACCATCGGTACGCGCCCCAGCATCGCGCCCGCCGCCACGTGGTGCCCCGCTGCGCGCGCCGCTTCCACGCGATCCAGCGCCATCGCTGCGTGCGCCGAAACCGCCGCGGCCAGCACGCGGTCCATCGCCGCGTCCGCCACGCGGTCCGCCACTACGTGCGCCATCGCTGCGGCCAGCAGCATCGCGCCCGCCACGCGGTCCATCGCCACGCCCGCCAGCGTCGCGTCCGCCGCGCGGTCCGCCACTACGCGGTCCATCGCCGCGCGCATCGCGTTCGCCGCGGGGTCCACCACTGCGTGGTCCATCGTCGCGTCCGCCGCGCGGTCCGTCGCTACGTGCACCGAAACCGCCGCGTCCACCGCGCGGTCCGCCACTGCGCGGTCCATCGCCACGCCCCCCATCGCGTCCGCCCCGCGGTCCGCCACCCCGTGGTCCATCGCCGCGCGGTCCGCCACGACGTGGTCCATCGCCGCGCGGTCCGCCACCACGTGGTCCATCGACGCGCGGTCCGCCGCTACGTGGTTCATCGCCGCGCGGTCCGCCGCTCCGTGGTCCATCGCCGCGCGGTCCGCCACTACGTGGTCCATCGCCGCGCGGTCCGCCCCTCCGTGGTCCATCGCCGCGCGGTCCGCCACTACGTGGTCCGTCGCCGCGCGGACCGCCACTACGTGGTCCGCCGCCACTACGTGGTCCGTCGCCGCGCACATCGCGTCCGCGGCGCGGTCCATCGCTACGTGCACCGAAACCGCCGCGTCCACCACGCGGTCCATCGCCGCGCGGTCCATCGCCGCGTCCACCAGCACGTCCGCCACGCGGACCATCGCTGCGTGCTCCGCCACGCGGACCATCGGTGCGTGCTCCGCCACGCGGACTGCGCGATCCGCCACGCGGACCATCGCTGCGTGCTCCACCGCGCGGTCCATTGCTGCCCGAGCCACGCGGCCCGCCGCCGCGGGCATCGCGTCCTCCGGAACGTCCACCGTGTCCGGCGCGATCGCGATCCTCCATCCCGAGCCCCGTGTGATGAACCCTGCCCTCGTCGGAACCGGCGCCGTCGCGGTTTTCCATCCCGAGGCCCGTGTGGTGCATCGAGCCGCCGTCGTCGGAACCCGCGGCATCACGGTCTTCCATCCCGAGCCCCGTGTGATGCATCGAGAAGTCATCGTCGTCGCCGGCGGCATCGCGATCTTCCATCCCGAGGCCCGTGTGCCGGATCGTGTCCGCCTCGCGGTCCGGATCGCCCTCACCGTCCCACGCGCCGGAATCGTCGTCGCCACGCGCTGCGCGACGGGCTTCGTTGGCGGCGCGGTTCGCCTCCATCTCTTCGCGAACGGCGTCGGCCTCCTCGCGCGCCTTGGCGCGAGCGCGGCGCGGGATGTCCGTCTTCTCGCGATCGGAGCGCCACTTGCCGCGCGCGACCGCGGAGTGATCGAGCCCGACCGCATCGCGCAGCTCGTTGAGCTCGAGCTGCGTGAGCTCGCGCGCGTCGCCGATGCGCAGGTTGTGGAATGTCAGGTTCGCGAACGCGACGCGCTGGAGCTTGTCGACCTGGTAGCCGAGCGCCTCGACCATGCGGTGGATCTGGCGGTGCTTGCCTTCGTGGATGGTGATGCCGAGCCACGTGTGCTTCGACTCGCCCGGCAGGCGCTCGACCTCGGCCGGCATCGTGGTGGCTCCGTCGTCGAGCGTGACGCCTTCGCGGAGCAACTTGAGGTCGTCCTGCGAGAGCTGGCCGTGGACCTTGACGTGGTAGGTCTTCGGCACGTGCGAGGCGGGGGCGAGAAGACGCGCCGCGAGCTCGCCGTCGTTGGTGAGGAGGAGGACGCCCTCGGTGTAGAAGTCGAGACGACCGACTGGCTTGACCGGAACCGGTAGGTTCGGGAGGTAGTCCATCACCGTCGGGCGACCGCGATCGTCGGTGACTGCGGTGATGCAGGCCTTGGGCTTGTTGAAGAGGACGTAGAAGTGGTCGAGGGCGACGACCGCTTGGTCGTCGACGAGGACCTGATCGACGTCGGGGTTGATCTTGGTGCCGAGGACGGTGACGACCTTGCCGTTGACCTTGACGCGGCCCGCGGTGATGAGGTCCTCGGCTTTGCGACGTGCCGCTACACCAGCGGACGCGAGGTACCGCTGCAAGCGGACGTGCTCGGACATGGGACGCGCAGGTTACTCCGAGTCGTTCGCGTCGGCATCCTCGGCGGAGTCGATGATCGAGTCAGTCATCTCGATCTTGGACGCGAGCGAGTCGGCGTCGTCGGAGTCGGCGCGGATCCCGGGCATCGCGTCGACGTCGAGGCGCGGCTTGGGCTCGCGTGCAGCATCCTCGGCGAGGATGCGCTCGGCGAGGCCCGACAGCGTGTTCGCGGTCGGCGCCTCGAGCTCGGTCTCGGCATTGATGGCGTCGTAGGCGGCAACGGAAGCAGCAGCATCGACCGCAGCATCGGTCGCGGCATCGGTCGCGGCATCGGTCGCGGCATCGGTCGCGGCATCGTCGGCGGCTGCGGCTTCGATGTGCTCCGAGGCATCGGCCGCGTCGTGGGCGACGGCTTCGGCCGCATCCTCGACGGCATCGACTGCGTCGGCGACCGCGTCGACCGCGGCGGCAACGGCGTCGACGGCCGCGTCGGTCGCCTCGACGGCGTCCTCGTTGGCTTCGATCGCCGCTTCGCTCGCTTCGATCACGTCGGTGCCGTCGATCGCCGCGCTGTCGAGCGGAGAGGCGTGCTCGACCGGCGCGGCAGGCGCGACGTCCTCACCGCGCGCATCGACCGAATAGGGATCGATGCCCAGGCGGTCGGACATCACGCGACGGCTCTCGTCGGAGAGCTCGCTGTACTCGCGCAGCGTGGGGAGCTCGCGCAGATCGCCGAGGCTGAAGAAGTCGAGGAACTCCTTGGTCGTGCCATAAAGCATCGGACGACCGACCTCCTCCTTCTTGCCGAGCACGCGGATAAGCTGGCGATCGAGGAGGAGCTTGAGCGTGGCCGAGGAGTCCACGCCGCGGATGTCGTCGATCTCGGGCCGCGTGATCGGCTGGCGGTACGCCACGATCGCGAGCGTCTCGAGCTGCGCGCGCGAGAGCCGCACCGGGCGGCCCGCGATCAGCTGCTGGACCCACGTGGAGAAGCGCGGTTGCGTGCGGAACTGCCAGCCGCCGGAGACCGACGTGAGGATCAGGCCGCGGTTGGCGTAGTCGGCCTGAAGCTCGACGAGCATGGCCTCGAGCCGCTTGGTGTCCGCCACGCGCGTGAGCTGACGGAGGCGCTGCACGGTCACGGGCTTGTCCGACGCGAACACGAGCGCCTCGACGAGCTGCTTCAGCTCGGTCGCGCCCATCGCCGCGGCGGCGACCGGCAACGTGGCTGCACCCTCCGCCGTCTCGCCATCGACGTCGACCTCGATGCCCCCGGCCTCAACGCCCTCGGCTTCGATCCCCTGCGTCTCGATGCCCTCGATGCCCTCGGCCTCGATCTCGTCCAGCTCGGCATCCGAGGGCCCCCGGTCGAGCGCCGCTTGGGCAGCCGCTTCGAGGGCCGTGACCGAGTCTTCGATCGAGTCTTCCAGTGAGTCGTCCTGCAGGATCGGCTCGGCGTGATCTTGTTCGGACGCGGCGGCAGCCTCGGCAAGCAGCTCGTCCGACACGATGGGACCGGAGCCTTCCGCGAGGATCTCGTCCGGGACGGCAGCCTCGACCTGATGGTCGGTCTCGGCCGGAGCCTCGACGCTCTGTGCTTTCTTGCGCTTGCGACTCACAGGACCGTGGGAGTACCACGGAGGTCCGACACTCGGGCTAGCGATAATCCTCGGTGCCCGCGACTCCACGCTCCATCCGGGCCCGGAGATCGTCTCCCGACCGCTCGATCACGATCTCCTCGTCGCCCACGACGGCGCCGGGCTGCGCGAGCGAGATCAGGCGCAGCTTGGCCATCTCGAGGAGCGCGAGGAACGTGACGACCGCCTCGTGCTTGATGTCCGAGAGCGAGCGCTCGACGCCGTCGCGCAGGAAGCTGAACATCGACGTGAACGTGAAGCGCCCCTCGAGCTCGAGGCGGTCGGTCAGCTCGGAGATCTTCTGGCTGACGCTCAGGCGATCGATGAGGACGTTGTGCGCGACCTTCACCTTCGCCTGCTGCATCACGCGGTCGAACGCTTCGATCAGCTTGTGCACCGGGAACGGAGCGAGGGGCGCGATGGCGTCGATGTCCACACCGTCCCCGACCGCGTCTTCTGTCGGCGCGCCGCGGCTCCAGACGTTGCGGCCCACGACCGGACGCTCGCCGAGCTGCGTCGCCGCCTCGCGGTACTTCTGGTACTCGAGCAGGCGGCGGATGAGGTCCGTGCGAGGATCGATGTCGAGCTCGCCGCCCTCGCCCGCCTCGCCCTCTTCGTCCTCCAGCGGCTCTTGCGTTGGGAGCAGCTCCCGCGACTTGATGTGGCACAGCGTGGCCGCCATCAGGAGGTATTCGCCGGCGACGTCGATGTCGAGCGCCGCCATCGCGTCGAGGTACTCGAGGTACTTCTCGGTGACGAACGAGATCGGGATGTCGAGGATCGACAGCTCGTGCTTTTTCACCAGGTGAAGCAGCAGATCGAGCGGGCCCTCGAAGACATCGAGGGCGACCTGGTATCCGGCTTGATCCATCGCGAGCTTGCTCAGAACAACATCAGGAACAGCGAGTAGATGCGTTCTGTACACCACTGCGCGGGAACCTGAAAGACCTTCCGGATCGGCGGGATCATCAAGACGGCGAGGAGCGCGAACGGCGCATACACGGCGATCTTCTCGAAGCGCGCTCGATGTTTGTACGGCACGAACTGCTCGAGGACGTGCCCACCGTCGAGCGGCGGGATCGGGAGCATGTTGAAGAACAGGAGCAGCATGTTCGTCGCGGAGGCGAACATGAGGATCTGCGAAGCGTCTCCCGCGCCGTTGATGACATTCTGCTTGACGAGGATGACGTGGACGAGCGCGATCACGATCGCGAGGAACAGGTTCATGCCCGGCCCCGCGATCGAGACCAAGATCTGCGCGGTCGACATCTTCATGCTGCGCTTGACGTGGGTTGGGTTCCACATGACCGGCTTGCCCCAGCCAAAGCCTCCGACGGTGCCGTTCGCCGCGCCGTAGATGGCGCCGACGACGGGGAGCAGCAGCGTCCCGACCGGATCGATGTGTGCGATCGGGTTCAGCGTGACGCGCCCGTCCTTTTCGGGCGTCCGGTCGCCGCACTTGACCGCCATCCAGGCATGACCGAACTCGTGGAAGGCGATCGAGATGATCAGGACGAACAAGTAGACGAAGATCCAGCGAATCTGTTCGACGGAGAGGTCCACGGCCAGACCGACTATGGCGTCTCGTCTCGGCCCGCGCAACCCCTGAAAACTTGCCCGAAACCGCCGATCGCTGAAGCTACCGCATGGCCCGCAAGCTGACGCTCGACGAGGCGCGAGACACGTATCTCGTCAGCGTCCGCGTCGATCGCGGCCTGTCCCGCAACACGTCGGAGGCGTACAGCCGCGATCTCGGCAAGCTCGTCGGGTTCCTCGAGCAGCGCGGGCGCGAGTACATCGACGACGTCACGCCGCTCGACATCGCCGAGTTCCTCGGTCAACTCTCGCGCGACGGGCTCGGCCCGCGCAGCCGCGCGCGCACGCTCGCGGCGGTGCGCCAGCTGTGCAAGCACCTCGTCGGCGAGCGCTGGCTCGACGCCGATCCGACCGAGCTCGTCGACGCGCCGAAGATCGCGCGCCGGTTGCCGGGCGTGCTCGGCGAGGAGGCCGTCGCGCGCCTCATCGCCGCGCCGCCCGACACGCCGCGCGGGCGCCGTGACGCTGCCATGATCGAGCTGTGCTACGCGAGCGGGCTCCGCGTGTCGGAGCTCGTCACGCTGCCGCTCGCCGACGTCAATACGAACCTCGGCTACGTGCGCGTCACCGGCAAGGGCAACAAGACCCGCGTGGTGCCCGTGCACACGATCGCGCTCGCGCGCATCACGCGCTACCTCGCCGAGGATCGCCCCGCCTGGGTGAAGGATCCCGCCGAGCGCGCGCTGTTTCTCACCGAGCGCGGCCAGCCGATGACCCGCCAGGGCTTCTGGAAGCTCTTGCGCGCGTACGCGAGGAAGGCCGACGTGCGCCTACCTGCGGAGGGCGGGGTGTCGCCGCACAAGCTGCGGCACTCGTTCGCGACCCACCTCGTCGAGCACGACGCGGATCTGCGCGCGGTGCAGGCGATGCTCGGCCACGCCGATATCTCGACCACGCAGGTCTACACCCACGTGGGGCAGGCCCGGGTCATCGAGCTCGTAAAGAAGCACCATCCGCGCCAGCGCGCCAAGTAACACCGCTCGTCCGACGAGCATCGCCCCCGCCTTCGAGTTACGATCCGTCGCCTATGGGGAAAGCGCGCAAGGGCATAGCCCTCGCCTCGGTAAGCTCGCTCGTGCTCTCGATGTCGTGCGGCAGTGGGCCCAAAGGCGGCACCACGCCGCTACCGGGCACGACGCAGAAAGACTTCGCACCACTCACGATCAAGGACGACGCGAAGGCGAAGAACCAAGCCGTCATCCTGGGCACCGACGATCGCAACGGCTCGACGGTGTTGCCGTTGCCGCTGCAGCCGACGCGCGGTCTCGTCGACGCGATGTTCGTCAAGCTCGACCCCAAGGGCGCGACCGGCGGCTCGACGCCGGTCAAGCTCGGCACCGAGCCCAACAAGGACGGCTCCGTGCAGGTCGGCGTGTACGAGGAGCTCGCGGGCGGCACCGGCAGCCAGTGGCGCGCAGGTGTGTGGGTCAGCGCGTTCGTCGCCGCGTCGACGCTCGGCAAGGACCTCACCGACTTCTCGTTTTCGGCGGCGAGCGGCGGCTACATCGACGGTGCGAGCGCCTCGGGCCTCATGGCCGGCGGCTTCCTCGCGACGATGACAGGCGCGCAGATCGATGCGACCGCGACGATGACGGGCATCATCAACCCCGACGGCACGATCGGCCCGGTCATGGGCATCCCCGAGAAGTTCCTCGGCGCGATCGAGAAGGGCAAGAAGAAGCTCGGCTATCCGATCGGCATGCGCTGGGCACGCAGCGAAGTGACGGGCAAAGAGGTCGACCTCGTCGCGCTCGCCAAAGAGAAGGGCGCGCAGGCCGTCGAGGTCGCGAACGTCCACGAGGCGTACAAGCTCCTTACGGGCAGGAACCTCCCCGAGCCGGTGCCCGTCCCCGAGACAGAGATGGCGCTCGACGACGAGACCATCAAGGGCATCGGCGCGAAGTACCAGGGCTGGCAGAAGCGCCTCGCCGACGAGTGGAAGGTGCTGCTCGAGCTGCAGCAGGCGGGGCGCCTCCCGCGCCGCCTGCTCGCGCTCGGCCTCCTCGCGCAAGAACAGGCCGAGAAGGCCGAGAGGCTCTACAAGCAGGGGCTCGTCGCCGGTGCGTACGCGAAGATGCTGACGGCGTGGGTCTACGCGGCGAGCGCGACGGACATCTTCGGCATCGTGACGAAGGTGCAGAACGGCGACTCCGTCGGTGCGGTCGCGCACCTGTCATCGCTCGATCAGCTCGACCAGCAGACCGTCGACGTGTTCAAGAAGATCGGCGCCATCAAACCGTCGACCCTCGGCGGTCACCTCTTGATGATCGCGGCGTATCAAGCGGCGCTCCGCAGCTGGGGCTTCAAGGTGTTCGCGAAGGACTCGCTCGGCTCGACGAAGGAGCTGCTCGCCGCGCTCGGCACGCGCACGCGCGAGGAGCTCGCCGCGCCGGAGATCGCCGAAGCGATCGTCGAGCGCGTGATGCCGACGGTGTTGCTCGTCGGCCAGACCGTCGCGTCGGCGCAGATGGCGGCCGAGGAGCTCGAGTTCCTCACCGAGAAGAGCGTGAACTACATGTGCTCGATCCCGAACATCAAGCGCCTGTCGACGTCGTTCCAGTCGGCGGGCGCCGCCGGTGTGAACTACTTCGAGACGCTCCTCGTCGAGCCGGCCGCGAAGCAGTTCGGACTCACGCTCGACCAGGCGCGCACGCGGATCGCGATGAGCGAGCCGAACTACCTCGTCGCGTACATGCTCTCGCACCTGCAGCAGGTCGACGGCCTGCCGAAGGACATGAAGCTCCTGTGGGGCGAGAACTCGCCGCAGTGGAACCTGCTGTCGCTCGCCGGCAGCGAGCTCGCCTACTACCACTCGGCGGAGCTGATCGCGAAGTACTACTCGCTCGGCCTCAAGACCGATCCGTCGACCGGCCGCGCGACCGGTGTCGAGCACGAGAAGGCGTTCATGAACATGCTCGCGTCCGCCGAGCGCAGCGCTCGCGCGAGTGCGCGTGCAGCTCGTATCGCCACGGGCGCCATCCCCGTACAGGCGAAGCTCGCGTACCAGCAGGCACAGATCGCGCGCGAGGGTGACATGACCGACAAACTCGACGCGCTCTCGCAGTACTGGATGTCGTCGGCGTATTCGCAGACCGCCGTGATGCTCGCGCGCAACTAGCGCAGGATCTTGCGAAGGAGCCGGCCGAAGAAGCCGCCGCGTAGATCGACGTCCGGCGTCGCGGGCGGTGTCCAGTCGAGCTCGGGCCACGCGTGTTGCAGCGCACGCGCGGCCGCGCGCGCGAGGTCGATGCCTTCCTGGTTCTGCCGCAGGGTGTGCGGATCCACGCTCGCGAGCGCGTTCGTGGTCACGAGCTCGGGATGCGCGCGGATCTGCGCATAGGCGTCGATGGCGCGACCCGATCCCGCCGTGAGCTTCGCTGCACCGTCGAGGTGCTCCCAGATCGACGGGTAGACGCGCTCGACCTCGCCGCGCAAGACGTGGCACTCGGCTTCGTTCTGCTCGAGAAACGCCTCGTCGTACCGGCGCAAGATGTCGCCGTACTGATCGACGAGCCCGATCGCGATCCACACCTGCTGCTTGACCTGGTCCACCGCCGGCAAACCTACTAGGGTGGCACCGTGGATGTCGAGCAGGCACCCGAAGCCGGAACCGATGCGTCGGACGGCCGCGGGGTCGTGCAGGCGACGACGCCCATCACGACCGGTGATGCACACGCGTCGACGAGACCGCGGCGACTCCAACTCACCGAGCTCCTCGACGAGCTCGGCGCGCGCGATCCGGACGGCGATGGCTACGACGCGCCCCGGGCCGCGCAGCTAACCGTCGGCGAGCTTGTCGACAAGGCGTCGGAGGCCGGGTTCGGCTTCCTCGTCGGCATCCTGACGCTCATCGCGATTCCGTTCTTCGGGCTGTCCACGCCGTTCGGCATCGCGATCGCGATCATCGGCGTACAGATGATCCTCGGCCGCACCAAGCCGTGGCTGCCGAAGCGCGCACGCAGGCGCCAGCTGTCGATGACCATGCTCGACAAGGTCGCCGGCATCCTCGCGCGCCGCATGAGGTGGATCGCGAGGTCGACGAAGCGCCGGTGGGAGTGGTCGATCAGCACGCGGCTCGTCGGTTTCGGCATCACGGTGCTCGCGCTCGGCCTCGCCCTGCCCTTGCCGATTCCGGGTTCGAACATGATCTTCTTGATCCCGATCTTCATCTACGCGATCGGCGTGCTCGAGCGCGACGGCGTGTGGGTCGTCGTCGGGCACGTCGCGTTCCTCATCGACATCGCCCTCATGCTCGTGTTCGGCAACGCGGTGCTCCACGTGCTGTCGAAGATCTGGGCGTGGATCACGTAGTGGTGACGGGTGGCGGCTGCGACGCGCGGCGCTCGCGCTGGCTGCGCAACAACTCCGCGATGTCCTTCTGGCCGGCCGGATCCTCGAGCAGAACGATGGGTAGATCGACGAGCGTGTCGTTCTCGAGCATCAGCTCGACGGCACGGCGCGCACCGATCAGCCCCGACGCGCGCCCGGGCGCCTGCAGCGCCCAGTCCTTCACGCCCGCCTTGGCCACGACGTCGAGGATCCACGCGACGTCCGCCTTGAACCGCGTGTCGCTGTAGCCCTTCGCGTCGCCGAGGCCGAACCACAGGATGCGCCCGAACCGCAGGCGGCGACCCGGTGGCAGCATCATCGACTCGCCCTTCTCGCCCGTCGCCTTGTTCGCCTTGACGAGCCGCGAGAGACGGCCGCACAGACGCCAGTCGGCGAGCCCGGCGGCGCCGCGCAGCGGGCGATCGTCCTTGAACACCGGCAGCACGAGGCAGTCGCGCGCGGTCTCGTCCCAGCGCGCGAGGTCGAGCGGCAAAACAGAGAGCGCCAAACTGCCTCGCCTAGCTCTCGACCGTGCGGCCGGCCGCGGTCGCGATGCGATCGAGCACGCCGTTGACGAACGCGCTCGACTCCGCGGTTCCGAACCGCTTCGCGAGCTCGACCGCCTCGTTGATGACGACCTTCACGGGCACGTCGGGAAACGCGAGCAGCTCGCACGCGCCGAGGCGAAGGATGTTGCGATCGACGCGCGACATGCGGTCGATGCGCCAGTTCTTCGACGCGCTCGCGATCAGCTCGTCGATCTGCGCGGAGCGCTCGGTTGCCGCCGCGACGAGATCGCGCGCGAAGTTCTGCGCCGGCGCGTCGACCTCGAGCTCGAAGATGTCGGCCCAGCTCACGGCGGCGCCGGTGACGTCGGTCCCGGGATCGCCGTCGCGCGCGTAGAGGAGCTGCAACGCGTAGGCGCGTCCTGTTCTGCGGACGCCGAGCGTCACTTGCTCTTCGCCTTTCCTTTGCCCGAGCCGCCCCGCAGCGCCGCGAACAGCGTCGCGAGCTCTATCGCGGCGAGCGCCGCGTCGAAGCCCTTGTTGCCGGCCTTGGTGCCTGCGCGCTCGAGCGCTTGCTCGATGGTGTCGGTGGTGAGCACGCCGAAGCTGACGGCGATGTCGCTCGAAGCGGCGACGGCCGAGATGCCCTTGGCCGCCTCGCCGGCGACGTAGTCGAAGTGCGGCGTGGCGCCACGGATCACGGCGCCGAGCGCGATCACCGCGTCGATGCCGCCGCGCTGAACCACCATCCGCGTGGCCTGCGGGAGCTCCCACGCACCGGGACAGCGCACGATCGTGACGGCGTCGGCGCTGCCACCCGAGCGGACGATCGCGTCGAGTGCACCCGCGATCAGCGGCTCCACGATGAGGCCATTGAAGCGACTGGCGACGATGGCGAACCGCAGGCCACTGGCCGACAGGGTCCCTTCGATGGTCTGGGGCATGGGCCCCATCTATACACCAGCCGCCCGAGCTTCGCCCGCCCCCGCTACCCGACGGCGCCTCGGTGCTGGCTACGACTTCGGGCGCGTGTTGCGCGCGATCGTCGCGAGTGCATCCTCGTCGGCGAACACCTCCTCGACCGACGGATCGTCGACGAGGAAGTCGAGCAAGATGGTGCCGAACTTGGCGGGCAGCGCGTTGTCGATGTCGTGCTTCAAGAGCAGGCCCGCGACGCGCCCGATCGGCGGATCGCCCCCGAGCTCGATGCCCTCCGAGCGCGTCAGGTGTTCGAGCAGCGCCTCGGCCCACGCCGCGTGCATCGGCTTCTCGCGCGGGCCCCCAGTGCCCTTGCGCTTGAGCGGCATCCCGCCACCCTTGCCCGTCGGCACGGCGGCCGGCGGTGGTGGAGGCTTGACGTCCTCGGCGAGCGCGAGCGCGAGGTCGCGCGCGCGGTCCGATTCGGCGACGCCGCTCTCTTCCTGTACCGGGCCCCAGTGATCGAGGACCTCGTTCGCTGTCTTCGTCAGATCGACGGGCTTGTCACCCTTACCGACCGGCAACGAACGCCGCGTGGCGGTCACCTTCTCCCCGAGGTTGACCTCGAGGATCACGAGTGTCGCGCCGAGCGCCGATTGCACGGCGACAAGCGTCGCGTCCGGCACGTCGACAAACGCGACCCACGCGAGCTTGTTGCGCTCGTGCAGCTCGTGCTCGCCGGGTGATCCGGTCGCGAGCGCGGAACGAAGGGCGGACTCGCGGACCCCGCCGACGAGCGAGAGCTTCATTGTGCTTTGATATTACGGAACGCGGTGCGCGGGATAGGTACGCGGTCCACGACCTCGATCCCGAAACCTTCGATACCTGCAATCTTGCGGTCCGAGTGGATCATCAGGCGGATCTTCTTGAGTCCGAGGTCGGCCAGCACCTGCGCCCCGAGGCCGAAATCGCGGAGCGCTTCGCTCGACGGAGGCCCGATCGTCACCGAGCTGTCACGTTGCGTGAGGCCAACCACCCGCTCGAACGACTGGCGCAGCCGCATGCGACCGCGGTTCACCACGTAGAGCAACACGCCGCACCCCACGTCGTCGATCGCGCGGATCGCTGCGTCGAGATCGGGCCGGAGCGCGAACGGATCACACAGCGGCTCCATCGCCGCGACGCGCACGAGCACCGTGTCGCCCTTCGCGGATGCGGCCGCGACATCGCCGCGGACGAGCGCGAGGTATTCGGTCTCCTCGACATGCGTGTCGTAGTAATACGCGGCGAACGGCTCACCCGGCGGCAACGAACCCGGGCGCAGTGCCCCGTGGGCCTGGCGCCGCACGATCTGCTCGCGCTGCAGGCGATACGCGATCATGTCCGCGACGCTGAGCAAGATCAGGCCGTGCTTCTGCGCGAACTGCTCGAGCTCGGGCCGCCGCGCCATCTCGCCGTCGTCGCGCATGATCTCGCAGATGACGCCCGCAGGCTTGAGCCCCGCGAGCCGCGCGAGATCGACGGAGCCCTCGGTCTGTCCCGTGCGCACGAGCACGCCACCCTTGCGTGCACGCAGCGGGAAGATATGCCCCGGAGACACCACGTCGTGCGGGCGCGCGTCGTCGGCGATCGCGGCCCGGATCGTCGTCGCGCGATCGCGCGCGCTGATGCCCGTCGAGACGCCGTGGCGCGCCTCGATCGACACGGTGAACGCCGTGCCGAGCGACGCCTGGTTGTCGCGCACCATCATCGGCAGCTCGAGCCGATCGATCATCTTGTCGTCCATCGCGAGGCAGATGAGCCCGCGCGCGTGCGTCGCCATGAAGTTGATGAGCTCCGGCGTCACGAGCTCGGCGGCGAACACGAGGTCGCCCTCGTTCTCGCGATCCTCGTCGTCGACGAGAATCACCATCTTGCCTGCGCGGATCTCCTCGAGCGCGCGGGTGACACGGTCGATCGCGGTGGTGGCATTCATCGTCATGGCTTCCCTCCGAGCAACTTCTCGACGTGTTTGGCCAGAATATCGACCTCGAGGTTCGCGCGATCGCCGATCGACAGCGCGCCCAGC
Source organism: Kofleriaceae bacterium (assembly GCA_046160585.1). GTDB lineage: Bacteria > Myxococcota_A > Polyangia > Haliangiales > Haliangiaceae > JABFXX01. The sequence continues at coordinate 40,373 of JBJXGN010000029.1, forward strand.
GTCGTGTGGTCCTTCGTGTGCGGAATGATCGCGACCGAAAACGTCTCCGCGTCGACCGCGTTCACCGTCAGGCTCACGCCGGCGATCGCGATCGAGCCCTTCTCGACGATGTACTTGAGCAGTGTGGGTACCGCGCGAAACCCGAGCACGAGGTTCGCGCCCATGTCGCGCCGGATCGCGAGCTCGCCCGTGCCGTCGATGTGACCCGTCACCCAGTGGCCACCCAACCGATCGCCAAGCCTCAGTGAGCGCTCGAGGTTCACCTTGCTGCCCACGTGCAGCCCGCCGAGCGTCGTGCGCGCGAGCGTCTCCGCGCCGGCGAGCACGGTGAACGCGTCGCGACCGATGTCGGTCACGGTCAGACACGTGCCGTCGTGGCAGACGCTCTCGCCGAGGGTCAGCTCCGCCAGCGGGATCTTGCTCGGGCGCACGGCCAGCACCAACGCGTCGCTGCGGCGATCCGCGCGCACGATGGTGCCCGTGTCTTCGACCAACCCGGTGAACATGCCCAGCTTCTACCACTCCCCGCACCTATTGCGCAGGGTCAGGTGGGAATCGCGCGCAGGGACAATCGTCCCCGTGTCACAAGTCGAAGTGATATCCGAGGCCGAGGATGTGAAATGTGGGCTCGGCGGGATCCGCGTGAAGCTCTGCCCGATAGAACACGTCGATCGAGTGTTGCTTCCGCTCGAGACTCACCCCCGCAGTGAGCCGGAGCTTGTCGTAGTCGGCCTGATCTAGATCGCCGAGCGCATGGAACACCTCTGCGCTGACGCCGGGAGTCCAGGGGCCGAGATCGCGGTACGACACATCCACTCGATTTCGAAGCACCGTCCGGTACTGGTCGTTCGAGCTCGGGCGCCACTGTTCGACGACCATCAGGCGATAGTCGAGCCGGACCCGTTTCACGGTGTAACTCGCGCGAGCGTAGGCTGAAACCCGGTGACGGACGACGAGGTCGCCGTTGTTGTCTCGCTCGTACTCGAGCCGGTAGCCTCCGCCCACCCGAAGCCATCGTATTGCTCGGTAACGGACGCCGACCTCGGGCAACAGCGCCTGAAGGCGAGAGATGTCCTGGTCGAAGCGCGTCTGTAGGGAGAGCTCGACCTGCAAGCGCTTGGTCGCACGCTTCGAGACTCCGGCTTCCGACCAGAGTTGGACATCCGCCAGCGCGGGATGCGATGTCCCGACGAGCACGCCTGCGACCGCCACCAAAGCGATCGCAAGCTCGACGAACGTCGAGCGCGCAGCACTCCCGGATGGAGTGCAGAGGTCGATCCTCGGCTTCGCTCGAAACTCGCTCATCGACGGAGACGCTCCGCCGCTCGCAGAGCGGGACGTAAGCGATTGCATCGCTGATCGGGGTGAAGCGTCGTGACTGCCGCGACGTACTTGCTCAGTGCGAGCTCGCGGACGTGGTGTGTCGACAGTGCACGCACCAACGCGGTCGTGCGCGAGATGGACGCTCGTTTGATCTCGATGACAGCCAGTGACCCGAACGCGTGGCGGGTCCCGTCCAACGCGCTGAACTCGAGGTCGGTATCGATCGTCACCCGCTCTCCGGATCGAAGACCGATCAACGTGATCCGCCGATAGTCGATTCGAAGTACCGGCCGCAGCTCCGCCATCGCACCGACATGAGTCGTGACGAAGGCCCGTTCGCTCGCGCCGACACTCTCTTGGCCGTAGGGCAAGGGCAGTCGATGTTTGTCCGTGATCTCGCTATTACGTTTGCTCTTCACTTCGAGAAAGCTCAGTTCACGATCGGGGTAGTGCCGGATCCGGATCTTGTGCCGGAGCCGCTTTCCGCGGCGATGATCGTGAAAGCATCGAAAGTCTTCGGTGTCGAAGTAGAGGTTGCGATAGGTCGAGAAGCTCGTGTTCGGGACACGGAGAGCACCGTAGTCACCATGCAGGCCACCGAGGAGATCGGCGAGCAGCGCGTCACGTACAACGTACTTGGTGTCGATACGACGTTGGAGTGCTCGCTCCGCGAGCAGGGACGCCGGCGCATCCGCAAACGCGAGGAGCGTGGACTCGAGAGGAACGAGCGCGGCGGCTGTTCGTCGTGCGAGGCTCACGGCGTGTACGAGACCAGCGCTTCGGTGTCACCGGTTAGCGTCTGCTCCTTGATCTTTCCTATGCCGCGCGCGAACCAGTACGTCTTCATCGAGCCCGGAGCCCCCGACGTCATGGTCGAACGCTCCACCCGCAGTGTGCAGAAGTCGCCGGCAGGCACGACGACGCGATCCTCGACTCCCAGCACCCGCCACGTGTCGACCTTTGGAGTGGTGATGGTCTGCGTGGTTCCGAGATCAGTGACGAGCTCTTCGAACGACTCTGTCCACATCGCGCCGACCACGAGCTGAGCTGGATCTTCGTCGATGCGCGTGTGATGCGGCACGTAGATCTCGTCGGTCTGGGTGCCACCCGCAAGGTCTCGCTCGCGATGGCGAACGATGGCCGACCCGGTGTCCTGCTGCCAGCTCACGACCATGCCGGTAGCCTTGGTGGTCGTGACTCGAAACGCGAAGACGCCAGACTTGGAACCGCCAACGTCTTCAATCTCGCCGATCGTTTGGGTCTTGGTTCGCTCGGGGTTGCCCGCGGAGGTCACGCGATACGACCACGTCGCGCCTGGGCGGAGCGGGAGGTAACGACCGGTTGGAGCGCACGCGACGACCGGGACATCACCGAGCGACGCGTCTGGATCCGATCCGGAATCGGAACACGCCGCCACCAGCACGAGACAGAGAATCCGGGGAGCCCTCACGAACACAGCGTATGCGAGTTTGTTGGCGAGTCGGCACGAGATCGTCATAGATTGAAGATTCAATCGTCACGCGGGTGTGCAGTGTTTGCACAGCTCGTGACGCGATCCACAGGGGACGCGAGATGAACCAACTCTTCGGCACCGACACGCTCTTCGATCCGGAGGACTTCGCGAAGCTGTTTGCACGGCTGGGCATGGACCTCGTGTTCGCGACGATCATCGTCGTCTTCGTCTACTACCGTCGGTACCGCAACCGAGAGCTCGTCTTCGTCTACTACGTGTTCAACGTGATCACGTTCGTGATCTGCATTCTCCTGCGCAAGACCCCGCTCGACATGGGGTTCGCGCTCGGTCTGTTCGCGATCTTCGGAATCATGCGCTACCGCACCGAGGAGATCCGACTTCGCGATCTCACCTACATGTTCATCTTGATCGGTGTGGGCCTCGTGAACGCGGTCGCCAACAAGAAGGTCAGCTTGTCCGAGTTGGTCGCCGTGAACTGCGTGATCGCTGGCATGGTGGCGGTCCTCGAGCTTCATCCACGTGCACGGCGAGGCGGGACGACACCCTACTTATACGATCGCCTCGACTTGCTCAGGCCCGGACAGCAGGGTGCGCTGCACGCTGACCTCGCGAGCCGCACGGGACTCGATGTCGTGAGTGTTGACGTGCACCGCGTCGACCTGCTCCGGGACGCGGCCGAGATCACGGTTCACTACCACGAGCCGTAGCAACCTTCGGCGCAAGGTGCGGACCTGGTACATCAGGATGTACGTGACGTGCGCACTGGCTGTTGTCCCCACGTGAAAGCCGCCGAAACCACTGGGGTGGTGAATTGGCTTCCTTTGTGCTTCTACACTTCGCATGATGAAAATGTCCCTCTTCGCGTTGGTGCTTGGACTTGCGAGCTGCGTGGGAGCGAGTGAGAGTTCCACCTCTCAGTTCGTGAGCTGCTACGACACCGGCCACGGCATTCGATGCGTGAGCGACAGCGACCTCGCCGCAACGCGCGACGTGGACGCCAACGGAACGCTTGACAGTCTGGTCTGCGCTAACGGCGACGAGTCGAGTGACCCGACATCGCAGTCGAGCGACTCGGGTCCGTCCGCCGACGATGACGGCACGTCGGAGTCGAGCGACACGGGAGAGGGCGGCGCGCAGACGACCGGAGGCGACGCCGACTCCGCGTCCGACGAGAGCGGCGATTCGACCAGCGACGAAGGCGGCGGGGACGGTTGCGGCGGGCCCGCGACGGACGACGAGGGCTCGGACTCCGAGGATACGACCCCCGGCGCCAGCGACTCGGGAGACGGCTCGAATAGCGACGACGACGACGACGGCGTGTCGGATTCGGAGGACTGCGACTGCGTCGATCCGGATGGCGACGGCACGCCACCCGCGCCGATCGGGTGATCGATACTCGTCGAGGATCGACTTCGGACTTCCTGTGGCCCTACCATCCAGCTGGATGCGAGGGCCAACACGACCCGCCACGGCCTTGATGCTCGCGCTCCTCGTGACGAGCTGTGGCCGCGAGCCGTCGTTGTACGAACGGATCTACGGTCTCCAGGAGATTCCCACCTTCCGGATCTCTCTCCTGGCAGAGGCTCGTGCGGCGCTCGCCGAGCGACCGCGCGAGTGGGTGCATGGCGGCTTTTCGTACAAATCCACGAACTTTCCCGACGTGGGAGTGCGTCTGAAGGGCCACCGTAGCCTGCGAAAGCTCGGGGCGAAGCCCTCCTTCAAGGTGAAGTTCGACCGATTCGTCCCGACGCAGAAGCTGGCGAAGCAAAAATCGCTGACGCTCAACAACATGATCGAGGATCCCTCCATGATGCGAGAGGTCCTCGCGTACCGCTTGTTTCGAGCGCTCGGCGTTGCCGCCCCCGATGCCGGGTTCGCCGAGGTCGAGGTCGATGGCGAGCCGCAGGGCCTCTATGCGGTGATCGAGGGGATCGACAAGAAGTTCTTGAAGCGGCGGTTCAAAGACCCCAATGGTCCCGTCTACGAAGGCGAGTGGGGATGTGATGTGGTCCCCGACGACGTCAGCGGGTTCTCTCTCGACCGCGGATCGGCAGATCGGACCGCGCTATCGCGGTTCGCGGCGGTGGCGCAGGGCGATGCCGCGACCTTGTTTGGTGCGACGTCGCCCCTCGACGTGGAAGCGTTTCTTCGCTTTCTCGCCGTCGACATGTACGTCGGGAACTTCGACGGTTACCGGCACGGGCACAACTATCGACTCTATTACGAACCGACGAAGCAACGCTGGTACTTCATCCCGTGGGGGCTCGATCGCACCTTCGTAAAGGACCTCTCCATCTACAACAGCCACGGATATCTCGCGAAGAGATGCTTCGCGGATCCGGTCTGTCGTGCACGGTACGTCCGCACGATGCGGGCGGTCGTCGCGGAGGCCCGGCGATTGAAGCTCGAGCAGGGCGTGGATGTGATCGCCGTGATCACGGCCGACGCGGTCGCGCGTGATCCTCGCGGCCAGCGGGCCGAAGCTGCACGCAAGGCTCGAGACGAGCTGCGCCAGTTCCTGGTCGAGCGCCCGGACGACATCGAGCGTGAGCTGGGATGCTTGGCGCCGGATGGCACAGAGCTCGATCGGGACGGAGATGGGTTCGGATGTCTCGACTGCGATGACCGAAACCCCGTCGTTCATCCCGGCGTCACCGAGGTGTGTGACGGCGTGGACAATGACTGCGATCGGCTCGCCGACAACGCGGCGTGCGGATGTCAGACGATCGATGCCGCTGGTCTCCCCCTCGCCGCGTGCAACCTTCCGATGCCCTATCTGGAGGCGCAGGAGATCTGCAAGGCGCGTGGTCAGACACTCGCGTGGTTCGACAACGAGGCACAGGCGCGTGCCGCCCATACCGCGGTTCGCACGCTTCGCAAGGACAAGTGGTGGCTCGGCCTCGACGATCGCGTGGTCGAGGGCACGTTTCGGCGACTCGGTCACCCCGACGAGCAACCGGCGTTTGTGTTCTGGGACCGAGGGGAGCCCGACAACGCCGGGTGCAATCAGGACTGCGCGGTGATCGACGACGCCGACGATGCACGCTGGACCGACACCCACTGTCTCGAGCACCGCCCATTCCTTTGCAGGTGACTACACCAAGCTCGCATTGGTCACTCGGTCGGCGCCAGACGGCCCGTGAGCCGGATGTCGCCCGCGAAGTCGGCGATCTCCTCGTCGAACACGAACTGCACCGCGCTGCCCATGTGCGCGAGGCCCTTGCCGCCGACCCAGCTCGGCGCGGGGCCGCCGATGACCTTCGGCGCGATGTACAGCTGCACGAGGTCGCAGAGTCGCTTCTCGATCATGTACGCGTGCACCTCGCCGCCGCCCTCGACGAGCACCGACATGATGTCCTCGTCGACGAGCCGCTTCGCGAGCTCGCGAATATCGAGCCGGCCATTCGCGTGCACCGGAACGCGCCAGACCTCGACGCCCGGCGCGCGGGTATCGCGTGACGCGCCGCTCGCGCCCGATGCCGCGCTCGCGCCCGACCTCGTCGCGAGTGCCTTCTCGCGTTTCGCGGGCGCGTCGGGGCCGCACACGAGGATGGTGCGCGCGGTGTTCGCGAGGACATGTGCGTCCGGCGGTGTGCGCAGCGTGCTGTCGAGGATGATGCGGATCGGATCGCGTCCGTTCGGAACGCCGCGCGTCGTGAGCCACGGATCGTCGGCGAGCACGGTGCCCACACCGACCATGATCGCGTCGTGCGTGTCGCGCAGTCGCATGACGTCCGCGCGCGCAGCCTCGCCCGTGATGTACTTCGAGTGTCCCGTCACCGTCGCGATCTTGCCGTCGAGCGTGATCGCCGCCTTCAGCGTGAACGCGGGGCGCTTCTCGCGGACGAGCGTTGTCCACGCGAGGTTCGCGCGCTCGCACTCGGCGCGCAGGACGCCGACGTGCACCTCGCGCTTCGCACGGCGGAGCAGCGCGATGCCGCCCGCGTGCCCCGGCACCGGATCCTCTATGCCGATCACGACGCGCTCGATGCCGCTGTCGCGCACGACCGGCGCACACGGTCCGGTGCGCCCTTGGTGGTTACACGGCTCGAGGTTCACGTAGAGCGTCGCACCTTTGACCTTGGCCTTTGCCTTCGCCGCGTTCGCGAGCGCCACGATCTCCGCATGCGGCGTTCCCGCGCGAGCGTGCGCCCCCTCGGCGAGCACCTTGCCCCAACGATCAACGATCACGCAGCCGACGATCGGGTTCGGCGCTGTGCGCCCCTCGTGCCGACGCGCGAGCTCGAGGCAACGCGCCATGTACCGGTCATCATCGGCGCGCTGCTCTCTAGAAATGGAACGACGCGACATCGAGTACCATCGTGCTGCAATCGGTCACAACCACGGAGTCACGCGCTAACATCTCGAGACAGCACACAAGACAACATGCAAGCGCCAACCGGATGCCTAGCGAACATGATGCGGTTACGATGCTCACTGCTCGAAGACTGTCAAGGGCTTGTGGGTCCGCACTGCTCGGCCCCACGGAACAGCGTTGCCGCCAACGTATGTCATACCGCAATCGAGTCGGGTGAATAACGCGAAGCCGGGAATGAGAATGTCTTCGGCCTCACACTCCTTTTGATCACACAAACATTCGCGCGCCCGTGCCGTACAGACACCACAGGCGATATCGCGGCCGACAGACTTCAGAGTGGATGGCTCAGAAAGGAGCAACATAGCGCTGTACGACACTCGATCGTTCGGGATGCATCGAGGATCCCACGTTGTCGGGACTAGGCCTACGCACGAATTGTCGATGCAACCGGAGTCTTCAATCTTTTCGATCAGCCTCTCGTATGCTCCACACCCGTAAGTCGTCTGATATGCCGATAACAGTTTGTGAACACGTCGCAGAGTACGATCCTGTATTTTGAATCGCTCCTTCTCTTCTGCCTTCTCTTCCTCCTTGGAACCGCATGACGACAATAAGCACATCATCGCACCGAGGAGCGAGAGCACCCTAATAGCCTCTCTTGGAACACTCATGGCACCGGTCCACAAATGTTACACTTAGCAACCAACACACGCACAATATCTTCATCGATGTCGACATCTGATTCGTCAGCAAACATCCCTGAAACGTCGTCCTTCCTGGCTTTCTGTACCATACTCTGTCCGTGTGACGCGCCACGCAATCTGACTGCCTAACAGACTGATAATCTCCTAGCACCATCCTCCCGGTTTGATGTCGAGCAGCGCGCGCTCCTGCAACGCGTGCTCGATGGCATGTCTTCGTGCGCGGAGCACGTCGTGTCCCGCGGCCACGAGATGCGCAGCGAGCGTTTCGACGTCGTGACGCAGCAGCCGGCGGTCTACGTCGCACGGTCGTCGTGCGTTCCAGGCCTGCTCTGCGGTCCACCCATCGAGGCTAGGTCGAGCCCAGCGCGAGTTCAAGGCTGTCGTCATGCGCGTCGCTGCTCCTGCGAGCTCGACCGCCGAGACCGTCCCCAAATGCGCGTACCACGCGCGTTGTTCGCGGTTCTGCCGTTCGAGCTGACCGTAGTAGTACGGGTGTCGCGGTGGTCCGTGCAGCGCGATTACCTGGTACTCGTCGAGTACGCGGTCGATCTCCGGAGTGCGCTGACACGCAATCCGGTCCCACCGAAGCACCAGTGGCGGACCATGGAGATCGAAGTCCGTACGAAGCGCAGCAATCACGTGTGCTGCGTCGTAGACGGGCACCGTCGCGATCGATGTCCGATACGGC
>JBJXGN010000030.1:0-5863 GCA_046160585.1 Kofleriaceae bacterium
GAAAGCAGACCGTCCTGGATCTGATTGCAGGTCTGGTTGATCGCTGTCACGGCCTCGCCGACGTCTCGACCGACCGGGCGGCGCAACGGGCGATCGCCCGCCGGACGCTCGACCTCTTCCACCATCGCCGTGACGACCTCGGATGGATCGCCAAGACCACCCGACTTCGCCCGTGCCTCGAACCCGCTGCTGAACGCACCGAACATCTTCGCGGTGGCCCCGTAGGTCCCGACCACGTCGGTCTTCGGTTGAACACAGTTTGCGAGGAACGTCGTGCCGTAGGCGCCGGGTTGGATGATCACGCTCTGGATACCGAGCGGTGCGAGCTCGTAGCTCGTGGACTCGGCATAGCCTTCCAGCGCGAACTTGCTCGCGGTGTAGATCGCCATGAACGGAAACACGATGCGTCCGAGCCCCGAGCTGACGTAGAGGATCAAGCCCTTTCCGTTCTCACGGAAGTGCGGCACGGCGGCGCGGTTGACACGCATGACACCGAGAAGGTTGAGCTCGAAAATCTGACGTGCCTGATCGATGCTGAAGCCTTCGTCGATGCCCCACGTTCCGGCGCCCGCGTTGTTGATGATCACATCGAGCCCTCCGCGGTCGACCGCGGTCGCAATGCCCTTGGCCACCGAGGCGTCGTTGGTGACGTCGACTTCGACAACGTGAACCGCGTGGTGGTTGGCGGTTGCCCAGCTCTCGAGCTCTGTCGCCTTGGCAGCGTTTCGTCCCGACACGTCTCGCATCGCCGCGAACACGGTGTGTCCACGTGCTGCGAGTGCCTTGACGGTATCGAAACCAAACCCAGCGCTCGCTCCGGTGATAAAAACGCGCTTCTTATCGCTCATCGATCCTCCAGCACGTTTGCTACCGTCTTTCCGTGAAGGTGTCAGGTCGCGCGAAGGATCAACGGATGCACTGCCCGAACCGGCAGGCTCGTTCGTTCAGTCGCGGTCCTTCCTCCGTGGTCGAACGGCAGCGGTCGTATGCAATACCTAGATGGCCATGATGCGCGTCGTCCTCCTCCTCACCCTCTTGGCCTGCGGGCAGTCGCGCCCGGCTCCGGATTCGCCACCGCCCGCAGCCGTTCACGCGCGAGCGCCGGCGCCCACGTCCCAGCGTGCGCGCGTCGTAGCACCCGCGCTCAGCGCGCGCGAGCTACTCGAGGCTTCTGGAGCCGCGAGCTTCGTGCAGGATGGCGACCTTCGCATCGCGCAGATCGACGGCGACGCGATGGAGCGGTGGTTCACCCGCAAGCCGTCCGGCGTGTACCTCTACACCGAGCGGGCGATCGATGGCCTCGAGCCGAAGTCCCCGGTGCGCGGCCGGTGCCAGCTCGTACCGAGAGCGAACGACTCCGTGCTCAACGCGATCACGGTGGTCGCGTGGCAGCGCGGCGAGCTTCGAGTGCTTCTGACGCTCGGGCAGTCGAGCGTCCACGTCCAGGAGCAGCAGCGGGAGCGCGGAGTGTGGGACACGCGCGGCGTGCGACGGCTTTCAATGGGAGCGGTGGGGTGGAGCGGAGCCCAGATCCGCTACGCCGAGGGCGCGACAATCTACGAGGTCGCGTGCATACCGACGCTTCGGACGATGCCCTGCGACGGCACGACAACGGACCGGCTCGGGCACTGCGTCGATCGAGAGATCGTGGTGCGACCCTGGCGCGTGCCCCTCGTCCCTCATGTCGGCGAGGTGCACCCGGCGTACAACGACCCGATCCCCGCAGTCCCCGAGGGGAGCTGTGACCTGACGTGCGAACCGAGTGCGTGCGAGGAGGCGCTGCGCTCGCACAAGATCCCCCGCGTGCCGCTCTACGTCGAGACCGCTCCGGTGCTGGCGGCGTTTCGTACCGAGTCAGCGTGTCGCGCGTACGCTTCGACCCGCAAGCGCCCCACTGACGATCAGGTGTGGTGAGAGCTGGCCGACGCAAGCGCCACGGTGGCGGGCTCCGCTAGCGACGAAACCTCAGGCGAGAGGGCTTCGCGAGTGCGCGCAGCTTGCGCGCGGAGACGTTCTCGCTCGCCGTGATCACGCGTCGCGCGTACCCATCGCGCGTGATCGATAGCGTGGAGCTCCACGACCAGATATCGGCGAGGTGCATGTCATCGGCGGTGGTAGTGCCGTCGGTGCAGAGCAGCGCTCCATCGCGAACCGTGCACGCAACCGTCGTGGTCATCGTGTGCCACAGGTCTGCATCGCAGCCGCACGGCTCGTGTGAGTGCGCGGTGTCGATCACGAGCTCGTCGTCACGATCGCCGATGACATCCGCGAGTCGCACGGCGGCGACGTAGGCGCTATCGCCGTTCGATGCGCTCTCGAGCTCGCGCCCATACCAGCCAGTCGCGGTCTCGACCACGAGGTGAGTGCCATGCTCGAGCGTGACGAATCGATACCCGCGAATCGCCTGACCTGTCTTCACGCGCGGAGCGACATCGCCTTCGAGCTCGATATCGACGCACACCGTGCGCGTGCCGATGTCGCTGGCACCCTTGCCGAGCTGGCTCTCGCGAAACGAGCAGTACGCGTTCGCGGTGGCGAACGGGCCCTCGATCCGATCCATCCGCGGCATCGAAGGGGCGGGGGCGTCTGCGCTGGCGAACACAGTGGAGGGGATTACGGCGAGGAGGATCGCGAAGCGCATAGTGAGAGGACGGGATGCGCTGGCGCGATGTAGCAGGCAATCCCGACCATTCGCGGAACTCTTCGAAACGATGAGCGAACGGCACGCGGTCGTTCGACACACAGCGCGTCTCGATCGTCGATCGCTACGGTGAATGTCGAGGCCCCAGCGCGATCGGCGCATTCGCGGAACCGTTTGGCGGCCTTACGAACACTCACGCTGCTAGTTTCTGCTCGTGAAATCGCTACTGATCGTCGTGATCGCGATTGTGGGCGCCGGACGTGTGCTCGCAGCGCCTCTCGCGGATCCGTTCGTCCAAGTGGCCGCGGGAACGTCGACGTGTGCGGTCCGTGCATCGGGAACCGTCTCGTGTTTCTCGGGTGACGATCCCGTGCTTCGCACGGTCCCTGGAGTGGCCGGGGCAACGCAGGTCGCTGTCCATCACTCCAGGGCGGTGTGCGCCGTGCTTCGCGATGGCACCGTACGGTGTGTCGACCTCGAGCCATCGCGCAACACGGTCGTCTCACCGCCGATCACCAACGCGTCGGCGATCGTGTTCGACAGTAGTGACGACGAGATGTGCGTTCGCGTGACCACGGGCCCCCCGGTGTGCTTCGACCCGTTCGAGATCAAGCCACCGACGGCGAGTGGCTTCCCCGCGACGACCACGCAGTTCGCGTTCGGAGACGTTCATGAATGTGCGCTCCTCGCCGATGGTCGCGTGCGCTGCCGTGGCTCCAACGGACGCGGTCAGCTCGGCACGGGAGCATCTGTGGGGATGAGGGGCGGCGATGACATCGCACCCTCGGGTCCCCCTGGTGGCGTGTTCGCGCACGTCACCGGCGCGATCGCAGTGGCCGCTGCGAACGAGCATACGTGCGCGATCGTCCGAGGTGGGGTCGTGAAGTGCTGGGGCACCCACTACCAGGGGGCGCTGGGGCAGGGCGAGAAGCGGATCGAGCCCGGAACGATCGTCACGGTGCCGGGCATCACCAACGCCGTCGAGATCGAGGCAGCGGCGTGGTCGACGTGTGCCCGCACGCGCGACGGTGGGGTTTATTGCTGGGGCACGAACTCCGACGGACAGCTCGGCGACAAAGCACTCACCGATCGGGCCTCGCCGATCAAGCTCTCGATCGGAAAGGCAACGGACCTATCCCTCACGGACGGCTTTACGTGCGCCACGCTGGCGGATGGGAACGTGACGTGCCTCGGCGGGCTGTACTCCTCGGTTCCTGTCAAGGTTCCTCGGCTCGCGAACGTCGTGTCGATCGTGGCTGACCGCGACGCTACGTGCGCGATCACCAAGGACGACGCCACCTGGTGCTGGGGACGTCTCGGCGGCATCGTCGCACCACGCTCGATCGGTGGCTTGGCGATCCCGACGAGACTTCCAGGCCTCGACGCGCTTCGCCCTCTCGTGATCGGCGGCGACTTGGACCAGTGGAGAGCGTGCGGAAAAGCCACCAACGGTGTCGGGTGCTACATGCAAGAGCCCGCGGGCGGGGGAGACACGTACGAGCTCGCGGCGCGCCCTCGCACGCTACGCGACCTGAACATCGCCAAGCCGCTGGACGTCGTGCTGGCTGGCGATCGCGGGTGCGTCGCGACCGCGACCGGCGTGACGTGCTTCATCGAATCGCCCGATGACGTAGAGAAGATCAAGACGTTCTCGGTCCCAGCGCTCGCCGGGGCGACGAGGCTCTCGATCGGATCCTCCGAGATCTGCGGCATCGTGAACGGCGGCGTCCTGTGCACCGGGCGCCCGCCGACGGGATCGCACTACACCGCCGCGGCGATGCATGCAGACCAGCTGGGAGGGAAGGCCGTGAGGGTCCCCAACGTCACCCAGGCCATCGCGCTTGGAGGCACGTACCGCCAACACTGTGCGCTCGGCCGCGCAGGATCCGTTACGTGCTGGGAGTACAACCGCGAGACTCAAGCGGTACACGCGATCGCGAAGATCGCGGGGATCCGGGACGGCGTGGCGCTGTCGGCGGGCTGCGTTCTGCGCAAGACCGGGCAGGTCGCGTGCTTCGACGACAAGAGCTTTCGGCTCGACGGGATCCGCGACGCGACGCAGATCGCAGGGAACTGCGTCCTACACCGAGATGGAACCGTGAGTTGCTGGGGCAGCAACACCAACGGTGGGCTCGGCGATGGCCGGGGTACCGGGCATCCGTGGACCGTACCTGTCGCGAACGGACGTCGGGGAGATTGACGGGTTCGTCGACGACGATCCTGCCAACCACACTCCTGCTGTCACGGCGTGCGAGTGAGCGAGTGATCGATCCCCTGCATCAGCCCCTCCTGCGTGACGGCCTCGACGATTGTCACTTCGCGGCAACGTCGCGCTTCCTCCCGCACCGCTGACGCATAGCCTGGGCAGCGAGGACCAAGGCGGGAGCCGGCGTGGTCGCCGGTGCCTGGATCGAGCTCGAGGTAGTGCTCGCCGAGTGTCGATGAGGCCTTCTTCGTCAGCGTGGCGTTTGACCACAGCTCGAGCTCGTTGCGAAGCTCGAACCAAACGAGGGTCCCGCGATTCTCGGGCTCGAGACGCGAAACGCGGCCGAGCTCGAGGCCCGCGACGACGACGCGCGCGCCGACCGGCAATCCGGTCGCATCCCCGAACCGGGCGACCAGCTCGACCGGCGAGATCGGCTGACCGCTGATCGCGCTCCATCGTCTCGGCGACGAGAGGTTTCACGACTGGGTGTCGCGCTGGCGACGGTCGCGCATCTCCGGTTCGTGGATTCGAGCGCTGGCGCGCCTCGAATGTACTGGAAGATGAGCATCGATCTCTCGCGTCCGCTCGTTCACGCGATGGGCCAGCACGATCCGCTCGACGGACTCCTGACGTGCCTCGAGCTGGATCCAGACGGTCTCGCCGGCCCGATCGAGGACTTCGCGCGCATGGTCGACCTGCGTGCGCTCGCGACTGGGGATCCGCTCGGGCTCGGTGGATTGCTCGTGGATGCGCAACGCCTCGCGACGCTCGTCCGGCGAGGCGTCCCCCGTGCGAGCGGCGCTCTCCTCGCCTCGATCATCGGCGCGGCGGCGGACGGTCTCGAGCGGTTCTTGCAGCATACCGAGTTGCGAATGCATGCAGACCACCGCCTCGCCTTTCGCGAGCTCGGGCTCGCGATCGGGCTGGCGGCGTTCGCACGCATGAACCGCGAAGCTCTATCGCCCGACACGATCCGCTCGTGTGCGCGCATCGATCGAGATGTGTCGCTGCGGGGA
>JBJXGN010000031.1:0-10288 GCA_046160585.1 Kofleriaceae bacterium
ATGAGCTGCGCCACTCGCACGACCGGCCCCGAGTTGTCCTCTCGAAGCTTGGAAGCCCACCACTTGAGCGTGCTCGCGGCGAAACCGCGCCCGATGGCGTACCGCTCGGCGCTCTCGCCGCTCGTACGCCAGTTCGCCACCCGCTGCTTCCAGATCGTGCGCGCGTCCGCCATGGCCGCGAATGTCGGGGATCAGGTGTCCCCGGCCAAGAACGGGGTCGCTGCACCGGTTACTCAAAGCGGAACGCCGCCACGGTCAAGCGGAAGGCCGGGGCGTGGTCGGTGTGCGTGGGCGGTGCGTGCAGGCCGGTCGGCAAGATGCTCGCGAAGGCGCTGACCGATGCAGCGTCGGACACGTATAGACCTCCACACGCGAGTGACGATGGGAGAGTCGTGGCGTTCGGCTCGGCCGTCTGGATCGTTGCCGGTGACAAGCCGCTCGCACTCGAGCCGCCGAAGGAGTACGGCGCGAACGACGTCGACCGCCCGGCGCTCGTCAACATCGAGCTGATCGGTTCCGCGATCATCGCGAGCTGGTACACCTGCGCCGGCCCGTGCGGGCAGTCGATCCTCGTCGACACCCGCGGCGCCAACCGCGGCGACTGGTTCGGTGCGGGAGTCGTGTTCCCGCTCGATGCGAAGCGCCTCGCCGTGCTGGCGATCGAGTCAGCGAACGGGTCCGGGTCCGAGTTCATCGTGATCGATCTCGCCTCGGCCACGTAGACATCGCGGCCCTCGATCGACGTTCAGGACGTCACGCTCGTGGGGGCCGCGAAGGTGGACAACCGTTCCGCGGTCGTCGGTTTCTACACGGAGACCGGCTGGACGGTTCAGTTCCTCGGTGCACCCGTCGGCAAGCCGGTGACCGCGACCGCGACGTACGCGATCCCTTCCTGCTCACCCTGATCCGCCCCCAACCCCCCGAAACGAGGCAGCGATGCGGTTCGGTGCGGTTTAGGCGCGACTTCCAGATCGGCGCTCCTCTACAGTGTAAAGGAGCATGTCGAACTACTTCGGTCTGGATACCCTGGGGGCGGCGTTCGTAAGCCCGTTCGTGGGGCCCGATTCCTCCGCACCACGCGGGGGGGCGGCGCCAGCCGCGCCGGTTGCGCAGACAGACGAGCAGGAGTGGTTCGGCGACTTCACGCAGGGGCTCGCGCAAGAAGGCCTGATGGGCGTGTTCGACGTCGCGGGCATGCTCGATCGGCAGGCCGCGCAACGCGAGCTCGCGGGGCAGTTCGACATCAAGAGCGCCGGGGATCGCGCGGCGATGACCGGCGATGTCGCGGGCAACGTGGTCACGCCCGAGGAGTTCCAGAAGATCGCGAAGACGTACAGCGACATTCGTCTGGACCGAACTGACATCCACCTCGACCCCAGCGGGATGACGGACGCGACCGGCAAGGACGAGTTTCGCAACGACGTGATGGGCGACATCGGCAATCTCCTTCAGACGAACGTCGGTCGCGAGCTCGTCGGGAACCTGGCGAATCAGAAGGACGATCGCAAGACGAGGATCGAGCCGCGACTGGTGTTCGGCGAACTGGACCGATCGCGCGCGAGTGGTGGCGGTGATCCCGCCGCGACGACCGGCAGTCCCATCGACAAGGTGGGAATGGATGCACAGATCAGATACGTGCCGGGCGATGACGGCGGCGTGGACGTGGATTCGAAGCAGAAATGGATGCCGATGCGCAGCGACATCACGCTGTTTCACGAGCTCACACACGCGTATCGCGCGACGCTCGGCACCTTCGAAGACGACGAGCTGAAAAAGAAGGAGCTCGTCCACAAGAAGGACGACGGCGCGAAGAAGGACGAGTACGCGGCCATCGGTCTCGGGGCGCATGCGAACGACTCGCTGACCGAAAACGCGTACCGCGCGGAACGCGCGAAGATCGGCGACGGCGTCGGAGCACGGACGACCGGCGGTGTCGCCGACAAGGACATCGTCCTGCGCGACCGCTACGCGTGGTAGCCCGTCACGCGGGCTTCTTCAGCAGCCGACCGAGGCCGAGGCCGATCACCATCGCGCACGCGGAGCCGACGAGGATGCCGAGCTTCGCCGTGTCGAGCAGCGCCGGATCCTTGAACGCGAGCTGCGCGATGAACAGCGACATCGTGAAGCCGATGCCGCCGACCACGCCAACGAGAACGACGCCGTTGGGCTTCATCTCGGGCGGTCGCGACCCGATGCCCACGCGACTCGAGAGCAAGGCCATGCCCGCGATGCCGATCGGCTTGCCGAGCGCGAGGCCCGCGACGATGCCGACGAAGATCCAGAACGCGTCGCCCGACAGGTCCGCGCCGCCGAACGACACGCCCGCGTTCGCGAGCGCGAACACCGGCATGATGACGAACGCGACCCACGGGTGGAGCGCGTGGATCAAGCGCTCGACGGGAGAGACGGCCTCTTTGCGGGCGGCATTGATCGCGTCCAGTCGATGGAGCAGGGCGTGCCGGTCGTTCTCGTCGAGCCCTTCGAGCTGCGTGCGCGTGGTCTCGGCGAAGCCCGACGGACCGAACCACGGCAGCACCGGCGTCGCGAGTCCGAGGATCACGCCGGCAAGCGTCGGGTGGATGCCGCCGATGTACATGCCGGCCCACACGAGGAGGCCGGGTGCGAGGTAGAGCAGGGGCTGCCGCACGCCGGCGGCGCGCATCGCGAACGCGCCGGCGAGGCCCACGGCGGCGATTCCGAAGCCGTACAGCTCGAGGCCGCCCGAGTAGAAGATCGCGATAATGACGATCGCTCCGATGTCGTCGATGACCGCGAGCGCGAGGAGCAGTACGCGCAGCGTGTTGGGGACACGCGAGCCGAGCAGGGTCAGCACACCGACGGCGAATGCGATGTCGGTCGCCATCGGGATCGCCCAGCCCGCGCTGCCAGCCTTGCCGGCGTTGAACGCGACGTAGATGATCGCGGGGACCAGCATTCCGCCGAGCGCGGCGGCGAGCGGGAGCGCCGCGCGGCGAAACGTCTGGAGCTCGCCTTCGAAGATCTCGCGGCGGATCTCGAGGCCGACGACGAAGAAGAAGATCGTCATCAGGCCGTCGTTGATCCAGAAGTGCAACGAGCGCTCGAACTCGTGCCCGCCGATCGAGAAGCCGATCGGCATGTGCCACAGCGCCTCGAAGTCGTGCGCCCAGAGCGAGTTCGCGAGGAACAGCGCGATCGCAGTCGCGACCATCAACAGAACGCCGCTCGCCGCTTCGATCGCGAGGATCTGCTGGATCGGCGAGACGATCGCCGACTTGACGGCCCGTGCGGCCTTCCATGTGCCAGGAGGAGGTGGACGATCGGAGGCGGACATCAGACTCGCTGTGCCGGCGGCCCGACCGGCACCATCACCTGCAGCGAACGTCGCTGCACCCGACCATCGAGTATCACGGATCCGCGATGGGGGCGGTCTGCGCGACCACTACTTGGCGACCGAGACGAGCTTGACGACGGCGACCGTGCGCCATTCCTCGATGTCGCTGTTCAGCGCGAGCTTGTACGCGGCGCACGCGGTGGCATTCTTCGAGCACGCGTGGCTCGTCAGGCCTTCCCAGCCACCCGCCATGGTCCCGTTCGCGTAGTACCAGGTGGATCCCGACTTCGCCATCGTGCCGTTCGGGTAGTAGTAGGTCGAGCCCGACTTGGCCATCGTGCCGTTCGGGTAGTAGTAGGTGTCGCTCGACTTGGCCATCGTGCCGTTCGGGTAGTACCAGGTGGATCCCGACTTCGCCATCGTGCCGTTCGGATAGTAGCCGTCGCTCATTCCCGTCGAGTTCTCGCAGGCGGGCGCGAACATCGCGCCGAGCGATGTCATCGTCGACTGCGAAGTGTTGCCACGCGCGAACTCGTTGATGACCCAGAAGCTCTGACAGTCGGCGTGCCAATCGGCGTACGGGACCCCGGCGGGACGCTTCGGGGCCTTCTTCTCCTTCTCATCCTCGCGGCGATCGTCGCGGCGATCGTCGCGACGGCGGTCGCGGCGATCATCGCGGCGATCTTCGAGTGCGTCGTCCAGCTCGTCCATTGCGGTGCGTAGGAGTCGATCGACTCGCTCGGGGCAACGCTCGTGCACGCGGACGTTGCGCAGTGACTTTCGGGCACTGCGATCGAATCCGTCCTTGAGTTGGTTCTCGATGGCGACGAGCTCGTCGAACATCGCACGGCGGCACTTGCCGCCATGATCGTCGACGAGGTCGATCGCGTCCTGCACCGTCTCGAGTGCGCGGCGCGAGTCCGCGGTTGCGACTCCCGACAGTGCCAAGCTTCCCAGAACGCCGATCAGCAGTGCGTACGCCTTCATCCGTAGTCTCCTAGTTAGTTGACGCAGGCCGAAGGCAAGTTGTGCGCCGGTCGGTGAAGAAAGTCATCGGTCGTCGAAGTGTGCGAAGCCGCGTCACCCGATCCGACCGATCCGGCCATCGTTGCGCCAAACTGCGCAGTGCAATTCGCAGGTTGCCGGCTAGCCGAGTTGCCACCAGCCACTTTGCACGGGAACG
This sequence comes from Kofleriaceae bacterium, assembly GCA_046160585.1. Taxonomy (GTDB): domain Bacteria; phylum Myxococcota_A; class Polyangia; order Haliangiales; family Haliangiaceae; genus JABFXX01. The sequence goes on from JBJXGN010000031.1 coordinate 4,497, forward strand.
AACGCGTTTATTCGTTCAGCGAGCGATGGTTCGTCTCGCGCATGGTCGCCATGATCGCGAGGCCGATCACACCGTAGATGAGGACATAGAAAGCGGGCACGAGCGGATAGGACGATTGGCTCTTGAGCCACTCGGCGACCAGCGGGAGCGCGCCGCCCGAGATCGCGAGTGTCGCGGAGTACGCGATCGACATCGATGTCACGCGTGTTCGTAGCGGGAAGATCTCGACGACCATCGCGCCTTGAAGGCCAAGCGCCATGCCGAGCGGTAGCGCGATCATCGCTTGCCCGAGCATGAACGTACCCATCGAGCCGGTGAGCATGATGTTGTACGCGGGCACGACCGCGATCATCAGCAGCACCTGGAGCGCGAGCATGAGCTTGCGCCGGCCCGTCTTGTCCGACAGCCAACCGCCGAGCGGCTTCGCGAACAGCACGACGAACAACACGATCATGCTCGCGAGATAGAAGTCGCTCGCGTCCGCGCCTTTCAAGCCCTTGCGGTAGTCGACCGCATACTGGAACGAGAGGTAATACGCGGCGTTCGTCAGCGAGACGATGCCAAACGTCTGGACGATCGGCTTCCAATCGGCAGCGAGCGATGCGAGCCACGGGACGCGCGTGGCCGCAGCCTTCTCACCGGCCTCGGACTCGTGGATACCTTTGCGCAGGAAGTAGCCCGCGATGCAGAACGAGAAGCTCGCGATGAACGGGATACGCCAGCCCCACGCACCTGCGTCGACGGGGCCGAGCGTCGTGTTGACGAGGTACGCCGAGAACGCACCGAGGATGAAGCCGAGCGTCACGCCGGCGGCCGTCGACGACGACACGAGGCCACGCATCAGCGGCGACGCGAGCTCCGTCGTGTACACCATCGAGCCGGTGAACTCGCCGCCGAGCGAGAAGCCCTGCACGAGCCGACAGATGATCAGCAGGATCGGCGCTGCGACGCCGATCGAGTCGTAGGTCGGCAGGACGCCGATCACGAGCGTGGCGCCGCCCATCAGTGCAATCGAGACGGTGAGCAGCGCGCGACGACCGATGCGGTCGCCGACGAGACCGAGCACGATCGAGCCGGCCGGACGCGCCACGAAGCCGAGCAACAGCACGACGTACGCGAGCAGCGTGCTCGCCGTCGGATCGCTCGACGGGAAGAACAGCTTGCCGATGTCCTTGGCGAAGTAGCCGTAGACCGCGAAGTCGAACCACTCGAGGACATTCCCGATCAGCCCGGCGAGCGCGGTGCGGACGGCGGACTGACGAGGCGCGGGCGCGGACACCGGCGCATCCTACTCTCCCTACGACGGCGGGAGCTGTGCGAGGTCTGCGAACTCTTGCGTGAATCCGCAGGACGCGCAGACGAGCTTGTGAAAACGCGCGTCGTCGAGATCGACGCGTTTGATCGTCGTGTGACCGCAGAGGGGGCACTCGCCGTCCCGCAGGCTCGCACCCGCCTTTGCCGTTATCGGCAGTGGCGCGACGGGCTTCGGCGTGGACTCGACCGGGACGCTCGCGGTGCGGAACGGACCGTCCTCGACGGGAGGATCTTTCGGGCGTTCGCCGTCGAGGAGCGCGTCGATCAGCGCGGGCAGGATCTCGGCGCGTGCGGCGGCGATCGCGTTCGCGAGGTACGGGCGGCGCGCGAGAAGAAAGCCGCCGACGAGGACGGCGACCCCGCCGATCACGGCGATGGGGATCGGCGTCGGGTTGTCGTAGCTCGCGAGCGCGATGGCGCACACGGCGAGCAGCGTCCCCGCGAGGCCCGCCTCGACGCGTGCCTTGCGGAGCTCGACGAGCTGGCGCGCGCGGTCGTCGAACGCGGGGTACAGCGTCGCTTCGAGATCGGCGCGCTCGGCCGGCACCTTCTTCTGCCCGAGGTTGATCGCGACATGGACCGCGTCGAAGAAGCTCTCCGGAGCCGCGAGGCAGAGCTTGCGGGCGCGCTCGATACGGCGCTCGCGCAGGCATCGCAGCATCACGTCGATTGCCATCCGCCGGTTGATGTCGCGCACGTGCGTGATCCAGGCGACGGTGAGCGCCATCCCGAGCCCGACGACTCCGAGGATGTAACCGGCGACGATGTCGAACACCGTGTCAACCGTAGCTCACCGCGAGGACAACTGCTCGGCTGGCAGCTCGCTGGCGCATGTGGTGAAGGGCTGACAGGTCGGCGGCTCGGCAACACGCGTATCGCGGACTTGCGGACGGCCCGTCACTTGCTCGTCCTGTGGGCATGAAGCTCGCCCTCACAATCGCTGCCGTGACGGCGATGGGTGGGTGCACGCTGGTGATCGCCGAGTCCGCGAGCTTCTATGGGGAAGACTTCGAGGCCGAGATCCGACCGACCTCCAACGTCGGGTGTCCGGCCACCCTCGTCGCGGGTGGCTCGAGCACGGTCGCGGTGCTCGAGGACTCGGTCGTCGTCGACGGGCGCGTGTTCCCCGCCGACGTCGAGTCGCCGGAGAACGGCGTGTCGCGGGTCGAGTTCACGATGGCCGCGCAGTGGAGCGTCGACGGTCGGTCCGTGACGGTGTCGATCTTGTTTCGCGGGAGCGCGCGGAGCGACGCCCTGGACTTCATCGGCACGATGTCGTCGAGCGCACCCGAGCTCGCCGGCTGTCGTGTGGACGTCGAATTGCTCGGGCGGTTGCCCGCGGACCGGGGCGACTAGGTCAGCCTTCGGGCAGCTTGATCATCGCGGCCTCGCGCGCCATCCACGCCTGCATCCACGCCGTCGACTTGTAACGATCCCACTGATCGCACGCGATCGTGACGACCGGCCCGGTGATGTCCTCGCGCGCGGCGATGCGCAGCGCGGCGACGACATTCACACCCGACGAGCCGCCGACCGTGAGCCCCTCTTCTTTGACGAGGCGCTCGACCATCGCGAATGCTTCGGCATCGCTGACAGACTCCGCGCTATCGAGCGCGTCGCGGTGCAGGTTGCTCGGGACCGTTCCCGAGCCGATGCCTTCGACAGCGAATGGACCGTCGGGCCCGAGCACGCCGGTGTTGACCCACGACGCGATGGAGCTGCCGACCGGATCCGCGAGCACGATACGAATGTTGGCGTCGTGCTCCTTCATGCGCTTGCCGCTGCCGGAGATCGTTCCACCTGTTCCCGACGAGCAGACAAACGCGCCGATCGTCGGATAGCCGAGCTGCGCCATCTGCGCGAGGATCTCCTGGCCCGTGCCGGCGAACTCGGCGGTGCCGTAGTGCGCGCCGATGTTCGCGGGGTTGTGGAACTGGTTCGTGAGGAAGTAGCCGTGGGTCTCGGCGAGACGCGCGGCGACGTTGCGAAAGTTATGCGGCTGCGTGAGCGGGCCGTTCTTCGTGATGATGACCTCGCTGCCGAGCTGGCGCAGCGCGATGCGCTTGTCGACGGCCATCTTCTCGGGGAGCACACAGATCAGGCGATAGCCGCGCGCACTCGCGAGCAGCGCGAGGCCGACACCCGTGTTGCCGGCCGTTCCCTCGATCATGGTGGAGCCGGGCTTCAACAGGCCCTTGGCTTCGGCGTCGAGGACGATGGCGCGTGCCGTCCGGTCCTTCACGGAGCCACCGGGGTTCAGGTGCTCGCACTTGATGAAGACTTTGTTCGGTAAGCCGACGGCGACCTTCTTCAGCTCGATCAGCGGCGTGTTGCCAATCGCCTGGACGACATCCATGCGGCGGACCATACCGCATACCCCGGAACCCGGAACCCCTGGAACCCCCACCGAGATCGGGGGACTTCCCCTGAACCCCGGTTCCGCGGGAACCCGTCCACGGAACCCCCCAGTAAAGGAGACCGAGTGAGGCACGCATGCCCCGGGTGCACCAACACAGACGCGGGATTGGCGCGGCACCAACCCCGCACATAGCGGGGGCATGAACTTCGATGCATTTGCACTGACCATTCCCGGACGGCGCGACAACAACGAGGACGCGATCTGCGTGCAGCCCGATCTGGGTCTGTTCGTTGTCGCCGATGGCATGGGCGGCTACGAGGGCGGCGAGATCGCGAGCGCGCTCGCCGTGGAGGCGATCCACGAGCTCGTGCGCCGCACCGCGGGCGACGCCGACGTCACGTGGCCGTACAAGATCGATCCCGGGCGGACGATCCACGAGAACGAGATCATGGTCGCGACGCGCCTCGCGAACGAGCGCATCTGCGAGCGACGCAGCGGCGAGCTCTGCGAGATGGGGTCGACCGTGGCGGTGCTCCGGTTCACGACGGAGCATGCGATCATCGGTCACGTCGGTGACTCGCGCGTGTACCGGATGCGTGACGGGCGCGTCGAGCAGCTCACGATCGATCACTCGCTCGCGAACCAGTTGATCGCGGCGGGCATGTCGCCGGGCGCGGACTTCGCGTGGCGCCACGTGGTCACGCGCGCGCTCGGCACGAGCAGCGGAGTACCCGACGTGATGCGCGCGCACGTACAGCGCGGTGACGTGTTCCTCGTGTGCAGCGACGGTCTGTCGGAGGTACTCGCGCCCGAGCGCATCGCGGAGCTCTTGTCGGCGCCCGCGGAGATCGCATGTCGCGCGCTCGTCGACGCCGCGTACGTCGGTGGCAGCCGCGATAACATCAGCGCCATCGTGGTGCGCGCTTGCTAGCGAGTAGCTCAGTCTTCGTGATCGACCGGACCGCCGTCGTGCACGAAGCCGTGTTTGCGCGCGAGGGAGCGCAGGTACTTGCGATCGAGGCCGGCTTCTCGCGCGGCCGCCGAGAGGTTGCCGTTCGTTCGCGCGAGCACGTCGCCGATGTAGCGGCGCTCGAGATCGTGGAGCACCGCGGTCTTCGCCTCGTGATAGGGCAGGTCGCTGCGCACGGCGATGCCGTCACCGGCGAGCGCGGTCGCTTCGAGGCGCACGGTCAGCTCGGCGAAGCGCTTCGCGCCGGGAGACAGCGCGATCGCGCGATCGATGACGTTGCGAAGCTCGCGGACGTTGCCGGGCCACCCGTGTGCGAGCAGGCGCTGCAGCGTCGGACCGTCCGGGCCCTCGTCGGCGAGGCCGCGCCGCCGCGACAGCTCGCGCACGAGCAGCGGGATGTCCTCGCGGCGATTGCGCAGCGGCGGCAACACGACGCGCACGACGGCGAGGCGATACAGAAGGTCCGGGCGGAACCGGCCGGTAGCGACCTCGCCGTCGAGATCGTCGCGGGAGGCAGCGATGACACGCACGTCGACGGGGCGCTCGAGATCGCTGCCGAGCGGACGCACGACGCGCTCCTCGAGCACGCGCAACAGGCGCGCTTGCACGGTCGGCGTGATCTTGCCGAGCTCGTCGAGGAACAGCGTGCCGCCGTCCGCCCGCGCGATCTGCCCGCTGCGCCCCGTGAGCGCGCCGGTGAAGGCACCGCGGACGTGTCCGAACAGCTCGCTCTCGAGGAGGTTCTCCGGCAGGGCACCGCAATCGACGGCGATGAAGCTGCCGTTGCGACGCGCGGACGCATCGTGCAGCGCGCGAGCGACGACCTCTTTGCCCGTGCCGGTCTCGCCCTCGACAACGACGGTGGCATCCGATGTCGCGACGCGTTCGAGCACCGCGAACACTTCACGCATCGCGAGCGACTCGCCGACGAGCTCGCCGAACTTGCGCGCCTGGCTCGGCGGGATCTCGAGCGGTGCGGCCTCGGGCTCGATGCGCATCGGCGTGCGCGCGACCATGAGCACGGCGCCCGGCGGCAGCGTGAGCTCGGGGACACGCGAGCCCTCGAACCACGTGCCGTTGCGCGAGCCGAGATCGCGGATCACGAAGCGACCCTCGTGCGCGCGGATCGAGACGTGCTTGCCGCTCACG
>JBJXGN010000032.1:0-7542 GCA_046160585.1 Kofleriaceae bacterium
CGACGAAGGGCGACGCGACGTAGGGCGACGCGACGAAGGGCGACGCGACGAAGGGCGACGCGACGAAGGGCGACGCGACAAAGGGCGACGCGACAAAGAACCCCGCGCAGAACGCAGGCAAGCCCGACGATCCGAAACGCGTCGACAAACCCGACGCGGGCAACTCAGAGATGCGCGACCTTCTCGCGGAAGCGGAAGCAGCGGCGGACCGCGGCGATCGCGCGGACGCCTTGCGCATCACGTCGAGGATCGTCAACAGCGGCAGCGATACACGCGCCACCGCCGAGGCGCACGTGCTGCGCGGCATCCTTCTGTGCAACGACATCACGCAAGCCAACGGCGAGCTCCGGCAGATCCCGAGACGCTTTCCGGGGCTCATCAAGAAGCTGAAGACCGGCTGTCCCGCGCTTCAGTGAAGCAGGACGAGCACGCGGCGCTCCGTCGTCGCTAGATCGACGTAGTGGCCGGGCGCTTGTCGCGTGTCGCGGATCGCGGCGCCCGCCTCGAGGTCCGTGAATACGGTGCGATCACCGACCGAGAGCACGCGCTCTCCCGGCGCAAGTCCGAGCAATGGAATCACGTCGGTCACACCGGGCGCGACGTCGATGATGGTCGCGCGATTGGCGGTGGCCGCGGCCTGAACGACCACCGGTCGGTTTGCGGCCTGGGCGAACAGGATCGCGCAGGCACCGAGGAGGCCGAGGACGAGCGAGCGGAACACCAGCATGCTGCGTGGTGTTGCAATCGGACCGCCATCCGCGGGCGAGCAAGTCTGCGGCGTTGCCGGGCAAGGCGGGTCGTCGCGCTGCCATCGTGGCACGCGCGGCTTCGCCCCTGTGTCAGACCTTCATCTGCTGGGTGAGATAGTTCTGCTCGCCGACCTGACGGATCAGCTCGAGCTGCGTCTCGATCCAATCCGTGTGTGCTTCCTCGGAGACGAGGATCCGCGTGAACAGCTCCTCGGACGCGTTGTCGCCCGCCTTGCGGCACGCTTCGACGCCGAGGTTGAGCTCCTTGATCGCTGCGTACTCGAGCTTGAGATCACTCTCGAGTTGCTCCTTGACGGTCTCGCCGACGTGCAGCTTGTGATAGCGCTGCAGGTTCGGGACACCCTCGAGGAACAGGATACGATCGATCACCATGTCCGCGTGGCGCATCTCGTCGATGGACTCCGCCCGGATCTTCGCGGCCAGCCGCTCGTAGCCCCAGTTCTGGCACATCTTCGCGTGGACGAAGTACTGGTTGATGGCGGTCAGCTCGTTGGTCAGGAGCGCATTGAGGAGCGCGAGCACCTCTTCGTTGCCCTTCATGTCGCCTCGATTCAGATTGCGATTACGTTCGCGACCTTACCGAGACGAGGTCGGTGGAGCAATCACGCGGGCACCCGTTTGCACCCTTCGCCATCAGGCGGTCCCTGAGCTCCTCGACACACGCGCCGCAGCCCGTTCCTGCGCCACACTTCCGTCCGATCTCCTGCACGGTGCGAGCACCCTCGTCGATCACCGCGTCGATGTCGCGGTCGCTAACGGGATGGCAGAGGCAGACGAGCACGGGTGACATTGATAATGCTTTTCAATTCCATTCCGGTCAAGCCCCATGTAGGGCCGCTACCCCACACGCTACGAAAGCTTGCTCAAACGGTGTAACCCCATGACACTACAGGCGTGCAGGTGCTCCGGATCGTCGGACTCGTCTTGCTCGTCGCGTGTGGCGATGACAAGAAGACGCCGCCCCCGCCCGATCCCAACGGGATCGAGGTCATGTACGCCGGCACCGAGCCTCGACGAGCGCTTCGTTATCAGATCGGCAAAGGCGACACGGTGGAGGTCGAGCTCTCGATCGATGTGGAGCTCGATGCGAGCGGACGCGGCGGTCCCCTTCCCACGGTGTATGTCGGCACGGAGATCGTCGCGACCGACGTGCTCCCCGACTCGTCGATGCGTGTTCGCGCGACGATCACATCGATCCGCGCCACCGACGTTCCGAACAGCACGCTCAGCGCGGAGTCGATGACCGAGCACATGCAGCTCCTGAAGGGCACGTCGCTCGTCGGGACGCTACTGCCGGACGGCGGCATTCGCGACCTGCGCGCCGAGGCGGCGGCGAAGTTGCCACCTGCGCTCGCGCACCAGCTCGAGACCGTGAGCCGGAGCTTCCAGCAGATCTCGATGCCGCTGCCACACCTGCCGATCGGTGCCGGCGCGGCGTGGCGACAACGGAAAGCGATCGAGCAGAACGGCATGAAGCTGCTCGCCGTGACGACGATCGTCATGACCGCGCTCGACGATCGCGGCTTCACGTTCACGAGCTCGACGTCGCTCGGCGGTGCAAACCAGACCGTCGTGCTCCAGGGTCATCAGATCCAGATGTCGGGCATCGGCGGCGTGGGCACCGGCAAAGGGACGATCGATCTGACGAAGATGGTGATGACCGGCGAGTCGACACTGTCGTTTCACAGCGATATGACCGCCGGTGGCGAGACCGATCAGATGGGCATGACGGTCACGACGCGCGTGGCACCGACCACAGTTACCAAACCCGTCGCGCCCGACGCTGGCGTCGTCGAGGATCTGCCCGAACCTGGCGATGACAACACGCCGATCCCCGACAACACCGAGTTCTCCGGCGAGAACCAAGCATCGCCATGACGCCGTACATGCCGACGGAGAGCGACACTCCGTCGCCCACGAAGCCGTGATCGATCAGGGCGCGCAGAACGCGCCGAACTTCCGGCACTGACCGTTCGCGACGTCGCTGCACTCGTGGTGATAGCCATCGCGCGCGTCGAACATGCACTTGCTCGCCGGCGTACACGCGGCGCCCCACGCCTTGCACGCTCCCTCGACGGGCTGCGAACACGTCTTGTACGTGCGCGCCGCGGCGTCGTACATGCACGCGCCGGGCGGTGTGCACGCGGGACCGAAATGCGTGCAGCTCCCGCTGCCGCTGCTCGTGCAGGTGAAGTATGTCGCGACGCCCGCGTGATACACGCACGATGGCGTCGGACAGCCGACGTCGCGCACGGCGACGGTCGTGTTGCTGCCCTGTGCGGACCCCGTGCCGCTGCCGGCGGTGGTGGTGCCCCCGCCGGTCTTGGTCGGCTCTGTCGGCCCCGTCGGTCCACCGGTCTTCGCGGGGTTTCCACAGGCGACCACGACAACGGCGAGGAAGATCAGGCGCACGACTTGGTTATAGCGCGTCGCTCGCGCCGCTGCCCGCTGCAGCCCGATCTACAGCTCGATGCCGAGGATCGAGCGGAACCAGACCTTGCCGTACGGATCGCCGACGACGGAGGTGTCGCCGATGTCGTCGAGGCGGGCGTACACACCGAGCGAGACGAAGATCGAGCTCGCCTGGTACAGGAACGTCGGCCCGACGTAGTGGTGCGTCTTCACCGGCGCGTCGTCGCCGGCGGTCACCGGATCGTCGCTCGTGTCGTCGAAGCGCCCGCGCGCCCAGTACTCGAGACCGACGTGGAACCGCGGCGTGATCTCGTACGACGCGCCCACCGTCGGGTTGTAGATGTACTTTGTCGTGTCGTCCTGGAAGTACCACTCCTGCGCGACCCCCAGGTTCGCGACCGCGACGATGTCGCCGAAGCGCTTGGACAGGACGAGCTTCTGCTCGAAGTCGATCTCGTTCTGGTACTCGCCGACCTCGAGGTGGAGACCGATGTCGACGGGGAGCTCGCCGGTATCGGCGAAGCGATAGCGCAGGCGTTGCTTGATGCCGTCGAAGCGCATGAATGGCGTCGTTCCCGACGCTCCTTGGCGGAACTGGAAGTAGAAGCCCAACTCGAGCCGATCCGTGATGCCCCACGCCAGCTTGGTCGCGAGCACCGAACGCACGCCCCACACACCTTCGAACGTGCCGTCGAGCCTCTCCCGCTCGACGCGAACGGGGACGAGGTCGACGTGCTGTTCGATTTCGACCTTGTCCTCGGGGAGCGTCTCGTACGGATAGGAGATCGGAAGCGGGCGTGGGTTCGCGTGGGCGGCCGACGCAAGGAGCCCGAGGATGGCGATCGACAAGGACGGTTTGCTCATGGTGGTGCTTCGAGGGTCCAGGTCGCCGAGCAGACGGTCACGGCGCGTTGGGTACCACGTTCCGGTTACTCGAGGTTGATGGTGACGCCAGGCGCGGTTGCGTCCTCGAGTGCCGTCGAGCGTCGTCGACACCGAACGCATGCAACCGGTCGCGTGTCGTGATGTCTCGGGTGCGATGCGGGCATCCCCGATATGCGTGTATCTCGCGGTGGCCGCCTGTGCGCCGCGCTGGATCCAGCCCGAGTTTCGCGAGGAGGCAGAGGCGCTCGCGATCGAGGCCGCGATGCGCGAGCACGCGTGCCCGCGCGATCAGGTGTCTGTTCGGTGCGACGCGTCCTCGTCGATGCGCCTCACCCACGGCCGCATGGTCGTGTACGACGACGACGGGGTGATCGGCACCTACGTGGAGGAGACACCGGAGTGGGAGATCGAGCTCGCGGTGTGTGGCCACCTCCGTCGCTATCGCTTCCGCCAACCCGAGCTCCCTCGAACCGATGGAGTCTGGGCCACACGAACGCGCAGCGCGATGGTCGAGGTGCAACGCACGTGCGGTGGTGCGTACTGCCTCGGGGCGGAGCCCGCGTGCACCAACTGCGGGCGCGAGCACTGGTGGCCTGTCGACACGATGCCAAGCTCCACGCTGTGCGCCGACGCGATCGATGACGGCACGATCAACGCCGAGGTCCACGCGAGCTCCGTCGAGCTAGTGCTCGTCGTCGACGAGCCACGCGATCTGCCGCGCCGATGCGGCGAGTCTCCGCTGTTCGTCACCGTCGACGGCGTCTGGTTCAATTTGTGCGGCGACGGCACCGCACACCTCCGACCAGGGATCCATCGCATCCCGACCGGCATCACGCTCGGCGTGAACACGAAGGGCGGACGCGACCACGACATCCAGGCGTTCGACGCGCGGGCCGATCGCTGTCGTCGCTCGCAGGCGATGAAGGTCGTCCTGAGGCGCACGGCGCTGAGCTGGGACGACCTCACGATCCTCGCACCGCCCTGAAGGCCACTCCCGTCGTCGACGGCCGGCGGATCACGCGCGGTTCACGTCCGCGTTACGTGAGCTTCATCCGCGCCGAACCATCTTGGCAGTGTGAAGCAACTCCTGGTACTCGCCTTCATCGCGATCACAACTGGCTGTGCGGGAACGCAGGCGGCCCCGACGATCCGCGGCATGGACCTGTACGCCCGCGTCGGCGACCTGCAGGCAGGTGGGCGCGTGTTCGTGCCGTCGGCGCGCGACCGCAGCGTGCACGTCGAGGTGCGCCGCGATCACTACCTCGTCGATCGCGCGCGCTCGCAGGTGTTCGTCGTCAGTCAGATCGTCGAAGGCTGCCATGGCACGGACGTGACGACCGACGCGACATGCGCGCTGGCGCTCGTCGCGGACCAGCGGTTTGCCGTCGAGAGCGCCGCGCCGCAGCCGCGCAGCGCGCCGAGCGAGCACAGCAAGGACCTCGAGCCGATCACGAGGGTGCGCCTCGCGCTACTCGTCGCGGGCGTCGCGATGGGCGTCGGCGCGGCGAAGTGCGACGCGTTCGACGGATGCGGGGAGGTCCTCGCGATCGGCGCGGGACTCGACGCCCTGCTGCTGCTCGTCGCGTTCACCGGGTTTCGCTGATCCCAGTCCAACGTCCTCTTGGCTACCCGCGCGAACCGTCACTCGCGCTCTCGTTGGGATCGTCGTGTTTGTGCGCTGCTGGACGCATGGTCCACGCGGTGAAGATCGTAAACACGACGCAGTTCGCCGCAATGACGTGAAAGATGTACTGCGGAACCAACAACGCAACGACGAAGCCGATGGCGAACGTGAGCGCTCCCGGCAAGAGGGAGCGATCGACGGTGATCGTGACGATGCCGGCGACCACTGCCCACAACAGCTGAAACGAATGCTGGAGCTGCAACAAGGTCAGCTCGAGTCGCGGTGCCGCGAGCGAGAGACCGAGCTGAACGACGAACACGAACGTGATCGACGCGAGCAACCGGCGGTTGACAAGCGTCCTGCTAAGTGTCGCTCGCGCCCAGAAGCCCAGTCCGAGCACGGCCGACAACAGCACGAGCGACAAGACGACGTGGTCCACGTACGACGTAGGGGTGAGCAGTCCGAGGACTGTGAGCAACGACATCACGGAGAACAGCCCGCCGAGCACGATCACGATAAACATCCGCGTTCGCGTGCCGATCGATGGATCGTGCTGACGAGCAAGCAGCTGCAGCTGCTCCGTGCGGACGACCGCAGCGGCAACGGCGCTGCGTGCGCGAGCGAGCAATTCGGCTGGCGGATCGTCGAGCTCGCCGAGTAGCGTGACCGCGGCGCGCGGATCCTCGCCGAGCTCGTATTCGGCAACTGCGATGATCGCGCGTCGTAGCCCGGTTCGCGCTTCGTGGTTGTCGCGCCACATGATCAACGCTTCGTGAAAACCAAAACGGCACGCACCAAACAGCCGGTACACCTCGTCGCGCCGCTCGCCGGACGCCAGCGCATCCAGAAGCTCGTCGAGCCGACCGCGTGCGGTTTCGGCGAGGCGCGCCGAGCCGCGGTGCTCGAGGTAGCCGCGCAGCGCCTGCTGTAGCTCGTCGATCGACGGGAATCGCTGCTCGGGGTCGGCGTCGATCGCGCGCCGGCAGATCCGTGCGAGCTCCAGTGGAGCGTCATCGGGCAGCACCGGTCGTGACGCGACCACGTTCCCGAGGATTTCGAGCGCCGTCGTACCCCGATGTGGCGGTGTGCCAGTGATGATCTCGAACAGCACGGATCCCGCGAGGTAGACGTCGGTGCGGACGGACAAGCGCGGCGGATCCCCTCCGAGCATCTCGGGTGCCATGTACGCGGGCGTGCCCGCCATTTTTTTCGCATCGCTCGCGAGTGGCATTCGGCCCGAACCGTTATCGACGAGGGCAACCGCGAGCCCCCAGTCGAGCAGATAGACCTCGCCGAACGCGCCGACCATCACGTTGGCGGGCTTCAAATCGCGATGAATCACTCCGCGGCTGTGTGCGAACCGCAACGCGTCGAGCACGTGGATCAAGATGCCGATGTTCCATGCAACCGCGTCCGTGGCTCCGAACCGCGAGGCAACAACGCTGGGATCCCCGATTAGCTGTTGCCACGACACGCCCTCGATCCGCTTGAGCACGATCACGGGGCGCCCCTCCGCGTCGAGCTCCAGGAAATGCACCGGCACGATGTTGGGGTGCTCGAGTGAGCCGGTGACCCACGCTTCGCGCAGGAGATCGAGTGCCGCGCCGGGGCCTGCCTGCCCCGGCCTGAGCTGCTTGACCGCGACGGTCCGATCGAGCGCGACTTGCTTCGCACTCCGCACGACGCCCATGCCGCCTTCGCCGAGGGTTTCCCCGATCGCGAGTCGCTCGCCGGCGGCTCGATGCGCGAGCTGCTCGAGTGCCGCCAGTGCACGCGAACCCGCGGTGGAAATGTCCTCCACGGCCGGGAGGATCGTGCTGCCCGGCGAGCTCGCGATTGTCAATGCGGCGT
>JBJXGN010000033.1:0-3838 GCA_046160585.1 Kofleriaceae bacterium
GGCGACTCGAAGTAGAGGGCGACGGTCGAGACGATCGAGATCTCCGGCCGCATCCGCACGGTCGTGACCGCCTGATCGACGGCGCCTTCGAACCCGGCGTAGAAGGTGTTCTTGGGGCGGACCGCGGAGAGGCGCGGCAGGTCGCGGCGCCAGTCCGACTCGGCGGTGCCGGCGTAGACGTTCTCGAACGAGCGATAGAGCCGCTCCGGTGCGAGCACGTCCGTCTGTTCGACGATGTTGGCGAGCAACGGCCGGGTCGCGAAGGCGGCGAGCAGCAGGTCGGCCTTCGACTTCGCGACGGCGAGTGCCGCCTCGAGCGCCTCTCGTCGCTTCGCCGACGTCGCGCGGCTCCAGTACTCGACGGCGACGACGTCAGGAACGCCGTTCGAGAGAGCGAGCTCGATCACGCGCCGCGCTGCCGCTTCGTCGGCGACGGCGACATGCACGTTCTCCTGGAGGCGATGGCCGGTGAGCGCTTCGATCAGGATCGGCTGCCCGTCGCGCGTCTCTTGCCGCCAGCCGAAGACCGGCAGCAGGTTGATGAAGTCGACCTCGACCGCGTCTCCCGCCAGGCCGGCACCGGCGAGCGTCGCGACGAACTGCTCACGCCGCGTGCGCTGTTGCTGCCAGCATTCCGTGGGTGCCGCCGCTTCCGTCACGATCGCGAAGACGACTCGGAGCCCGTCGGCGGGGATCCGCAGCTCGACGCTGCCTTCGATCGCGATGAACGACCCCGCGTCCTCGGGAGCGAGTCGCGCCAGCGAGGTCGACGGCGGTGAGCTGCGGCCGGCGCCGGCTCCGCCGACTTGCGCGTCCGCCTCGCGACTGAAGAGCGTCGCCGCCGCGACGGCTGCGATCCAGTGCGAGCTTCTCGTGCGAGCCATCGTGGGTCTCCGCGGTCGCCTGGTGCCGTCTCGGACGTGACGGGAGCATCCTACGCAGGTGATCCGACGCGACGGCCGCGCCAGCAGCTCTTCACCGCTCAGCGCGCCTTCTCGTCGAGGAACAGCGTGAGCAGGTCGTTCGCGACCGCGCCGACGTCGGTGCCGTCGCAGTTGGCGAGCACCACCACGCCGATCTTCCGATCCGGAGCGAGGATGAGATCGCTGCGGAAACCCTCGTCGCCCCCCGAGTGGAAGACGGTCGCGACGCCTTCGCGATCGGCGAGGAACCAGCCGAGACCGATGCGATCGGTGACGGCCGAGCCGGGGCGCCAGAGCTGGTCGTACGTCGTCGCGGCGAGGATCCGCTGGTCGTCGATCGTGCCGCGCGCGAGGTTGACCACCATCCAGCGCGACAGGTCCTCGACGCTCGAGTAGAGGGTGGAGCTCGCCGCGTGGCGGCGGTTGTACGGGAAGACCGGGCGGACGAACGGTCGCAGCGTGGGGCCCTGCGCATGCGGCGCCACGAGTCGCTCGCGGTCGACGGCGTCATTGAGGAGCGTGCTGCTCTTCATCGCCACCGGCTCGAGGATCGCGGCGGCGATCCAATCCTCGAACGGCATCTCCGTGACCTTCGCGATGACGTCGGCGAGGACCTCGAACCCGATGTTGCTGTAGGCGAAGGCCGTGCCCGGCGGCGAGCGCATCTTCCGGCTCGCGAGGCTCTTCACCCAACGCTCGAGCGCCTCGTCGTCGTACTCCGGCTGGTCCCAGTCGTAGTCCTCGACGTCGGGCAGCCCGCTCGTGTGCGTCAGCAGCTGGCGCAGCGTGATCGTGGTCGAGTTCGCGTCGGCGAGGCGGAAGTACGGCAGATGGCGGACCACCGGATCATCGAGCCCGAGCTTCCCTTGCTCGACCAGCTGCAGGATCGCGGTCGCCACTACCGGCTTCGTGACGGAGGCGAGGTGGAAGAGCGAGCTCGTGGTGACAGGAGCTCCCGTGTCGACGTTCGCGACGCCGAGCGCCTTCATCCAGACCACCTTGCCCTCGGCGACCACCGCCGCCGCGAGTCCGGCCGAGCGAGCCGCGTTGAACCGGCGACTCAACAGCGCGTCGGCGCGCGCGGTCAGCGATTCGCCCGTCGTCGGCGTTGCGGCGGGCGGCGTCACCGGCGTCTGACCAGCCACATCGGTGGCCGTCACTGCACCGCACAGGAGCGCCGTCGCGAGTCGAGTCGCCGCGAGGCGCCAGAAGGGTTTCATCGTCGAGGCTCCGAGCGCGCGGGGCAGCGCGTGTCGCGAAAGCCTAGCCGCTGATCCCCGGCGGCCGCGTTGCGGGTCCACCCTGCTCGTGCTCGACTCGCAACTCGCTAAGAACGGGGCTCCTCGTCGCGGAGCGAACGGATGCGCACGCTTGCTGCCCTGATGCTCGGTCTCCTGCTCGCGGTCGGCTGCACGAGCGCGCCGCCGCCGCCCGCGCCCGTCGCGCGCCCGGTCATCGTCGTCGGTGCCGGCGTCGCCGGCCTCGGCGCCGCGCGCGCCCTCCACGACGCGGGGCACGCTGTCGTCGTGGTCGAGGCGCGGGATCGGATCGGCGGTCGTGCCGACACCCGCGACGTCGGCGGGGCGCCGGTCGATGCCGGTGCGATGTTCATCCACGGCGTCGTCGACAATCCCCTCGCGGCGCTCTGCGATTCACTCGGGATCAAGTACGAGGCCGACGACAGAAGCTTGGTGCCGATCTACGACGCCGCCTCGGGCGGGTTGGTCCAAGGCGGCGCCCTCACGATCGCGATGGCGACACGCGGCTTCCTGACGCGGCTCGAAGCGCTCGCGGCCAAGCTCCCTGCCGACGCTTCCATGGCCGACGGAATCGAAGCGTTCCTCGACGAGTCGAAGGACCTCTCCGAGGAGCAGCGGCGTTGCGCCTCCTTCGCCCTGACACAGCTCCTGATCGAGCTCTTCGAGGCGGGTCCGGCAGACTTGATGTCGCTGCGCAACTACGCCGAGTCTCTGTACGTGGAGCTCGAGGGCGGCAACCACGTCGTGCCGGGTGGGTACGTGCGAGTTGTCGATGCTCTCGCCGAAGGGCTCGAGATCCGCTGCAACGAGCCGGTCTCGCGGATCGCACACGACGCGTCGGGGGTGACGGTCACCACGCCGTCGGGCGACCTGCGCGGCAGCCATGCGATCGTCACGGTGCCGCTCGGAGTGCTGAAGGCCCGCAAGATCGCGTTCGATCCGCCGCTCCCCGTTGCGAAGACGGCGGCCATCGAGCGGCTCGACATGGGCAATCTCGAGAAGGTGATCCTGCGCTTCGAGGAGCCGTTCTGGCGCGAGCACGGCGAGACGTTTTTCTACATCGCGAAGAACCCTGGCGAGTTCCCGGGCTTCACCGACTGGTCGGTCGCGGCCGGTGCTCCGACCCTGGTCTGCCTCTACGGTGGACGGAGCGCCCGCAACAAGCTCGACCGGTGGGACGACCAGGAGATCGCCGCACGTGCGATGCAGGCGCTGCGCGACATTCTCGGCGCCGACATCCCCGACCCGATCGCCACGCATGTGACGCGGTGGCGCGACGATCCGTGGACCCTCGGTTCCTACAGCTACCTGCCGGTCGGAGCGACGGCGGACGACATGCGCGAGTTGGGCGAGCCCGTCGGCGAGCGACTCCTCTTCGCCGGCGAAGCGACGGTGCCGCAGTACTACGCCACGGTGCATGGGGCGCTCCTGTCGGGCTTGCGCGAGGCGCGCCGGATCGCGGGTGACGGCGCGGTGCTACCTGGGGTCAAGTGAGAAGAAGCGCGACCGGAGGTCGCGTTTCGCCCACGCCCCTCTCACTTCCCCTCGACCAACCTCCGCAGCTCTTCCACCTCCCGCCCTCCGAAGCCGCGCGTCCGCGAGGCGAGATCGAGCGCGCGCGCGAGTTGCGGGGCGGCCGCGTCGCGCAGGCCGAGC
>JBJXGN010000034.1:0-35774 GCA_046160585.1 Kofleriaceae bacterium
CGTAGCACCGCCGAAGGCCGGTGCGGAGGTACGATGACAAGCCCGACGAACCTCGGGCGCGTAGCACCGCCGAAGGCCGGTGCGGAGGTACGATGACAAGCCCGACGAACCTCGGGCGCGTAGCACCGCCGAAGGCCGGTGCGGAGGTACGATGAGCGCGACCAAAAAATCGATCGAGATCAAGATCAACGCGAAGGGGCAGGTCGAATACGAGGTGAAGGGCGTGAAGGGCGGCAGCTGCCTCGCGGAGACCGCGTTCCTCGATGCCGCGCTCGGTGGCGACGCGGCGATCGTGGATCAGCAGAAAACTGCTGAATTCTATGAACAATCCGAGGGATACGCGACACAGTGGTCCGGGGAAGACAAGGGCGAGTAACCTCGTACAACAATTCACGTGTCCATCGACCCGAACGACCCGACCCAGCCTACGACGGCTGATCCTGACGCGAGCGTCCAACTAACGGACGAGATCGCGAAGAAGTACGACCCCGAGCGTCTCCTCAGGATGGTCTCGTCGCGCGCGGGCAGGGGCCAGAGCCTCGATCACGACGTGCGTGCGAGGTACGAGCGCCGCTTCGGCGTCGACCTCGGACACGTTCGCATCATCACCGGCGAGTTCGCCGAAGAGTTCAACAAGCAACGTAGCGCGTACGCCGTCACCGTCGGCGGTACCGGCATGATCCTCATGGGCGGCTCCGCCGACAAGGGGATGCACACGCGTGCCGGGCAAGCGCTCCTCGCCCACGAGCTGACGCACGTCGCACAGCAGCGTCGCGGTCTCTACAACAAGGACTTCGACGCTACGCATGCGCAGGAGCACGAGGAAGAGGCGGAAGCGGTCGAGCACGAGATCGAGCAGGGCGGCGATGGCAGCGGCGCCTCGAAGGGCGAGAGCGCTGGAGGTCAGCAGAAGGCCGCGCAGAAGAAGCAGGAAAAAGCCGAGAAGGTCATCGAGAAGGTGATGGATATGGTGGCCGAGGCTCACCGCACCAACTGGATGCGCAACAGCGTCCAGCGCCGTCCCTAGCACGCGAATCGCGGTATTGTCGTCTGGGATGAGCGAAGCGAGCGCCGATGCGGGCGTCATCCAGTCAAGGGTCCAGTTCGAGCGGCTGATCGCCGAAGAAGCGCTTTCAGGGCGCACGATCAGCGGCTTCACAGCGCACTCGATCCTGCTTCGCAGCACCGACCTCGACAGCGTGTCGATGCAGCGGCTCGACTTGCGTGGTGCGGACGGTGACGAGGCGCGGCTCGAGCGAGCGACGCTCGAGCAATGCGATCTGCGGGCGTCACAGTGGCGAGGCGGGCTGTGGCACCGCGTGACCGCGAAGGACTGCGACCTGACCGAGATGGACTTCACCGGTGCGCAGATGCTGCGGTGCACGCTCGGGCCGGTGCGCATGGCGCGCCTGCGCTTTCATCGCTCGCGCCTCCAGGGCACGTCGTTCAAGGACAGCGAGCTGTATTCGTCCGACTTCTCGGGTGCCGTACTGATCAAGTGTGTGTTCGAGGGCTACGAGCACGCGACGGTGTCGCTCTCGCGCACCGACTGGAGCGGCGCTACGTTGTTCGACGTCGACTTCAAGCGCGCGAACATGTACGGCGCGAACCTGCGCGGTGCGGTGCTCGTGCGCTGTGATCTACGCGGCGTGAATCTGTGTACCGCGGACCTCAGCGGGACGCGACTCGTCGGTTGCGAGACGACCGGCGCAGACCTCGATGGAGCCACGTTCTAGGATCAGGAGATCACCATGCCGTCCCGCCCCGACCTTCGCGACATCGCGACCAACGTGAAAGAGGCATTCGCCGACGCCGATCGCGACACGCTCCTCGACGTCCTGACGTTCGTGATCAAGGAGTACGTCGTCGAGGGCCCGCCGCCGATGATGATCCATCAGGCCGAGACGCTCGCGGATCTCAAGGGCGCCTCGTTCGCGCAGGTCATCTCGGCGTTGCAGACGCGCTTCGACTTCGCCGAGCTCGCGATGTTCGTCGTCGACGGCGAGCACGTCGGCGTGCGCATCGGTGGCGTCGTTCAGCCGCTGTTGCCGGGGCGCCAACCGGCCGCCACCGAGCTGCCACGTCCATCGGCGGGTGTGCGCGTCGTCGAAGCCGCGGTGCAACCTCGTCCAGCACCCGCGCCGGCCGCGAGTGCGCCTCCGCCCACGCGTGGGCTGTCGGTCCGCGAAGCGGCACCTGCGTCTGCACAGCCCGCACCACCGTCCGCTCAGCCGGCGCAGCCGGCGCAGCCTACTACCCAGCCCACCCAAGGCAACGACAAGCCAGAGGGCAGCGGTGACGATGCCGCGACGCGCTTCGGCCTCCTGGAGCTCGACTAGTGTCGTCGGTCGCACGTCGCTATTACGAGCGCGGTCGCGCCGCACTCGTCACGAACGATCTCGAGAGCGCGCAGGAAGCCCTGCGCGCCGCGCTCGATCTCGCGCCGCAGTTCGGTGACGCGCGCATCGCGTACGGCGTGGCGCTCGCGAAGGCCGGTGATGCTCCGCGCGCCGCGCAGGTGTTGCGGCACGGACTCGGTCGCACGTCGTCCCCGATCTCGGCGGCGGCGATCCACGCCACGCTCGGCGACGTGCTCGTCCTCGCCGGCGACTTCTTCGGCGCGGAAGAAGCGTTCAAGACCGCGCGCGGGGTGAAGGGCTTCGAGGCGCGGGCGGCCGCGGGCCTGGCCCGCGTATACGCGCGGCTCGGTCGCTTCGGTGACATGGCGACGCAGCTCAAGCTCGCGGCATCGATCGCACGCTGAGAGGTCGATCGCGGCTAGGGCACGATCACGACGGTCAGCTTTGGCCGGTTGTTCTCGTCCGCGTCGTCGCTGGATGCGACTCGAGCGAGCGACGCCGAGAGCGGTACGAATAGCCAACCCTTGTTGGTGGATGGATTCGCCGCCCAATCCGCCACGCTCTGCGTCACGTTGACGATCGCCGTCCCGAGCGCGGACGTGTCGAGGATGTCGGGAACCTGGCGGCCGCGATCCTCGGGAGGAAACACGCCAGGCGTCGGGCCGAGCGTGTTGTACGTCGTGGCCTCGTCCCAATCCACGAGCGGCTCGTAGAGCTGGGCCATCGCGCCGGCCTCGACCACGGTGACCTCGAGTGTCGCCATGTTGATCGACGCGCCCGGTGGAACGCCACCGGCCCCGAACAGATCGTCGAACCGCAGGAGGGTGTGGACGTTGTTCATTGTCGTCCAATGGAGATCGACGTCGTCACTATGGACGGTCGTCGGCTCCACGCTCGAGATGAACGTGTCCCTTGTCATCGAGTACCCGGCCAACCCTTCGCGAACGACATACGTGGCCTGGGCATCCGGGGGGACGGCATCGATGAGGGTCAGATCCTCGATGCCGAGCAGCGAATTACAGCCCGCGCCGACGGCGAGCACGACGGCGAGGGCCACACCGCGCACGACAGTCACGCTAGCACGATGAGAGTGGCGTCCGGAGCTGGTTTGCCCGTACGCTTGTTCTGTGGGGCGAACTGGTCTCGCGCTCGTCATCGCATGTATCGCGACGGGGAGTGCCGTCGCGGATCCCGTCGAGGATGCGCGAAAGGCATTCGAGCGCGGGCGAACGGCGCTGCAGACCGGAAACTACGAACAGGCGTGCGCCGCCTTCGGCGAGAGCTACGAGCTCGATCCATTGCCGGAGACCCGCTTCAATATCGCGTTATGTAGCGAGGAGACCGGCAAGCTCGCCACGGCGCTGCATCACTATCAGGAGCTCGCGAAGTCGGAGTCGAGCGCACGCCGCGTGAAAGCGGCACAAGCGGCCGAGTCGCTCGCGAAGCGCGTACCGCGACTTCGGATCGAGCTCGGCAACAAGGACAAGGTCGTTCCGGCCGGGTTCGTCGTGACACTCGATGGCGTTCGCGTGACGAACTTCAAGGACACGCCGATCGACATCGGCGCACACACCGTGATGGCTGCAGCGAGTGGTCACGAGAACTGGCAGGGCGTCGCGGAGGCGTCGTGGGAGCGCGAGATCGTGATCGTGTCGATCACCCTCGTTCCCGGCCAGCCGGGCCCCGACATCCTCACGCTGAAACCGCAACCACCGCCACGCAAGAAGCCGACCTCGGATCCGCTCGTCACCCCCGATCCGTCCGATCCGACACGGGCGACGTCGTCGCTGCGCCGGCCGATCGGTATCGGGTTGACGATCGGCGGCGGCGCTGCGCTGGCAGGCGCTCTCGTCGCGGGTCTCTTCGCGCAGAGCAGGTACAGTGATGCGAAGCAGGCGTGCGGCGGGACCCAATGTGGTGAACCCGACAGCTTCGCGCGCGGACAGAAGCTCGTCGACGAGGCGCGTTCGCTCGGCAACCTCTCGACGGCGCTCACGATCGGCGGTGGCGTGCTCGCGACCGCGGGGCTCGTATTGTGGCTGACGGCACCGTCGGGCGAGCAACAGATCGCGATCACGCCGACGACGAACGGCGCCAGCGTCAGTGGTCGCTGGTAACCGGGTAGAGCCAGTCTCGAACGCCATGCTGGGCACGAGCCCTGCGTAGGGCTTGTCGGCCGCCTGGTTTCGACTTCTCGCGTGAATCCCTATCCGAATTCGCCGATTGGTAGCTTCGCGGACGAGCTCTCGATCTCACGACCCGCCCGCCTCGCCGTGGCTTTGCCTCGGAGAAACCGAAGGCCGAGAAGAACAACTACGAAGCACAAGATCGCGCCGTGGTCTCGTACGGAGATCGAGACGGGTTTGAAAAGATCTCTGCTCTCCTCACTTCCCTTCTCCGTGTCGACCCTCTGGGAGAAGGGCGTCGTCGTTTTCGGTGCGTGGGTTCCGTCCGGGCGAAGGTAACTGTCCGGGCGAAGGTGACCGTCCGAACGAAGCCGACGCTAGTAGCCGTGCATCTGCGACGGGTACTGGTGCTGCGGGATCCACAGAGGATCGACGAACGTCTGCGCGAGCACGACCGTGATGTTGTCCGTGCCGCCGTTGTTGTTGGCTGCGCGGATCAAGTTCTCCGCGACGACCTCGAGAGAGTCACCCGACGTCATGATCTCGCGGATCATCCAGTCGTCGACGAGATCGTTGAGACCGTCGCAGCACAACAGGAAGATGTCGTTGTGCTCGGGCACCATCGTGTTGTGCTCGATCTCGACGCTGGCATCGAGACCGACCGCGCGGATGATGACGTTCGACGTCGCGGGGCCGAGCGTTCCGATCAGATCGGGACGATCCTGATACAGGTTGCGCAGCGAGTGATCGCGTGTGAGTTGCTGGAGCTGGCCGTGGCGCAGGAGGTACCCGCGCGAATCACCGCAGTGGCAGATGTGGACGAGGCCTTCCTCGAAGCGGAGGCCCACGACGGTGGTACCCATTCCATGGCAGGTCGGGTCGGTCAGCGAGCGCTGGAACACTGCCGCGTTGGCTGCTTTCATCGCCGCGACGAGCGAGTCCTGGCCCGGGGCAGGGAGCGGGTCACCCGTCTTGAGCGAGTGCACGATGGTCCGGATCGCGATGTCGGACGCGATCTGGCCCGACGCGTGACCACCCATGCCATCGCACACGATGTAGACGCCGAGGAAGTCGTCGTAATACATCGCGTCTTCGTTCTGGGTGCGTTGTGCACCCACGTCCGTCCGCCCGACAGCGCGAAGCAGAAACCGCTCGACGGGAATCGGGCGCGTGACGCCATTATCCATCATGGACGACCTCCCCGCGGACACCCGAACATCGTCGGATCTACGAGGCACGACGGATGGACCTTCCTCATTCCGTCACCCGGCGGTTGTAGAGCTTCCCGCTCCTCGCGATCTCGACCCAGGACCGGCGAATCTCGGCGCGGCTCTCGTCGAGCAGGTGCTTGACGTCGGGGGGCTCGACCCGCTGCATCCGGTACCGAACCCGCATGTATTCGTCGATCTTCGCGATGATATCCACGAGGAACGGCTCGGGCGCGGGCTTCTCGGTCCAGTCGTCGTTCTGTGACCACGATCGCGAGAACTCCGTCTCGAGGCGGTGGAGGTCGCGAAGCAGCGCTTGCGGCGCGTTCTCGTCCAGGGCGTCGATGATGTCACTCGGTCGCTCGATCCGACGCTCCTCGGTGATCGCGGCGCGCTGCTCGATGTTGTCGAGATCGATAACGTTGATCTTGCTGTCGCGCGGCTCGAGGTTCGCTTTGAAGATGAACAGGTCGTCGCGGGGGACGTGGCGCTTCTCGATGTTCGCGACGAGCTCCTGGTCGATCTCCTCGAGCAGCTTTCTGCGTCGCTCGCGAACCGCGGAGACCTGGTCCGTGGGGGGCTTTGCGAGGACAACCTCGCCCTCCTCGACTTGCGTGAACGAAGGCAAGCCGAACCAGCGCTCGAGCTGCGCCGCGGTCTCCGCATCGACGAGGTGATCGAGCGGCTGGCTCGGATCGCGCTCGACGAGCGCCTTGACCTTCGGGTCCTTGTCGTTGGCGTCGGTCATCGTCTACATCGTTTGGAGGACGATCACGTACGCGAGGACGCCGACGCCGATACCGACGACGAGCGATATGATCCAGAACAGCGCACTCGCGCCTTGCTGGACCATGCCGTTTCCGGCGGGTTGAACGGGCTGCCCCGTACGGGCGATCGAGACGACACCTTCGCTCGTCTGCAGCGCCACGGTCTTCGCGGGGCCACCGCCGGGAGGTGCGAGTCCGCCCTGCATTCCACCCGGCATTCCACCCGGCATTCCACCGGGCATGCCCCCATGCTGCATGCCGTGTTGCTGCATGCCGGGCACCATCCCGGGGGTCATCCCGGGAGGAAGCTGACCGGGCCCCGGAATCTGGGGCGCCATGCCGGCGACAATCGTCTTCTGGTTCGGCTGCGAAGGGTTGTACCCACCACCGGGCCCGCCCTGCGGCTGCTGCATTCCAGGCTGTCCCATGCCTCCCGGCACACCCGGCATCCCGCCGCCAGGAACACCGCCCGCACCGAACGGGCTGGGTTGCGCGACCATGGTCTTTTGTTGCGGAGGAGCTGCATTGTAGCCGCCCTGGCCCTGACCCGGCATCGTGCCGCCCATGCCCATCCCGGGCTGGCCCATGCCACCGCCCTGCGGCATTCCACCGCCGTGCATGCCGGGTTGGCCCATGCCACCGGGCACGCCGGGCATCCCACCCTGCGGCATCATCGGCTGCCCACCGCCCGCGATCATCGTCTTCGGCATTCCGCCGGGCCCGATCGACATGCCGCCCTGCGACACCTCCGCGAACACCTGCTGGCAGTGCTGCATCATCTCGCCCGACGACTGGTACCGACGGCTCGCGTCTTTCTCGAGAGCGCGGCGCACGATCGCTTGCACCGAATACGGAATCGAGTCGGGCATCGGCGGGATCGGTTTCTGCAGATGCATCTGGATCACGGTCATCGGGTTGTCGTCGTGGAACGGAACATTGCCCGTGAGCATCTCGAACCCGAGGATGCCGAGCGCGTACAGATCGCTACGCGCGTCGAGTGGCAGGCCGCGGCCTTGTTCGGGCGACATGTACTGCGGCGTTCCGAACACGACACCAGCCTGCGTCTTCATGCGGTCGCCTTCGAGCAGCTTCGCGACGCTGAAGTCGAGAAGCTTCACGAAGTCGGGCGAGCCCGCCATGTTCAGCAGGAACACGTTATCGGGCTTGATGTCGCGATGGATGATCCCGATCGAGTGCGCCTCCGCGAGCGAGGCGCAGCACTGGATCAAGATCTTCACGACGCGCTGCGGAGCGAGTGGTCCCTTCTGCAGCGCATCGCGGAGCGAGACGCCATCGAGGAACTCCATCGTCATGAACAACCGGCCGTCGCTCGTCTGGCCGAAGTCGAACATGCGGATCGTATTCGGGTGTTGTAGACGCGAGCAGGCCTTGGCCTCGTTGTAGAAGCGCTGCACCCACGTCGGGTCCGACGCCATCTGCTGGTTGAGCATCTTCAGCGCGATGACGCGATCGATCGAGATCTGGCGCGACTTGTAGACGACGCCCATGCCGCCTTCACCAACGCGCTGTTGGATCTCGTAGCGGCCGTCGATGACCTTTCCGACGAATGGATCGTTCATGGAGGGCTGAGCTTCACCTTGTCGTTCTGCTTGATCTGATCCGCGGTCAGTCGAACGCGGCCCACCGTCGCCTGCTTGTCGACACGGATGATCGCGACGTCACCACCACCCAAGGGCTCGCCCGAGTCACCGCGCAACACCTGCGCGCGCCAGCTCTTTTCGACCCCCGAGTTCGAGCCGGCGCCGACCGTGATGATGATGTCCTGTCCCTGCGTCTCCTGCCGGAGCACGCGCGCAGTAACCGGGTCGGCCTTCGCGTCGTCGCAGTTCGGGTTCATCGGATCCTTCGCGGCGAGGTTGCACTTGGGCCACATCGACTTCTTGCACGACGCGACACGTCGGTCCGGCGGGTTCGGACACGGCATCGACTTCTGACACGCCGGGTTGTTGATGTCGGGCGCCGCGGCCGGGCACTTGTCTTTGCACGCGGGCCAGCCCGGCGGTGCGCCTACGTCGGGGCACACCGACTGGCAGGCGAGATTCTTGGGATCGAACGCGAGCGGATCACAGGGCACGAGCGGGGGCGGCACCTCGGCGAGGCGCGGCGGCTCGGCGATCTCGACCTTGGCCCAATCGACGCCGGTGTTCGCCGCCTGCTCCTTGAACTCGACGGTGAGCTTGTATGCACCAGCGTCGCCACGATTCACCGCGTAGACGCGGATGAAGTACGTGCCCTTCGCCTTCTCGATCGACGCGGATTTCGTGCGACCACGAGACCGCTTCTTGTTCGACTTCGACGACGAGATGATCGGGGTGTTCCACGCGTCGAACACGTCGAACGCGAGTTGCAGGTTTGGACGCGGCGTCGTCCACGCCAGCTTGATGTCGAGGGTTCCCTTTTGGTTTTCGGGGAGCTCGATCTTCTTCCAGTCGACGCGATCGCCGCCCGGATACGTGACGATGCCCTTCCCTTTGGCCTCGCCATTCTCGAGTACCAATTCTTTGGCACCCTTGATCTTCGCGTCCTCGCCGCTGGACTTGTCCTGCGCGACGTTGTGAGCGCACGACGCGAGCAGACTCGCGACGCCAAGAAACGCCACCGCTCGCGCGGGGCGCCCCACCAATTTCCCGAGCATCTTTGGAGTTTTGCCCAGGCCGCGAGCACGCGCAATAGGCGCGGCGCACTACCCAAAAACTACGGGGTAAGCGTAACGGCGGAGCCTCCGGCCTTGATCTGGTCCGGGGTCGCAGCAACCGTGGCCGTACACGTACGCGCGTTGCACGCACCGACGGTGAAGGTGCCGGTGACTCCCGCGATCTTTCCCTTCCAGCCCGCCGCGACACCGAAGTCGGTGCCGATCCCGATGGTGATGTTCGCGTTCGAACCCGAGACCGAGATGTTGATGATACGCGCGTTCTTCTCCGTGCCTGCGGGCGGAGGAGGCGGCTTCTTCTCGGTCGGCGGAGACGCCGGGCCACGGGGCTTCTTGATGACGACGGTACCGGTCGTCGGCGCCTTCCACCCCGGCGGCGTGTCGTCCTTGAGCGGCACGGTTGGCAGCGGCGGCAGGAACGCGACCTGCGCGGGGAAGTCGCTCTTGTACTCGGTGCCCCCGCCCGACGACTTGTAGGACGCGCGGATCGAGAAGTCACCGGTGTCCCTGCGGCCTTGCAGGTAGAGGTGTAGGAGGTACTTGCCCGCTGGCAGATCGTAGAGCGTGCGCGTCTTGGTCAGCTCCCCGACGTCTTCCTCCTCGGAGTCCGCCTTGCTGATCACGCGGTTCCCCGGATCGAGGATCTCCATCGCCAGGTCGAAGTCCTCGTTGACCGAGTCTCCGGGGGGCGTGATCTCGAGCTTGAGCGTGAGCTCGCCCGGCGACGGGAGATCGAGCAAGTACCACTTCGCGCGACGCATGTCGGGATACGACAGCTCGCCCTCGGCCTTTGCTTCGCCCTTGTCGTTCCAGTTGAGCTTCTTCGCGTTCTTCCAGGGTTTGACCTTCTCACTCTTGTAGCCGCCGTGCGCGGGGATCGGAGGACCACCACACGCCGTGAACACGACCGACGAGACCACCGTTGCGAGGACAATGCGCCGCATGCCGGGAACACTAGCACGGGCTAGCCAGCCTCTGCCCGTGGTGGCATATCCCGACCGTGCGCATCCTCGGTGTCGTCTCGATCGTCGCATGCGTCGTCGCCGGGGCGTGCACGCCGGCGGGCGGTTCTTCCGATGGTGCCGCCGTGTACGACTCGGTGTGTAGCTCGTGCCACGGCCTCACTGGGCGGCCGACCGAGCAGATGATCAAACAGCTAAACGTGCGCGACCTGAGTGCGCCGGCGCACCGCGCGACGCTGACGCCCGAATACGTCGCACAACAGGTGCGGTCCGGCTCGACGAACAAGCTCATGCCGTCGTTTCAAGGCGCGCTCTCGAACCAGCAGATCGAGGCCGTCAGCGCGTATGTCGCGAGCGATGCGTTCTTGAAGCGCACGGCGCCCTGATCGCGCCCGTAGCTCGCCACGCCGCGCGAGCCGGCGCGACGTCGAGGGCGTCCGCGGTCATCCGACGTCGTCAGCGAGCGACCGCGCGAGCTCGTCGCGAACGACGGCGCTGTCGTCCTCGTGCATACGCAGGACGTCGAACGCATGTAACCGACCGAGCGCCCACACGGCGTGCTCGCGCACGAGCGGGCTCCTCTCGCGCAGAAGCGCGACGAGCGGCGCGATCGCTCTCGCGTCGCCCGTGTTGCCGAGGGCGACACAGACGTTGCGCAGCAGCACATCGCGCGGCACGCGCCGGAGCGCGGTGCGCTTCACGAATTGACGTAGCTGGTTCGCGCCCTTCTGCGCCAGCGCGACCAGATCGGGCAGCGCGTGCTCGCCGCTCCTCGGCGTCAGGAGCGGATCGTGCGCTTCGCCGTCCCCTGCATTGAACGGGCAGACCTCCTGGCATACGTCGCAGCCGAACACCCACGTGCCGACACTCGCACGCAGCTCGCGCGGGATCGCCGCGTGATTTTCGATCGTGAGATACGAGATGCACCGTCGTGCATCGAGGACGTATGCGTCGACGAACGCCTGCGTCGGGCAGGCATCGAGGCACGCGCGACACTTGCCGCAGCGCTTCGCGCCGTCCTCGGCAATCGGCGGCGCGGTCGGCGCGAGCTCGGCGTCGACGAGCAACTCGCCGAGCACGATGTAGCTACCGGCGCCCGGCGCGATCAGCATCGTGTTCTTCGCGATGAAGCCCAGGCCACCGCGCTCCGCCCACTCGCGCTCCATGATCGGGGCGCTATCGACGCACGGCCGCGAGGCGACCGGCGCGCCGAGCTCCTGGGCGAGCCGATCGGCGAGCAGCACGAGCTTGTCGCGCATGACGAGGTGATAGTCCTCGCCGCGGGCGTAGCGTGCGATGCGCCCGCGTAGTCGGGTGACCGGAACATCGAGTGCCGGATCGTGCTGGTCGTAGGCGAGCGCGACCACGACGAGCGACCTCGCTGCGTCGAGGAGCGATCGCAGATTCGCGCGCTGCTCTCGATGTTCGGGCGTCGCGAGGTATGTCATCTCGCCAGCGTGGCCGCTCGCGAGCCAGCTCGTGTAGAGCTCGTGTCGTCGAGGTGGCTCGATCGGTACGATCGCGGCACGCACGAAGCCGAGCTCCCGGGCGATCGCGACGAGGTCAGTCATCGTGCGCCTCGCTGTGAAACAGGGAGGTTGTTAGAAGGGTGCTCGCGTCGACAGTGCTCGCGTCGCTGATGGGCGAGATGTCGAGTGCGTCGCAGGCCGGGTCGAGCCGATGGCGTGCCTCGGCGGGCGAGCGTCGAGAGCTGTTCCCAGAAGTGAAACAGGGAGAAGGGGAGAGAGGGGAGGTCGCTTCGCGACGGGAACCGATCGTGCTCGCGTCGAGCTCGAGGCTGCGATCTTCGAATCGGCGATGCCCGAGCCGGCGATGGTGATCGTGACGGTCGATCGAGACACGTCCGAAACGATCCTCACTCCCCTCACTCCCCTTCTCCCTGTTATTTTTCTGATCCAGCCGACCGCGCGGCGAAGAAGCGATCTGGACGCGCCGGCCAAGACCGGGACCGAGCAGCGTAGCCAGCCGGCCGAGCGGCGGAGGAATCAGGACCCAACCAGTCCTCTCTGTGCTTGGCTCGTCTGGCGCGCTCCCGCGCTCGCCCGGCCTCATGGCGCGACGTGCGCGATCGCGATCGGCGCGTCACTCGCTTCGGCGCTGCCTTCGCGGTCGTCGTCCTCGGGCACACCCGCGAACTGCACGGAGTCGTACGCGACCGCGCAATCGCGCTCGCGTGGTTGCGGGTACGCGATCTTCGTGCCGCGGTACGTCGTCACGACCACCTCGTGTTCGTCGAGCGAGTCGATGTACGAGGGAACGAGCGGCACCTTACCGTGGCCACCGGGCGCGTCGAGCACGAGCATCGGCACGGCCATCGAGTTCATCCACCCGCGCAGAGAGCGGTAGAGCTCCATCGCGGTCTCGACCGGCGTGCGCAGGTGATCCGTGCCGAGCACGGTGTCGCCTTGGAACAGGTAATACGGCCGCACGCGCGAGCGGAGAAGGGCCCGCATCAGGGCGCGCAACGATCGCGTCGACGAGTTCACGCCGCGCAGCAGCACGGTCTGGTTACCGACGGGGATGCCCGCGTCGACGAGGCGCTCGCACGCGCGGCGCGCTTCCGGCGTGAGCTCCTTTACGTGATTGAAGTGCGTGTTGATGAACAGCGGATGGTGCTTGCGCAGCGCAGCCACGAGGTCGTCGTCGATGCGCATCGGACAGACGACCGGGAGACGCGTGCCGATGCGGATCGTCTCGACGTGCCCGATGGCGCGGAGGCGGCCGAGTAGGTAGTCGAGGCGGCGCGTCGACAACAGCAGTGGATCGCCGCCCGACAGGAGGACGTCGCGGATCCGCGGGGTGCGCGCGATGTACCCGAGGCCCGCCTCGAGATCATGCGTGGTCGGCGGCTCGTCGCCACCGACGAGGCGACGGCGATTGCAATGCCGGCAGTAGATGCCGCATCGGTCGACGACGAGGAAGAGGCAGCGGTCCGGGTACTTGTGCACGACCGAGGGCGCCGGCATGTGCGAGTCCTCGCCGAGCGGATCGCGGAGCTCTTCGGGGCGGATGTCGGCCTCGCTCGGGTGCGGGATGGCCTGCATGCGGATCGGGCACGAGGCATGAGCCGGATCCATGAGCGACGCGTAGTACGGCGTGATGCCGACGCGAAACAGCGAAGCAGAGGCAGCGAGGCCGGCGCGCTCGTCGATCGAGAGCGGCAGCACGCGCGCGAGGTCGTCGGCGGTCGTGAGCATGTGGCCGAGCTGCCAGCGCCAGTCGTTCCACTGCGCGTCGGAGATGTCCGCGCGCCGGACCGCTGCGGGCTCGAGCTGCGGAGCGGGGGCGTGCGCGACGGCGAGGGATGGGAGTCGGATCACGAACGCTTGAGCCACGTAGCATGCTGCGGGCGCGCGCGCTCGAGGACGACGAGCAGTCCCTCGGTGAGCGGCAACGCCAACAGCTCGTCGGGAGGCACCCAGCGCGCGGCAGAGGCGTCGGTGCCAGGAACCGGGACGAGCTTCGCCGAGGTCGTGCCCGAGGTCGTGATCGACCCGATGACGCGCGCGAGGTAGTCGAGGATCACGTAGTGGAAGTCGTCGCCCATGCGCTCGACGACGCACGAAAGCGGGCCCACCTCGACAACGAGCCCGGTCTCCTCGCGCACTTCGCGAGCGACGGCCTGCGCCAGTGTTTCGGAGCCCTCGAGCTTGCCGCCGGGGACAGTCCACTGGCCAACGCCCGGCGGTTGCGCGCGCTCGACGAGGAGCACGCGACCCTCGGGGTCGAACACGATCGCGGCAACGGCGACGACCGGCGTCATGCGGACACCTTACCGCGGGACGCGCCTTTCGGTGCGGGTTTGAGCACGGTCGGCGTCGCACTCGGGCAAATCGGTGCGAGAGCGCACTGATTGCAATCCGGTTGCTTCGCGAAGCACACCCGGCGACCGAGCCAGATCATGCGGTGCGCGAAGTCCGTCCACTGGTGTTGGGGGACCAGCTTCATCAAAGCGGCCTCGATCTTCACCGGGTCCTCTTCGGTGGTGAGGCCGAGCCGCGACGAGACGCGGGTCACGTGGGTGTCGACGACGACGCCCACGTTCTGTTTGAACACGCTGCCGAGGACGACATTCGCGGTCTTCCGCGCGATGCCGGGGAGCTCGACCAGCTCGGCCATCGTCGACGGGATCTCGCCGTCGTGTTTCTCGACGACCTTCTTCGCCATCCCGATGATGCTCTTGGCCTTCGCACGGAAGAACCCCGACTTGAAGATCATCGGCTCGAGCTCCGTGGGATCGGCGGCGGCCAGCGCCGTGGCGTTCGGGTACTTCGCGAACACCGCCGGAGTCAGCGTATTGATCAACTTGTCGGTCGATTGCGCGGACAGGATCGTCGCCACGGCGAGCTCGTAGGCGTTCCGGTGATCGAGCTCGACGTGTGCGTCGGGGTAGAGGTTCGCGAGCCTCGCTGCGACATCCGCCGCATGAGCCGGCGTCTGGTGCTTTCCGGCGGCGCGCGGTGTCGCGCTCGTGCTATTTCGGGTGCGAGATCCCATGCTGCTCGCGCACCGTATCATCTTCGTCGCGCTCGCGTTCGTGTCGCTCGTGGGATGCAAGAACAAGAAGGAGATCCACGACGCGAAGCACTCCTTGTACAACACGGACTTCGCGGTGGTGTTCACGGCCGCGCTCGAGGCGACCCGCGAGCAGTACTCGCGCCTCGACGACTTCCCGGGGCAGGGAATGATCAAGACGGCGTGGCACGCCGTGTCGTCGTCGTCGGAGTCGCGAGATGTCGCGAACCAGGGAACGGTTTCGGCGCAGAACGTCGGCGCGCAGTCCCAAGCAGCGTCGGCCGCGGGCATGCCGACGCGCCTCGCGTACAAGCGCACGTACATCCGCTTCGACGTCAGCGTCGTCGGTGGTCGACCATGGCGCGTCAAGGTGATGGGGCACGCCGCCGAGTGGGACGCGGGCAATGCGATGCCCACCGAGCTTCGCGGGATGGCGCGACCGCCGTGGCTCGACGGGCGCATCGAGAGCCTACAGGTCGCGATCTATCGTCGCATCAAGACGTACGCGGTGCCGATGCCGCCAGAGGTCGAGGTGGTCAAGGACGAGCCGCAGATGCCGACGACGGATCCATCGACGTTCAAGAACGTGCCGCCGCTCGTCGCGAAGCGTCTCGCGTTCATCAAGGATGCGCTCGGCCGTCGCGACTATGCGGCGCTGCGCACCGTCGTGTCGGAGAACGTCGTGTGGAGCCTCGGCGGCGCGCCCGGCGCCGACACCGCGATGGCGATGTGGCAGGCAGATCCGGAAACGCTCGACGCGATGGCGGCGACGATCGTCGGCGGCTGCAGCACGACCGACACGAAGACGACGTGTCCGCCGGGGCCACCCGTCGCGGGCGCGTGGCAGCTCGAGCTGTCGCTCGAGGGCGAGAGCTGGCACATCAGCTCGTTCGTGCGGAGCGAGTGATCTCGGGTCGCGGTGCGAGCGCCACGTACGGGTGCGGTCACATCGAGAACGACATCGAGTCGATCGTCGCCGTACAGCCGCCGGGCATGACATCGCCGTTCAGTCCGACCTCGACGAACGCGAGGTCCGAGACCGTGCCGATCGGCGGCTGCGTGCTCGTCAGCGTCACCGAGCCCGACGTCGCGAAGTAGAACTTCGACGGGCCCTGCATCGCGATGATGTCCGCGATGATGTTCACGCACAGCCCGCAGTTCGGCGATTGCGCGTCGGCACCGGTGATCGAGAACGTGCCGTTCGCGAGCCCGCCCGCGAACGCGCCCTTGCCGGCGTTCAGCTTGATGAAGAACGAGTCGCGCGGCGGCCCCGGATCGAGGACGATCGTCAGCGTCGCCGGTCCCTGTGCGGTCGTTCCAGTCAGTGCGCCGAGCGCGCCGTAGTTGCCGGTGATGAGGCAGCGCGCGGTGTCGTATGCGTCGGGCGCGGCATCGATGGCCGCGCCCCCGCCGTCGTCACCACATGCACCGAGTGCGAGGACGCCTATTGCGAGGAAGGTTCGCATGACCCGATCCTCTCACGACCCACGCTCGATGACGATCAAGCAGTTCGAGTCCGGCAGCTCGACCGCCTCGTCGTGCTCGTCGGTCAATCGAACCTTGCCTGCGAGGCTGTCGCGATAGCCGGGCTGCAGGTAGCTGCGCAGCGGATTCTCGATGACACGCGCCGTGGGGCCACACCACGCGAGGAGCGAACGCACGTACTCGTCGTACGGAAGGATCCCGTACAGCTCGCGCACCTCGTACGGGAAGCTCGCCGGGCCCCACGTGTACGTGTAGAGGAACTCCATCGCGTCGGGTGCGGACATCTCGACGCGCGTCGGCGACAGGTCCGTATACGTGATGCGCCGTCCCTCGAACTGCGCGCAGAACAGCTCCAGCGTCGGTCGTACATCGGGCGCGATCATCTCGATGCGGCGAATCCCTGCCGGCGGCATCACGCCGTCGCGGATCACGAGGCGACCGCCGGGACCGAGGACACCATACGCGGCCTTGATCACCGCCTCGACGCTCGCGAGCTGGAACCTCGGCTCGGTGTAGGAGTAGACCTCGTGGAGGATCGAGCAGAACACGATGCTGTCCGCCGCCGGGACGAGCGTCGCGAGATCCTCGGCGGGACCGAGCACCACGCGCCAACGAGCGGCGGTCGACTTCGCGCGCGCCTCGAGCGCGGCGATCACCTCTCGCGATAGATCGACGCCGATGATCTCGCTGTCACCGAAACGGTCCTGGAGCAGATCGAGCACGACGCCGCCGCCGGGTCCGATCTCGACGATCGTCCCGGGCTTCACGAAGTCGAGGATGCGCTGCTTGTCGCTCTTCGCCGCGTTCATCGTGGCGAGGTAGTTCGCCTCGTTCGCGACGCGATCGAACTCGTCCTTGCGCAGGCCGTACAGATCGCAGAGCGCCTTGAGCATCGTGTGATACGAGACCTGCGAGCGCGTTTCGTACGTGCCGAGCAGGGTGACGAGCGCGGCGCTCTCGTCGGTTTCTTGATAGTCGACGACGATCGTGTCGAGATCCGTCGGGTGCCCGAGCCGCGCACTGAGCGTGCCGAGGGGCCCCACGCTCGTCGCGCCGGTGAGCAGCGTGCGAATCGGTGTGCTCGCGATCGCCGCCTCGACGAGGCGGCGCCGATAGCGCATGGCGGAGCCATCGCCGAAAAGCCGCGCGATCAGTGGTCGCAGCTGCGCGTGCCACATCCGCGTGACATCGACGCCGATCGCACGTGCGGCACCCACGGCCGCGGCGAGCACGCCGAGCTGCGCGGACGGAGACAGACCGCTCGTCGCTGCTTCGCAGTACCAGAGCTGGCACGTCGCGAGTGCGGGGAGCAGCGCTGCCAGCTCGCGATCGTCGATCGCGTTCACGGCATCGTCGACCGCTTCCGCGGGCTCGCCCGCTGCCTGCCGGCCCTGGCGTAACGCGCGCAAGCGGTGCGCGAGCCATGCACGATCGGGTGACGGCGCGGCCGCGGCGAGTGCGCGAAGCGGATCGGGCGACGAACACACCACGCCGAGCTGCGACCGGACGTGCGCGAGCTTGTCGAGGAGCGCATCGGTCAGAAGGCCCTCGCGCACGGCCGCTGTGTCGCAAACATCGAGCACGTGCAGTGCATCCAGCGCGAGCTCGGTCGCGGGGCCGCCGAGCTCGGGCGCGAGCTCGCGGACGACGCTCACGAATGGCGCGTACATCCCGATCGGGCCCTCGCCGCGGATGTGCTGACCCGCGAGGCCGTGCGCCTCGATCAGCGCGAGCGCGAGCTGCGCATGGAGACCGGACAGCGGCCAGGTGCGCGGTCGTTCGTGCAGTCGCAGGATCTGCGCGCTCGCCTCGTTGTGCACGTCCAGCGTGATGTTCCTCGCGGTCCACTCGGCGCGGTGCACGGCGCTCGACGTCTTCGCGACGTCGAGGTGCAAGATCGCCGCGCGCAGCACGGGGAGGAGGCCCGCGGCGCGAACCCGATCGAGCACGCCGCACAAGCGCGCGAATGCGTCGTGCGAGAGGCCTCGCCCGTCATCCTGAAACCGCGCCAAGTCTTGTGACTCGAGACCTCGCAACTTGCGCTCGAGGAGGCGGCTCGCGACGTGATCGAGCAACGGACGATCCGTTCCTGGATCGTGTTCGACCTGCGTTGGGGAAGGGGCAGCGAGCGCGGCGACCTCGGGAAAGGCAGCGGTGACCGCGCGTGCCGGCGTACCGTCCTCGCGGAGCGTATCGAGCAACGTCGCGCACAGCGCCGAATCGGAGAGCATCACGGCCCGCAGTGCCTCGGGCGAGAGCCAACCGGCGAGCGCTCGTGGGCCGACGCGAGCGACGATACGTTGCCACGCGGCCCGGTCCTCTTCCGAAGCGGAGACCAGCAGCTCGAGAGCGTTCACGCGACCACGCTACCAGCTACAACGGGCGCGCGCCGAGCTCGCTCACGAGGCGACGAAGCTCGGCCATCGGGATCGGCTTGGGGACCCAGCGTTTGGCGCCGAGCTGCTCGAGGAACTGCTGCGCCTCGGGAGATGCCACGCCGCCGGTCATGAACAGGAAGCGGTCCGTGATCGGATCGCGCGCCGCGCACAGTTGCTGGTACAGCTGGATCCCGGTGACGTCGGGCATCATCACGTCGCACAGCGCGACATCGTACCGATGCGATGCGATCCGCTGGAGCGCGGCTCGTCCGCTGTGCGCGACGTCGACGTCGTGCGCGTCGAGCATCTTCGCCAGGCTGTTCGCGATGCGCTGCTCGTCGTCGACGATCAGCACGCGCAGGCGGGGTGTCGCTGGCGCAGCCACCCGGATGGGCGCCGTGGACTCGAACACGCCGTTCGCCGGAAGGACGACGCGAAACGTCGTGCCGACGCCCACCTTGCTGTCCACCTCGATGTGACCCCCGAGGTCGGTCACGATGCCCTGGCTGATCGAGAGGCCGAGGCCGGTGCCCTGGCCGATCGCCTTCGTCGTGAAGAAGGGCTCGAAGATGTGATCGACCACGTCGGGCGGGATGCCACTGCCCGTGTCGGAGATCTCGATCACGACCGTGGCGCCCACGTTTCGGCCCGAGATCCGGATCGCGTTGCGATCGGTGGCTCCTTCGGGGATCGCCTGGGCGGCGTTGACGATCAGATTGAGAAACACCTGGAACAGTCGTCCTTCGTTCGCGTGCACCGCGGCGAGCTCGTCGAGCTTCGACACCACGCGCGCCCGGTGGCGGGTCTGCGGCGCGGCCATCGCGATGCATCGTCGGAGGGTCTCGTTGAGGTCGACGTTCGTGACCTCGCCGCCCTTCTCGCGGGCGAGGGACATCAGATCGCGGACGACGTCGCGGATCCGCAGCGCCCCGTGTCGGATGTCGGCGATCATCTCGCGCGCCGGAACGGATACCTCGTTGGAGAGCTTGTGTCGTTCGATGAGCTCGTCGACGAGATCGGCGTTGGCCAGCACGAACGCGAGCGGGTTGTTGATCTCGTGGGCGGTGCCGGCGGCGAGCGTGCCAATGGCGGCCAGGCGGTCGGCCGTCGCGAGCCGGCGCTGCAACTCGCGCTCGGTCGAGACGTCGCGCACCACGAGCACGCGGGTTCCCTTGGATCCAGGTGGGGCCACGACCGAGCGCACGCTCACCGGCACCGTCGTCGCGTCCGCGCGCACGAACTGCATCTCGACCGGAGCGTCGTCGGTGCCGAGGACGTGCTCGATCCGCTCGCGATCGGACTCCACGACGAGCGTTCGCACGTCGGCCCGGCGCATCTCCGCGGGGCGCACGAGCGTGCCATTCGCGCCGAGCAACTTGCTCGCGGCGTGGTTCATATCGAGGACCCGGAAGCCGGAGCACAGGATCACACCCTCCCGCGTCGCGTCGGCGAGGTGGCGATAGCGGTCGTTGCTCCGCTCGAGCCGCCGGTGTGCTCGTTGTAGCGACATCTCGCGCTCCTCGAGCGTTTGCTTCTTCGCGAGCAGTAGCGCCTCGAGATTGCCCCTCTCGAACGCCACGGAACGCAGCTCGAAGTTCGCCGACAGCACGCCGAAGGCGACGAACACGTATTCGAGGAGGAACACCGACCGAAACACGCCGGCGCCGGCGAGCGAGTCGTGGAGCCCCGCCAACGCGAACAGGCCGGCTCCGATGAGGAAGCCGATGTGCTGCTTCCCGAACACGGGAGCTAACGTCTGCAGGCGGCGTCGAATGCCGAAGATCGCGCTCGCGATCGCGACGGGGAGCACCACGAACCCGAGCCAACCGACGTGCGCACCGAAAAATGGGTGCCCGAGTAGATCGACGTGTTGCACGATCGGGCCGGCCACCATCGCGTCGGTCCCGATGCAGACGAACTGCAGGGCGAGACCGATCCCGATCACGGTCCACGTTCGACGCGAGACCGCTTTGCCGGAGAGAGCCTCGATCGCGGCGAACCCGAGCCCAGGCATCAGAAGGCCGATCCCGTACTGGATGCGGATCATCAAGAAAGCGACGTCTGGATCAGACGTTTCGAGATGCACGATGCGCGTGATCGCGAACGTGATCCCGCACAGGGTGATCGCGAACGAAACCCACGGATGCTCACCGCGGCGAATCACCACGCCGATTCCAAGTCGGATGGCGGCCATCACGAGCCCACCGATTACGATCGCCGTTCCGAGAATCTCGGCGTGCGTGTGCACGGTTCGAGGATCGTCCTATTGGCGGAAATGGATAGAGATCTCGGGGATGTTCTGAGGTAACGGCGAGTCACTCGCGCGAGGTGGTCTGTTACCCGCGCGTGTGAGCGTTCGTGCGTGCGAGCGCCATCGTGCGCGCGCGACTACTCGGAGCAGGGCTTGCTGCGAGCCGGCAGCTTCTTGCCCGGGTTGAGCAGCCCCGACGGATCCCACATCGTCTTCCACCTCCGCTGCCACTCCATCAGCTGCTCGCTCTGCTCGAGGTGCATGAAGTCACGCTTGGTCGAGCCGATGCCGTGTTCGCCGGACAGAGTTCCGCCGAGGGCAACAGCGTGTACAAACACCTGCTCGGCAGCGGCCCACATACGCGTGCGCACCGCGGGGTCTTGAGGGTCTTCGTTGGACAGGAAGTTGACGTGTAGGTTGCCATCGCCCGCGTGACCGAACACCGCGCATGCGATGCCGGTCTGGGCGCTTACGCGATCCACACGCGCGAGCATCTCGACGATCCTGCCGCGGGGCACGCAGATGTCCTCGTTGACCTTGATGCGGAACGCTTCCTTGAGCGACGGCGAGATCAGGCGGCGCGCTTCCCACACCGCCCGGCGCTCGTGGGCTTCGGTCGCGCCGAGCACGTCGATCGCGCCGAGGTCGTCGCAACGCGCGGCGATCTTCTCCATCAGAACCGGCATCGATTCGGGCTCGCCATCGACTTCGATGAGCACGATCGCACCCGCGTCGTCGCGAAAGCGGTAGCGCGACTTCGGGCGAACGACATCGATCGAGTGCTTGTCCGCGAGCTCGAGCACGCGCGGACGAAGGCCACCGCGAAGCAGCGCGCTGATGGCGGTGCCTGCCGATGCGACGTCCTTGAACACGCCCAGCACGGTCGCCGCGGCCGGCGGTTTGGGCAGTAGTTTCACGACGAGCTCCGTGATCACGCCGAACGTGCCTTCGGTGCCGACGAAGCCTGCGACGAGGTCATAACCCGTCACGCCCTTCGCGGTGCGGCGACCGCAGCGCAGCACTTCGCCGCCCATCAGCGCGACTTCGAGCCCGAGAATGTACTCGCGCGTGACGCCGTACTTGAACGCGCGTGGTCCGCCCGCGTTGGTCGCGGCGTTGCCGCCGATCGAACAGTATTCGAGCGACGCGGGGTCGGGTGGATAGAACAGGCCTTGTTCCTCGACGGCCGTCTGCAACGTGCCGGTGACGACCCCTGGCTGCACGACCGCCACCAGATCATCCGCGTCGATCTCGATGATCTTCTGCATCTTCTCCGTCGAGAGAACGACGCCCCCGGAGAGTGGCAGGCACCCCCCGCACATGCCCGAGCCTGCACCTCGCGGCGTGACGGGCACCTTGCGCTCGAGGCAGATGCGCAGCACGGCCGCGGCTTGTTCGGTGGACTCGACGAGCACCGCGCACGCCGGCGGGAAGAACTCGGGGAGCGGACTCTCGTCGCGACCGTAGTCGTCGAGTCGCTCGTGACCCGGGCCGACGATCGCCGCGCTTCCGAGCTCGCGCTCGAGGACGGCGGCGATGTCCAGGTTCAGCGCGTTCATGGCGCCTGGCATTCTAGCTGGGCCAGACGAAGAACTAGACGGAGAACGACGAGCCGCAGCCGCAGGTGCTCTTCACGTTCGGGTTGTTGAACTTGAAGCCCGCACCCTGGAGACCCTCGACGTAGTCGATCTCCGTGCCGACGAGGTACATCAGGCTCATCTCGTCGACGACGACCTGCACGCCACCGATCTCGCACTGGCGATCGACCTCGGCCGCTTCGTCGAAGTACAGGTCGTAGGAGAACCCGGCGCAGCCACCGCCGACGACACGAAGGCGCAGTGCCATGTGCGGCTCGATGCCTTCTGCGTGGCGGATCTCGTTGATCTTGCCGGATGCGCCCTCGGTGATTCGCACCAACGACTCGGGACCGGATGGATCGACCGGTGGTGGCGTGGGGGCGGGGGCGCGTGTGCCTAGCGAAACAAGGTCAGACATTTACGACAGCTCCTTCGTGCACGAGCACCTTACCCTTACGTGAGGGTCGTGGCAATCTCGTGACGTGCCGACATTTGACACACTGCTCCGTGACTTGCGAGGGCAAACGCCGGAGATCGACGTCGCGACACTCCACACCCTGCTCGAGAACGGAAGCCGCCCGACGCTCATCGACGTGCGCGAAGCGGACGAGCACGCGCAGGGGATCATCCCGGCCGCGATCCACATCCCGCGCGGGTTCCTCGAGCTGCGCATCGAGAAGCAGGTCTTCGATCGCGCCGCGCCGCTCGTCCTCTACTGCGCGGGCGGAACGCGTTCGCTCCTCGCGACGCGCTCGCTGATGGAGCTCGGCTACACGAACGTGAAGTCACTCGCCGGTGGCTTCTCGGGATGGAAGAAGGCGGGCCTCGCGTGGGAGCAACCGATCACGCTACGTCCCGATCAGGAGTCGCGCTACTCGCGCCACACGATGCTCCCCGAGGTCGGCGTCGCGGGCCAGGTGAAGCTCTTGAAGTCCAAGGTGCTGTGCATCGGCGCGGGTGGGCTCGGATCTCCGTCGAGCATGTACCTCGCCGCCGCGGGCGTCGGCACGCTGGGTATGATCGACGACGACACCGTCGACGCGTCGAACATCCAGCGCCAGATTCTCCACGGCATGGATCGCGTCGGCACGCGGAAGGTCGAGAGCGCGGCGAAGACGCTGAAGAACTTGAACCCGGATCTCGTCGTCAACCAGCACGAGACGCGCATCACGAGCGACAACGCGATCGAGCTGATCCAGCCGTACGACGTCATCATCGACGGCGCCGACAACTTCGCCACGCGCTACCTCGTCAACGACGTCGCGCTGCGCCTCGGCAAGCCAGTGATTCACGCGAGCATCTTCCGCTTCGAGGGGCAGATGACAGTGTTCCTCGCGAACGGCTCGCCGTGTTACCGCTGCCTCTATCCGCAGCCGCCCCCCGCCGAGGAAGCGCCGTCGTGTGCGGAGGCCGGGGTGCTCGGCGTGTTGCCCGGTGTGATGGGCGTCCTGCAGGCGACCGAGGCGATCAAGCTCTTGCTCGGCTTGGGCGACTCGCTCGCGGGCCGGCTCCTCGTGTACGACGCCATGAAGGCGCGGTTCCGTGAGCTGAAGTTACGGCGGGACCCCACGTGCCCGACGTGCGGCGACGGTGTGGATCGCTCGGCGATTCCGCTCATCGACTACGAGCAGTTCTGCGCCGGCCCAAAGGTCTGACGGTCCGTCTGCTACCATAGGGTCTTGCTCAGCCCCGGCGCCAACATCGGCAACTACCGGGTCCTCCAGAAGATCGGGACTGGAGGCATGGGAGCGGTCTATCTCGCCGAGCATCCGCTGATCGGCAAGAAGGTCGCGCTCAAGGTCATCCACAAGGAGCTCTCGACCAACCGCGAGGTCGTGCAGCGCTTCTTTCAAGAAGCGCGCGCGGTGAACAAGATCGGTAACGAGCACATCGTCGAGATCCACGATTTCGGCGTGACGCCGGAGGGCGACAACTTCTACATCATGGAGTACTTGGAGGGGAGAACCCTCGCCTCGGTGCTCACACACTCGTCGGTGATCGACGTGATGCGCTCGCTTCACATCGGCGCGCAGATCGCGAACGCACTCTCCGCCGCGCACGCACAGGGAATCATCCATCGCGATCTGAAGCCCGACAACATCATGCTCATGCAGCGCATGGGCGATCAGGACTTCGTGAAGGTCCTCGATTTCGGCCTCGCGAAGATGTTCCAGGGCGGGCAGTCGGCGGTCCAGACCGCGGCGGGCGTTCTGCTCGGAACGCCCCAGTACATGTCGCCCGAGGCGTGCGAGAGCAAACGCGACCTCATCGATCACCGCACGGACATCTACGCGCTCGGCATTCTCCTGTTCCAGATGATGACGGGCGTGTTGCCATTCAACGGCGACTCGATGGGGGAGGTGCTCGTCAAGCAAGTGACGGCGTTGCCGCCGGGGCCGCGCGGGCTCAACCCGAACATTCCACCGTCGGTGGAGCAGAT
Organism: Kofleriaceae bacterium; assembly: GCA_046160585.1. Lineage (GTDB taxonomy): Bacteria > Myxococcota_A > Polyangia > Haliangiales > Haliangiaceae > JABFXX01. The sequence continues at coordinate 24,765 of JBJXGN010000034.1, forward strand.
CCTGCTTCGCTGTCTCGCGAAGGCGCCCGACGCGCGGTTCCCGACGATGAGCGCCCTACGCGAAGCGTTACTCGATCCCGAGCGCTACCTGCGCGCGTCACCGCCGATCGCCCCCGCACGCTCCGTCGCGCCCGGCGAAGTCACTGCACAGCAGGTGATGGCGGCGGCGGCGCAGCGCCAGCGCGAGCTCGCGCAGGGGGCAACCGCGGCGTTCCAGCCGAACCAAGGCTTTGCACCGACGGCGGCACACCAGCCGGGTGGCTACGCGGCGACCGCCGCGCTTTCGCCGAACGTGATGGGCATGGCGGCGACCGCGGCGTTTTCGCCGCAGCAACAAGGTGGCTACCAGCAGCCCAGTAGCTACCAGCAACCCGGCGGTCACGGCGCGACCTCCGCGTTCGCACCGCAACAGCCGGGGGGCTACGGAGCGACCGCTGCGTTCTCTCCGCAGCAGCACGGTCACGCCGCAAACGCGCCACAGCAGAAGACGATGCTCGCGGGAGAGGTGCCGAGGCCGGCACCGCATGGACAACCACAGCAACCGTACGTGCAGTATCAGCAGCCCGCGGGCGCCATGCCGCTGATGCCATCGGCGCGGTCGATGGATGCGAGCGGCCAGCGAACCGTGATGGACGACAGCCATCACGTGTCGAACCTGCCTGCAGCGCATCAGCCGCTGCCGTTGCCCGCGCCGCAGAGGACGGTCGTCGCGGGTGGACAACTACCGGCGATGATCGCGCCGCCGGTGCCAATGACCGAGCCCGCGCGTACGACCGGGCTACCGCACCCCGTGCAGCCGGCGATGAACACGATGCGGATCGCCACGCCTATGGGGCACACATCGCACCCGCCGAAGAGCGTGTGGCCGATGGTGCTCGTGATCGGCCTCGTGCTCGGCCTCGGTGGCGGCGGGCTCGCGGTGTGGCTGTCGGGAGGAGACGACGAATCGAGCGCGGGCTCGGCGAAGGAACCGGGAAGCGCGACGACGGGGAGCGCGACGACGGGAAGTGCGGGCAGCGCGCAGCCCGCGGTCGCAATGGCGATCGACGCGGGCGCGACCGTGACGCCGATCGCCGACGCGTCCGCAGCGCCGGCGACTGCCGACGCCGCGGCCGGCAGCGCGGACCCCGCGACGACGATCGACGGAAGCGTCTCAACGGTGCCGGCCGATGCGGCATCGCGAGAGCCGACGGTGAAGCTCGTGAAGCTCACCCTCGATTCGCAGCCGCCGGGCGCGACGGTCTTCGGGCCCGACGGGACCGAGCTGGGGACCACACCGCTCAAGACCGAGTGGCCTGCTGCCACCGACCCCGTGAAGTTCACGTTCAAGCTGAAGGGCTACCGCGACAAGGTGAAGGAGCTGACGGTCTCCGCAAATCTGCTCACGCGCGTCGACCTCGACCGCGCGGTGGGTGGAACGCGCCCGCCGGCGGGAACGGGCAAGGGCAGCGCGAAGACGCAACGTGACAACGGCGTCGGCAACGGTCTCGAGCGGCCCGACTGAGGGTCCTGGGGCGGGACAAGACCTGCTAGGCTGGTCCCGTGGTCATCGCCGTCGTCGCCGCCGTCGTAATCGCGGCTCTCACCACGATCCTCGCCGCGCGCGCAGCCGCGGCCGAGGCGAGCAAGGAAGCGCGCCGCGCCATCGACGAAGCTCGGGCCGAGTCCGCGGCGCAGGTGAAGGCCGCCGAGCTCGAGGCCGCCGCGACGACACGCGCCGCCGAGACCCAGGCACGTGCGGCCGCCCTCGACGCGCGCTCGCAGGCCGACGACGCCGTCTCGTCCGACGAGGCGCGCGTGGACGAGCGCGCCCGCGAGCTCGAGGAGCGCGAGGCGGAGGTCGCGCGATTCCACGACGCCCTCGACGTTCGCGAGGCTGCGCTCGACAGCGTGCATCGCGACGTGCAGTCGCGCCGTGATCGGGCGAGCGGCCTCGACAACGACGCGAAGCGCAAGCACGCACAGCTGCGCACGGAGCTCGAGCAACGCGCCGGGACCAAGGCCATCGAGATCATCGATCGCCTCGGCGCCGCGTGGCTCGACGACGCGCGCGCGCGTGCGGCCGCGATGGTGCGCGCCGTCGATCAGACCGCCGCGGATCCCACGCACGATCGCGAGGCGAAGCGCGTCATGGAGATCGCGTCGACGCGCTACCACCATCACTACCTGACCGAGCGAGCGCAGAACTTCCTGCGCGTCGGCAAGGACATCGTCGACATCCTCCTCGACAACAACGGTGCGCTCCACAATGCCGTCCAGCGCGTCGCGGGCGTGCAGCTCCTGGTCAGCGACGAGAAGGACGCGATCCGGCTCGACGGCCTCGACGGCGTCGGCAAGGAGTTCGTCCGTCGCGCGATGAACAAGATGCTCAAGAAGCCGGAGACCATCGACGACGCGCGCAAGGATCCAGACGCATGGGCGACGAAGGGCCGCGATCATCTCGATCAGGAGATCCGCGCGCTCGGTAAGCGCGCGTTCCAGACGCTCGGGATCCCGAAGGCGCATCCAGAGATCGTCGAGCTCGTCGGCGCGCTCAACTTCCGCACGAGCTACACGCAGAACCAGTGGTGGCACGCGGTCGAGTCGAGCTACCTGGCCGGCATGATGGCGGCGGAGCTCGGGCTCGATGTGAAGCTCGCGCGCCGCGCCACCCTCATGCACGACATCGGCAAGGCGTTGACCCACAAGATCGAGGGCTCGCACGCGGTGATCGGCGCAGACATCGCGCGTCGGGTCGGCGAGGCCGAGCTCGTCGCGAACGCGATCGGCGCGCATCACGCCGACGAGCCGTGCAACTCTGTCTACGCCTACCTCGTCGCCGCGAGCGACGCGATGAGCGGCGCGCGCCCGGGTGCGCGCCGCGAGCTCGCCGAGGGCTTCACGGCGAAGGTCGAGGATCTCGAGCGCATCGGCTGCTCGCGCAAGGGCGTCCTCGGCGCACACGCGGTGCACGGCGGTCGCGAGCTACGTGTCTACGTGAAGGAAGGCGTCGTCGACGACGTAGCCACCGTCGAGATGTCCTCCGAGATCGCCGCACAGATCTCCGAGGAGATGACGTTCCCCGGTCAGATCAAGGTGACCGTGATCCGCTCGTTCGAAGCGACGGCCACGGCGAACTAGACACGGTACGGTCGCCCGGTGGGCGGTCGCATGGCGGAGGCGCTAGCGACGGTGGAACGGGTCACTACCGACGGTGCCGCCCGTCGTTTTTTCGTAGACACGACGGGCACACGCGATGCACAACTCGCCTCCGTGATGCGCTCCGACGAAGATTCCGAGGATCCGAAGCGGCCCAAGCCGGTCAAGCACCGCAAGAAGAGCTCGAATCGCTACGAGCTCCTCGAGGCGGACGATCGCACCGCGCTCCGCGCCGACGACCTCGATCGTCATCGCCACGTCTCCTGAACTTCTCGGTTCTCGGTTCTCGGTTCTCGGTTCACCGTTCTACGGCGCAACGAGCACCGCGGTCAGTCCGCCTTTCTGACCGACGTTGACCACGCGCCGCTTCGACGCACGACCGAGAGTCGCCAGGCCGCGATCCGTCGCGAAGAAGCCGCACACGACGTACATCTCCTCGAGCGAGAGGCCATTCTCGCCGAGCACGGGGAACTCCTCGACGCGCACGTCGACGTACTGCTGTGCGACCCACCCGCCGAGCTCCGCGGCGTCGGGCGCGAACGCGGCCGCGAGGGCATCGTCCCACTGCGCGAGATCCACGTGCGGGCCGACGACGATGCCCCAGCCTCCAAACGATCGGTTCGGCTTGAGCACGAGGCGATCCTTGTTGCGGCGAAGCCACGGCAAGAGATCGATCTCGGCGCCGTCGGGATCTGTCGTTCGGGTCTCGCGCAGCATGCGCGTCCACAACACGTGTCGGCGGAACAGCTCCTGCTGTGGCTGCGTGAAGTGCGCGGTCAACTCGGGCGTCGTCAGCACCTCGAACGTCGACTTGTGGTCGAAGTCGCCTGCGAACGACGACACGACCTGGTTGCGCAGGAACGCGCGCTTGAGGCCCGTGAGGTCGCCGCCTTCGTCCTCCATGCCGATGAACATGCTGATCTCGCCTTCGCGATAGACGACGTCGATCGGTACGTCGCCGGCGAACAGCTCCTCGTCGCGAACGATCAGCTCGCGCGGATCGACGAGCGCGGCGACGAGCCCCTGCTCGCGAAAATAGTCGACGAGGTGTGGCATCTCGTTCGGTCCGCCGACGAGGCCCGCCTCCTGCACGAACGCGGTGCTCGCGCGCGGGCGGCCGATGCGATTCGCGTGAGCGACGATGCTATCGAAGAGGAGCTGCCGCGGATCCAGTTGCGGCTCGAGGACGAGGCCGGGGATGCGCTTGCGGAGGACTGGGACGACGAGCTCGGTCACGATCTCGGCGACCTTCGGCGCGTAATACATGCCGCCGACACCGACCGTATTCGTCTCGAAGAAGTGGAAGTCACGCTCCCAGTGCTCGTCGGTGAAGTCCGCGTTCGCGTCGAGGCGCGCGATCACGGTCTGCGGTTGATCGCCGACCGCGACGAGCACGTCGCGGAGCCAGCGGTCCTCGCGGTCGGTGAACGGGAGAAGCGCACGCACGCGGTCGTCGTGAAGATAGAGGTGGGCGAGGCGCTCGATCGCACGGTCGAGATCGAAACACACGCGGTGGAAGTACGCCTCGCGATCGCGGCGCACGATCCGAGGGCGCGCGAGGATCGGCACCACACACGTGACGCCGTCGTCATCCTCGTACGTGATCCGCGCCGCACTCGCGGCCTCCTGGACGCCCGCGAATAGCTCGCCGGCCTCGTCCGCCGACAACGCGAGGAACGCGTCGACGATCGCCTGCGAGGGCACCATTCGATGATCGTATACCGTTTGCGGGCAGGGCCCGCACGCGGGCGTTCCGCTTCTCGAACGACACCGGCCGTTCAGTAGCTCGCGAGCCACTCGGCCGCGTATTCGACTTGCTCGATCGCACGCGTGCCGGCGCCGTGCTCGACGCCCCACGCGCGGATCGCATCCCGATCGCACGTGGCTCCAAGCGCGACGCGTACCGCCTCCGCGAACTGCTCGTGCGGATGCGATGCCGCGTAGAGCGATACGACGTGCTGGTAGCGCGGATTGGCGAGGCCGCCGTGGCGTGTGATTCGCTTGCCGACCTCCTGCACGACCGTGCCGACGCGATACTTCGTGCGAACGTCGCCGAACATGCGGCGAAACGCGGGGCGGCGCGCATCGTGCGGGCGCGCGAACAGAAGCGCGTGCCCGACCTCGTGCCGGATCGTCGAGGCGAGCGAGAGCGCGGCGTAGCGCTCGGCCTCCGCGAGGACACGCATGGGCGCCCGCTCGGCGACGAGCATCGTGCGATGCAGGTGGATGACATCAGGCATGTCCTCCTCGACGCCCGAGCCGTCGATGGACCACACGAAGCGCAGCTTGGCGCGCACGCCCAGCTCGCGAAGAACCTCGACGATCTCGTCGATGGTCTCGTGCACGGCGGTCACCCCCGCGAGATGGCGCTCGCGCGCTGCCACGGGCGCACGCGTTGCGCGCAGCCAGTGCAAGACGCGGGCTGCCGATGCGTGCGATGTGGCGAGGGCCTCGATGAGGCGAACCGTAGCAAACACGTCTGATCACGGCCTGCGAATCGCGGGGGCGCAGGCCGTGGCTCTACAGCGCACAGGTGTTGTCGATCGGGCGTGGAGGATCGTCGGTGCGAATCGCGTCGGTCAGGGCGGGTTCGAGCGAAAGCTCCTCGAGCATCGCGGTGCCCTGTTCGAAGCGCGCGGGATCTTTGCGATAGGCGAGGGCGAGCATCCATCTCAGGTCGTTGCCCCAAGACACGACCCTCGCGAGTGGCAGCACCGCCTCGAGACGATCGACGGTTGCGCCCAACCGCTCTGCCTCCACCGCGTGCATGCCCTCGGTGACCTCGGTGTACTCGCGGAGTGTCGCGTCGACGAGCGCGAGGCATGCCGCCGCATCCGCGGACCCGAGCGCGGCGACGAAGCGGGCGAGCTCCGCGAACGCGGCGCGAACACGAGCGTCGTCGATCCATGGGGCGGCCGCCATGCGATCCCGAGCCAGCTCGTGTCGCACCGTGCACCCCGCGATCGGCGTTGTTGCCGCGCCGAATCGCGCGCGCCAGGCCGCGTGGTCCGTCGCGTGTTCGCTCGGATGCTCGTTGGGTGGCGTCGCGTCACTCGAAAGGACGAACGTGAAGTTCGCCTCGATCAGCGAGGACTCCGTCGGAGGTTCGAGCCAGATCTCCTCGAGCGCGCGATCGAGGCACGCGTGAAGCTCCGTGTCACCGGCGCCCGAGACCGACGCCAGCGTCGGCTCTGCACCGTGGACGTCGAACAACAGCTTCGCGTACACCTTGCCGTCGAGATCCGGCATGCGCTCGCGCGCGGCTGCGTGGCACGCTTCGTAGGCACCCCAGTTGCTGGTCAGCGCGGCGCGTAGCTTCGTCTTCTTCGGCATCGTCGTCGACGACACACACCCGATGCGCAGCTTCGGGACGTTGGCGATGCGCCGTCCCATTCCTGGGAGAGGAGGTGGCACACGCGATGGATCGAAGTCGGACACGCGCAGCGGATATAGGCGCGCCGCGATCGGCTCGCCCACGCGCACGCACGTGGTGCCGAGCGACGGCACCGGCTCGCTCGCGATCTTCACCGGGCGCGCTGGGGGCTTCTTCCACGGCGGCTGATCTTCGCGGGCGAACTGGAGCGTCACGTGCGTGCGCTGCTCGTTCTGGCGCGGACCGGATACGTACAGCGGCGCGGCGAATGCGTCGCGCACACACGCGGCGAGATCCGCATCCGCGGGTGCGTTGACGATCGTCAGCTCGCTCGTCGTGCCGAACACGTCGATCGCGAGGTGAACGTCGAGGGTCGTGTCGCGTCCGGGGTGCGTGGCGGCGAACCACTTCCAGCAACGCGTGATGTGCGTCGCGCGGCGGGCGAACGGGCGATGCAGCTCGCTGTACGTCATGCGCGCGGCGCGGCGCTCGCGGACGTTCGTGCGCGGCCCGCGCACGCTTGCGCCGAGCGGCATCTCGATGAAGTCGTAGACCACACGCTTCACGCCGCCGATCACTCCGCGCGAACCACCGCTCGGAAGCGGGAACGATCGGCAGCGAGTCTTGGGAGTCGATGGAGTCGGGACCGCGAACATCGCGTCGAGATCGGGGAGCACCGGTCGGCTCGGCGGTGGATTCGAGGGTGCGACCGACGACTCGCTCCGTGGAGCGATTGCCGGTGCCGCGCAGCCTGCAGCGACGATCGCAGCGACGCCGATCGAGGTGCGAATCATGCGATTACGACCCCTTCTGGGTGCGATCGTTCCCGCGATGTACACCCGCACGTAAAGGTGAGGTTCGGCTTGACACCCCACAGCTAAGCCCCCATAGTCGCCTCAGTTCACACAAACCTTACCTAAACGTGAGGGTTGGATGACGGTCATGGCGAAGGACGAAGACAAACTGATGCGCGTCGGCGAGCTCGCAAAGGCGGTCGGAAAGACCGTCCGCGCGATGCATCTCTACGAAGAGCTCGGCTTGCTCGAGCCGCGCGCGCGGTCGGAGGGTGGGTTTCGCCTGTACGGGCCCGAGGCGGTCGATCGGATTCACTGGCTGGTAAAGCTCCAGGCGATCGGATTCACGCTCGCCGAGATTCAGGGGTTCGTGAAGGACTTCCAGAGCGCGGGCTCGGGTCGCGAGGCGACCTCGCGCGTGCGCGCGCTGTTCACGGAGAAGCAGGCGCAGATTCGCGAACAGATCATGCAACTCCAGGTGATCGAGAACGATCTGTCCGAGGCGGTCGCGTACCTCGACTCGTGCCGGACGTGTGCCGATGACTTCGCGCCCACCGAGTGCGGCGCGTGTGGCCACCAGGGGCATCACAAGGATCACGCGCCTCCGCTGTTCGCGGGGCTGTCGCGCTCGTCCTCGGCGCCTTCAGGAAAAGACAACCGCGAGTTCGATGTCCCGGTCACGGGACTCAATCGAGAGGGCAACTAGATGTCGCAAGTGCAGACGAAGATCGACGTGAAGGTCCCGGACGGCGTGACGCTGCCGGTCTTCATGGACAATCACTCGACGACGGCGGTCGACCCCCGCGTCGTCCAAGCGATGCTGCCGTACTTCACGCAGCACTACGGCAATGCGGCGAGCCGCAACCACGTGTTCGGCTGGACGGCCGAGGCAGCCGTCGAAAACGCGCGCTCCCAGCTCGCGGCGTTGATCGGTGGCGACGGCAAGGAGATCGTCCTGACGTCCGGCGCGACCGAGTCGAACAACCTCGCGCTCAAAGGCGTCGCCAGCTTCTACAAGAAGCAGGGCAATCACATCATCACCGTCGAGACCGAGCACAAGTGCGTGCTCGACACGGCCAAGCGCCTACAGCGCGAGGGCTGCGAGGTCACGTACCTCACGCCGCAGAAGGACGGCACGGTCACGCCGGAGATGATCACGGCCGCGATGACCGACCGGACGATCCTCGTCTCGGTGATGGTCGCGAACAACGAGATCGGTGTCGTCCAGGACGTCAACGCCATCGGGGCGGCGATCAAGGCGAAGAACCCCAAGACGCTGTTCCACATGGACGCGGCCCAGGCCGTCGGCAAGATCCCGTTCGACGTCGAGGCGTCCAGGGCCGACCTCGTGTCGTTCACGGCGCACAAGATCTACGGACCCAAGGGTGTCGGCGCGCTGTGGGTGCGTCGCAAGCCGCGCGTTCGCATCGATCCTCAGATCGACGGCGGCGGTCACGAGCGCGGGATGCGGTCGGGCACGCTCGCGGTGCCGCTGATCGTCGGCTTCGGCAAGGCGGCCGAGCTCGCGAAGGCAGAGATGGCGGCAGAGGCCATCCGCGTGCGCGCGCTGCGCGACCGGCTGTATCGCGGCCTCTCGTCGAAGCTGCCCGAGACGTACATCAACGGCTCCATGGAGCGCCGCCTGCCGGGCAACCTCAACATCTCGTTCGCGTACGTCGAGGGCGAGAGCCTGATGATGGCGCTCAAGGATGTCGCGGTGTCGTCGGGCTCCGCCTGCACCTCGGCGTCGCTCGAGCCGAGCTACGTGCTTCGCGCGCTCGGCGTCGGCGACGAGCTCGCGCACAGCTCGATCCGCTTCGGGATCGGGCGGTTCAACACCGAGGGCGAGGTCGATTACGTGATCGAGCTCGTCACCAAGGCCGTCGAGCGACTGCGCTCGCTGTCGCCGCTCTGGGAGATGCACCAGGACGGCATCGATCTCAATTCGATCCAGTGGGCCGCTCACTGATAAGAGGAAGACCATGGCGTATTCAGACAAGGTCATCGACCACTACGAGAACCCCCGCAACGTCGGCACCTTCAAGACGGAGGCGGACGTCACCACGGACGAGATCGGGACCGGTCTCGTCGGCGCGCCCGCGTGCGGCGACGTCATGCGTCTCGAGATCCGCGTCAAGGACGGCCTGATCGCCGACGCGAAGTTCAAGACGTTCGGCTGCGGTTCGGCGATCGCGTCGAGCTCGCTCGCGACCGAGATGATCAAGGGCATGTCCCTCGACGAGGCCGCGAAGATCTCGAACACGCAGATCGTCGAGGAGCTGAACCTCCCGCCGGTCAAGATCCACTGCTCGGTGCTCGCCGAGGACGCGATCAAGGCCGCGATCGAGGACTACAAGAAGAAGCACCCGAAGTGATGGGAGCAGCCGCATCCATGAGCGCAACCGCGACCAATACGACTCCTCCTGCAGCGCCGTCGACCACGCCGGTGATCGGCAAGCGCGAGGTCGACATCACGGCGGCTGCGGCCGACGAGATTGCGAAGCAGAAGGCGAAGCGTGGGACGGCCGAGGCGATGATCCGCCTCGGCGTGCGGGGCGGCGGGTGCACGGGCTTCACCTACGTGTTCGAGTGGGCCGACACGGCCAAGCCAACGGACAAGCAGTTCTCGGGCACCACGACCGCGGGCGAGACCGTCGGCGTCGTGGTCGATCCGAAGAGCCTCGTCTACCTCGGCGGCATGCAGCTCGACTTCGTGCGCGGGATGATGGGGCACGGGTTCAAGTTCAACAACCCCAATGCCAAGGGCGCGTGTGGCTGTGGCGAGTCCGTCAACTTCTAATCCTCCGTCGGCGAAACCGGTGCAGCCGGATCTGTTCGCGCTCGTCGGCATCGCCCCCGCGTACGAGATCGATCTTGCGGAGCTGGAGCGCCTGTTCTTCGAGAGGAGCAAGGAGCTCCACCCTGATCGCTTCGCGAACGCGCCGGCGAACGAGCGCGTAGTCGCGTTGACGAAGTCGCGCGCGCTCAACGACGCATACCAGACGCTGAAGAGGCCGGTGTCGCGCGCGGAGTACCTGCTCGCGTGCCAAGGCGTGGTGATCGCCGACAACGAACGGATCGATCCGTCGCTCGGTGCTGCGTTCTTGATGGAGATCCTCGAGCTGCGCGAGGAGCTTGCCGAAGCACGCGTCGCAGGCAAGCTCGATGTCGTCGCCGACAAGCAGAACGCGATGAAGGCGCGCCGCAAGGGCGTGCTCGCGTTGCTCCCCTCGCTGTTCGCAAAGAACGACCTCGCGGCCATCAAGAACCAACTGATCGTGCTCCGCTACCTCGACCGGTATCTCGAGGAGTGCGACACCGCGCTCGACGAGGACTAGGCGATCATGTTGTTGCAGATCGCAGAGCCCGGCGAGTCGAAGATCAAGGAGGCGTGCAAGCCTCGCGTGGTCGGCATCGACCTCGGCACGACCAACTCGCTCGTCGCGCACGTCGCCGACGCCTCGCCCGCAGTGATCGGCGGGGAGGGCGGCCCGCTCGTCCCGTCGGTGGTGCACTACGGGGCTACGGGCGTACTCGTCGGTCGACCCGCGGTCGCGAAGGCGATCGAAGCGCCGCTCGACACGCTCGCGTCGGTGAAGCGTCTCATCGGGCGCGGTGCGAAGGACCTGGCCTCCGTCCGCGCGCTCCTGCCGTACGAGATCGACGGCGATGACCGTGCGATCACATTGAGGGTTGCCGGTCGCA
>JBJXGN010000035.1:0-77350 GCA_046160585.1 Kofleriaceae bacterium
CCGCGGGCGCCGCCGAACTCCGTCATGCGCGTGCCGGTGAACGACGCACGCTCGCCGTTCTGGTTGAAGAACAAGCGCTGGCCCCACGCCGCGCCGGCGCCGAAGCCGTCGCGCAGGTTGTCGATGATCGTCGCGCTCGTGCCTTCACGTGTCGCGACGATCGCGAGCACCGCTGGCGCACCCGCGTACGACTGGTAGTTGAACAGCACCGGGTTGAACTCCGCCTTGTCGGCGGTCGGCACCGGCAGGAAGCACGCCTGCGCGGACACGAGCACCTCCTTCTCGCGTGGTGCGAGCAACGACTTCGCACTCCCTTTCCACGACGACGGCACCGAGAGGTGCTTGCGCAGATCGCGGAGGTAGTCGCGGAGCGTGACGTTCGACAGCGCGGCGCCCTTCTCGTTGCCGACGCGCAGCACGATGTCGTCGATCGAGATGTCCGCCGTCTTGTCGCGGAAGTTCGGATGGCGAATGACCGGCATACACGTGACGCGCGAGCGCGTCGCATTCGACACCTGGATCGTCATGTCGCTGATGTTCGGGCCGACGCACGAACCCTTGTAGCGGCCCGTGTCTTCCCAGGTGAGATCGACGATGTCGAGGCCGTGTTTGGTCGCGAGCTTCTTCGGCGCCTTGTCGTGCACCATCTTTGCGGTGCGGTCGATCGCTTCGGTGTGGCGCACATCCTCGCGCTTCGGGGTCGGGGTCGGGGTCTCGGCAGGGCGAGCAAACAGGCGGCTGAAGAACGTCATCGTCGGGCTCCTTTGCCCGACCAACGCGACACGCCCCGCGTCAGTGACAACCAATCTTTGAAATCACGGACACAGTCTAACGGGGCCTGTGCCCAGCGTTAATCCGGGAGTCCCTCCGCGGCCGAGCTGACCGTACCCGTCCCATCCACGGCAATAGACGCTGCCACTCGGGTGGGTGGGCGAGGGCTCGAGCACGAAGCAATCGTGATAGCTGCCCGAGGCGACCTGTGCCGCGAGCGATGGAAGCACTACCTCGGCGGGCGTGTTCGTGTAGCCCTCGCCCCAGCAATACACGGTGCCACCCGACGCGAGCGCGCACGTGTGATTCACGCCCGCGCTGATCTGCACGATGCCGGCGACCTGCGCGGTGGCCGGACCGATCGGCGTAATGCCTCCCACACCGAGCTGCCCGTTGCCGTTGTAGCCCCAGCAGCGCACCGTGCCACCGAGCTGCACTGCACACGTGTGCGAGAGGCCCCCGGCGACGGCGACGACATCGCTCACGTTCTGCACGAGTCGCGGGATCGAGACAGACGTTCCACTGCCACCGGCTTGCCCGAACAGGTTGTCGCCCCAGCAATAGACGAGACCATCGTCGACCGAGCACATGTGTTGAAAGCCCGTGCCGATCGCGTCGGAGCCACTCGCGAGCGTGACGACCGGCATCGGGCGCGGGGTGACGGTGCCGTCACCGCACTCGGAGCGCCCGTTGTTCCCCGAGCACCGAACCTCGCCGCCGTGCCGCGAGCACGTGTGCGTGTCACCGCCGACGATCTCCGTCGCGTTCGCGCGCTGCGTGACGATCAGCGGGACCGCCGAGTCGCCCGAGTTGTCGCCGAACTGCCCCGAGTCGTTCGCGCCGAAGCAATACGTCGTCGCACCTGCGATCACGCACGCGTGTTGATCACCCATGCCCATGTTGGTTGCACCGGTGACGTCGATCTTCTCGGGCGTGGGATTGCACGGGTAGATCCCCTGGCAGTCGTTGCGCTGCGCCGGACGGCCGACCTGTCCTTGCGTGTTCATGCCCCAACACCAGACATCACCGTTCGCCATGCGCACGCAGTTGTGTGCGCTCGACGCGGCGACCTGCACCGGCCTACACGGATCTGGCGGGACCATCTCGTCGATCACGCGCCCGTCGTCGACTGGCGTGTCGTTCGCGTCGATCGCCGCGTTTCCGCCGAGGTCGACGTAAAACGAGCAGCTCGCGAGCGTGAACACGAATGCGGCCCCGATGCGCATCGAGGCGATGGTACTGCGGACAGGCTCCGCGCGGGCGACTACTACAGCTCGCCGCGCTCCTTCGCGCGCTCGATCGTCGCGTCGAAGCGCCCGGTGATCTCCTCGTCGGTCTCGGGGCACGAACCGACAAGGGCCTCCTCGAGCTCCGCGACCTCGTCATCGGTTCCCCCCGCGTCGCTGGTATCGACGTGATCGATCACACCGGCGAGCGAACCATCCGCGCGAAACGCGAACACCACGCGGTCGTCATCGCCGTCGCCGTGATAGTGGATGCACACTCGATCCTGGCAGTTCAGCGCATCACCTGCCGCCTGCGCGCGCTTCACGACCTCGGCAGCCCACTTCGTGTCGTCGGCGCAGCTCGCCGCGACGATCTTTCCCTTGCTGATGATCAGGGATCCCTGGCCCTTGCGCAGGGCATCGACCTGCGCCGGATTGGTGCCCGCGAACAAGATCGCGCCGCGCGGCGTGCTCGGTGTGACGATGGGCGCCTTCGGCGGCGCGGGCGCGGGCGGAGCCATTGCGACCGGCGCTTCGACCGTCTTCGTTGCCGCGTCGGGCGCCGTCTTCTTGCACGCGACGAGCGCGATCGTGATCGAGATCAAGCCAAGCCATTTCGTCATGGCGGAGCAATAGCGAACACGAGGGCCGCGAGCGCGCCAATCGCTTCAACGCGGACGCCAACTAGAAGTTCCAGCCCACGCCGAGCTGCCCCGTCGACGTGCGCCACGTCGAGTCCTCGTAGTCGACCGTCAACGGGTTCTCCTCGCTGTCGGTGTACTCGCCGATCGCATAGCCGCGGAGGCGCACGTCGGCGAACGCGAACCACCGGGTGCGTCGCACCTCGATGCCTGCACCGATGCCCGCGCGGCCCGCGACCGCTCGTGCGCCGTGGTCGCCCTGAAACACGCCGCCCGCCCCGACTTCGACGATCGCGAACGGCGAGATCCACCACGGAACACGAAGCCCCGCGGCGAAGCCGATGCCGACGTGGCGCGAATCGATGCCCGGTACGAAGTCGCCGCTGAGCTGGAGCTCGAACATCTTCGGCGAGCGGTCCCACGACCAGCGCGCGATTCCGGCGACGCCGCCGATGCCGTGCGTCTTGCCGTTCGCCTCGGCGGTGCCGCCCGTAATGGTCGTGAAGCCGGTGACCGTCATCATGTCGGAGACGCCGTGAAGCTCGTCGCCCGGTTCGAGCTGCTCGACGGATTCGTCGAGCTCGAGCCTCGTCTGGTTGCGCTCGACGCTGACCGCGCGAATGCCGGGTTGCAGCAGCGCCCGCGACGGCGTCTTCAGGAAGTAGTCGCCGAGCTCGAGGGGGCCCGCGATGATGATCGCGCGGTCCTCGACGCGCTGGATCGACGAGTCCGTCGGGAACACGCGCCACGACACGTTCGACGCGAGCCTGTTCAGGCGCTCGACCGCAAACCCGCGTGCCTCGCGCAGATCGCTCTCCTTCGCGTCGTCGATGGTCATGCCCTCGGGCGCGCCGACCGAACTGACGTACTCGATCGGCGATCGCTCCGAGCTCCCGGTCGCGATCGGCAACGACGTCGAGCGAAGGAGTTTGCAGCTCGACGCGCGATACGCCGCGACCGAGGTGGTGACGCTCACGGTCTGTCCGGCATAGAAGCGATTCGCGCACGCCACCCCCAAGTTCGCCTTGCACGCGTCGATCGGGATCTCGCGTTGCTTCGCGTGAATCACGAGGATCTCGTCGATCGGCGTGACGTTCGCGGCCTGGAGCGCTTCGACGCACAGATCGGCATCGGCGTTGGGGACGTCGTCGTGTTTCACCTCTGCGACGATTCGCACCCGCTTCGATGCGCGCAGACCCTCGACCCACGGCTGCGCGAGGTCCTCGGGGCCGTACGCCATCACGACCACCGCCGGGGGCAGTGCATAGCCGAGGGTCGTGACCATCTTGGTCACCGGCGTCCGCTCGCTGCCGCAGGCTGCCAGCGCCACGAGCACGACGACCGAACGAACCATGCGAGGAATCTAGCCATCACCTTCGTAGATGGGCGTGGCGTGATGCGGCAGAGCCGAGCAAAGGTGAAGAAGTTGCCCGGTCCCGGGACGGCTCCGTACGATTTCGGGATGCACGACGTTCGCCGAGCCGCTCCGCGCATTCAGGCCGAAGGCATCTGCGGGCTGGTGGCCGGGCGAGCGCTCGTCCCCGCCTCCATGATGGATCTGTCGTGGCTGGGCCTTCGGCTCGAGTTGCCGTTCGACCACGCGACGGCAAGACGCGTGATGCAGCTCGAGATCGAGGTGCCCGGACTCGACGAGATCGTCTGGGCGCAGGGGCACGTCACGTTCGCGCGACTGACCCCGATGGGCGGCGTGCACCCGGACGGACAGCCTCGCCTGTGGTGCAGCGCCGGCGTCCAGATCGACGTCGCCGCGCCGCGCGAGCGTCGGCTCGTCCGCGATCTCGTGATGGACACCACGCGTGCACGCGAGGCGAAGGCCAGCGTGACCTGCAGTTGCTGTTGAGGGTCTCGGTTCCCAGTCGTTGTCGAGAGCGGGGAACCTGGCTCGCTCGGTTCGGTCCTTCGATATGGCTCGAACGCGAGCACGAGTTATTCCCTTCGTATGGCGAGGACGGATCGCTGCAACTTCCGCGGGAGATCGTGGAGCGCTCGCGCACGTGCGATCTCGACGTCGCACGCCGGCTTCGTGAACGCGCAGGCTTCGTCTTGGTCGTGGATGACGGCACCGCGCGCTGGTACAGCAAAGTGGAGCTGATCGCCGCGGCGTCGCCGATCGACACCCCCGCAAAGGCGTTGCTCGTCGTGTGGGCACAGAAGACCTACGATCCGGGATGGGGCAACCGCGGTCGTCACTACGGAACGATCGAGGATGGAATCGTACGTGCCGTTCCTGGTGGATTCGAGGTCGTCGGCTCCAGCAGCAAGACCGAGTCAGATTGCGGTGCGAGCTCGCGCGAGGAGGTCACCGTCTTTCGCCACGTGTTGTTCGTCGATGCACGAGGTGCGGTCGTCGAGCGATCCAAGACAGTCGCCCACCGGTACGAGGTCACAGACCGATGCCATCCTCGCGGACGAAGGCCCTCGGACTTCGTCGACGTCGCTGCGAGCACGGTGCTCGAACACGTCCTCCGCGACATGCACCACGAGGCGGAGTCGGTCCGAGCGTTCGAGCGTGTGGCTCGCGAGCTCGCCGTCCACGGTGCACCCGCCGAGCTTCGACTCGCCGCGCTGGCTGCGGCGGATGAGGAACGCGATCACGCGGTGAGGTGCGCGAGGTTGGCCGGGGTCGAAGTCGCGATCGCGAGCGACGCCTTGCCCGTCCGCTCGCTGGTCGAGCTCGCCATCGACAACGCGAGCGAAGGTTGCGTTGGCGAGAGCTACGCGGCGCTCGCGGCTGTCGTGCAGGCGCGGTGCGCTGTCACCGCCGATCTGCGAGCGCACTACACGGCGATCGCCGTCGACGAGCTCGGCCACGCCGCGCTCGCGCACGCGATCGATGCTTGGCTCGACACGCGCCTCACCGATGAGGAGCGCGCTCGCGTCGCCACTGCGCGAGCGGCCGCCCTGGCCGCGCTGGTCCCACTCGACGACACCCCGCTGATGCGAAGTCTCGGCCTGCCGACGGGCACGTTTGCAGCTGGTCTCGTGGAGACCGTGCGCTCGCTCCCCGACACGTCTTGAATAAGATAGCGGCGGGAGTGCGTAGAGCGATGCTCCGGTCCCGCGCTACGGATCGCGCATGAAGAAATTCCTAGTGCTCTATCGCGCACCGCACACGGCGTTCGAACAGATGATGAAGTCGACGCCGGAACAGCAAAAGGCTGGGATGGATGCCTGGATGAAGTGGAGCCAGTCGGCCGGTGCGTCGCTCGTCGACATGGGCTCGCCGCTCGGCAAGGCAGTGAATGTGGCCAAGGGCGGAGCCGTGTCGGCGAGCCAAAACGACCTCGGCGGCTATTCCGTCATGCAGGCCGAGTCGAAGGAAGCACTCGCAACGAAGATGAAGGAGCACCCGCACTTCATGATGCCGGACGGCTGGATCGAGATCGTCGAGATCATGCCCGTCCCCGGGATGTGAGCCGGCCAGGCTCCCGCATGGGTTTCACAACCGTGAAGTTGGCGCGTCAGGTGCCACGATTGGCGGACGGGTCCGCTCATGTGGAGGAGAACGTCGCGCATGACCAAGTCGCACAGCGGTTCCAACACATCGACCGTACATGCCGACAGCACCAGCGCGCCCGACTCGGTCGGGTTCGCCGACTCCCTGCAAGAGGCGACGTTTAGAGAGGCGAGCGCGCTGTTCGTCGATCCGCCGAAGGTGCGGCAGTCGTCGAAGTTGCTCCTCCTCACGATCGGTCTGTTCGCGCTCACGTTGGCGATGACGGGCGGAGCGAACTCGTTGACGACGATCGCGCTCCTTGTCGGAGCGCTGCTGGTGCACGAGCTCGGTCACGCGCTCGCGATGATCGTCTCGGGCTACCGCGACGTACGCATCTTCTTCATCCCGTTCTTCGGTGCCGCCGCCGCGGGACGCGTGCGCGGCGTGGCGCGCTGGAAGGAAGGCGTTGTCCTGCTCGCAGGACCGATGCCTGGACTCGTCGCCGGCGTCGCGTTGCTCGTGACCGGAGCGACGGGGCTTCCGTACGAGGTCGCGTCGATGCTGATCTACGTCAGCGCGATCAACTTGCTACCGATCATGCCACTCGACGGCGGGCAGCTATTTCAGCTCGTGCTGTTCTCGCGAAAGCCCTCACTCGAGATCGGCTTCTCGTTCGTCACCGCTGCGGCATTGATCGCGCTCGGCGTCTGGTCGGGATCGTGGGTGCTCGGCATTGTCGGCGCGGTCACGATCCTCCCGTTGCCTTGGCGCAAGCGCGCGCTTGGCAAGGCCCAGCCGTTGCGCGAGCTCGCGCTTCCGTCCGAGCCCGCGCGTGTCGACGCGGCTGGACTGCGCGTGATGTTCTTGGCTGCCTGGGAGGTCGTGCCGCCAACCTCACGCAACCCGAAGTCCTGCGCGGCAACGATGGAGATGATCCACCAGATCGCCGCGCGCAAGCCGTTGGGGTTCGGTGCAAGCGCGGGAACGATGGTCGTATGGGTTGGAGGGATCGCGCTGTCCTTCGTAGGTGCGTATTTCCTCATCGTGGGCCAACCGGCCGACTGGAAGCGACACGAACACCCGAACGGATTCTCGATCGAGCTGCCGGCGTCTCCGCGTATGGAGGACAGTGATGGTCAGAAGATCTGGATGGCTCGCTGGGGGAGGGCGGAGTTTGGCGTGATGGTGGTCGACATTCCGCCCGGCCTGCCGGACTACATCACGTCGATGGCCACCGCGATGCGCGGCGAGACCGAACCGACCGTGTTCGACGCTCCCGCTGGAACGCGCGACTTCGAGACCACGCTCTCGGGTCAGCGCGCGCGCGTGAGGATCACCTCTCGCGGCACGAGGGGTATCGTCATCATCGCGGCCGGGGGGACTGCCCAGGCTCGAGAGCGCGTCGTGACGTCGTTCCGCTTCTCGACGCCACCACGCGACACGCTCGCGTTGCCGGCGGTGCCCGCAGGGGCCGAAGCGGTGTCGCTGTCGGGTGAACCACTCCGCCGCCCGACCATCGCGCCCGAGGAGCTCGCGAAGCGCGAGAAGGCCTACGCGGACGCACGCGACGCGCACGAGCGTTCACCTCGCGACGTCGAGCTCGCGATCTGGCACGGGCGGCGACTCGGCTACCTGAATCGGTTCCGCGACGCAGTCGACGTGTACACGAAGGCGATCGAGCAACACCCAGACGACGCCCGCTTGTATCGCCATCGCGGACATCGGTTGATCTCGTTGCGACTCCTGGACATGGCCATCACGGACTTCGAGACAGCGGCGCGCCTCCGTACCGACATGCCCGACGAGATCGAGCCCGACGGGATGCCGAACGCAGCGAACACGCCGACGAGCACGCTGCACGGAAACATCTGGTACCACCTCGGGCTCGCGCACTACCTCCGCGGCGATTTCGAGAAGGCGCAGACCGCCTTCGATCGATGCATGGATGTGGCGACCAACGACGACTCGCGGGTGGCCGCAGCGTACTGGCAGTACCTCGTTCGCATGCAGCGCGGCCTCGGGACACGCGCGGTGCTCGCAGCGGTCCCCGCGAGGCCAACGATCCTCGAGAACCACGCGTATCACGCGCTGCTCCGACTCTACGCCGACACACTGGATCCGGCGTCGCTCGTGACCGACGACGACCTCGACAAGCACACGGTCGGCTACGGCCTGGCGATGCACCGCCGGTTCAGCGGTGATCGCGAGGGCGCGCTCGCGGCGCTTCGCGAAGTGATCGCTGGTGGCATGTGGCCCGCGTTCGGCTACGTCGCGGCCGAGGCCGAGCTCGCACGTACTTGGTAACTTACGATCGGGCAGCGCGAACGGATGTCCACGATCGTCGCACGACGAGCCACTTCCCGCCGGCGAGCTCGGTGGTTCAGCGGATCGTGATCTCCTCCGAGAGCTCGCCGGTCCACGCACTGCCATCGCCGACCTGACCATCCGTGTTGGTCCCCCAGCACCAAAGCTCGCCCGTAGTTTGACGAATGCAGGTGGTGTCACCTCCAGCCGCGACGTCGATGATATCGACGACGCTCGAGATCATGGTCGGCACCTCGAGCACGAGCGCATCGCCGCCCACCTGTCCGCGACGGTTGTCACCCCAACACCAGAGGCGACGCTGGTCGTCGATCGCACACGTGTGTTCGCCGCCTGCCGCGACGTCGAGCCAAATCCCAGGAATCGGCCGGGGGACGAACCGATCCATGGTGCTGGCGTCACCGATTTGTCCTCGGTCGTTCGCACCCCAGCAGAACAGTTGTTGATCGTCGTCGATCGCGCAGGTGTGAAGCGTACCGGCCGCCAGGCGCGCCCACTTGTTCCCGGCAAGATTTCCGTCCGTCGCGCCGAGCTGACCCTGACCGTTGTTGCCCCAGCACCGCAGCGTCTTGAGCGCGCTGATCGCGCACGTGTGATAGCGGCCCGCGGCGGCGCGTTGCCAGAGTCCAGGAACGACCTCACTACCGTTTGGTTGGTTGCTGGGTTCCGGAGTCGGCCGGCCGAGTTGCCCCTGATCGTTGAGCCCAAAACACGAGAGGGTTTGGTTGGCGAGAGCGCACGTGTGGAACTCGCCGAGCGCTAGCTCGGACGGAAGCGATGTCTGCGTCGGCGTCCGGAGGACTCCCGGCGGTTGATCGGGATCCGCCTGTAACAGACGATTGTCGCCCCAGCAGAAGGTTCCGTTTTCGGCGGACCCGCACGCATGGTTGGTTCCGACGCCGAGCGTTCCTCCTATGCTCCCGATCAGCGCAAACGTAGGACGCTGACGCGGAGACGTCGTTCCGTCTCCGCCTTCGTAGAGGCTGTTCGCGCCCCAGCAGAACGTGAATCCGTTCTCGGTGCGACCGCACGACGTCTTCGAACCCACGTCGATCGCTTCCCAGACCAGGTCGTCGAGTCGGACCGGATTGCGGCGGCTGCCACCCGAGCCGTCGCCGACCTGGCCACTGCCACGAGCTCCAACGCACTTCGTGACGCCCCCGGTGGTCGTCCCACACAGATGATTGTCGCCGAGAGTGACATCGCGCCACCCTCTGTCGAACACTTCGATCGGAGTGCGTTGAGTTTCGTCGGCCGACGCTCCGAGCTGGAGCGTAGCGTTGCTGCCCCAACACCACAGCGATTCCCCACGGAGCGCGCACGTGTTAGTGCCGCCCGCCACGACGCGTGTCCACGGCTGATCGCCGCTCGGAACCTCGGCGCTTCCCACAGCATTCATGACGCCGAGCTGACCTGACGCGTTGTTTCCCCAGCACACCAACACGCCGTCGCTGCGAAGCCCACAGGAATGGTAATCGCCAAGCCCGATCGACGACCACTCGGCTTGGTCGAACACGCGAGTCGGGCTCGTGTATTCGTCCTCCGCGGTGTTGGCAACCTCTCGGGATCGGTTGTTCCCCCAACACGACACCGAGCTCGTCGCCGTCAAGGCGCACGCGTGGCTTGTTCCGACAACAACGTGGGACCACGACTCCTCCGAAGGCACCTCGGTCGGCACCGGGTCATTGATATCCGTGACCCTGCCAAGTCGACCACCCTGGCCATATCCCCAGCACCACAGGCGCCCGTCGAGGGTGGTGGCGCACGTATAGAGGTAGCCGGTGCCGACCGAGCTCGCGTTCTCGAGCACCAGCGATCGCGCTGCGCGCGTAGACACGGCGACACCGACCTGCCCATACGAATTCGATCCCCAACACCACAGACCGGAGGCGTCGTCGATAGCGCACGTGTGGTTCCACCCCGCCTCTACCACGCGCCAGGGACCTGCAGAGACGAGTCGAGGTTCGAGAAGCTCGGTGGCCTCTTCGTCCGGTACCGCTTGGCCAAACTCGTTGTCGCCCCAACACCACAGAGAGCGATCGGCCCGGATGCCGCACGTGTGCCGATTACCTCCCGACAACGACGTCCACTCGCTCGGGAAGATGGGTCGCTCGAGACCGAACACGACGTCACATCCAGCGACGAGTAGCATCGGTAGCAGGCGTCGCCACTGCATCCGTCCCAGCATCGCATGATTCCATGCGCCACCGTCGAGAAGTGGAGCCGTCACGAGCATCTACGATCGTGCGCTGACTTCCGCTTAGATCATTCAGCTCCGCGATCTACACTAACCAGCCCGCCGATCCGGTCATGGGCACTGCGAGGTCCCGAGCTGCGCGTGATGCGACCGTCCTCCATCTCGTAGATCACGTCGAAGATGTCGAGCGCTCGCTGGTCGTGCGTGACGACCAGCACCGCAGCGTTCCGCTCGTGCGCGACTTTGCGAAACAACTCCATGACGGTGCGACTGCGTACGCTGTCGAGGGCAGCGGTTGGCTCGTCGGCGAGGATGAGCGACGGTTCGTTCGCCAGCGCACGCGCGATGGCGACTCGCTGCTGCTCGCCACCGCTGAGCATCTCCGGATAGGAGCGCTCGCGGTTGGCAACCTCGAGGTAGGCGAGAAGCTCGCGAGCGCGGCGCCGTCCGTCGGGCTGGTTGCCGAGCTCGCAGGCGATCTCGACGTTCTCGCGCGCGGTGAGAAACGAGGTCAGGTTCGCCTTCTGGAACACGAAGCCGAGGTGCTGACGGCGCAGCCTCGCCAGATCCGCGAGGGGAACGCCATCCTTGATCACCATTCGATCTTCGAATAGCACTTCGCCGCGTTCGGCTGGCGACACGAAGCCGAGCGCCTTGATCAGCGTGGACTTGCCAGAGCCGCTCGGCCCGAGCAACGCGGCCACCGTCCCCTTCGTCAACGTGAAGTCTACGTTGTCGAGCGCGACGACCGCCGAGGAGCCCCGGCCGTAGGTCTTGTGCAAGCCAATTGCGCGAACGGCGTGTGTCATGACCGCACCTCCTTAGCCCTCCAGGGCCCGCGCGGGATCGATCCGCATGACGTGCCGAAGTCCGAGGATGCTCGCAAGTGTGACCATCGCGAACGTGGCCGCGGGCGCGACGACACGGATCGTCTCCGTGATGACCACCCGTCGAGGAAAGCTGGAATACGCGAGCTCGCCGAGCCCGTACGCGATCAGGTAGCCGACCATGCCTAGCAGCCACGCTTGCTGCAGGACCAAGCCCGCGAGCCGCGTTCGAGGTGCGCCCATGAGCTTGAGCACGGCGAGGTCGTGCGTCTTCTCGAGGGTGAGGTTGTAGATGACCATCATGACGATCACAGCGGCGGTCAGCGTGAGGATCAGCGTGAACAGTCCGATCTGCATCCGCGCCCGCTGCACGACACCGCCGAGCAACAGGTCCTCTTCCTCGGCCTGCGTGTAGACCGTGACGTCGCCCCATCGCCGGAGGGTGTCCTGGACCTCGACCTGACGATGCGGATCCACGTCGACCAGGACGGCCGCCACGGGTGGTGAGGCGAGCGCGGGTGGCCGCCAGCTCGGATCCGTCGCGAGATCTTCGAGAGCCGGCTGGCCCCGGCCGAGATCGGTGCGGCGCAAGCGCTCGACGGTGCGCGCACGCTCGAGCACGGTGGCCTCGTGCGGCTGATCGTAGGCGACGAGCTGTGCATCCGCGACCGTCATGAACGCGACCGAATCGCCGCCCGAGGTCAGCGCGTTCGAGGTGATCCCCACAACTCGGTACGGCTCGTCGGCGAGCGTCAACGTCTCGCCGAGGCCGAGCCCGAGCGAGGCGTCCACGATGATCTCTCCGTGTGGCTGGACGAGGTGGCGGCCACGCAAGAGCGGCAACCCTCGTCCCGTGTCGTCTGGCCAACCCAGTCCGACGAGCGCGATCCGCATGACCACCGTGCCGTGCTCGCGCTGGATCAACTGGTACGTGTACGGGCGCGCGCTACGCACTCCCGGCACCACGGCGGCTCGCGCTTCGATACTCGGGTCGAGACGCGAGCCCTCGGCGAACGGGCCGCGCGTATCTCGCTGCACGATCCACAGATCGGCACGCATCGCGCGCGTCAGGATCGTCGCGTCGTCGACCATGCCCGCGTAGATGCCCTGCATCGCGATCACGACGGTGAGCAGCAAGCCGAGACCGGCCGCGGTCCCGATGAATCGGGGCACGTGCCGGCGTACGTCGCGCACCGCGAGGTTCATGATGCCTTCCAGCGGCGTCCGACGGGCAACGGGCCGGACTTCGTCGGTGCGAGCACGGTGTCGCCGTCGGCGAGGCCTTCGACGACCTCGACATGCGTCGCGCCCGTGAGCCCCAGACGGGGACGGGCGATGGCGATCTTCCCTTGCCGATCGACATACACGAACGGACCGGTGGCGTCGTGGTGGAGCATGTCGATCGGAATGCGGAGGGCGCCATCCTTCCGCGCGAGCTCGACGCGGACATCGGCGCGTTGACCGATTGCCACGCGACGCTCGAGGGTATCGGGCGTTACGTCCACCGCGAGCTCGTGGGTCTGCCGGTCGGCCTCCCAGGAGATCCGCGTGACCTTTCCGGTGATCGAGGTCGCGGTGCCGGGGAACAGGATGGCAGTGCGCTGGCCGACCGCGAGCCGCGATAACACGGTCTCGTCGATGGCCGCCTTCACGTAGACGCTCGACGTGTCGACGATGCGCAGCACCGTCGTGCCGACCGTGACGGTGTCCCCGGGTTCGCGCAGCCGACGAGTCACGAGCCCATCGAACGGTGCGAGCAAGGTCGCGCGAACCATCGCGACACGCCGCTGCTCGGCGCCGCCGCTCGCGACATCGATGCCACGCGTGGCCTCCGCGCGTTGCGCGAGCACGCGATCGAGGTCCGCTCGAGCAACGCGCACCCGGTCCTCGGCTTCGTCGTTTGCCTGCCCGGCCACCGCGCCAGACTGGAGTAGCGAGCGGGTACGCGTCGCTTCGCGCTCGGCCGTCACGAGCAGGGCACGTGAGCGCTCTTCCTCTGCCGCGAGTCGCTTCAGCGATGCGCGCGCGGCCGCGATACCTGTCTTCGCCGACTGCAGATCGGCCTCGGCCTGATCGGTCTCGAGTCGCGCGAGCTCCTGTCCCAGGGTGACCCGCGCACCCTCGTCGACGAGCACGTCGCTGAGCCGCCCGACGAGATCGAAGCCGACCGCGGCTTCTCGCTGGCTCTCGATCGTGCCTCGGCCAAACGCTTCCTCGACGATAGTTCCGCGATCGACGCGCACGCTCTTGGCTGCAACCGGCGACCACATCCGCATCCATGCGATGGCGATCACGACGGCGACCACCACGAGCCACCAACCCAGGCGCCGCAGGATGGACAGCACTCGACGCAGCGCGACCATCATCAGTGCGTCCCTTCACCGTGGTGTGCGCGTCCGAGGTGGTGGACGAGCAACACGAGGTCGGTGCCGGGATCGGGCGCGACCGCGTGCGGTACCTTCGCGGCGAGGACGAGTGGGTGCTGTGGATCGAGACGCAGCTCCGTGCCGCCCGCGGTGACCATGCCAGATCCCTGCAGCGCCTGGATGGTGACCGGTACCTCTGCGTGATGCTCGGGCAGGACAGTCCCGCCGCGAAGGACGATCCTCACGAGCTTCAGCGCGGGTTCATCGACGAGGACCTTCACCTCGCGCGGCTCGCCTGGCCCCGCGGCCGGCGGGATCTCGATCGAGCGAACCGGTGCGCCCTC
This sequence comes from Kofleriaceae bacterium, assembly GCA_046160585.1. Taxonomy (GTDB): domain Bacteria; phylum Myxococcota_A; class Polyangia; order Haliangiales; family Haliangiaceae; genus JABFXX01. Next base: position 14,152 of record JBJXGN010000035.1, read on the forward strand.
GATCGCACTCGTGATGACGACGGGCTGCGCGTGCGAGTGTGGCGCGGGCGCTGGTGGCGAGTGGGCACAGCCCGCGAGCGCCAGCATGGGGATCCAGATCGAGGTCAGAGAGCTCATGACGAGGTTCGCTTTCTGGCCGGCCTCGCGGCGCCGGCCGGGTTCGGACGGAGCAGGGTGAACAGCGCGTCACGTACATGACGCGGGTCCGGTGTGCGCGACTGCGTGTTGGCCCGCGACAAGGCGAGCATCTGCATCGTGCCCGCCACGATCGGTGCGAGCACGTCGACGCCGAGATCGGTGCGCACCGCTCCGGCGCGCTGCGCGTCGCGCAAGCACTCCGTGATGAACGCGCGTGACTTCTTGACGCACGCCGATAGTCGCTCCGACCCGCGCGCCGGCAGTGCGAGCAAGAACTGGTCGGAGAGGACGAGGCGCATGATGCCGAGCTGGTCTCCCACGGCCTTGCTTCGTGCATCCATGAACTGCTCGAGCCTCTCGAGCGGAGGGAGGTTGGCCGGCGGATACGATGCTTCGAGGACCGCCTCGACACGCGCCACGACCGCCTCGAGCAGATCGTCGAGCGTGGCGAAGTGTCGAAAGATCGCACCCGTCGTGAGCCCGACCTCGTCTGCGAGGCTACGCGTGGTGAGCGCAGCGATTCCCTTCGTCGCGATGATGCGAAGGGCAGCGTCGATCAACTCGACTTGTCGGAGCTGGGAGGACCGCCGCAAGGTGGCCATGGTCGTGCTGAAGAGAGTAAGTGCTTACTTACAACAAGTCAAGGCGGCGAATCGCCGAGACCCATCGCATCGACGGCCGGGTCGCGCCAAGATGTGCGCCGTGACCCTGTGGGCAGATCGCGTTCTCCCGTTCCTGATCGAAAAGGCTGGCAGGAGCCACGCCATCCTCGCGGCGCGTCAGCGCTGGATACCGCGTGCCCGAGGCCAGGTCCTCGAAGTCGGTGTCGGCTCCGGGCTCAACCTGGCGCTCTACGATCCAACCCGCGTGACTCGCGTGATCGCGCTCGATCCATCGCGTGCATTGCTCGCGCGGGCCGCGCCGCGTGCGGCCGAGGCGCGTGTACCCGTCACGCTCGTTCGCGGTGACGCGCAGGCGCTGCCCTACGCCGACGCCACGTTCGACACGATCGTGATGACGTACACCTTGTGCAGCATCGACGATCCACTGCGTGCCCTCGGCGAGCTGCGCCGGGTGCTCCGCGGCGACGGCGAGCTGTTGTTCGTCGAGCATGGCATCTCGCACGTCGAGCGCACTGGGCGCTGGCAGCGTCGCCTCACACCGTACTGGAAGCGCATCGCCGGAGGATGTCACCTCGATCGCGACACCGGCGATCTCTTGCGGCGTTCGGGCTTCACGAGTGACGACCTGACCGCGGAGGCGATCGAAGGAGCGCGCCTCTTGAGCTTCACCTATCAGGGCTCGGCGCACATCACGCGCTGAGGCGGGGCTTCCTTGGAAGCGGCGTGGACTAGCGTCGGAGCAAACGCTCGTCGAGCGAGGACGCGACCGTGGGCGGCACGTCGCTCTCGCGCAATGCGCGAACGACCTCGTTGTATCGCGCGCCGAACTTCTCGCACTCCGGGCATCCGGCGACGTGAGTCGCGATCCGCGTGCGGTCGTTCTCGTCGAGGTCTCCTTCGAGTACATCGTCGAGACGAGCCAGCACCTCGGAGCAAGTGATTCCTCCAATGTCACGATCCATGGTCCCCTCCTCGCAGCGCTGCAGCGAGACGCAACCGCGCACGATGCAGTCGCGACTTTGTCGCTTGCACGGTGAGCCCGAGCATCGTTGCGGTCTCTTGCGCGGATCGCTCCTCCAGGTCGCGCAGCACGAGCACCTCGCGATCTGGCGGGGCTAGGTTGGCCAGCGCACCCGCGAGCCGAGAGCGCAGCGCGTTCTCGTCGAGCTCGTCGTCGGCGCCCCAGCCCGCGGCCTCCCCGAGCGCTTCGAGCGTCTCCTCTTCGACGGGGATCGGCACGTGTCGACGCCGCGGACGTATGGCCGCGTGGCGCGCGATCGTGAAGAGCCATGCGCGAAACGCGGTGCCACCGAACGATGCCGCGCTGCGATGAACGGCGAGGAACGTGTCCTGAAGCGCATCCTCCGCAGCCGCCTCGTCTCCCGTGATCGCGAGCGCGAGATGAAAGACGCGCCCACGATAGCGAACGACGAGCGTCCGGAACGCGGCGTCGTCGCCGCGCACCAAACGCTTCATCAGGTCTTCATCGGTGAGGTCTTCATCGGGCACGTGGACAGTCCCAGCAGTGTATACAGTGGACAGCTCCCGATCAGCCCGGTAATCAGCGGTACGAGACCCACCCATCCGATGGGCGTCTTCGGGCCGACGAACACGATGGCGAGCAGCGCGATGCCGACGACGATGCGCAACGCGCGATCGATGGTTCCTTCATTCTTGCGAAACATGATGACCTCCAGTGCCTAGAAAGAGTGGTCGATGCCCAATGCTTGATACAGCGGACAGTAGCCAGTGGCGGCGGTCGCGAAGGGCACCGCCGAGACCCCCATCAGGATGCCGCTCGTGGTCGACGAGAGATGCTCGTCCGAGACCATGCCCCAGATGCCGGTACCGAGAAGTGCCGCACCGACGACGGTGCGGAGAATGCGATCCCCGGTGCCCACGTTCTTCGGCAGACCGAACACCGTGCGCTCGGCGCGGGGCGGCTCGGCAGGCAGTGGTTGCATCTCGCTGCCTGGGTCTCCAGCGACTGCGACCTGCGTCAACGGCAGTACACGCATCGTCGGGGGAGCATCGGGCTCGCTGAACCCGAGGTGGATCGGCTCTGCGTGCACGAGGGTGGAAGAGGTGAGGAGGAGGAGGGTGGCGGCGAGTTTCTTCATGCCCACGAGAGGCCGCCAGATCGCTCCGAGACTCTCCCACGGAAGGAACAATTCGTTGTTCGTGGTCCGGAACGCGCAAACCGTGCCGCCGTTCCCCAGGGCCGTGGTCCACGAACCACGAGCGTGTTCGCCACGCACATCCTGCATGGGGAGAGCACGAAGACGCAGGACTTGCGCACTCGGCATCGCTACGGTGACGCTGCCGTGTGACAGCTCGCGCAGATCACCAGCAGGTTTCCGTAGGCGTCCGCTCGCGCTTCGCCCCGGACCGATTTCGCCTTGAGTGTGCTCTTCGCGGTTTGCTGGAGCCGCTTTCCGAACACCGCTTGCTCTTTCGTGAGTTGTGCGAGCGGGGGCGCACTCGCGAGGAGCTCGAGCCCGCTCGTCCACGCCTTGTCATCACTGGCGAGGATGCCGGCGCCGAGCTGATCGGCTGCCCATCGGTGGCGCGCCATCCGCGCATCCAACGAGTCACGGTCAGGCGGCGGTCCCGACGGAATCCCGAGCTCCGGCAGCTGACCCGAAGCAGCGTGGCAGCCGGCGCAGGCGTCGACGAGCAATGCGGTTCGTCGAATCGCTTGATCGAGGTCCTTCGCCCGGACCACATCCTGCGCTCGTATTCGCACCTGCGCCTCGTGCGTCGCGAAGGCTGACAACCCGGGCTCCTCCGGAGCTTCGCCAATTCCCTGGGCGAGGAACTTCGCGTTGTCGAGCTTTCCGCGGAGCAACAGCCGTTCGATCGCCCGGAGCATTCCGTAGTTCTCGTGCATGTGAAACCGGATCATCATGCCGCGCTCGAAGCTGGGTTTCTCGGGCGCCGGTGCCGGTGGCGGTGTCGGTTGTGGTCTCGGCGCTGCAGCGAGCAACGGGCACATGAGCGCGGTCGCGATCACGACGAAAGAAGGCTTCATGCCCGCCGATCATGCACGCAGCATTCCGTCGGCCATGCGCACGGTGCTCGTATGGGCATGCGCGCTGCATCACGAGGCGGCATGCTGATGCCGCCTGTATCTCGCTTCATGACGCGCGAGCCATACCGCGTGCACTCCACCTGCTCGCTCGAGGAAGTGCGCGCCCTCATGATGGCCCACGAGATCCGTCACATACCCGTGGTGGATGGCGAGAAGCTCGCGGGTGTGATCAGCGACAACGACGTTCGCATCGTGCAAGCGGTTCCAGGGGTCGATCTCACACGTATCGAGTGCGCTCGCCTGCTGACGGAACCGCTGTGTGTCCGCAGCGAGGCGTCCCTCGACGAGGTCGCGGACCTCATGGCGAAACGTAAGGTCGACTGCGTGCTCGTGGTCGACGATCGCGGGATCCAGGGCGTGTTCACGTCGACAGATGCGTTGTTCGCGCTCGGAGAGATCCTGCAGCGCGTGACCGCGTGACCTACGCGGGTACAGCAGGCGACCATCGTCGGGGCGCGATCGCAGCGCGCATCGTTTGCGTACAGCAGGTCCGCCGCCTCGCCGGCACAGGTGTTGCTCGAAGAGGGGGGCATGCACTGGTTCGTGATCATGGTGGCCCTTGCGGGGTGTCTACGGGATGAGGCCGCCGACCGTGCACTCGCTGCGGACGTCCAGACAGTGCACGCGAACATGCATGCACGATTTGCAGCGGCAGATGCGGCACGACGCGCGCTCGAGTCCGGCGACCTCGCGAAGGTGCGAGCTGTTGCGGGCATCATCGGTGGTCTCACCGATCCCGAGATCCTCCCCGAGTGGAGGCCAGCGTTCGCCAAGCTTCGATCCGCCGCCGCCGAGCTCGGGGCCGCTGCCGACCCTATGGCAGCAGCACACGCGCTGGCTGCGCTCGGAGCGCGGTGCGGTGATTGTCATCGCGCAATGCATGCACGGCTCCCGACGCGTACGAGAGCCCCGACGCCGCGCGGAGGTTCGCTCTCGGCGGTCATGGCAGTGCACGCATCGGCGGCGGAGCAGATGTGGAACGGGCTCGTCGCGAGCACGGAGAGCGAATGGCAGGCGGGTGCCGTCGCACTCGAGCGCGCTCCAATGGCCATCGTCGCCGAGGGGGAGGTTCCCGGTCACACGCTCGGCATCGCAGCAGATGTCGAGCGTGTTCATCAACTCGCGCGACGAGCACAACGCGCCACGACACCCGAGGCGCGCATGGAGATCTATGGGGACCTATTGGCCACATGCGCGGCCTGCCACCACACGATTCGCGACCGCTGAGAGCTGATGAAGGATTCGAACACGAACCGCGTCGAGGTCATCCGCGCTGTGGCGCTCGGGTGTCCGCTCACGGTGGTGCGACAGATCCGAACCGGTCAACCCTCGATCGTTCGGCGCACTTGCTTCAGAGCGTCGGCCGCCGCGGCATCGTTTGGTGACAACCACACCCACGCTTCGAGGGCGCGCTCTGCCAACGCCCAGCGTTTGCGCGCGGAGAAGTGGGCGCCTCGCTTCGCGAGCCGCGAAGCGAGCGCGGACCTCGAGACCCACGTCATCTCGTCGTGAGTGCTCGTACCGCCGCAGAACTTGAACGGCGCGACGTGAAACCGCAGGAACACGAGCGGCGAGCTGGCGTTCACGAACGGCTTGGCGTTGGTGTTGGCACAGTCGATCTGTCCAGCGCCCGTGTAGACCGATGCCGTGCGCGCACAGATCGCCTCCGTGATGCCCACCGGGGCGCGGGTCTCTTCGACCAGCGGCGTTGCTGGTCCGAGGATCCCCGCCCATGACTTCGCGATGCGATCGGCAGACATGGCTCGCTTGGCGCGGAAGCGACGATCCCCATCGCAGCGCCACGTGCTCTCGTCCTCACGCTCGCACCGCGCGATTCGCTTGCCAGCGTGGTTCGCGACATTGACCGTCTCGAAGACGCGGCCCCCGAAGTTGCGCTCGACGTAGACGAACGAACCGTCTGCGGCGATGCCGTCGACGGTGCGCGAGAAAACATGGTCCTCGCAAGCGTCCGCCTCACGGGGGAGGGCGACGACGGTGACGAGCATGAGAGCAACGACGAGCCGGTGCATCTCGTACGTAACAACGGTCGTCCTTGCTTTGTTGCAGGCGACTGCACCTCATGGACCGAACCTGACAGCGCCAACGGCTGCTCTCGACACGTGTGGTCGGCTGACATGCTCCGTTCGCTTGAAAGCGGCTGCGACACCACACTACGATCTCGAGCCATGAGCTCAGCCTTTGTTTCGATGTCTGGCTATGCGCTCGTCTTTCTGTTGGCCGCGTGCAAGGACAAGGCGCCCGATCCCAAGCCCGCGTCGGGGGCACCGGCCGCAGTCGCGAGCGGTAGCGCGAGCTCTGCACCCGCGGGCGCGACCGGTAGCGCGAACCCCGCACCCGCGGGCGCTGCCGCGCCTGGCGAAGACTTCGCGGGACCTCTCAACAACCTCGGCATGTGGAGCGAGATGAACGCTTACTGCGGCTGGAACGCGGAGCCGTTCAAGGACCTCAAGACGCGCCTGTTCGCCGTGCCGACGCTCGCCGCGGCGAGGGCTGACCTCGAGACCTACTTCGATCGAGGCGCGGCCTACGGCAAACGCGAGGCGGACAAGCGCGCCGAGCAGAAGGCCAAGGGCGAAGCACCGAGCGCTTGGGCGTGCGGCGCCGACGTCGAAGCCTCGGTGCTCCAGGAGATCGCTCGGCTCACCTCTGCCAAGTGATCATCCGAGCAATTTCGTACGGGGCCACGTAAGCCGCACGTCGCTCGTTCTTTGTCGGGCACGTAGCCGACATCGGCAGATCAGATCGAGCGACCCACGGCCACCGCGATCGCGAGCAGTCCCAACAATGCCGGCGGGACAACCGGCTCGCGACGCTTGGCGTGCGTGATCACGGCACCTCCCATGAGCAGCGCGAGCCCCGCGGCGGCGGCGCGCGTTAGCTCGGGTGCGATGCTCAGCGCCATGGGCAGGATCAGGCCTGCGGCACCCGCAAGCTCGGCGATCCCGATGAGCTTGATCTGCGTGTCCGTGAAATCGTTCGCCCAACCCATCCATTTGTTCTTGGTGAGCTGGCTGCGCGACTGCGTGAGCTTTGCCATCGCCGCGCCAAGGAAGGCGAATGCGAGGACACCTTGAAGGATCCATAGAACGGTGTGCATGACTTGCTCCTGTCAGAACAGTTGGCAGCGAACGCGGATCACCGACCGAGCGCGCTGCGTCCGATCGCACGTTGCACGAGCGGTGTCTTCTCCAGCTCGTCGATCCCGCGCTCGCCTTGCATCAGCGCGGCGCGGCTGGTGTGGACCGAATACGAACCGGTCACCAACGAATGAGCGTGCTGGCGCGCCGAGCCAATGACGAGCTCGGTGTCGCCGGAGGCTTCGATCTCGATCGCAGCGTTGCCCGGTTCGAACACGACGAGCTCGCGCTCGACGTGCGTGCCGGAGACCCGCAGCGATCCGCGATGCGTCGCGAGCCACGCGAGGTCGTGCGTCGACGACGGCACGTACGTCCAGCGCTCTCCATCGCGGAGGTTCACGTGCAGATACGTGACGTCCTCGCGGTACGGAATCGGACTTGAGAGGTCCCCATACGCCCCCAGCAGCACGCGAGTGCGGCGATCGTTCGGGACCTGGCTCGCCGTAATGTAGTGGCTCTCCGCGGGCGCGTTCTCGAGAGCCGCCGGCAGCGCTATCCACAACTGGTACCCGCGCACCGGCTCGTTCGCTTTCGGGTGCCCCCAATGCCACACGCCACCCCCGGCCTGCATCCATTCGAGGTCGCCCGCGTGCATCGTGCCCGACTTTCCAGTCGAGTCACCGTAGTCGAAGGTTCCCTCGATCAACGTGGAGTGCGTCGCGATGCCCGAGTGTGGATGGGCCGGAAAGCCGCGTCCTTGGGATCGCGGCGTCTCGAAGTAGTCGAAGAACACAAACGGTTTGATCAGCTGACCCAAATCATTGGGGCTCACGAGCCGCGTGACCGGGCCCTGCTGCCAACCCGAGGTGCGATGACTGATCCGCCGTGTCGATTCGAGGCTTCGTGCGATGACCGCCATGAGCCTCACCATAGGCTGTTTCCCGTAGGCAACAATGGCCACGAAATGCAATATGGCGTTGCATGCGTGCAACACCAGCTTCGTTCGATCTCGAGATGTTGCGCGTGTTCGTCGCGGTGGCCGAACACGCCAGCTTCTCGAAGGCTGCCAAGCAACTGGGGATCACCAAGAGCACAACGAGCCGAACGCTCGCCCGGCTCGAGCAACACGTGGGTGCCGAGCTGCTGCATCGAGACACGCACAAGGTGGCGATGAGCTCCGCGGGCATCGCGTTGTTCGAACGAGTCGTCCCGCACCTCACGGCGCTGTCTGATGCGATCCGCGAATTGCCCGAACATCAAGAGACGCCGTCCGGGCTGCTTCGCATCACCTGCACGATCGACCTGGGCATGACGTTTCTCCCTGGCGTGATCGCCCGGTTCAGGCTTCGCTACCCCGACATCACGCTCGATCTTCACATCAGCGATCAGGTCGTGGATCTGGTGGGAGAAGGTTTCGATCTCGCGGTACGGGCCGCGCCACGCGGTCTCACCGACTCCTCGTTAACAGTGCGCAAGCTCGGCTCCGCGGAGATGGGGTTCTTCGCATCGCCTTCCTATCTCGCTCGTCGGGGCACGCCGAAAGAAGTGGGCGATCCCGACCATGACTGGATCGTGTTTCGCCCAGCCGCCGCCGCGATGATGCCCAAACGATCGGTCGCGCACGTGCTCGCAGATAATTTGTTGTTCATTCGCGAGCTCGCGGTCGCCGACGGTGGGGTAGGAGGGATCCCGACGTTCGTTGCCGAGTCAGAGGTTGCCGCAGGCAGATTGGTGGGCGTGTTACCCGCACGGACATTGCGCACCGCCGGCGGGTTCTACTTGCTCTACCCGTCACGCGGTCAGACGCCACGCAAGGTGGAGGCATTCCGCGACTTCATGGTCGGCTGCATGAAAGCCAAGCCGTTGATGTAACGCGACGACGGTGGACTCACGGACGTCGGTGCGCGACCAGCACGGGACAACGAGCGTGACGAACGATCTTCTCCGCGACGGATCCGAACAAGACGCGTTTGATGCCAGTTCGGCCATGACTGCCCACGACGACCAGATCGATGGTCGGGTCGGCGTCCACGGCCAGAAGTGCCTGCGAGCCAGGCGATCCGATGCGCGTCCGCGTGTCGATCGTGGCCTTCGTCGCACCCCGCAGCGATGACACCGTCTGATCGAGGCGCTCGGCCGCCTTCACGCTCAGGGCGCGACCAAACTCCAACGCGACTTCTCCCCCTTGCGAGACCGGTAACTCGAGGACGTGGAGGAGCGTGATCGTGCCCGTCGGCTCGACGAGCCTCGGCGCCAGCTCGACGGCGTGCGCCGCGCTGACCGAGAAGTCGGTCGGAACCAGGACGTGCTTGAACGACGTCACCTCGGCGTCCGGCCGGACGACGAGGACGGAGCACGGGGAGTGGCGAACGACCTTTTCGGCGACCGAGCCCAGCAGGACTCGCGAGAGCCCGGTGTGCCCATGAGTTCCGGTCACGCAGAGATCGTATGCCTCGCGTTCGAGCTCCCTCACGACCTCGGTCCAGGCGATGCCGGACAGCAACTTGGTCGTCACGCGCGTCGCACCCGCGCTACGGGCGGTCGCTTCGGCCGTGTCGATCTCTCGTTGCGCAGCGTCGATGATGTCGTCCGTGAGCGAGTCAGGGATGGGCACCTCGAACGCGACCGTCGAGAGTTGCCAGGCATGGACGATGACGAGCTCGGCGTTGCCGGCAGCTGCGAGATGGGCTGCAGCGCGGAGGGCGCTCGTCGCCCCTGACGAAAAGTCCGTCGGACAAAGGATCTTTGCGAAGTTCATGGCCACTCGTAATGCAACAGCGCGGCCAACCAGCCGCTGGTCGAGCCTACCGCGAAACGCGAGCTCGACACCTTTGCCACGCTCGTTGACATACCCGTCATGCGGTTCGCTACGAGTCTTCCCCTTCTGTTCGCTAGCTCGCTCGCGGTCGCCGACAGCATCGGCCCGGTCCTTGGCCCCACCGATCGAACGCTCGTGGCCGAGCAGCCGTGCGACCGAGACACCCCACGTAGCGCCGAGCCCATCGTCGGGCGCTACATGTGCCAGATCGGAATCAACGGCGAGTGGTTTCAGACGTACGCGTGCGAGATCATCAAGTCGTCTGCAACCAGCGGCTATCTACGCGGCGCGAAGTGGAACGTTCCGTGTTCCATCACGGCGACCGTGACCAACCGCCGCCTCGGCTTTTCGGGGTGGATGAGTTGCGAGGTCACCGACCCGATCACTCCGAACCTCGTGAGCGACGATGCCGAGCTCGGCGGCAAGCTCCAAGCGATTCCCGGAGGCTTCCGGATCGCGACCAAGGCTTCCCGCCATCGGACGATCGCGCACGGATCTCCGGATGCGATTCCGCGTCCGGTGACGATTCGCAAGACCCGGCAGTCGATCGTGCTCAACGTCTGTCGGACTCCATGGCCCGCTGGGTTCGTGAGCGACATCGAGCGAGCCGAGGCGATCGAGCGTGCGCGTCATCGGCCTTGATCAGCTCACTGGAACACCCATCGGGTCTCGCCTGCGTCGACGATCTCGGCGATCGAATAGGGAGCGTCGAAGTGCTGCTCGGCGAGGTAGTGGTTGTCGAGCTGATCGCGATAGTGCGGATCGGTCGGGTCGTAGACAACGCCCGTCGGGAGCTGCCAGCGAACCGCGATCGGCTTGCCGGGAACCGTGGTCGCCAGGAACCTCTGCGCGGGACCGTCGGCGCTCTGCGAGAAATCCAGGTTGTCCCAACCTTGGTCCGCACGATTGATCACGAAGTTGTCTCCCGGCTTGGGGAAGCCTTTCGGCGACGCCTCGCCGGGCCCGGGCAGCTCGAGCTCCGCGTTGGGGAACAACGGCTTCATGGTCAGGCGATGCAGCTTTCCCCATCGCCACGTCTCGGTATCGTCACTGCCGAACCCAGAGGTCGATGCGAGGTGAGTCATCGCCTGGAGCAGCGTGGACAGGATCATCCGCGTGCAGCTTTCGTCGGGGCCCGTGGTCGTGATGCGATCGCACAGGATGGGCTGATTGGTCGAGGCGCTCTGCACGAACGTCTCTGGGCGCGCGAGGAGCGCATACACCGTGCGGACGTGGAGGTTCTCGTCGAGCCTCCACATGTCGAAGTCGGCCGCGGCGTACTCGTCTCCGATCGTCTCGGTCAAGAAGAAGTGCATCCACGCGTTGAAGATCGCCGTTGCCGCCGAGTCGGGATCGGGTGCGTCGAGCGCGGTCGGCGTCGCGAACGACCAGCCGGCCAGCAGCCCCCGTGCGCGCGCCAACCGATCCCGATCGGCCGTAGACAATCCGGCGATGTACGTCTGTGCATCCGAGGGCGTCGCAGCGGTGTTGTCGAGTGACGCGAGCGCGGCGAGGACAAAGGGTGCGAGTTTCGCACCGACTGTCGACGACGAGTCGTGCTGGATCGCCGCCATCGCGTCGAGCGTCATCGCGGTGCCTTGCTCCTCGACGAGCTTGGCGATCCGCTCCGTTCGAACGCCCGCCGCGTAGGTGGCGCTCAAGAACAGTGGGCGACCGTCCACCATCGGACCGTCGAGCGGGTCACCGTCGAACGTGACGCCGACCGGGTCCGAGTTCGCGGTGACGATGTATCCCTGCGCCGGATCGATCGCGTGCGGGACATATCGAGCATCGACCAGTCCATCCCACTCGGCGGAGCCATCACCCGGGAAGATGAAGAACGGAGCAGCGCCGTCGGGATTGGTCTTGGCATCCCAGGCGTACGCCGCCGGCACGCGCGCGGGAACGGCCGCGCGTGTGGTCCACCCGATGGATCCCTTCGTGTCGATCATGGTCCAGTTCTGGCTGCCGTACGTGAAGTCCTCGAACGCCGCGACGCCTTCCGCCACGGTCGTCGCTTTCGCGATCTTCCAAAGCGATCGAATCTCGTAGGTGGCCTGGTGACCGGTGTAGCGGACCGACAACGCTTCAGAGCTCGTGCGCGGAACGATGCGATGGTTCTGGATCTCGGGCAGGATCGGGCCGTGATGCGGAACGACCTCGTACGTCGCGCTGCGCATGTCCGTGATGGTGCCGAGCGCTCCGATCTCGATCTCCTCGGTAAACGTCTCGAGTGGAACTTGCTGCCCGCGAAAGCTCGCGCAGCTATTCGATCCACAGGGCGTGATCACCTCTCGATAGACGTCGTTGACGTCGTGAAAGCTCGTCGTCGATGTCCACGCCACGTCGCCGTTCGTCCCTAGGATGACCCCCGGGATTCCACTGAACGTCACACCGAGCAAGTCGAGCTCTCCCGCGTCACGCACACCATCGCCGTTGCCCACCATGATGTGCGTTGGATAGAACACCGATGGATTGGGAAGTTGGAGGTGCTGGTCGCCCGCAAGGAGCGCTGCACCGTTCGCTCTCGACGGGCTGATCGCCCAGCAGTTGGAACCTGCGTTCGGATACATCAACGCGTGCGGCCCCGGCGCGCCAAACGGCCCTGTCTGGCCTCCGCGATCGAGGAACGTGCGCGCGCGGTCGAACGTCGCCTGCGAGACCCGAGGCCGGCGCGCACCTTCGGTGGATCGTGGTGCCACATTGCTGACGTTTGGAAAGCCGTCGATCGTCGGCACCTGGCCCACGGGAGCCAGCGTCAACAAATCGGACGAGATTCCTCGTCGCGCGTACGCGGCTGCTTGTCCGGGCTGCGCGCCGTCGAACGTGTCGCGTAGCTTGTCGTAGACCTCCGTGACGTTCAGCTCGACCGACGTTGTCCACGAGAGCGCGAACGCCTGGAACCGCCCGAGCACGAGCGAATCGATCGGGGACCAGTCCTCGAAGCGGTCGGGATCGAACGAAACGAGAACGGCGGGATCGATCGTCCACCGACCGGCTTTCAGATCCGTGGCATACGCGTTCACTCCATCGCTGAAACGCTGCAACAGCGTGACGACCTCGGCATCGTCGGGATTGGCCTGCATCGTCATCCATGACTCTGTCGCGAGTGGCTTCATGCGGTGCATGCGCATCTCGAGATCCGTGTCGACGATGTCGGGATCGAGCGCGCCGAACAGCTTGGACAGCGTGCCCGCGCCGAAGCGTCGAAGAATGTCCATCTGTGGCAACCGGTCGTGGGCCATCACGTACCCCTGCACGAAGGCCGCATCGCCAAGGCTCGCGGCGCTGATGTGCGCGACGCCGTACTCGTCGCGAGCCACGTGCACCGTGCCTTCGACTCCGACGTCGAAGGTTCCATCGAGCCGCAGGCCCGAGAAGGGACCACCCGCGAGGTTGTCACCGCAGGACGCACAAACGAATAGGATGCCGATGCAGATGCCCCTCATCGGCGCGCATCGTATCCGCCCCCTACGTACGTGCAAACGAAATATCGTGTACGCAGCACAACTCGTCGAGCGCTGCATCGACAGCGTCTTCGCTGCTCACGGCAATGGATCGATCATGCAAATGAGCGATTGACCGTTGCTGCACGGCTTGCGGTATTTGCTCAAGCGCTCGCCGTAGAACTCCGTGTCGCTGACCGCAACGAGCGTATCGCCCACGCTACGGGTCCAGTCTGAACACGTCGTCGATTGCGGTGTCTGATCCTGGTCGCGGCCCGTGAAGTACTCGCGAAGGAGCGGCGCGTCCCCGAACACGACAGGGTCCTCGTACGCCCGATCATCGTCGAAGAGGTACCCTTGTCCCGTGGCGATGAAGCTCGCGCCACCCGCATCGGCGTTGATCACCGATGCATAGATGTAGCGCCGCAATGGCAGTAGCTCACGGCACTCACCCACGACGCACAGCCAGGCGTGTACACGCTCGATCTGCAGTTGACCGCTTGCCTGAGCAACGTCCTTGTTACGCCACCGCAGGCTCGAGAGCTCGCTCCAGCACCACGCGTCCGCGCCCGCGAGGCCCCCAAACGCGCCGTCCGCTATGGATCGAGTCTCGACGAAGTAGCCGTCCGCAGGAGCGAGCGCAGCGTCGTCATCGTGGGGTTCGAACGCGACGCGCCCACACGCCATCGCGAAGATGGCGATGCAGTATACCAACCGCACATGCGTCATCGGGTTGCGCATGGAGACGCCCGCGTAGCGTATCGCGGACGCGCGCGCATGGCTCGCGCAGAGCCATGCCCCGTGCAGTCGGTGCCGTTGCTACATCTTGCTCGCGATCACGGAGCCGCCCTTCGCCTTGCAGTCCTCTTCGGTCAGCTCCACCCAGCCTTTGCCCGCACAGCCGTTTTTTCCGCCGCACGCATTTGCCTCGCTCTTGCACGAGCCGTGGCCCTTGCACTCGTTGATGCCACCACAGTGAACCTTGGCGGCCATCTTCTCGCCGGCCATCGCGGGCGCGGCCTTCGACTCCCCCGGCTTCATGCCCGACTTCATGTCGCCCGAGTTCATCTCGCCAGCGGTGGGCTTGTCCATCTTTGGCTGTTCGTCCTTCTTGCAAGAAGCCGCGAATAGCGTGCCGGCAGCGAGCGCGATCAGTGCACCAGTCTGGAACTTCGTCATGCGTCCTTCTCTCGGGTCAGGCTGCGCGCAGGAAAGCGGCGCGCAACCAGGTTGTCGACAGACACCACGCCGGCACCATGCGCGGCGAGGTAAAGAAATGCGGTGAGGTACACGGCCTCGATCGAGCCGAGCAGCTCGCGGATGCCGGAGACGTTGGGCGAGATCGCCGTGGCAAGCGCCACCGCCATCACGCTCGCCAGCGCGAGCGACACGACCCGCGTGCCGAGCCCGACAATAATCAGGATGCCACCGACGAATTCGATGACCGACACCAGTGGGGCTTGCACGCCCGCGGCGGGAATGCCGAGAGACTCGAAGTAGCGCGTGATCGCTTCGAGGTTATTGAGCTTGCCCCACCCGGCGAACAGAAACGTCACGCCGAGGACCACGCGCAGTAAGACTGGAGCCAAGAAGGCAACCTTGCGACCGATTGCCGTCGCGCGTTCCCAAAGATGCATGCCCTGCCTACGCGCTGCTCGGAGGCCGGTTACGGTGTTTTCGTACGATCGTGGAAGTTCACGACATCATGGCGAACGCCTCGACGGCGAGCGGTCAGGTCGTGATCGCCGCCGGATCTGCGGCGCCACCGGCTCGCTCACTAGCTCGCTCGCGACGCCACTGCGCGAGCTCTGGCTCTTCGACAAGCTCGCCGAACATCGCGACCTGATCGATCGTCACCAGCCCGACGAGCGCACCATCATCGACGACGAGGACCGCCTCGGCATCGTCGAGTGCATCGACCACGCTCGCGAGCGATGTATCACTCGCAACCATCGGAACCGCCTGCGTGACACCACGGATGACATCGTGCGGCCCCCCCCGATGAAGTTGGCGGAGGATGCCGGTGCTGGTGACGATGCCCAGCACGCGTGGACCCTCGACCACCGGAAGCAGACGCACGCCATCGCCGAGCATGCGATCCACGACACGGTGCGGGTCGTCGTCCGGATCGACCGGATCGAGTGAACGGATCATCGCATCGCGGGCAACCGCGCCCCGGAGGCTCTCTCGGACGGTGAGGGTCGCTAACTCCTGTCGAGCGAGCGTCCACACGATGAAGCCGATGACGGCGAGCATCGGGTTGTACGTGATGCCGAACAATACGAACACGATCGCCACACCAACCCCGACCTTCGCAGCGATCCGTGTCGCGCGCGCGTAGCCGAGTTGCATGGCGAGCAGCGCGCGGAGGATGCGCCCGCCGTCCATCGGAAACGCCGGGATCAGGTTGAAGCCAGCCAGGGCGACGTTGATCCACAGAAGTTGTGCTCCAAGTGCCTGTAGGTCTGCGATCGGCCCGGGCCAGAAGTCAGAGCCCGTCGCTGCGAGGAGGATCGCGAATAGAAGCGCGAGACCGATGTTGAGCGTGGGCCCGGCCACGGCGATCACGAGCTCGTGGCTCGGGCGTGCGGGCATGTGGTCGATGTTCGCGACGCCGCCGAATGGAAGGAGGAGGATCTCTCTAGTCTGCGAACCGAACCGCCGAGCTACCAGCGCATGGGCGAGCTCGTGCAGCACGACGATCACGAACACCGCGACCACGGCGAACACCTGCAACGCACCGGTCGCGAAACTCCCGCCTTGGATCGGCGAGACGATGATGATCCAGGCGAGGAGAGCGAGCAGTGTGACGTGCACGCGGATCGCGATGCCAAACAAGCTACCAAACCTCCAGGACCAGCGGAAAGGTCGCTCCATGAGGGGCTTCGCTGCACCTCGCGCGCCACGTTCGGGTCCGTCGACTCGCCTGGTCGGCTCGATACGCGCGCGGTTCGTGCGCGCGTCCCCCGCGAACTCGCATTGCTTGCGCGAATTCCATCGTACGGACCTGCCGCTGGTTGGCGCGGGCGCTGCAGAATGCACGGCCATGAGCACCGAACGGCCGTTTGTGGTGGTCTTGGCCGGTGGTGAGGGGAGTCGCCTGATCTCGTTGACCCGAGCCCTTTACGGGGTCGATCTTCCCAAGCAGTTCGCGGTTCTCGACGGCGAGCGCTCGCTCTTGCAGTCGACGATCGAACGCGCCCTCGCGATCACCTCGGAGGATCGGATCCTCGTCGTGATCACCGCTCGTTACGAAGGCATTGCGCGAGTCCAGCTCCTTCGTTACCCGCAGGTAGAGCTCGTCATCCAGCCGCGAAACCTCGACACGGCACCCGGGATGCTTCTGCCGGTCGCGCGAATTCTGGCGCGCGCTCCATCGGCCCAGGTCATCTTCCTGCCTTCCGATCACTACGTCGTGAACCCGGCGCCGATCGAGCGCGCGCTCGAGGCCTCTGCAGTTCCAGCCCTCGCCGACCGCATCACGTTGATCGGTGTGACGCCCGTGTCGGCGGAGGTCGAGTACGGCTGGATCGCGCGCGGTCGCCCCATTCCTGGTTCGTGTGCATCGACGGTCGAAGCGTTCCGCGAGAAGCCTTCCAGAGAGCTCGCCGAGCAACTACGGTCGGCCGGTGCGCTGTGGAACACGTTCATCTGCGCCGGAAACGCCAGCCATCTGTGGTCGCTCGCGCAGAAGTACCTGCCACGCGTCACGGCCGCCCTCGAGAGCTACTCGACCACCATCGGGTGTCTCGAAGAGGAGTACGCCCTCGAGGCTGCCTATCAAGAAATGGTGCCCACGAACTTCAGTCGCGACCTGCTCGCGCGCACCGATGCTCTCGCCGTGATCGCGGTCTCGGGAACGGGATGGACCGACTGGGGGTCCCCAGCGCGGGTGTTCGCGAGTCTCGAGGGGACCCCGGGTCATGCCCGCTTGCTGCAGCGGATCCGCGGCGACCTCGACATGGCGAGCTAGCCAAGGTTCTCCCTGACACCCGGGATTCGTAGCTGTCGATCAGAGAACGGGCGAGACGCAAGCGGCCATGTCGAACAGGATGAAGGCGAGTGCCTTCTCCTGCGGTGTGAGGTCGCCGCTCGCGCACGACGTCGGATAGGCGACCGACGGCGTCGAGTTCGAGTCCGAGGACACATGCATGTCGGAGAACA
Source organism: Kofleriaceae bacterium (assembly GCA_046160585.1). Lineage (GTDB taxonomy): Bacteria > Myxococcota_A > Polyangia > Haliangiales > Haliangiaceae > JABFXX01. The sequence continues at coordinate 31,530 of JBJXGN010000035.1, forward strand.
CGACCTTGCCGCAGGCCGCATCGGAGGCCGCGCCGACCGGTGTGGTGAACACGAAGTCCTGCACGCTCTGCTTTCCGAGTGGGATCGAGCGGGTCGGATCCACGTGAAGCCACTGTTGTGCCACACCCGCCGCCCCCAGCCGCCTCGCGGTGTAGCGCGGTTCGTGAACGAGCAGCGTATCGTCCGTCGTGGCTCCGACGGAAGCCGCCGCGCCAAAGAATACTCGCTGCTTCGGGGAGCACCTTCACGTGGCGGCAGATCTGGCGCTGGAGGACCTCGAGCGCCGCGGTCTTACCGGCGCCGGGTCCGCCGGTGACAACGATCTGTCGGAGGTGATGTGTCACCTCGCACGTACAGCTCGACATCACAGCACCGTGCACACGAAGAGGATGTTGCGATCCGCGGCGGCTCGCGGCGACGAGTCGAGCGCGACGAGGATCCGCGTCACGATGCACCTCCACGGAGGGTCAGGACCGGGCACGTCGCGCGACGAAGTACGCCTTCCGCGACGCTGCCGAGCATGAATCGCGTGAATCCGCGGCGGCCATGGGTGCCCAGAACAATCAGGTCGGCCTTCGTCCGCTGTGCGGCATCCAAGATTCCTTCGCGCGGATCCATGCTCACGACTTGTGGCCTCGCGAAGCGAACCCCTGGTCGGGACACGAGTTTGTCGAGCGCCTGTTCGGCACCGCTGCGAAGGGTCTCGACCATCTCCTGTGTGAGCGCGATGTTGATCTCGGGCGGGACGCTGACGCAGTTCACGAGATGGATCGACGCGTCGAGTCTTTGGGCGAGCTCGCAGGCGTAGTCGAGCGCGTGCATCGAACACTCGCTGAAGTCGGTGGGGACCAGGATGTTCTTCGCCAACATACCCGCAGCTTCTTCATGAAGCGCGCCAGGATTGCGCGACGTCGGATCACGAGTGGGGAGAGCTGTCCGTGGTTCGGTCGCGCGCCACGATGACCGGGCACGGCGAATGCCGAACGACCTTCTCGGCGACCGAGCCGAGGATGGCGCGACGGACGCCCGTGCGCCCGTGCGTACCCATCACCACCAGATCGAAGCCGGGCTCGCTCTCCAAGAGCGCGAGGATCTGCCGTCCGGGACTCCCGATGCGCGTGCTCTTCCCCACTCGCACACCGGTCGATGTCGATGCGACCAGGGAGTCGAGGTCCGCGCTGCTGCGCTGGTCCAGCTCGCTGAGGAGCGCGGCCATCGCGGGCACGTCCGAGTAGCTCGTGGGGACGTCGAGGACGTGTAGCAGCCTCAACGAGCCGTTCTGAGCGACGAGAGTCTTGGCGAGCCGGAAGGCGTCGAGCGAGCTCGGCGAGAAGTCGATCGGGCACAACACGTTCCGGAACGCGGCGATCGAGTGTGTGGAGTGCACGGCCATCACGCTGCACGGCGCGTGACGAACCACCTTCTCGGCGACGCTCCCCATGAGGACGCGGGCCAGGCCGCTGCGGCCGTTCGCGCCGATCACTACGAGGTCGAACGCAGCGTCGGTGTCGAGCAACGAGGTGATGGCAGTGGCGGCGATCCCCTCGAGGAGCTTGGTGGAAACCTTCTCGAGACCGGCTGTGTGCGCTTCGCGCAGGGCGGCGGCGAGCTCCGTTTCGGCAGTCTTGACCAGTTGTTCGTCGACATGGGAGTCATACGCGAGCTCGCTGAAGTACAGCGCCGGTGCGTGCCAGGCGTGTGCGATCACCAGCTCGCAGCTCGAGGTCTTCGCCAGCTCGATCGCCATTCGAAGCGCGTGTCCGGACGTCGGCGAGAAGTCGATCGGGCACAGGATCTTGGCAAACGTCACGAACGTGTGAGCTGCAACGTCTCTGCCAAGTGTGCTCGGCTACTCGATCGAACACGCGGCGTTGCTCGCGCGCAACCGGTCACCGCGCGATCGCGAGCTCGAGCGCACGCGCGAGCGCAGCATCGTGACCACGCGCGAGATCAGCTGGAGTCGTCGGCACGTCCCAGTCGGGGCTGATGCCTGCATCCGGTGCCTCGCCCGATGCGGGAAACGTACCGACCAATGGAACGTCGATCTCGAGCTTGGTCTTCGGCAGCCGCGCGAAGAAGAACGCGCCACCGTTGATCCCGCGCTGATTGCCACCGGTCGTGGTTCCGACCAGCACTCCGAGCTTGTGCCTCTTCACGGTCGCCGCGAACTGGAACGTCGCGGAGCTATTCGCGGCGTCGATCAACACGATCAGCTTGCCGGCGAACCGTGGCGTGGTCGGAACGATGAAGTCATCGTCGGGGCGGTCGCGTGCAAGCTCGCGCCAGTCACCACCGCTGCCACCGTTGCTGAACGCGGCGACAGGACGTGCACGGGCCCCCAGCTCGAAGAAGCTGTCGTCCCACGTGTCCAGCATCGGCCGCAGCGGCTCGGGGACGGTTGCAAACCGGACCCGTCGTACCGTCGTTCGCGCGGCGATCTTGCGGGTGGTCCGATGGGCGAGGATGACGTCGCCCACGTCGTTGCCGCCCTCGTTGCCGCGGAGATCGACGATCAACGCCGGTGCCCTGCTCGTTGCCAGCTGGCGCATCGTCTCGTGGAGGAAGCTCTTCCAGTCCCATTTCGTCTTGTAGGCGACCCATGACCGCATCCGCAGATACGCGATCTTTCGGCCCGCATGCTCGCGATGCTCGAGCTGCCATAGCGCATCCTCGCGACCGGGCTCGCCGCCACGTTTGGCGAGCAGCTCGGCCCGAGCTTTCGCGGTCATCATCTCGACCACTCGTTCGCTCCGGCTGCCGTCCGGTGCTCGGATCGACAATCGAAGCATCGTCGGCTGTCCTTCCACCGCGGTCCACAGGGAAGGAAACACCAGCGGCGCGAGCAATTCGAACGCCTCGTACGAATCGTGCGCGGACACCTCGAGGTACGTGCGCCGCTTGCCGTCGTTGCTGCCATCGGCGCGCGCGAGCGGGAGCAACGCCGCGAGCAGCTCGGGGGCCGAGACTCCGCCCAGCGTTTCGATGACCGTCCCCGGCGCGAGGTTCGCAGTTGAAGTCAGCGACTCGGTGACCACCATCTCGTCAGCGAGCCAACGAAAGCCGAACGGCAGTCGTGGTCCCTCGAACAACGCATCGCGGATCGCCTCGGGCTGGTTGCCGAAGTTGGGGTACGAGTGGCCACAGCGCAGCTGCGCCGTGAGCCGGGTCATGGCGAGGTAGTACTCGCCGAGCGACCGGTCGCTGGAGAGGTGCTGCGCGGGGGTCGCGAACAACGCGTCGACCGTGCTCGCCGTGTTGTACCGGTACAGGCCGGGGTGTAGCGCTTGGTAGATCGCACGAAGCTGGCCGAGATCGTCGAGCATGTCCCGCGCTGCGAGTCGTGCAGGACCCGGCGAAGCAGCTAGCGGCTCGATGATAGGCGACGGCGACTGCGCGGCCGGATCGAGAACCTGCGCGGGCTGTGGCGGCGGATGCGTGCAGGCGCACAACGCGATCGACCATGCAATGAAGCGGGAGGGAACCACGCGGCGGGTACGTTGTGACCGACTCGACAGCCGAAGGCAACCACCTCAGGTCACGGCGTCTTTGTTGCTCGTCGCCGGTTGCCATCAAGCCGCAGACGAGCTGGCTTCGCACGCCTGACACGTCACCTCGTGCCGATATGCGAACAATCTCTCGAGCTGCCGCCTCGCGATGCCCGCGCCGAACACCCGACCCACCGCACCCAGCGGCAACTCGTACTCGATCTCGTCGGTCAACGTGCACTCGTTCGGCCCACGTGCGGTGACGATGTGGCGATGGAGCCACGACGCGAACGGTCCGCGATTCATCCGATCGGCGAACATGACGCCAGGCTCGTAGGCGACGTGCTCTGCCTCGATCGTCTGCCAGAACGGCCCGACCTTCGTGCGAAGCATGACGATGGTCCCGACCTCGAGCGAGCTCGGCGGCTGGATGATCTCGGACTTCTGCCAAGGTGGCTGCAGCCGCGCGAAGGCGTCAGGCGCTTCGTGGAACGCGAACACCGTCTTCGCGGACGCGCGGATCACGCTGGTCTTGACGAATCGCATCCTCGTTCACCCTTGCCGCAGAGTCGCACGAGCCGCGACTCGATGGACGTCCACCGTGGGGAATGCCGCGGGTGTCGAGTAACGAGCGTGACGCCACGCGGTGCGCATCGCCATTCCATACGCACCCAGCGCGATGATGACGAGCGCCGCCGACATCACGTTCCCCCCAACACGTAGCCGGTCACGCGCTGTCCTACGACGAGCGGTGGCGTGGCATCGAGCGCGACCACGACCTCCAGGATTTTGGTGTCGTTGCGCTCGACGGGATCGTCGGTGCGCACGTTCTTGCGCCCCATTCGCCGGCCGATCTCGACGACCGTCCCCGGGTAGTCCTTGCCGGGGAACGCGCTCGCGCGGACGAGGGTCTTCGCCCCCACGACGAGCCGGCCGATGTCGCGCTCGTCGACATCGAGGCGAACGCGTAGTCGTGTCGTGTCGCCGAGCACCGCGAACGGCTCCGATGCACCACCTTGCGACATCGCCTGGTAGTACTCGCCGACTCGATACGGGAGCTGGAGCACTTCGCCCGCGCTCGGCGCGACCACCAACATCCGCGCGTGGACCGCAGCGGCTTGATCGCGGCGAGCCTCGGCGCCGGCGAGGCGTGCGCGCGAGAGCTGGATGTCTTCGCGACGGGAACCGGCGATCGCCGCCTGCTCTCGCGCCTCCGCGCCGCGCGCGAGTGCATCTGCGGACTCGGCCTCTCGGCGCACGCGATCGAGCTCGTCGCCCGTGAGCGCACCCGCAGCTGCGGCGCGCTCCGTCCGCGTCGCGACGCCGCGCGCGAGGGTGGCGCGAGCTCTCGCACCTTCGGCCTCGGCGCGCGCCGCGCGAATGTCCTCGGCGCGAGTCCCGCGCAACACGCGATCGAGCTCTGCACGCGCCGCGAGGACGTCGGCCTCGGCAGCGGCGAGCGCTGCCGCCTCGACCCGCCGATCCAGCTCCGCGATCACGTCACCCGCGGCGATGCGCTGTCCTTCGCTCACCGCGATGCGCGCGATCTGGCCGGCCACGGCTGCCCCGACCCGGATCTCGGGCTGCGCTGGCTCGACGACACCGTTGGCGGAGGCGACCGAAGGCGGCGGTGGAGTGGCGCGCTCGTCGACGTTGCCGGGTGAGATCGCCACGCGCGTCGCAGCTTGGACGTCACCCGGGCGCGGAGTTGTTGCTGGCTCGGCGCGCAACAGGCGCGAGGCCTGCACGCCCATCCCCGCCACCGCGAGCGTCAAGACGATCGTGAACCAACGCGGTCTCTTCATGCTGCTTTCTCCTCGGGTACGAGTCGTCCGTCGGCGATGCTCACGATCCGGTCACCGAAGCCGAAGATCCGCGAATCGTGAGTCACGATCACGACCGTCGAGCCACGCTCGCGTGCGAGCTCGGCGAGGAGCTCGGTGACGGCGAGCCCGGCCTGCGCGTCGAGGGCCGCCGTGGGCTCGTCGGCTAACAACAGCGGCGGGTCACCCGCGACGGCGCGCGCGATCGCCACGCGCTGGCGCTGCCCACCCGAGAGCTGCATCGGATAGGCGTCCAGCTTGTCGGACAAGCCGACGCGCGCGAGCACGGCCTCGCTCTCGCGCCGCGCGCTCCGTCGCGTCACGCCACGGGTCTCGAGCACGAGCTGTACGTTCTCTCGCACGCTCAGCGACGAGATCAAGTTGTGGCCCTGAAACACGAACCCGATCAACGCGCGTCGGATCGTGGGCAGGTCGGACTCGGACAGCGCAGCGGTGTCGGTGCCGAACAGCGAGACCTGGCCCGAGGTCGGACGCAACACACATCCGATCATCGACAACAGGGTCGTCTTCCCCGAACCCGAGGGGCCGACCAACATCACGATCTCGCCACGCTGGACTCGGAACGACGCCTCGCGCACCGCGGTGAACGCGAGTGGACCGGTGCCGAACGTCTTGGTCGCACCGACGACATCGATGGCAGGTACAGCGCGCGTCTGGCCGGTCATCGGAACACCATTCCTGGCTCGAGCCGCGCGGCGCGATAGAACGCGAGGAACGACGCGAGCACGCACAGGACCATCATCGCGAGCGGCGTTACGAGGACGAGGGTGTGCGGGATGACGAGGCTGAGGTTCGCGGAGCGAATGCCCTCGGCAGCGCCGGCGACCAGGCCGAGCCCGACGATCGAGCCGAGCACCGCGTAGACGATGGCTTGCACCACCAACATGCGCATGAGGTCGAGGTTGGTGTAGCCGATGGCCTTGAGCGTCCCGAGCTCTCGCAGGTTGTCGAGAACCGACGAGTACATCGACAGCAACACGATCACGAACCCGATCACCAGACCGAACAAGGTCGAGACGCCGAACGTGATCCCGAGCTGCTGCGACAACAGCGTCGAGACGATCAGATCGTGGAATGCGTCGCGAGTGATCACCGTGGCGGTCGGGATCTGTCGCTGGAGATCGGCGGCGACCGTTGCGAGGTCCGCATCGTCTGCAACATCGACGAGCACGAAGTTGAGCTCGTCGGTCGGCACCTTCCCGATCTCGCGAGCGAGATCGAGGTTCGCGAACGCATAGGCCGGGCCGAACGGCAGCAAGCCCCACGTGAAGCCACCGACCCTCACGCGCTGACCGCCGATCTCGCGCACCGACTCGAGATTGAGCGCGCCGAAGCGCTCGCGTTGCGCATCCTCCATGATCACCGTGTCGGGCGCGTGCAACACGCTCGCGTCACCCGCGACCATGTTGAACGGACCACCCAGCATCGTGTCGAGGTCGACACCGACGAGCGTGATCGCTTCGCTGCCACCACCGGGCTTGGTGATCGAGGTTCCGACCATGATCAACGCCGAGGCTCGCGAGACCCCTGGCACGATCCGCGCTTGATCGAGCAACGAGGTGCGCTGGCGCTGCCCGGGTTGCGCGAACGTGGTGGCCGGCGGCACGATCCACAGATCCGCGTTCGCGTTGTCGACGAACGTGGTGTTCTTGGCGAGGAGCCCGAACAAGGTGCCGAGCTGGAAGTTTGCGAGCATCGAGGCGAACACCACGCCGAGCAGCGTGCCGACGAACTTCGCGCGGGCATGGAATGCCATCCGGATCGCGAGGCCGACCGTCGCCCGCCACCGGGTGACCGGGTGGCCCTTCACCGCCGCGATTCGGCGGGCGACATCGAACGGTTCACTCACCCTGTTCAGACGTCGCTCTTCGCCCGCCCGTTACCAACTCGGCGGGTCAACCCTGCAGTGGGCGGCCTTGTTGTGAAAAAAAATCTACATATCGAGGCCTTACGAGGCTTGTTACGTTGGCCTCATGCATCTTCGACTCGTCTTCACGGTTGTCCTCCTCGGCGCATGCGGCAGCGACGGGGCACCACCACCGACCTGCACCGGAACGAGCTGTTCGTGCCCGACCGGTGGCGCGTGCGACATCGGTGACTCCGCGTGTGCCGGGAACAGCTGCTCGCTCGATTGCGGCAACGACAACGAGTGCGTCGGCTCCTGTGGGACCTCGTGCTCCGTCGATTGTAACGGTGGGTCGACCTGCAATCTGGTCGTGGGAGCGAGCGGCAGCATCGACTGCAGCGGCGGCTCGACGTGCAACATCCGATGCACCGATTCGTGCTCCCTCAACTGCGGACCGGGGTCGACCTGCACGATCCAGTGCGCCGACGACGGGAGTCCGGTCGCGGTCGAGGGAAGCGCTCAGTGCGAGTGAACACTGTCTGACGTACCGCGTACGGATCGTCGCATCGCGATTGACACCGCGGTCACGCGCCGCTGCGAGCCTCGACCCAGCGCCACAGCCGTGCACGCTCTTCCACCGTGTCCGAGCGGCGGGTCGCAGCGAGTCGATGCATCGCGCGGGGCCGGCGGTCGAGCCAGAACTGCCCGCGCTCGTGGAGCGGCGGCCCGTCGTCAGCGGCGAGCCAGACCAACGTGTCGGCGCCATCCTCGGGCGTCCGCAGCAAGGGACCGACGAGCGCGCGGAACTTCGGCAACGACCGCGCGACACCCGGCGTATCAGCCCAACCGGGATGCATCGCGTGAACGACGATGCCGTCGTCGCGCCATCGCTCGGCCATCATCGCGGCAAGCGTCACCTGCGCTCGCTTGGCGCGCGCGTAGGCCGTGGTGCCATCGTACTCGCCCGGCGACATCTCGAGCTGGTTCACCGAAAGCGGCTCGCTGTACATGCCGCCGGACGACACCCACAGCACGCGCGCCGGCGCACCCGCGCGAAGCGCCGGCAACAACAACGTCGTCAGCAGGAATGGCCCCACCACCTGGCTCGCGACCGTGAGCTCGATCCCGTCCGGTGTGGTGCGGCGCTCGTCATCGAGGGCGCCAGCGTTGTGGATCAGCACGTGGATCGCGGGATGGCGCGCGAGGAGCGTGGCCGCCGCTCGGCGTAGCGCGACGAGATCACCGGTGTCGGCTTCGATGAAGCTCACGTTCGGGTTGCCCGTCTCGCGCCGCAACGTCTCGCATGTCGTCTCTGCCTTGCTCGGGTTCCGCGCGATGATCTCGAGAGTCGCGCCCATCCGCGCGAAGCTGCGCGCCGCCGCTAACCCGAGTCCAGACGTCGCGCCCGACATCACGATCACGCGGCCCGCGAGTTGCGTGTTCTCGAGGGACCTCCAGTGATCGAGCCTGCGCCGCACCGCCGCCCCGATTCGGGTGAAGCTGCCGAGGACGGTCCACTCGAGCGCCGCGTCGACGCGATCCCCAACGAAGCTCATCGCGCGGTCTCGCGCGATGTCGCAGGCGAGCCGTTGGCGTGGGGCGCCGCGCGCGCCGAGCCACCAAGCGCTCGGCGTAGTCCGGCGGCGGCACGATCGCCGATCCGGGTGAACGCGACGTGCAGCAGACGGTCGAAGAGCGCGAGCCGCCCGCGCAGCGTGAGCGTCGCGTCGTAGGTCACCACCGAGCCGGTGCCATCGCGCTCCACGCGCACCTCGTCGACGGAGGTCACGAACCGAGTCTGCGACACGAGCCGCAGCCGGCGCGGCGCCTCGTAGGTCTCGACCTCGTAGCGCATCACCGTCCGGCCGATGGTCCGCACCGTTAGATCGTACGCGGCGCCGACCCCAGGGCCTTCGCCCGCGACCTGGACTGCGCGCTCCACGCCCGGATCCCACTCGGTGAACCGCGTGACATCGGCCATAAAGGAGAAGGCGGTATCGGGCGAGAGTGGAGTCGCGACCGAGGTGATGTATCGAGCCACGAGACCTCCTGTTAACTCTGGCGGCCCGTGATTGCCGCCGTCGCCACCAGCTCCTCGAGCAGCGCCATCGTGGCGCGTCCGGAGCAGGAGAACGGATCGATCGTCGCCTTGTCCGAGTACTTGAGGAGCAGGGCGGGATTGACCTTCGAGATGTGGACCTGACCCATCGACCAGTTCGCGAACCGGCGCTCTGCGATCTCCTCGAACACGAGGATCCGTACGTGGGTGTGACGCGAGTCGCGCACGATCGTATTGAACAGCTCGCAGACCTCGTCGCGACTGCCCTCGAGGAGCTGGATGAAGATGTTATCGCCGACGCACAGCACCCCGGTGATCCCTCGCAGCGGGTTGTTGCGGCGGGACTGCTCGAGGATCGCGTCGAACAGCTCGGCGTTCACCGTGGAGGTTCGGCTCGCGTAGAGGCAACGGACGAGCATGTCGGGCCTAGCCCTTCTCTTGAATGAGGGAGAGAAACTCGCGACGCAACGTGGGGTCCTTGAGAAACGAGCCGCGCATCACGCTGTTGGTCATCTTCGTAGCCGAGTCCTTCACACCGCGCCAATGCATACAGAAGTGATCGGCTTCCATCACGACGGCAAGCCCGTCGGGGGTGACCTTGTTCATCAGCAGGTCGGCGAACTGACTGATCGCTTCCTCCTGAATCTGCGGCCGGCTCATGATCCAATCGGCGAGTCGCGAGTACTTCGACAGCCCGATCAAGTTGGAATGCTCGTTGGGCATCAGCCCGATCCACAGCCGCCCCATGATCGGACACAGGTGGTGACTACATGCGCTCCGGATCGTGATCGGACCGACGATCATCAACTCGTTGAGCCGCTCGGCGTTGACGAACTCGGTGACCGGCGGCGGCGCGGTGTAACGACCGCGGAACACCTCGGTAAGGTACATCTTGGCAACGCGGCGGGCGGTATCCCTGGTGTTGTGATCGCTCTCGGTGTCGATCACCAAGCTGGTCAGAACGCCCGCGAGCTTGCTCGCGACCTCTTCGTGCAGCGCGTCGAGCTCGCCGGGCTCGATGAATGCGGCGATGTTGTCGTTGGCGTGGAATCGGCGGCGCGCGGCCTTTAGCCGGGCGCGGATCCGCGCCGACACCGGTGTCCCCGGGTCGATGATCGGGGTGCTTGTGGGTATTGCACGATCGGTCATGGCACCTTGTCGGCAGGTTTGGCTCGGGCGGTTGCGTCCTCTCGAGAGATCGCGCGTACCGCCGCGGACACGATAGAGACCGCGATCAATCCGAGCAAGAAGATCGGCCAGTCGACCATCACTGCCCCCGTCGTCCGGCGAGGAGAAGGGCGCCGAGCGACAGGATCGAAGGCACCCACAGCCCGACATACAGGCCCTGTTCCTTGCGCCCCGAGAACCACAGCGCGACGGAGGCAACGAAGGACAACATCGCTGCCGCGAGAAACAGTAGCTGCGAGCTGCGAAATCCTGGGACGTTCATCACCAACTTGGAGTGCGTCGCCGCGGACTCGTTACGTGGGATGCGTGCGATCCACCGGCGCCCAGTCCGCCAACCCCACGGCCTGGTCCACCGCCGATCGCAATCGCGCCCGCAGCGCGCACGGGCTACCACGTGAAGGTGATCTGCCTTTGACCCGGCCCGCGTGGTCGTGGGTGTGCAATCGCGGTCCGCACGCAGCACTTCGATTCGCGCGACTGCGACGCCGCGATATGGGCCGAACGTGATGGCGAGAGTTCGCGGGCTTCTTAGGGGTCGAGACTGCACGCCGACCTTGGTTATCAGGCTGCCCGTGGTTCCGTGTGGGCGATCCGGTCGACGGCGCGGTCCGCCACGCAACCGTGCAGACCAGGTGGAAGTGGGATCGGCAGCCCGAGGCGCGCTTCGATGGCCAAGCTCTCCGCGTCGAGAATCCACAGCTCGGCAGCTGCACCAGGACGATGGACCACGGTCAGTAGCCAACCGTCTTCCGCGTGGCGAGCGTCCGGGCGCCGGACAAAGCCCGGCTCCGACGGCACCGCCGGAAACAGCTCGCACCGCGCGACGACTCCGCGCTCCGGCTCGATCCGGACCAACGAGGAGTGGTACGGCTGCTGGCAACCCGGCGACGCTGCGGTTGCCCAGAACGAACGATACGGATGTCCGTCGGAGCGCGCCGTGATCGGCAGCTCGGTGGCGACGCTAGCCAACTGCCTGGCCTCGACCATGACACGAGACCTCGGATCGAGGATCAGCCTCACTGGAACCGCACAGCCGTCCGTGCTCGACGGCTCGAAGAGAGCATCGAGGTGGGCGAGGTCGAGCTCCGGAATCTTCTCGAGTCTCATCACGTCACACACCACGCGCCCGGCCGCGTCCTCGAACGCACCGGCCTGGTGGAACACGAAGCCCGGAACCGTCCCGATCGTGATCGGCGCACCGCCGTCGCGTGGCACGAGGAGCGCGGTCATCGCTCGGGCGGTCTGGCTGCGCAGGCTGCCCATCGGCGTCGTCAGCCCCAGTGCCATCTTTATGACGTCGAAGCGGACGGCCGGAAGCAGAAACACGAACCAGTTCGGCGTCACCGTGAAGTCGTGAATGAACGTGAGCCCGTCGAGCGGGATGTTTCGCTCCACGCGAGTCACGCCGTTGGCCTCGATCGCGTAGATCGACAGGCGTTGCCGGAGTCCCCACCGTAGGCCGAAGTTGTAGAGGGTGTGGGTTTGGTCGTCGCGCCGGGGGTGAGCGGAGAAGGTTGGCGGGGTGAGCCCTCCACCCTGGAGGCTCCCGCCGAGGTCGTCGCGCCCGAGCGTCTCGAGTGTCGCCGGATCGATCCGTGTCGGCGCACCGCCCTCCCAGAGCGCATGCAGGCTTCCGGCGTGCCACATGACCGACGTGTTCGCGGCGTTCTTGAAGTGCAACCGCATTATGTTCGAGGCGACGCCTCCCGGGCGTTCGGTACCGAAACCTCGGTACAGGATCTTGTCCGCGCGTTCTTCCTCGAGAAACTCGGGCGTCTGAACGAACCGCGTGCGAACGCGCGCTTCCGTGGCGCGGAGATCGAAGCGGGCGATGAACCCGTCGCCATCGAACGGATGACCGTAGGAGACACCTCCGCGCTCGAATCGACCCGGACCATTTCGCCACCAAACGCAGTCGAGACCCTCGGGCACTCGACCCGCTAGCGGAACGAGCGGGGCGTCGATCTCTTCGGCCGTCCGTTGCAAGTGAAGAGCGACGAGCCTTCGAAGATCAGGGCGAACGGCAGCGGAAACGTCCATCACGATCGTAGGACGTCGACTGCACGCTTCGAAGTACGTCGCACGTGCAGGTGCGGCATCGAGACGCAGGATCCCCACCTTCGCGACCTCGTCGTGACGAGGAGAGTGCTGATGCTTCGAACACCGTAACCACCGAGCGCGACCACGCGTCTCAAAACCGTGCTGAGCGTCGGTCTCGCGATTCGATCATTCTCCGTCGGTGCTGCGGTCGCGGCCGTCGGAGCCCTGGTGCTCGTCGCGTTCGCACGTTCGTTCGAGGACGGTGCGACGTGGTCGCCCGTGACCCAGCATGGTGGACCCGGCTTCTTGTTTGTCGTCGGCCCTGCGTGCGTCGGGTGGTTCTGGATCGCCTCCTGGGTGAAGCGTCGTGGCCCCGGCGCGTTCGGTGTCGCTCTTTGCTTGAGTGCCCTCGCCGCGCTCGCGGCCAGTGCCGTCGGGATGGTGCTGTCGCGCATCTGGCCCGAGCATCCGCGGGTACTCGAGTCTTTGTTCTCGACGATCGGGGTCGCGCTCATCGTGAGCACGATCGCGTCGGTCTCTGTAGCGCTCGTCACCGAGCCAAACCCGGAGTGAGTCATGCCCACGCTGTCGAGTTTTCAATACGACCTGATCTACAACTTGATGTCCTTCACCGTCGCTGCAATGGGTGCTGCAGCGGTGTTCTTCTTCCTGTCACCTGGTGTGGAGCGCCGCTTCAAACCGGCGCTCGTGGTGTCGGGTCTGGTGGTGATGATCGCCTGCTACCACTACGCCCGGATCCTCGGCTCGTTCTCGTCCGCGTACACGGCGAGCGGCGGGATCTACGTCGCCTCGTCGGTCCCGTTTAACGACTTCTATCGCTACGCGGATTGGTTGCTGACGGTGCCATTGTTGATGGTCGAGCTGGTCGCCGTCCTAGCGCTCGCGAAAGCACAAGCAAGCGGCTTGCTCAAGCGGCTCGTCATCGCCGCCGCACTGATGATCGCGCTTGGCTATCCAGGCGAAGCTGCGATCGGCACGGGCAGCAACGCCGCGGTCTGGGCGTGGTTCGCCGCGAGCATGATCCCGTTCATCTACATCATCGCCACGCTGTTCGGCGCGCTTCGCAAGGCCGCCGAGACGCAGTCTCCGCAGGTGCAATCGTTGATCGCGCTCGCGCGGCGTGTGGTGCTGGTGACGTGGTCGTTCTACCCGATCGCCTACATTCTCGGAGCGGTCGGCGCGTCGTCGGGTGCCGGCGAGACCGCGATCCAGATCGGATACACCATCGCGGACATCACGGCGAAGGCAGGCTTCGGTCTCGTGATCTACGCGATCGCGCGCGCGAAGTCGGCCGAGCCCGTGCCGGCGACCCTCGTCGCGAACCAGGCGTAACCCGTCGAAGCACCTTCGCCCCAGTGCCGGTTGGTGCTGGGGCGATTCTTGTTTCGGAGTCGCTCCTCAAACGACGATGCGCAGCGTTCGACCGCACGCGTCCTTCTCGGTCGACATCGGGGGCAGGGACTGCGCTTGCTTGTTCACGAACCGCTGGGCCGTCCACGTGACGACGGCGGCATCGAGAACGTCATCGACACCGACCTCGTGATCACCCACGAAGGATGCGGGGAGTTGAATACCTGCCTTGGTCAGAAGCGCGCGCCGGGTCATGACGCCCGCCCACGTGTGCTTCGATGCGATCGCCACGTGCGGGCCGGCAAGCGCTCGGAAGCAAATCTCCGGATGCACCTCGATGATCCGCGTGTCATCGACGTGTCGATCCACTTCTCGGATCTTCGGGAACAGCGCGAAGCTCTGCTTCGTGATGCCCTTTCCGCAATGCTTCTTGGTGAGCGCGCATGCTCGCTCGTGCGTGGGCGCAGACAGAGCAAGCCGTGGCGGTGCCGCGAATACGGAGGATGTACGCCCCGATCCTCTCAGGTACGAGCGCGCAGCGTCGTCCGCAGCTCGCCATCCGCGCGACAGGAATCCGACCGGCATGTCCACGGCGATGCACCTCGCTCCAGGGTTCGCGGCGAGAACGCGCTCGAACGTCGCGTGGACGCGGACGTCGTACAACCCGTCGGTACACCCGACCACTACCCATCCTGACGCGCACGCATCCACGCCGATCACCATCGGCGTTCGCATTCGCGATCTAGCCATCGGAGCACTCTAGCGCGTGACCTGGCGAGCGCCTTCACTGTCGGCACGTCGGAGTCCGCCCAGCGCTGGGGCCATCCTTCTCGTCGTAGTCGAGCCGCCATGTTTCGCTGTTGTCTCCTCCAACGAACTTCACGAACGTGTCCCGGTCCGATCCACCCGCCGTGCCCGCGTCGTTTTCGCGTACCGTCTTCGACGCAACGGCGTCCAAGCGCCATGGGCAGACTTACGGTCGTAATCGGCAAGGGAGGGGTTGGTAAGACCACCGTCGCGCGCGGGTTTGCAGCGCGATCCGCCGACAAAGCCGCGGCCCCGCTCGTCTTGGAGCTCGACGGTGACTCACGTCGCACGCCTGGCACCCACAACCTCGAAATCGAGGTCGCTGATGGAGACGCTGCGCTTCGCGCCGTTGCAGGTGAGATTCTGGGCTCGCAACGGCTCGCGGGAGCCATGCTGTCGCACTTTGCTGTCCGCCGACTCGCGGCGATCGTGCCCGGGTTACGCGAGGTCGCGGTGCTCGTTGCGGCGATGCGCCGTGTCGAGTCGGGCCGCCACGTCATCTTGGACATGCCCGCGACCGGGCACGGAGTCGCATGGCTCGATACGGTTCGGTTGCTTCGCGACCTGCAGCCCGCGGGGCGAGCGCGCGCGCTCATCGACGAGCTCCACGCCAAGCTTGCAGATCCGAGCGTGACGAAGGTCGTCGTGGTCACGCTCGTCGAGCGGCTCGTGCTGAGCGAGACCCACGAGCTGTGCCGAGCGCTGCCGCGTCTGCCCGATCTGATCGTGATCAACGGTGTCCATCGCCCGCAAGCGATCGGCGCTGACGTGCTCGCGGCGCTCGCCCGCTTGCCTGGACGAAGCGAAGCCGTCGCGTCGCTGAGCGCGTGGCTGACTCCGAGCGAGCGCCTGTCCGACCTGCCGCGACTTGCTGCGGCAACGTGCGAGATCGCCCGCTATCCGCGCGTGCCGACCGCATCCGAGATCGGCGCCGTGCTCGACGGCGCGGTGCGCTGGTGACGCCGCCAACCTGGATCTGCCTCGGCACGGGTGGCGTCGGGAAGACGACGATCTCGGCTGCGCTCGCGACCGCCCTGGCGCGCACGGGCCACCACTCGCTGGTCGCCACCATCGACCCCGCGCGGCGCCTCGCTGACGCGCTCGGCCTCGCCGACCTGAGCGAGGCGCGCGCAGTGCCCAGCGAGCCGCGGCTCGCCGCGCTCGCCACCGATTCGGGCAAGCACGCGCGCTCCCTCATCGACGAGCTGCTCGCACGGGCACCCATGCATCGCGACTTCATCCAGTCGAGTCCGCTGGTGACCGCGCTGTGCGGTGGCTTCGCCGGCATGCACGAGCTCGTTGCCCTCGCCGAGCTCGCTCGGCAGGCGCCTCGATACGAGGTCACCGTGATCGATGCGGCGCCTTCGCGCCACGGCATCGAAGCGCTCGCGCTGCCGCGCCGCCTCGCCGACGTCATCGATGGACGCGCGATCGTGTGGCTCGGTGAGCTCGCGCGCACCACGCTCGGCCCACAACGCGGCTTGCGAGCGCGGCTTCTCGGTGGCGCGAAGCACTGGATCGTGCGTGCGCTGTCGTCGTCGGTCGGAGCACGCATCATCGATGACGCGCTCGCGCTTCTCGCGTTTGCTGCGGACGTCCGGCCCGAGCTCTCCCAGTGGATCGCGGGCGCCGCGCGCATGCTCGATCCCGCGTCGACCAGAGTCGTGCTCGTAACCACGGCGCGCGCGGGCGCCCTCGAGGACCTCACGCGGCTCAAGGCCCAGCTCGCAGACATCGGCCACGCTCCGGCGCTGATCGTTGTCAACCGAGTCCCGACCAGATCTCCGCGTGCGCTCGCCGCAGAGCCCGCGCTTGCCGAGTGGACCACGACCGTGCACGACGCGGCGACCGAGCTCGAGACCGCGCGCGCGGCGAGCGCTACGATCGTCGCGCGCGCCGCGACGTGGAACGTCCCGGTGATCGAGATCCCCGTGTTCTCCGCCCACGACCCCGCAACGGTCGTCGGCGCGGTCGCATCGGTGTTGGCGAGCTCACCGTCGCTGGTTGGCGAACACCGCGACGTGCCCACGATGTCGTTTGCCGCGGTGTCGTAGGTATGAGCAGCAGCGAGCAATCCGTCGTGATCGTGGTGGGCGCCTCCGGCGGAATCGGATCGGCGCTCTGCCGTCGCTTGGCAACCCGCGGCACCAGGCTGGTAGTCGCCGGTCGCGACGAAGCAAAGCTCGGCGCGCTTGCCGCCGAAGTCGGCGGTGACGTCATGCGCTTGGACGCACGAGACGTCGATGCCGTGGTCGCTACGGTGAAGTCCGTGGTGGATCGACACGGCCGACTCGATGGCGCAGTCAATCTCGCCGGGTCGATCTTGCTCAAGCCCGCGCACACGACGTCGATCGACGAGTGGGACAGCGTGGTCGCCACGAATCTCAGGACCGCATTCGCCCTCGTCCGAGCTGCTGCGCCCGCGATGGGACGAAACGGCGGTGGGTCGATCGTCTTGATGTCGTCCGCTGCGGCACGCATCGGGCTTGCCAACCACGAGGCGATCGCCGCCGCGAAGGCGGGCGTTGAAGGGCTCGCACGCTCGGCAGCGTCGACCTACGCGGCGCGCGGCGTGCGCATCAACGCGGTGGCCCCAGGCCTGGTGAGGACTCCGCTCGCCGCGCGCATCATCGGGAACGAGACGTCGCTGAAAGCATCCGAAGCGATGCATGCGCTCGGGCGCATCGGCGAGCCCGACGACGTCGCGAGCCTCATCGACTACTTGTTAGACCCGCGCCATACGTGGCTGACGGGCCAGGTGTTCGGAGTCGATGGCGGGCTCGCCACTGTCCGCGCGCGATGACATGGTCCCTCTCCTCGGTCAGCTCGCAACCACGCTGCCACTGGTTGGCCTCATCTGGTTCGTCCAGGTGGTCGCGTATCCGCTGTTCGCGCGTGTCGGCTCCGCCAACTTCTCCGCCTACCACCAGACTCACTCGCGTCTCATCACGTACCTCGTCGCCCCGTTGATGGCTGGCGAGCTTGCGTTCGCGATGCTGTGGATCCTCGAGCCCGCCGCCGGCGTTCCGCGGACGGTCGTATGGGCTGGCGCGGCGCTTGCCGCTTCGGCTTGGATCGCGACGGTGTTGGTCTCTGTGCCACAGCACGCGAAGCTCACACGTGGCTTCGACGCGCGTGCGCACCAGGTCCTCACCGTGACGAACTGGCTGCGCACTGCGATCTGGACGGCGCGCGGGGCAATCCTGATTTGGGTCGTGGCGCACAACAGCGTCGAAGCAGGCGTCTAAGGCGCCTCGCTTTCCTGGAGACGCTTCCTGCTCGAAGAAGACCGGAACCCACCTCGGCGCCTGCCTCGGGGGCTGACCCGATCACCGCGTAACAATCTCGACCAGGCGGCATCCAAGCAGCCATGAGCACGCTCTCGATCCGCGACCGCGCCGAGCACTTCGGCCGCCGCGCCGCGTGGTTCGCGATCGGCGGCGCCTTCAACCTCGCGCTCCGGCGCGCGATCGGCGTCAAGACTCAGCCGCCGAGCCGCGCGACGCTGCACGCGCTGCGCCGTCGCTTCGTCCAGCTCGTGACCGCGGACTTGCGCAACGTCGAGCACGGCTTCTACCCGCGCAAGCTCGTCGCGCGCCCGATCGTACCCTCCGCGTTGTAGCGCTCCGCGCGCGCCCGATGAATGCGTGAAACAGTGCGCACGAAACAGCATCCAAACGCAGAGGGCACGGCCAAGATCGCAGTGATCGGCGCGGGGCTCGCCGGGCTCGCATGCGCGCGCAGCCTCACCGACGCCGGGCTGCGTGTCGTCGTGCTCGACAAGGGGCGCGGGCCTGGTGGTCGCACGTCGACCCGGCGCGAGGGCAGTCACCGCTTCGACCATGGTGCCGCGCGGCTCGAACTTGGTGCGCCCGAGCTGGCGGCTCGCCGCGCCGCCTGGGAGGCCGATGGCGTGATCGCGCCCTGGCAGCCGATCACGTCTGGCACCAGCGATCATGCCGCGACGTGGATCGGCGTCCCTGGTTCGAACGCGCTTGCGTGGCATCTCGCGCACGGGCTCGATCTGCGCCTCCAGGCACAGGTCGAACGCATCGACGCCGATCGCGCCAACACCTGGCGTGTAGTACTCGCCGACGGCGAGGTGATCGGCCCGTTCTCGTTCGTGATCGTGACGGCACCCGCGCCGCAAACCCTCGTGCTGCTCGCCACTACCGCGCTGGACGCGTACGGTTCAACGCTCGCGAGCGTCGAGTTCGCACCGTGTCTAGTGGCGATGGTGGTGGTCAAGGCGCACGACCTCGACCTCGACGAGTTGCACGTGAGTGAAGGCCCACTCGCGCAGGCGCATCGCATGGACCGTCGCCCTGGTCGCGATTCCGGCCTCGGAGAGCAGCGCTGGGTGCTCCAAGGGCGCGATCAGTGGAGCGCGGCGCACATCGACCACGACCTCGGGCGCGCCACCGACGAGCTGGTCGCGGCGTTCGTGCGCACGTTGCCCTGTGAGGTGCTCGAGTCACGAGGCCATCGCTGGCGATTTGCTCGCGCCACGCGGCGGATCGCGGCACCGTTTCTGCTCGACCGCGGACGCGGCATCGGCCTCGCGGGCGATTGGTTCGAAGCCGGCACGCGCGCACCAGCCGCAAGCCGCGCGCTGATCTCGGGGTGTGCACTCGCGGCGGCGATTCATGCCGGCTGACGACGGCGTTCCACGGCCGCGGCCGGCGCACGAGCGCGTCAAGCGTCCGCGCACCGGAAACCAGCGCGTCACCGTGGTGCTGCCGTGGGATCTCGACCCGCGCATGGTGGCGTTTCCGACCACGCCCGCCGAGGGCCAGCTCCTCGTGCTCGAGACGCGCGCCAAGCCAAACGCGTTGCCGTTTCATCGCCAGAAGCTCGCGCTCGTGGTCAGCGCGCTGCGCCACTTCGTCGCCGAGCGCCGCGCCGCCGGCTTCGCCGTCGAGCACCGCGTCGCGGATGACTACGAGTCCGGCGTACGCGAATTCGCAGCGTGGGCCAAGCCCGCCGCGCTGCACGCAATGGCGCCACGCGAGTACGCGATCGATCAGCGCTTCCGCGTGCTCGCGCGCGACTTGCCGTTGACGTTGCACGACGACGGCGGCGACGGCGGCCACTTCTTGTGTACGCGCGACGAATTCGCGAGCTGGGCGAGTGGCCGCGCAACGCTCCAGATGGCGCACTTCTACCCCGTGATGCGCCGTCGCTACGGGCTGCTCGTCGATCGCGCCGGCAAGCCGGTCGGTGGCAAGTGGTCGTTCGACGCAGACAATCGCGGCCACGCGCGCCACGTTCGCATGCCCGAGATTCCGTGGATCAAACCCGATGCGATCACCCGGAGCGCGCTGCGCTTCGCTGAGCGCGTCGGCCGCTGGGGCACGCTCGAACCGTTCGGTTGGCCGGTGACACGCAAACAAGCGCTCGGCTGGCTGAGCGACTTTGTCGACCAGCGACTCGCGGGCTTCGGGCCCTATGAAGACGCGATCCGTAGCGACGCGAGGTTCCTGTTTCACAGCTTGCTCAGCCCCGCGCTCAATCTGGGCTTGTTGCACCCGCTCGAGCTCGCGCGCGCTGCAGTTCTTGCCTACGAGCGAGGCGCGATCGATCTGGCATCGGCGGAGGGCTTCGTGCGTCAAGTGATCGGCTGGCGTGAGTTCATCCGCGGCGTGTATTGGCGGCTCATGCCCGGCCTGCGCACCGCCAATCAGCTCGGCGGCACGCTGCCGCTGCCGGCCGCGTTCTGGGAGCCCGAGCGCACCGAGCTACGCTGCCTGCGCGACGCGCTCGAGAGCGTGCGCGATACCGGTTACACGCACCACATCGAGCGGCTGATGGTCATCTGCAACTACGCCACGCTCGCCGGCCTCGACCCGCGCCCCGTCTCGCACTGGTTCTGGGCGGCGTTCGTCGATGCCTACGAGTGGGTCGAGCTGCCGAATGTGGTCGGCATGGGCATGTTCGGCACCGACGCGTTCACGACCAAGCCGTACGTGGCCTCCGCGGCGTACATCCAGCGCATGAGCGGCGTACCCACAACGAAGCTCGGTCGCCGCACGCCGGCGATCGAGAACGAGGCGCCGTGCGCGCGCTGCAAGTTCGATCCGGCCGCGCGCACGGGAGACAAGGCGTGCCCATTCAACGCAATGTACTGGGACTTTCTCGCCAAGCATCGCAAGCGTCTCGAAGACAATCCGCGTATGCGCACGCTACTCGGCAACCTCGACAAGATGCCCCCCGCCGAGCGTAAGGCAATCGCGAGCACCGCCGCCGCGCACCGCGCGACGCTCGCGCCGCTGCCGCACGGGTGGAAGTTCGACGACGACGCCGGCTGACCTCACGAAGGCGCACGCGCGACCGAGCCGGTGCCATCGCGCTCCACGCGCACCTCGTCGACGGAGGTCACGAACCGAGTCTGAGACACGAGCCGCAGCCGGCGCGGCGCCTCGTAGGTCTCGACCTCGTAGCGCATCACGGTCCGGCTGATGGTCCGTACCGTTAGCCCGCTGGATTCATCTGCAACGTGGCAGGCGGCGCTGCGAACTCGTTACGCGGGATGTCGCCAACCTGGACTACCCGTGGGGCTAGCACGCCGGATCACGACCGCGTCACCTGCTCGATCGAATTCTCGAGCGCGGTGCGCAGATCATCCATCTGCGTGCTCGCGAGGCGCTGACCGATCGACGACGCCCACCACATCCCGATCCCACACATCACAGCGCCGCCCGCGACCCACAGCGACCACGGCGAACCGCCGCCGTCGGTCATCGCCACGGATCCCGCGAAGATGAGCGAAAACATCACGACGATCCCGAGGCCGAGATAGCCGAACATGTAGCCCGTCCATATCGACGGGTGAGGGCTGAACAGCGCCGAGAGCTTCGATCCGGTCGAGCGAGGCTCGATCTCGACGGTGAGCCACGGCGACCAGAAGTGCCTCTTGTCTGCCGGCACGGTGATGATCAGGTGATCCCGATGTTGACGGCTCGTCTCCGCTCCGCCGCCGGGAACCCGCGTGCGGCGGAGTTGCACGGGCATGGTGACTAACGTGGTCGCGAGCCGATCCACGAGCTCGTCGCTCGCTACCGCGACGTCGACCGAAAACCCTGGACGGAACGAGAACGCCACACAAAGAGCGTCTCACGTGCGATGCCTCGATCGAAGCCCTCCGTGACGATGCGAGCGCTTCGGGTCGTGCAACAGCTCCTGTGGAGCAGTCTGGGTGGAAGATTCGGGCATGCGCTGGTAGCCGCGCGCCGCGACGTTGACTGACTCCGGGAATAGCTCCCTAGTACGAGAGGTGGACGTCGGAACGATTAGAGTTCTGGCACTCGCCGTTGGCGCGTTCGGCGCGTTCGGCGCGGGATGCAACGGCGCGTGCCTGCTCGCCGAGAGCAGCTGCGACGGGAATCTGAGGTACGGATGCGACGGCATCGATGAGGGCGACTTCAATACGGGTCCCTACGACTGCGAAACGGATCGCTGCGTCGACACCGTCGATGCTGATGGTCTTCGCCACGCAGTATGCTCGACGACCGGCGCGCCGGACCCGCAGTGTGCTGACAAGCCGCGCGGCGGGTACTGCGCGGACGACCGCACGCGGTACTGGTGTGAAAGCGGCTACAGCAGCGCCTTCGAGACGTGTGTCGGCCGCTGCGCGATCAGCAGTCGCGGCAGCGTCGAGCACCCAGAAGTGTTTTGTGCCGACGAAGCAATGCCGAACGCTGCGTGCACGGGCGGGTTGGCATGTGAGGGAAGCAATGCGCTGACCTGCAGAGACGGCTACGTGACCGACCGCATCGCGTGTGCGCCCGGGTTCACATGTCGCGTCCACCACACGTCCTCGACTGCGTTCCCGTCCGTCCAGCGCTACTGCGTCGGCGAGCCGTCATGTACGAGCAACAGCGTGCAATGCACCGGCCCGTCGACCATGGCGGGGTGCATCGACGGCCAGACAGTCGAGATGACGTGCAACGCCGGCTACAAGTGCTCCGAGATCACCGTCCTCGAGACCGGTGATCTCCGCGCATGGTGCGACGACCGCTGACACCGGTACTGGGTCGCGAGCTCGACCACCGGTAGCAGCATCAGAACGTGCGCCGCAGCTTCGCCATGCCGCCGATCCAGCGATCGTAGCCGGCCGCCTTGTTCGCGACGTAGGTCGCCACCGACGGGTGCGGCAGGATCAGGAACGTTTCTTTTGCGAGCCCTTCGATCACTGCGCGGGCGACCTCGTCGGCGGAGATCACGCCGTCGATGTCGGCGCCGTTCAGCTTCTGGCCGGTGATCATCGCGGTCTCGACGGCCTGCGGGCACACGACGGACACACGGATGCCGTGGTCCTTGTGCGTGATCGCGAGGCTCTCCGCGAAGCCGATCGCGGCGTGTTTCGTCGTCGAATACGCAGCGCTGCCGATCTGCGAGAGTAGCCCCGCGGCCGAGACCGTGTGCAGGAAGTAACCGCTCTTGCGCGCGATCATCGACGGCAAGACGGCGCGCGCGGCGAACACGTGTGCCATGACGTTGACGCGCCACGCGAGGTCCCATGCATCGGTCGGCGCGGACGCCGCGTTCGCGGGATCGGGGTCGATCGGCAGTACGCCGGCGTTCGAGCAGAACAGGTCGATCGGGCCGTGAGCTACTTCTACGTCGGCGACGAGCGTGGCGACAGCGCGTTCGTCCGTGACGTCGAGCCGGCGCGCACTCGCGGTGGGGCCGAGCTGCGACGCGACACGCTCCGCACCGACCTCGTCAAGGTCCGTGACGACGACCTGACGCACTCGTTCGCGCACGAACCGGGCCGCGAGGGCACGCCCGATCCCGCTGGCGGCACCCGTGATGACGACGATCTTGTCGCGTACGTCCATGGCGAGACGTTACACCTTGGTAGGATAGAGCCGGATATCGACGATGCAGCCGATCGAGCTCTATCGAAACGCGCTAGCTGGGAACAAGCCGGACTTCGTGCGCGCGCACCCGCGCCCGTTCCTGGTCTACTCGCAGAACCCCGCGCGCGAGAGCGATCCCGTGGACGCGCGCCTCATGACGATCGATCGCTTCGTTGTCGACGGGAATCGCAAGACATCGCTCAGCGAGACGATCGTGGCGACCGAGCTGTTCGCGCGCGATCCCGATGAGAAGAAGATCGTGACGATCGGCGCCGCACCGACGTGCGACATCGTCATCAACGACAACTCGCTCTCGAAGCAACACGCCTGGTTCGCCCGGACCGACGAGGTGTACGAGGCGTGGCAGATCTGGGACAACGACTCCGTCGGCGGCACCCACGTGAACGCGCAGCCACTCAAGCCGGGCTTTCCGCAGGAGCTACACAGCGGTGACATCGTGATGCTCGGCTACGTCGAGCTGACGTACCTGTTGCCCGATGCGTTCTACTCGCTCGTGAAGCACCTCGTGCGGTAGGGCGCATTCGGCGAGCTCGCAGCAGCATTCGATCGAGATCGGGTCTATCGAGCTCGGGTCTATCGCGCCCACGGATTCGCGATCACGAAGCGAGCGCGCATCTCCGTCGGAAACCGATCGAGTCGCTTCACGTCACTGCGGGTCATGGCGCCGAGGTCTTCCCAGAGAAAGCCGTGGTAGCGAATGCCGGCGAAGTTCTCGTGCTTAGCGTGCGAGCACGCGTAGCCGGACGGGCAGGGTGCTCCCTTCGGGATACGGCGAACCCACCGCCACCCGGTGAACGTCAGCGTGCACACGCGGTTCTCGGCCCAGCCGTCCGCTCGCTTGCGCAGCTTGCTGTACGAGTGGCCGTATCCGGGCGGCTTGCGTAGGATGCCGTCGCGATCGACGACAAGCGTGCGATTCGACCAGTAGTGCGTAGACTCGCCGGCGCGGCGCACCATTCCGATCATGTGATCGTCGACGATGTGCTTGCCCGCGAGCGTGCGCGAGTCGAACTTCGTACGTAGCTCGGAGTAGACCTTGTTCCACGGGCGGCCGGCCTGCGCATCGAGCCATCGCTGCGCGGGACCGAGCTTGTCGTGGAACTGCTTCTGCACACGAGGCAGGGGACGCGGATCGGTGGCGTCCGCGCCGTCGACGTCGTCGATGATGTGATCGAGCCAATCGCGCGTGCGAGCGCGAGCGGTGCCGTGCGAGGCACGGCGGAAATAGGAGTTGGAGTAGCGCCGACCGCCTTCGATGACGGTGCGCGAGAGATTCTTGCGAGACAAACAGACCTCGAGCGTGAAGAGCCAGCCATGCAGCTGGCTCGCGCTCCGGGTCACTACCCGCGCGCGAATCCAGCCAGCGACGTGTTGTCGGTGAGCGTTGGATTCATCATGGGCGACTCTTCTACGGATCTCGCGGCGTGCGGTCAACGACGATTTTACAACTCCGCGCTGCGCTTGCGATCAAGGAGAGAACACGAGCGGTGTGCGGAACGTGATGCCGCCGCCGACGTGGAACGTGCTGACGTTGGTGACGAGGTCGCGTGCGCCGGCCTCGACATACACGCCGAGCGCGTAGGTCCCGAGGAAGACGCCGCGCGGCTCGATGCCGACGCCGCTCGCGAAGATCTCCGCGCTGAGGCGCCCTGTCCCGCCGAAGCCCGCCTGGTCGTTTCCAAACGCCGAGCTGCCGATGTATTCGCCGCGCGCCGCGGCCCAGGTGCGCCACCACGATCCGTGCGAGAGCGTCTGGCCGAGCTCGAGGTACGCGCCGCCGTAGATGACGCCGTTGTCCTCCATCGAGCTCGAGTCTTTGGGTGTCGCGAGCAGCGCACCGAACACGCCGATGCCGACGTCGGTGTTCGTCGGCTTCGGCGACAGCGATGCCCAGTGAATCCCGACGGCCGCGCCGATGCCGGGCGCGAACCCGCGCGACGTGTTCACACCCGCCGCGCCGATGTCGATCTTGAGCGGCATCATGAAGCGAGGGCCCGGACGGCGGCGATAGCGCACCTGTGTGGTGGGCGCGGAGCCGCTGCGGTGGTCGCGAACTTCGGGGCTCGAACGGTGGTCCCGGACCTCGGCCTGGGCAGGAGCCACGTCGAGCAAGGTGGTGGCGAGGGTTGTCGCAGCAAGTAGGCTAAACAAGCGCATGGCAGCGGATGCTCCACGGCTCGTGCCAGGGACTTCCAGCCCGTAACTCGGGTTGCCCGCACAGGTGCCGTGAACGGCGATTGACGATCGTGAGCGGCAAACTTCACGCACATTTGGCACGCGTACCTCACCACCTACCCAGACCCTCGAGAATGGCGATCGCCGCGGCAACCATGCGAGAGTGTTCGCGGCATGGGTGGCCCAGCTCTCGCACGACGCGCCGCTTCGATGTTCGCGATGTGGATGGCGACCACACTCGTTGCGTGCGCCGCCGATGACGTCGACGGGTTCGATCTCGATGACGTCGAGTCGGCCGAGGACCTCGCCGGTATCGGCGGTGACGACGGCACGATGGGCGGCGCGACGTGGACCGACATCGGGCTCGGCGTCGCGTACCAACACGTGAACACCGGTGGCGCGATCGTGATCGCCTACGGTGGCTACACCGCGAAGCTGAGCTACTCGGCGTCATGGGTCAGCGAGCTCGTCGACCAGAAGCTCGGTGGTGAAGGCGTCGGTCACGTATACGCGGTGAAAGGGCCCGAGGACGCGGGCTACAGCGCGAAGGAGATCGCGAACAGCAAGCTGCGCGCACACCTCGCGACGTTCGACGACGGCACGTCACCGATCTACATCGTCGCGCACTCGAGCGGGGCGTTCGTCGCGCACGAGATCCTGAACCAGTGGCAGAGCCAGGGCATGCAGGCGGTGCTCGCGCGCGTGCGCTACGCGAACCTCGACGGCGGCGGCTCGGGATTGAACACCACGCTCGTCAGCGAGCTCGACAAGATCTCGTTCGTGTACGCGAATGATCCCACGCTCGCGCGTGGCCTCTCGCAGAACAGCGGAGCGGCGATCGCGCTCGGCTACACATATCGCGCGTATGGCTCCGCGTTCGAGGTCTCGCAGCCGAACACGGGCTGCAACTCGGGCGCGGGTTGGTGCTTGCACGACGTCGTGATCATCCAGAAGCCTCACGACCCGACCACGTACGATCTCGCGCTCGACTACACGGACTTCGTGAACCGGCCCGTGACGACCGCGTATCTCGATCCGATGATCAACCCGGAAGAGTGATCAGCGTCGGTACAGCCCGTTGTTCACGGGTGCGTTGAACGGTCGGTACGCGATGTCGAACGGCGTGCCGACGAGCGTGCCCGCGTCGCTGCGCACGATCAGCCCTTTCGGCACCACGCTGCGATAGCGCGCCTCTGCAGGGAGATCGCTGTTGTCAGAGCCACCGGCAGAGAACACCGTGTGCAGCCGGTGCGCGCCGTCGAACACCGTCGAGAAACCGGTGTCGGTCTGCTCGTGTCCGCGGATCAGTGTGTGACAACCGACGCGCTCCATGAACTCGCGAAACTGCTGGCGACCAAAGTTGAAGCGCGGGCTCTCGCGCTGAAGCTCGACGGGCACGCGATCGGTATCGACCGGATCGCTCCACATCATCTCGAATCGCGTCACCGCATCGTCGAGGCTCGACAGGTCCTTGTAGCGCTCTGCGAACGTGTCCTCGCGCGGAATACCGCCGTGCACGAACAGCGTGCGATCGAACAGCAGCGAGTTCGGCATGTGGTCGAACAGGTGTCGATACGCATCGAGCAGCTCGTCATCCGCGATCACCGACAGGTTCGGTACGGCCTCGGCCGGGCTCACGGCGCTGACGATGGTGTCACCGAGACGCACGAGGAACTCGTGGTTGCCGCGCAACAGGATCACGTTGTCCGGGAAGGTCACGAACAGCTTGAGCGCGGCGCGCAGCACGCCCTCGAAGCTATAGATGCCGCGATCGATGAAGTCACCGAGCAGCACGAGCTTCACGTCGGTGTGATTCGTGGGATCGGCCTGATGGCGCTGCACGCGCTCGAGGAAGTTCGTCTGTAGCAGTGCACCCTTCAAGCACGAGTAGCAGCCGTGTAGATCACCGAGGACGATCAGCTCCGTCGGCCGATCCGGGCGAATCACGTGGACGTGTCCGTCGAGCCAGCGCACGCCCGCGGGCAGCTGGCCGATGTCACCGATGCCGATCAGCCGGCCGTTGCCGCGCGCGCGCAGTCGCTCCCACGCCGTGATCGCCTCGAAGCACAGGTGATAGTCGCCACCGAGCTGCGCGTGGAGCTGCGCCGGATCGTCCGCGTAGCGATGCTCGAGCTGATCCAGCAGCGGGTGACCGAACGCGGTGGGCTCGAGCGAGAGTGGCTGCTCGATCACCATCTGATCGGCGGGCGGTTGACTCGTGCCGAGAGACGCGAGCGTCGGCGCCGCGCGAAAATACGCGACGAGCTCGTCGTGTAGCTGCTTCTCGATATCGTCGAGCGCACCGTCCGCTCGCATCACGACGTGCAACAGCTCGAGTGCGACTTCCTGGTCCGCGGGCGTGAACGTGCGGAACAGCGCGACCGCACGCACCTTGAGGCGCGTGAACACGTAGTTCTTGTCCTCGTTCGCGGTGACCTCTGCGAGGATGCCGGCGATCTCTGCCTCGAACTTCGCGTACGCGTCGGCGAAGCGGCCTTGCCAAACCTCCACGGTGCTGTCGGGCGCGGCCGGATCGGCGACGTGTCCAGCGAGCTTCTTCGCGTAGCGACGGATCATCGCTTGCTCGCCCTCGTGAAGTCGGCCGTCGATGTACGCGACCGTGAGGAGCAGATCGATGACCGAGAAGACCGACTGGGATTGCACGGAGCGATCAGCCTAACGCAGTCGCTAGTAGTCGACGTAGTTCGAGGGCGACTTGTCCGCCATGTCGAAGTAGTAGTCGATGTCGTACGTGACGGCCTTCTTCATCGCGGCGCGGAACGTCTTCGCGCGTGGAGCGTGGCCGCGCAGCACGTACAGCGCGTAGAGCTTGCGCGGCTCCGACGAGCTGAACCAGCGCATCTTCTCGAGTGCGTCGAGGTAGCGATCCAGCTTGCCAGCAGCGACCTCGGACGCGGGGCGCGACTTCACGTAGGAGAACAACAGCTCCCAGCTCACACCGGCGGGAGTCGATCCGCCCCACCAGGCGGCGGGAACGAGCTGCTTCTCGATGATCTCCACGAGCTGCGCGAGGTACGGCGCCACGTCCTTGCTCGCGAGTGCGTTGACGAACAGCGGCTTCCAGTTCCCCTGTAGGTTCGCGACGAGCAGCGGCTTCGCCTGGTCGAAGGGAAATGCGAGGAGCGCGAGCGCTGCCGCGGCGCTGACGTCGGCGTTCGGATCTTTGATCAGCGGACCGAGCAACGAAACGAGCTGCGGATCCTGCGAGTAGCCGATCGCGAGCGCCGCGGCCGCGCGGATCTGCGCGGTCACATCGGTCGCCCCGGCGCGGATCGGCGAGCGATCCGTGCGCTCGGCGCTGATCGAGATCGCGGCGGCGCGAACACCGGCTTCGGCGTCTTTGGTCCACGCGAGCACGGTCGCGTCGGGAACTTTCGGCGAGCGTCCGAGCGCGCGGATCGCGGTAGCGCGCGCGGCGGGATCCTTGCTTCTCGTCGCGACGGCGACGAGCTCGGCGAGCGCGGTGTCGGCGGTGGACACCTTCGGCATTCGCAGCTCACCGACGCCGAGGATGAGGCCGCTTCCGAAGCCGGCGAGCCAGTACGGCGCCTGACGATCATCGAGGTATGCACTGTCGGCCGCGAACACGGACATCGCGGCGCTCGCGACCTCGGGGACCTTCGACAGGATCATCGGCTTGATCGCGGCGAGGGCGTGCTTGCGATCCAGATCCTTCAGCGTCGATCGGCCGCCGCCGCTGAGCGCATCGAGCCCGCGGATGCCGACGAGCACGTCGTCCTTCTGCTTGCTCGTGAGGAGCAAGAGCAGCTCGGCACGAACGGCGAGTGTCACCGATTTGCCGCGATGTGGACGTGCGTCGAGGGCGAGCATCAGACCTTGGTTCTCGAGCTGTGTGTGGTGCTTGTCGAACTGCCGATAGACGCCATTGCCAGCGTCGACGGCGAAGAACAGATACGTACGTTTCGGTTCGAGCATGTACGCCAGCGGCGAGTAGCCCGCAACAGCCGAGTTGGGGACCGGCGCGTAGTATCGGAAGCGGATCGTCTTTGTGAGCTTGCCTTTCAGTGCACTGACGACCAGGAGCTCGGCCTCTCGGCTTTCGTAGCCCATGACGTGATCGAACCAGGGATCGGTGACGGGTGTGGTCTTGACGACAGTGGCCTTGACGACGAGGTCGCTGCGCTTCGCGAGCTCCTCGAGCGTGATCGCGGGTCCGACTGCGTACCCGTGCGCGGGGCTCGCGGCGAACGTGATGGCGACGACGACAAGACCGAGGACCCATGCACGCATGCGTCGACGGTAGCGCGCCAAAGGACGCGCTGCTCGGTGTTTGCGGGCGCCATGACTATGTGCCCACGGCGGTGATCGACGTGTCGAGACCACGCGCGATGACGTAGCCGCTCGGCCGCGCGGAGCCGCTTCGACGGCGTAGCGGGCGGGTCCTCGCTGCGATCTCGCGGCACGTCGCTTCATGGATCGGACCTGTCATTCCTTGGGTGCTGTCGCGCCGTCTTCCGCCGAGCGACTTGAACTCGAGTAACGCGCGGCCTTCGAACGCCCCAAACTCATTGTGCAAACTCGTTGTGGCGCGCACGCGAGATTGCTGCCACACCTTGCGCCTCGTGGGACTCGAAGTGCCCACGTCTGTGGGATCGACATGATCGTGGTGGCATATCGCGCGAGCTCGTGAGCGAGCTGCGCTACCTGAACGCGACCGGCAGCGGCAAACCCGAGGTGGTCCGCTTGCCGATCGCGCAGGGGACCGTCGTGCTCGACGGCGAGCATTCCGTGGCGCGTGCGGGCGTGGAGCTCGATGCGATCATCGCGTGCAGCGATCTGCAGGGCGTGGTCCCGAATCGGCACACGCGGCTATCCGAGCCGCTCGGCGTGGCGCTCGCGAGTCACCTCGAGCAGCTCGCGCAGGGCGGCGTGATCCCGCCGGTCATGCGCACGGGCGTGATCCTCGCGGGCGACCTCTACAGTGATCCCGCAGCGAAGAAGCGCGGAGGGTTCGGCGATGTCGCGAAGGTGTGGGAGGCGTTCGCCGATCGCTTCGCCTGGGTCGTCGGCGTCGCGGGCAACCACGACAATGTCACGCAGATCTCGCCGCTGTCGAACCTGCATCTGCTCGACGGCGACATCGTCGAGCTCGACGGGATCCGTTTCGGTGGCGTCGGCGGGATCATCGGGGACGCGCAAAAGAAGATGCGACGCCCGGCGGACGAGTTCTTGGCGCTGGTCGATCGCGTGATCGACGAGCGCGTCGATATCCTCGTGCTCCACGAGGGCCCCCACGGCGACGACGATCAGCGCGGCAACGCGGACATCCGGGCGACGGTCGAGGCGGGCGAGGTCGGCGTCACCGTTTGCGGCCACTGCCACTGGGACGAGCCGCTCGCGTCGCACACGAGCGGGAAGATCCTGAACGTGGACGCACGCTGCGTGGTGTTGCGCGTTTCGCGGTAGCGCGCGTGCCGTCGATCGTGCGACCCCCTGCCTCGAGCTCTACTCGAACACGTAGACGGCTCCCGCATACATCGCGGAGTTGTCGGACTGGTTGCCATCGATGCCGGTGGCGGCGCTGGCCTCGCCGCCGGCCCCGACCGCGACGGTTGCACCATCAGCGGAGAGAGCCAGCGCGTTGAAACTGAAGTCGTCGAAGGCCTCGCGGTTGGAGGCTACCAGCTGTGCGCGCTGACTTTAGGTTGCGCCGGTTCGCGTGAATAGCGTCACCGCTCCCGCTCGGCTGCCGACGCTGGCTTCGTCGTACTCGCCCACTGCGAGGGTGGCCGCGTCGTCGGCCAGATCGACACTGGCACCGAAGGATATGCGTCCGACACTCGATGCCTTGACACGGCCGTCAACGCCGTCCGTCGCCGGCGCGCGGCGAAGGAACGGGTTTACAATCGAGCATCGTGCGCGAGGATGGTGGGCAAGCTCGCTTCATCTGCGCGCCGCCGACTCGAAACCTGTAGGGATCCTCACGCGGAAGAAAGAATGATGCCGATGCATGATCCGGACTGGCACGACCTTGGCTCGGTCGATGTTCTACGTACGCGGCCGCTGCAGCAGATCGTGATCGGAAGGCTCAAGCTCGCGCTGTCCTGCGTCGACGGGCAGTTCGCGGCGATATCCGGAGTCTGCAATCACGCGGGCGGCCCACTCGGCGACGGGGCGCTCGACGGCGACTTCGTCGTCTGCCCATGGCATCACTACAAGTTCCACCGAGTGACCGGTCAGGGCGAGGCCGGGTACGAGGACGACCGGGTTCCGTCCCACGAGCTGCGGGAGGAGGGCGGTCGTTTGTTCGTCAGACTAGCCGCCGCTACCAAACGTCACGCGCTGAAGCATGCGAAGCATCCGCTCGACCGTTCCCTCGATCGCGATCCCGGTGGCGTGCGCGTGCTGGGAATCTCGACCACCGTCATGGACAACGCGCACCCGCGATACTCGACCTCAGAGGCGCTCCTCGACACCGCGATCGGGCACGCGGGAGCGCAG
This sequence comes from Kofleriaceae bacterium, assembly GCA_046160585.1. Classification (GTDB taxonomy): domain Bacteria; phylum Myxococcota_A; class Polyangia; order Haliangiales; family Haliangiaceae; genus JABFXX01. Next base: position 63,710 of record JBJXGN010000035.1, read on the forward strand.
GGCATGGAGACCCGCACGATCCGCCTCCGCGAGCTCTCGTTCCGGCATTGCGAGGGTTACTACTCCAAGAGCGCTCACGCGTGCACCTGGCCCTGCTCCATCACGCAGATGGATCCGACCGACGAGCTCGATCGAGTCTACGAGGCTGCCGTGTTCTGGGCTGACGTGGTGATCGTCGCGATGCCGATCCGTTGGGGTGTCGCGAGCTCGCTGTACTTCAAGATGGCCGAGCGGTTCAACTGCGTGCAGAACCAGATCACGATCCGGAACCGGATCATGCTCCGCAACAAGGTCGTGATCTTCATCATCACGGGCGGCCAGGACAACGTGCAGGGCGTTGCGGGCCAGGCACTGACTTTCTTCTCCGAGCTCGGATGCCAGTTTCCACAGTTCCCGTACATCGCGCACTCGCGCGGGTGGTCCGCGGAGGACATGGAGAACAACGTCAAGTACGTCCGCGATAGCGCCCACCTTCACGAGGCCGCGCGCGAACTGGTGATGCGGGGCTGCGAGCTGGCCAAGCGACTGCTCGCGACTACCGACTCGGTACCGATGACGCGCGCGGGCCGCAAGGCGTCTGGCGGTTCGGAGGTGGTCAGGCTGCCGATCGTTGACCATCACTGACGGACGCGCCGTTTCTCCGGCACATCATCCCCTCGCGGATCACGACGTACCGACCTCGCGTCGCCGCGTCGCTCTTGCACCTCGCGCGATCTACGCTCCGCGCTTCATCGGCGTGGCGAACGCCTCGTTTCGGCGTTCGAGCATGCGAGCAACGTTCTCCGAGAGGCTCGCGCTCGTGCTCGGGCGATACGTCGGCACGTAGACGACGAGCTCGTCGCGCGGCAGGGTCGCCTTGACCTGATGGGGGTTGGCTGCGAGGGCTGCTCGCTTCGCCGCTGCAAGCACGCGGGCGTCTTCGACCACGGTCGCCTTCGTGGTCGCGAAGTGCAATCCCTCCCGCCGAGCCCGCCGTTGACCTCGAGATCGACGAGGTCGAGAGGACCGGCGATACCAGCCGACCGTCGTCGGGATCGATCTCGATCCGCTCGGTGCGCTTACGCCTGGCGTCCAGAATTTCGACGGTGAGCTCGAACGAATGAGCGACGCCTGCGCGCGCATTGAAGTGGGGAACGAACTCCGCGGCGCGTCCGACGTAGAGGCTCCGGCGGCCGACTGCCCGACGAGCCGCCCCACCCGAACCCGGGTATGTAGAGCGTGCCCCACGACTGCTGGCCCTCGACGACGTACAGGCCGCGCACGCTGGCCGGCACCGAGCGCTGGTGACCGCTCTGCGGGCAGTAGTCGGCGCCGTTTGAATCGAGGACATCGAGCGTTGCCTGTTCGTCGACGACATGGCGCAGCCGTCTAGATACACTTCACCGATGACGTCACTGATCTCGAGGACGTTCCTGATCGCGGTGGTGGCTTGTGGAGGTGGTGGTAAGAGCCCCGAGGGTGCGGCGTGTGGACCGGTGACCTGCGGTGCAGGCACTGTCTGTTGCGATCACTGCACCGGCTCGTGCGTGCCGGAGGAATCCGGGGCCGCATGTCCCGACGACATCGACCCCAACCGAACGTGCAACCCGCAGGTGTGCGGTTCCAGCTCGAGCTGCAACGTCGACACCGAGGTCTGCGTGGGAAACGGACCGATCGGCCCTAGCGTCCAACACGCTTGCCAGCCAGTACCGAGCGGGTGCGAGAACGATCGTACGTGTGACTGCTTGGCCGCTTCGTTGTGTCCACCCAACACCGCCGCGTGCTCGAACGTCGCGACCAACGAGATCTTCTGCGACAACGGAACGCAGTAGCACCGAGCCTGTGGCGATTGCGCTGATGAGAATTTGTGGACCCGTGCGTCGTGGCTTGCGCGCTCCGCCCCACACCGAGCGAGGCCGCTCGGTTGCCGCCCGAGACGTGGGAGACTGAGCGCTTCGTCGACAAGGACGTTCGCTGTGGGGAGCTTAAACCACGGAACTGCGAGGGCGGGGAGCCGACGCAGAACTCCTATCGACGGTTGCTCTTGGTCCTCGGGCCGCGCCCCCTGGCACCCGCCGCGCCGACCAGATAGCGCGCACTCGCCGCCGGGAGGCCACTCGACGGCAACGCGAAGCGCGCGACTGGAGCGCTCGAAGCGTCATCCCCACACGACGCCCCGAACACCACATTCAATACCACCACGAACGATCTCATCCGACGACGATACCACCGGCGTCTCCGCGGTCGCTGTCGATGTACTTACGGCGGCTCCGGAATCCCGCCAGCGAGCAACATCTGCAACGACGCCCGGACTAATCGAACCCCGCCTGGATCGGTCCGCAGCGCGTACATGATGACGGCTCCGTCCGTGTCGTGCGCGAGGACCTGCCGACCGAATCGCTGAACGCCGTCGGTCAGCACGACGCCGGGGGTGACCATCCCGGTGTTCAGATCGACTCGATAGTGGATCAACACGGGGACGACGGTGAGCGAGTCGGTCTGGATCACGATGTCGGCAGCGTCGTCGGTGACGAGGGCCGCGACATCGACTGACTCGGCACGCGCGCGCCCGTCGATGATTGCATGCTGTTGCCAGCTCAGCGACGGGGCTGCCGAGAGCGTGCCGACCATCAGGACCGACTCGCACATGACGATGACGAGTGCACCGCTGCTACGCGGTGTCACGACGATGCTGGTGATCGGACATGGCATCGTCGCGACGGGCACGCTCGCGCTAACCGCAAAGGGACTCGCAGTGACGTTGTACCCACGCAAGTCGGCGCCCTCTCCAAGCAACAACACACCATCGCCGATCGAGGCTGCAGCAACGGCGCCCTCGGTCGTCGACATGCCGAGCATCACCTCGGTGCGGGGTTGTCCGTACGGCTGATACAACGCGCGGACTTGCTCGAGCGTGTTCTGCGCGATGATGACGTGACCGCCGACGACCGGTGCCGTCGCAAACCGCCGCAAGTTGCCAGACACGACCGACGTTGGTGGATCGGGATCGCGATACTCGACCATCTTGCCGTCCCGGCGCGCCATCACGGCGACCTCCGCCGGCTCGAGCAGCGGAACGAAGCGTCCAGCGTCGACGCCCAGATCGTCGAACACCCAAGGCGCTGCCACCGGCTGGTCGTCGAAATCGAGCACCACCACCCGGCGATCGCCGTTTGGTGTCTCGAATCGTCCTTCGAGTGCGAACACGGCGCGGTCGGTCGCGAACTGTGCGCCGAGATCGGCGATGTGTGCATCACCGAGCACGGACATCCACGGGGAGACCGGCGGAGGCGCGCCCATGTTCTCGCTACAGCCGGCTACGACGAGCGCGACAACGCAAAGCCGCCGCGGCGTCATCGAGGACGGACTCGAACTTGGATTTCCCGCTCGCCGCCCGCTTCGCGAATCCACGCCGCAAACACGTGGGTGGGCGCGAGCGCGAGGAGTGGCGCGAAGTCCGCGGTGATCCCATCGGTGAGCGGTACCTCCTCCGCAAGCGTGGGGCTGCTTCCGCTGGTGTCGAGCTCGGCAAGGCTCAGCAGCGGAAGATCCGTGAGGTCGTCGCGGGACCACATCACGTATGCCGTGGCGAGATCATGCGCGAGGACCACGGTCCGATTCTGAAATCGATTGAGGCCGAGCGGCACCGACTGCTCTTGTGGCGACCAGACCGCAGAGCCATTCGCGGCGACCTTCCGGACACGTAGCCCGGGAGCCGTCCGCTCCACGAAGATCGCCCCACCCGCTGTCACGAGGGCAAAAGGTCCCCAGTAGATATCGTTCACTCCGGCGATCGTCGCGCTCCTGATGATCGCTCCGGTCGGGGAGACGACGGCGAACTTGGCATTCGTGGACGTCTCCTCCCGCCAAACGACGAGCGAACCATCCGCGTGGGGCGTCGCCGCGATGAGGAACTGATCGTCGAGGACCTCCACGACGTCGCGCTCGCTGGTCACGAGCTCGCCGGCCAGATCATAGTGCCGCGAGTAGACCTGGCGGCGAGTGTTCGAGTCGGACTGTGTCTCGTGATGGTGGTAGATGACGCCGAACCCTTGGCTCGACGGGACGATCGTTGCGGCCGCGAACCACGTCGCGGAGTCCTCGACGTTCGAGAGTACGAGCCCGTCGTCCGCGATCACCGCGAGGTCGACGGGCATGCGTACGGTGTCCCACTCGTACTGCCGCATCAGAAGCCAGTTCTCCCCGAGTGGTACCAACTGAACGCCGAGGAGCGGAAAGTCGCGATCTTCGAATAGGACCACGGGTGGCGCGCGCCATGCAGCCGTGGGATCGACAGCACCAAACCGCCACACACGCGTGCCATCGAGCTGATGGCTGAGCCACGCGAGCGCGAAGCCACTTCCATCCGATCGAGCGCCTGCCACCATCTGCCCGACTACGTCCCCATTCGCGGGCAACCCGGGGTCGCGCTCCGAGGCCTCGAACTCGAGACGTCCGCACCCGACCAGCGCGACTGTAACGAGCCACCCCCGCACGGACCGGAGACGTACCATGTGCGCAAGCATAGCGTCGTCGGAGCGCGAGTAGGCGCCGAAACGCTACCTCCCGACGAACAGCTCGGCGTGTCGCTCGTCGGCGCCGGCGTGAAGTTTCTCACGCGCGGCGGCGTCGGCGGCGCGCTCGTACGTGATCTCGTCGTATTCGTGCCCCGACATGACGCGCTCCGCCCACGACTCGAGGAGCTCGGTGTCCGAGGTGATCGTGTTCGGTGCGATCGGCGCGCGCGCCTGCTCGAGAGCCCACACGCGCCGCTTGCCGGCGAGGTAACCCTTGCGCTTCACCTTGTGGTCCGCGCCGATCTCGTCGGCGATTCGCTCGGCGTCGTCCATGGCCTGTTCCGCGTCGTGCTCGCCGAACGCGTGCCCGAGGAAGTCCTCGACGTGGCGCGTGATGCGCGAACGCGCCGTCGGGCCGCGCCGCATCCAGCGAAATGGCGGCAGCGTCTCCCACCACGCGACCTGACTGCGCGCGAGGAACAATATGCGTCCCGCGAGGCGGCGCAACGCCGCGCCTGCGGTCGACTCGTAGGTCGCGGTGAGTTTCGCGCCGGCGAGTGTCTCGAGGCGCCGCAGCGTGGCGTCGATCTCCACGCCCGACGTTTCGCCCATCCAACCGGGAGCGATGACGGCCGCGAGCTCGTTCGCGATGTCGAGGACGAGTGCATCGAGGAGCGGCGCGAGATCCGTCGGGTTCGCCGCGGGACCGAGCATGCGTTCGCCCGGATCGTCGCGGTCGAGCAACGTGCGCAGCCGCTCGATGTTCTCGTCGAAGCCGAACATCGCGAGCAGCGTGGTGACTGCGTGGTCGCTGAGGACGTACGACGGATCGTGCAGCTCGTGCGCGTCGACGTCGGCGTGGACGACGGCGCCCGCCGCGGCGTCGAGAGTGCGCGCCGTGTGGAGCGTACCCACGCGCCACTTGTTGACCCACGCGCTGTTCTTGTCGATCTCTGGCGCGAAGCGATAGATGACGACGTGGCGCTCGGTCGGTTTTTCCTCGACGAGCAGTTGGCTCTTCTTGGTCGCGACCTTCTCGAGCCAGTCCTCGGTTGGCTTCGCCCACCAGCGCAGCCAGTAGCGTCGATAGATCGGAATTTCGTCGGGTGTGCTCGACGGAACGAGCAGACGCTTGAGCGACAATCCCTTGCCGATCAGCGCGATGTCGATACCGGACGTCGCGGCGCGCGCGAGCTGATCGTCGGCGAGGAGCACGTGCGGGTACATCTCGTCGCCGGGCGCACCGAGCGGGTTCTCGATGGGATTGTCGAGGAGGACGATCGCCTTGTCCTTGAACCAATCGAACAGGGAGATTCCGTCGGAGAGCGGGCGCTCGAGATCGAGGTGGCGCTCGCGCGAGAGATCCCAGATTGCGATGTCGAAGGCGAGGCGCTGCCCGAGCTGTTCCCACGCCTCGATCTCCTCTCGCGTCGTGCGGTGGTTCACGACGAGCAAGAGGTCCGCGTCGGACACGGCGAACGGCCGTGCGACACGGATGTCGAAGCCGCGTAGCTGGATCGCACGGGTCTGCGCGGGTGCGTCGATGTCGCCGAGCTCGAGCGTGACGTGCGCGGCGAAGCGGAGGTACTCGGGCGCGCTATCTCGCAGGCGGACGCTGATCTCGAGCTCGTGCGCGTCGCCCGCATCCAGCTTGCCGAGCTCGCGTGACCAACCGGTGCCGGGCGAGAGCTCGTTGCCGTCGGCGAGGAGCACGACGTGTTCGTCGCCGAGCTCGGAGTCCGCGGCGGTCGTCACGCGCACGCACACGACACGCTTGCAGTCCGCCGCGCCGCCGAGCGCGAAGCGCGATTGGTTGGTGATCGTGAAGCGCACGCGAGTCGCTTCGCCGGCGGCGAGGCTCTTGAGGTTCGTGATCGGCGAGATTCGCACCGGATAGCGGATGACGAAGCGCCCTTGCTCGATCGCTTCCCCCTCCTGGTAGCGCTCGAAGTCGCGGCGCACCGACGGCAACATCGCGCGCTGGAGGATCGACTCCTCGACCTCGAGCGGATCGCTCGGACCCTCCGGCGTGTGCTCCGCGATGCGGAAGCGCAGCTCGCCGGGCACCTTGTATCGCGCGCCGGGATCGAGACCCGGCGTGCAGCGTAACTCGCCCGGCTCGGGGCGGATCCAGCCGCCGCTCGCGAGCGCGAGTGCGAGCTCGTCCTTTTTTGGCGTGGGCATGCCACCGACGTTTTCGACCTCGATGTCGAACACGCGCACGAGCTCGCGCGGCTCGTAGACCGCGTCCTCGTTGAGGCTGTCGTGCGCGAACGAAACGAGGCGCAGGTCGTAGCGCGAGTTGTAGGAGGTGTACTTGTCGCCGTCCTTCACGCGGATCGCGAACGTGCCGGCCTCGCCGTTCGCGCCGGGCTTCACGGCCGCGTTGCCGGCGGAGCCGTTGTAGCCGCTCGAGCCACTCGAGCCGCCGGGGTTCGAGTGATGGTGCGTGCGTGTCGAGGTCGAGCCGTCGGAGTTGCGAGAGGTCGATGTCGTCGTCCAGCTGTACGAGCTGCCGCCGCGCCCGCCAGGGCCACCGCTGCCGCCGCTGCCGTTGCGTCCCGCGGGGCCGCCGCTACCGCCGCGGATGTCGTGGCGCAGGAGCATGAGCATCGGCGTGTCCGCGTCGTCGAGCGAGACGACGATGTTGCCGCCGTCGCCGGCATACGCGCCGCTCGTCGCATCGCCGCCGTTGCCGCCGTTGCCGCCGCTACCGCCGTCGCTGCCCGACGACCATCGCGTGGCGTCCGATCCGCGGTGTCCCTGCGCGCCATTGCCGCCGTGTCCACCGTTGCCACCGCGTCCACCGTCGCCGCCGAGCGCGGACAGCTGGATGTATCCGGTCTCGTCGATGACGAGCAGGTTGCGGATCTCGCGCTTCTCACCACGCGCGAGGACGATCTCGCCGGTGAGCTTCACGGAGCCCGCGGCGTCGTCCGCGGCCATGACGAGATCGATGCGACCGGCGGTCTCGCCGGGCTGCGCCGGACCCGCATCGCCGCCGCTCTGACCGCTCTGTCCGCTTACGGATCCACTCGCGCCGTGGCGACCGTCGTCTCCATCGGCGCCCTTGAGGCCCGAGACGTCGAACGTCGCGAGCGGTACGACCTGGTCAGCCGTGCCGATGGCGTCGACGACGGGGATCTCGGAGTCGCGATATGGCGAGCTCATTGGACGAGCATAACGCCGAACCTCGTCGCACCCGAGCGACCGGGCGAGCGATTGCCGATCAGGAGACGAGGTTCGCGATCGCTGCGCCGACGGCGATGCCACCGACGCTGAGACCGACGACCCACAGCGCGATGCGTGCGCCGAACGAGAGGCTCTTCCGCTCCGGCGTGTTGTCGAGATCGAGCGGGACCTCGCGCTTGCCCTGCGGGTAGAGCAGCTTGATCACCGGGTCGGTCTGCGGGCCGACGGGGACCGTGGTCGACGAGCCAGCTGCGACGAGCACGTCAGGGGGAGTCTCTTGCGCGTAGCCCGCGATGCTCGCGTACGAAGGCGACGGTGCGCGCTCCGGCGGCAGGCCGGGCAGCGAGACGTCGGGCGAACGGAGCAGCATCGCCGACGGGTGGATCGGCACGACCGACGGCGGCAGCACTGGCGAGGATCCTCGCTTCACGGGCGCGACCGAGGGCGATGACGCGCGCTCGACGGAGGGCTGGTAGTTCGGCAGGATGTCGATGCTGGTGTGCTTCGGGGCGTTCTCGATGAACGGCGACGAACCGCGCGAGACGAGCACCGTGTGTGCGGGCGCGGTATCGATCGCGATGGGAGCGCGATACACCGATGGCGACGATGCGCGCGCCGCATGCGATGCGCCGTGCGAATCGACGGCGGGCGACGAGGTGCTCATCGCGAGGCGTCGCTCCGACGAGGTGAGCTCGCGCCCCTTCGTCAGGTCGTCCTGGCCGGCGTCGGCCGAAAACGTGAAGCCGTGATTCGGCGTGATCACGTCGGGCATCTTCGCGATGGGGAAGCCACGATCCGGCGTCGGCGTACCGATCGGCGCGGTGAACGGCTGTGCGTCGAGGTTCGTGCCACGAACGGGAACCTCGAACGCGGGCATCACGGCGGGCTCGACGCGCGGACCGATCGTCGTGCGCGCGGGGGCCATTGCCGACGCCTTCGAGTGCGAGCTCGCGATCCACGTGGGCGCTTCGTCGTCGGCGTCGAGGTTGCGCTGCGAATGCTGCGTGTCGCTGAGCAGGAGGGCGGCGTCGATCGCGTCCACGAGTCGGTGCACGCTCGCGAAGCGGTGTTCCGGCTCGCGCTCGAGGCACCGAAGGATCAGACGGTCCACTTCCTGTGGGAGACAGCCACCGCAGAACATCATCGATGGGGCGGGCACCTGCTGCGTGAGCAGTGCCGTGATGAGGCTCGTCGGGTTGGTCGAGCTCGCGAACGGGCGTCGTCCCGTGATCATCTCGTAGGAGAGGATGCCGAGCTGATAGATGTCGCTGCGCGGGTCGCACACTCCGCCGACGACCTGCTCCGGCGCCATGTACTCGAGCGTGCCGATCATCTGGCCCATGCGCGTGAGGTCGTTGCCGTCGTCGACCTCACTGTTCGTGATGCGCGCGATGCCGAAGTCGAGCACCTTCACGTAGTCGTTCGCGCCGAGGTGCAGGTTCGCGGGCTTGAGATCACGGTGAACGATGCCGAGCTCGTGCGCCTCCGCGAGCGAGCTACAGGCGTCGCGCACGATCGAGAGCGCGGTGCGCCAGCCGAGGCGACCCTGCGCGAGCATGCGATCGTGGAGGCTCTGACCGACGAGCAGCTCCATCGCGATGTAGAGCGTTCCGTCCTGCGACTGGCCGACCTCGTAGCACGCGACCGTGTGGGGATCGTGCAGACGCTCGAGGCAGGCGGCCTCGCGGCGAAACCGTGTGACGAGCGACCGATCGTTGGCGAGGTCCGCGTGCAACACCTTGAGCGCGACGTCGAGACCGCTCGCGACGTGGGTCGCGCGGTAGATCGTGCCGAATCCGCCCTCCGCGATCTTTCCGTCGATGCGATAACGCTCGTCGAGCGTGGCGCCGACGAGCGTCCTGCGACGAACGCGCACCGACGCGCCGCAGTCACCGCAGAACGCGGCGTCCGCTTCGTCGAGGTGATATCCGCAGGAAGGACACGTCATCGTCTCGCCTCGTAGAACCAAACGTGCGACCCGAGTATTCGAGCTGATCCTGTCGGTGAGGGGTGACATCTCGCTCATGACTGGCATCCCCAGGAGTTGCCAACACATGTACGGATGTGGCCCATCGGTGGATCGGTACGAATTCGTAAGCCGACAAACCGCTCGAAAGAGTGGGAATGTTCGACGGGCTCGACACGTAGCAGGCCGTTCTCGGCGAGCAGATTCCGCGCTCCCGTCGAGGCGGTTTGCGTCGCGTCGAGTAGGCTCTCGCGCATGCACACGGTAGCGCTGGTCGTCCTCGCCTCGCTCGTGCTCGTCGCATGTGGAAGCTCGCGCGCATCGCAGCCGGCAACGCCCACGCAGCCACCGAGCACAGCGCACGATCACGCCAATCACGCGCACCCGGCGCACACGCACGGGGATCACAAGGGCGGCATGCACCACCGGTTCGAGAACGCCGATCAGTGGGCGAAGGTGTTCGACGATCCCGAGCGCGATCGGTGGCAGCAGCCCGATCGCGTGATCGAGGCGCTCGCGTTATCACCCTCGATGACGGTCGCGGACATCGGTGGCGGCACGGGCTACTTCGCGGTGCGCCTCGCGCGCGCCGTGCCGCAGGGCAGTGTGATCGCGACGGACCTCGAGGCCGATATGGTTCGCTACATGGCGGACCGCGCGAAGCGCGAGGGCCTCGCGAACCTGCGCGCACAGGTCACGCCCGCCGACGATCCGAAGCTCCCAGCCGGGACCATCGACCGGATCCTCGTTGTCGACGTGTGGCACCACCTCGCCGATCGCCGCGCCTACGCCGCGAAGCTCGCGGCCGCGCTCAAGTCGGGCGGGCTCGTCACGGTCGTCGATTTCAAGCTCGACGCGACGCGCGGACCGCCCGTGAAGTTTCGCCTCGCGGCGGACGCGATCGCGGCGGACTTCGAGGCCGCCGGACTCGCGACCTCCGTGTCGGCGATCGACCTACCGGATCAATACATCGTGATCGCGAAGAGACGCTGAAGAGGCGCTGATGCGAACCGAAACCTACACCGCGCAAACGGCGCGCTGGCCCGCCAGCGGTCGTCACATCCTCGCGCAGTTCGATGACGACTCCGTCGTCGTGTACCAGGCGTATCGGCCCTCCATCGGTCACTACGCCGCCGCGCACGGCGACTTTCTCGGCGGTGGCTTCTCGCTCGATCGCATGAGCTGGATCAAGCCGAACTTCCTCTGGATGATGTACCGCTGCGGCTGGGCGCAGAAAGAAGGGCAGGAGGTCGTCCTCGCGATCACGCTGCGCCGCTCCGCGTTCGACGAGATCCTCGCTGCGGCCGTCCCGTCCTCGCACGACACGCGTCGCTACGCCACGCGCGAAGAGTGGGAGCTCGCCGTCCGTAGCTCCGACGTGCGGCTCCAGTGGGATCCCGATCACGGCCCGCGCGGCGAGCCGCTCGAGCGCCGCGCGATCCAGCTCGGCCTGCGTGGCCGCATGCTCGCCCACTACGCGAAGCCGTGGCTCCTCGGCGTCGAGGACATCACGCCGTTCGTTCGGGAGCAACATGCGGTCCTCGGGCGAGACCGCACCGCGCTCCTCACCCCGCGCGAGGACGTCTACCCGTGCGCGCCGGCCACCGCCACGCAGCTCGGCATCGATTCGGAGTAAGGTCTCCGTGATGACACGCTTCCTCTTGTGCGTTGGCCTCGCCGTCCTCGCGGCGTGCGGCGGTGCGGGCATGCAGACCGTGCAGCTCGTGAACAAGACGCCGCGCACGATCGAGCAGATCTTCATCTTCACGCCCGGTAAGGACCGCGGCGCGTCGAAGGCGAAGCTCGCGCCGAACGCCACGACGACGCTCCAGCTCCCCACGGGCAACCACGAGATCTACGCGATCAGCGAGCGTATCGTTCACGACGACAACACGCGCGAGACCCCCGAAGCCTCGCTCACCATCGAGCTGCGCAACGCGCTCGAGCTTGTCTTCTACGACTCCAACGACGCGCCGCCCGGGCTGGGCCCCAACACGCGCGGCATCACCTTCATGATCCGCCCGCCGCCCAAGAAGGAAGACTCCGAGGACGGCGCCACCGTCGAGCCGGCGCCCCCGGCCGAGTAGCTCGCGGACGCGACGGCCAAAAAATTGGCCTCGCCCCACCCCCAGGCGACAACGGAGGAGCCGGTCTCCCGGCAGGAGTCCGCATGCGCCTCGCCTGCCTCGCCCTCGTCGCTCTCACCGCGCTCACCGCTCGCGCGGAGCCACGCACCGACGTCCGCTCCGTCACGTTCACCGAGACCGGTGACTCGACGCGCGTCGCGATCCGCGCGTCGCGCACCCCGACGTTCACGGTCTACAAGCTCGAGCGTCCGACGCGCGTCGTGCTCGACTTGCCCGCCGCGCGCCTGCACGACGCGCTCGCCACCCAGGACAGCACCACGGCGTTCGCGGTGTCCACGTGGGCCGTCTCGACCATCGCTGCACAACAGCTCGAGGACGGTGGGCACCTCGTGCGCGTCGTGATCACGCTCGCGCGTCCCGCGCGCTACGACGTCACCACCTCGGGCAACGACGTGATCGTCACCGTGGTCACGCGCGACGCGCGCCCGGTCACCGCACGCGACGACGCGGAGGTCGCACGCTTGAAGGCCCAGCTGGCGCAGCTCGCCGAGGACAAGGCGCGCGTCGAGGCGGATGCGAAGCGAGCCACGGCGTCGTCGCGTGCCGAAGCGGCGCGCGTCGCCGACGAGAAGGCCCGCGATGCGAAGCGTGCGAACGACATCGAGCTCGCGCACATAAAAAGCAACCTCGCGCGCATCGCCGGCGAGAAGGCAGCCGCGGAGAAGGCGCTCGCGACGTCGAGGGCACGCGAAGCAGAGCTCGTCGCAGCGCGGGCGGACCTCGCGCGGCTCGCCGCGGACAAGGCGAGCATCGAGGCAGAGGCGAAGCGAGCGGCGTCGTCTCGTGCCGACGCCGCACGGCTCGCCGATGAGAATGCGCGGGTGGAGCGCGATGCAAAGCGCAGAAACGATGCGGAGCTCGTGCGCGTGAAAGCCGAGCTCGCCCGGATCGCGGAGGAGAAGGCCCGCATCGAGGCCGATGCGAAGCGCGCCAGCTCGTCGGAGGCCAAGCTGCGTGCCGAGGCACTGCGCCTCGCCGACGAGAAGGCCCGCGCCGAGCGCGAGGCGACGCGCGCCAACGCGGCCGAGCTCGCGCGAATGAAGGCGGATCTGGCTCGAATCGCGGAGGAGAAAGCGGCGGCTGAAGCGGCACTCGCGAAGTCCAAGTCGAGCGAGGCCGAGCTCGCCGCGGCACGCGCCGATCTCAGGCGTCTCGCGGAGGAGAAGGCGCGCATCGAGGCCGACGCGAAACGTGCGACCGCATCCTCGCGAGCCGATGCTGCGCGTCTCGCCGAGGAGAAGGCCCGCGAAGATCACAAAGCCAAGCGTGCAACCGAGGCGGAGCTCGCGCGTATGAAGGCGGAGTTGGCTCGAATCGCCGACGAGAAGGCAGCCGCCGAGAAGGCGCTCGCGAAGTCGAAGGCGAGTGAGGCGGAGCTGGCCAAGGCACGCGCCGAGGTGGCCCGGCTGTCCGACGAGAAGGCTCGCGTCGAGCGCGAGGCAACGCGTGCGAGCGATGCGGAGCTGGCGCGTGTGAAGTCCGAGCTGACGCGTATTGCCGACGAGAAGGTAGCCGCCGAGAGAGCGTTGGCGAAGTCAAAGGCGAGCGAAGCCGAGCTCGCGAGGGCGCGCGCAGATATCGCGAGGCTCGCCGGCGAGAAGGCTCGGGTCGAGGCCGATGCCCGACGAGCAAGCTCTTCGGAGGCCGCGATGCGCGCCGAGGCGGCCCGGCTCGCCGAGGACAAGGCACGCATCGAAGCGGATGCGATGCGCGCGAGCGTACTGGAAGCGAAGTCGCGTGCCGAAGCGGCGCGCCTCGCTGACGAGAAGGTGCGAGCCGAACGAAATGCGAAGCGCGCGAACGAGGCGGAGCTCGCGCGCGTGAAGGCGGATCTGGCGCG
>JBJXGN010000036.1:0-43414 GCA_046160585.1 Kofleriaceae bacterium
GGCGGGCTGCTCGGCTCGCGAACCGCGACGAGCACCGCGTGAATGTTCTGATCGCGATCGCGCACCGGCTGCAGTGCGAGGCGCTCGTTGCCGCTACCCGCCGGGTCATCGACCATCGCGCGATACGCGGGATCCTGGTTCGCACGCTCGAGCGCGAGCGGCATGCCTGTACGCACGACGAAGCCCGAGAGACCGACCGAGGCCTGCGACTCGTCGGAGCCATCCTTGGTCTCGCACCACAGCGTGCCACTCTCTTCGTCGAAGTAGAGGACGCGCGCGCGCTCGGCGCGACACACGTCGATCACTGCGGCCTCGGCGACGGACGCCGCACCCTTGATCTCGGTCTGGACGCCGAATCGTTTCGCGTGCTCGACGATCTGGCGCGAGCGCACCGGATCGAATGCAGGCATCTCGATGCTCGTCTGCTCTTGTCGGCTGAATGCGATCTGGAACAGCTCGCGAACGCGATCGGGCTGCAGCTCCGGAGTCAGTCGATAGAAGACTGGAACGATCTGCTCGTCGACGTTCGGGGTATCGATCTGCGTGTCGGCGATCAGGAATACGGTCGGTCCCTTGTGCGGGCCGATCAGCTGGTGACGTGCGGCATGCGCGAGCAGGACCGTGCCCGATACATCGACGAGCTCGGTACCGACCACGAGGATCTTCGGGGGATCAGCGGTGAGCCGCTCGAACACCCGGCGCGAGTTATCGCTTTGCTCGACGCGAACATCGTCGCCCAACGCGCGGCGTAGCCACTCGCAACGCTCGCGGGACGCATCCGCGATCAGAATCCGATCCGCGCCGTCAAACGCAAACCCTCTGATCTGAGTGGCTGACTCGTCCCACTCACTCATCCACCGGTTACGGTAACAGCTATGCGCCTGTGCGGCTATCTTGTGGCTCTCCTGGTCCTCGCGACGCCCGTTGGGGCACATGCCGACGCGACGACACCCGCCGACGCGGTCATCGCTACCGCCGAGGAGCTGTCCCTCGACGACCTGCTGCGCGCGGCCGTCCGCGCCGCTCCCCAGCTCCAGGCCGCCGCCTTCGACGTGGAGCTCGCTCGAGCGAACCTACGAGCCACGAAGGGTGTCGAGGACCTCACGCTCGCGATCACTGGCGGGGTCGCACGTGTGAAGGCCCCATCCCCCCTTACCGGCGATGTCTCGACCACGGACACGACGAGCGCGACCGCGGCACTGCGCCGGCTCTTGCCGACCAACGGAACGCTCGAGCTGTTGACCACCATGGGAAGCACGCGAACGCGCGGTGCCACGGAGACCAGCGGACGCACCGCGGACCTCACACTTCGCCTCGCGCAGCCGCTACTCGCGGGTGTCGGACCCGCTACGGCGAAAGTCGCGATCCGTTCCGCTGCGCACCGGCGCGACGCCGCGACGATCCGGCGCACAGCGAGTGCGCGCTCGTTCGTCGCGAGCGTCGTGTCATCGTACTGGCAGCTCGCGCTGGCATGGCGAGAGCTCGAGGTTCGCAGGAGCAGCCTCGAAGCGGCCAAGAAGCAGCTCGCGGCGATCGAGCGCGGCCTCAAGACCGGTGCACTCGCGAAGAGCGAACAGACCCCGTTCGAGCAGCAGATCGCGGCCCAGCAGATCGACATCCTCAACGCCGAGCGCGACATCATGTTGCGGTCGCTCGATCTCCGGCGCGTCGTCGGGCTCGAGATCGCTGCGAGCTCGCTCGCGATCCGGACGGCGCCCCTGCCGACCGCGACCCCGTTCGCGGTCGAGACCGGCGACCTCCTCGCGCGCGCACTCGCGGCAAGCGACGAGCTCGGTGCAGCCATGGCAGAGCTACGCGCTGCGCGAGCGGTGGCGGAGGCATCGCAACGCGACCTTCTCCCCCGACTCGATCTCACGGTCGAGGGCGGGATCTCGGGCGCGGGCGCGAGCGTCGGCGCGGCGTTCGGCGATCTCGACGGAGATGCATACTCGATCTCGGCGAACGTCGCGTTCGAGTTGCCGTTCGGCCGCAACACGGCGAAGGGCACGCACGCGGCGAATCGGACCAACATCGCACGCGCGCGATTTGATCTGTACGCGCAGCGCGAGGCGATCGCGGCCGACGTCGTTCGCCTCGCATACGAAGCGCGAACGAGCCAGCTCACGCTCGTGCTCGGCGAGAAAGAGATCGCGCTCGCACAGCAAAACGTCGAAGCAGAGCAACGCAAGTTCGAGCTTGGTAAGTCGACCGCCAACGAGATCGTTCGCCGACAGAACGATCTCGAGAACGGGCGTCTTCGCCACGCTGCACTCGCCGCGAGCTACGCGATCACGCTGACCGAGCTCGATGCAGCGACCGGCGAGATCCTGCCGCGCTTCGGGATCAAGATGCGCGACTCCGCGGTGATCACCGACGAGGAAATGCGGAGACCGGAGGCGCCACGTGCGGCTTCGCGTGCTGCAGGCGCACAACCTTAGCCCCCACGCTCAGCGCCATCTGCTCCATTCGCTCGAACGCATCGAGGGCGTGCGAGCCGACATGGCTGTGATGCAGAAACGTTCCTTCGAGCCGGTACCAAGGGAGGTTTCCGTGCGCGTAGAGAACCACCTGGGTCAGGCCCACGTCGGTCACCAAGCCGCGCAGCACGCGGATCGGCAGGCCACACGAGGGCACCGGCTCGAACGTGCGAATCGGCGGCAAGTACCACGAGTACAACCGCGAGAAGCTCGCCGCCTCGAGCGAGGTATCGCGATAGCCTTGCATCTCGTCGTGCGCGACGATCCCGTTGACCATGATCCCGAACGGCCGGGGGTCGTCGCCGCGCCGCTCGCGAAACCACGCGACATGGCGCTCGGTCACCGCCGAGTCCGCGCACAGCGCCCACACCTGGTCCGGAAGCTCGACGAGATAGCAGTTCCACGCGTGCGGCAAGGAGGCCGGGAACTCGCCGATGAACGGAAACGCCGTCACCACGATCTCGCCGATCGTCACCTTCTCGCCGTGCGCGAGCACGCGAACGTCTCGTGACTCGCCCAGGACGGTACGGATCGCGGCGACGAGATCGATCTGCCACGGCATCTTCGGATCGGCCGCCGGGACGTAGATCGGCACCGTCGGCGGCAGTAGTGCGAGCGCGCCCAGATCCACGTGATCCGTGTCCTGGTGCGTGATGAACACGGCGTTTGGAATCGGCAGCTCGTCTTGCGTGACCTGCCGCGCGTGGGGCCCGTAGTCCTCGAGGAGAAATTTGTCGGGGACATTGTCCGGGAACATCGACGTGGACTCCGCGTCGGTCCATACCAGGCGCGGCGCGGGGAACGGATCGAACCACACGCTTGCCGACGAGGTCGCGGCTCGCACGTACGCGTGTCCCATCCAGGTAATGCCGCTGCCCGGATCCGCTGGTGCCGCAGCGACCCCAGACTCGATCACGCCGCGCGCGATCAAGTCGTCGAGGAGCTCTTCGTCGAAGCCGATGTCATGTGCTTCGGCACGCTGCAACAGCTCCGCGCGATCGATGCCGCGATGAAGGCGGACGAGCAGATCCGCGAACGCGGCCGTCCCCTCGCCGGTCGGCAAGTAGGTCATCGCGCTGTCGTCGCGAAGGCGCCCATCGCGAAACAGCACCCCGATCTGCTCGTGCGAGAGTCCGAGTGCGTTCTCGAGCTCCGGTAGCGGCTCGACACGAACGCTTCCGTCCTCGCCTTCGATCCATTCGAGAATGCGCGGCCCGAACATCGACTCGTCACGAAACCGCTTCGCCTCCATCCGAGCCCCGTGTGCGACGAGGCTGTTCACCATCTTGATCAGCGTGTGTGCGTAGTGGATGCGAGCGGCACCATCCGACAGGTTCTGGGGCGTGAGATCGTGTAGGCCCTGCCGGATCTGCGGCATTACGTGCGGAGACAGGCGCAGCATCATCGTCCATACATCGCACGATCGTGGGGTGGGATATCGCCCCACGCAGCCTTCACAGATTGTGAACCCCTACCTTCACAATTGGATCAGTTGCCGGAAATGGGCCCAGATCGTCACTCACGATCTCGTGTGGTTGTACCGCCGAGAACTGGATCGTTTCCTGCTCTTAGTCGGGGAGCCATGAAGAAACCGTCGGCTACCAAACTTCGTCCTCAAAGCCTAGACCACGACCGGCTAGCAAAGGCGAGCGGCGGCCGAGGCACCTGCCGAGGCTACTTCGAGTGCCTTTATTGCCACCACTGCACCCCAGACTATTGGGACAACTGCGCGAGTTGTGGCCGGCCGTATTATCGTGATGACAGCGGGTCCCGGAAATGAAGAGGTCCAAACCACTACGTGCGCGTGCGCTCGATCTCGACGGACTCAAGAAGGTCCATGGTGGACGCGGAATCTGCCGGGGCTACTACGAGTGCCTCGACTGCAACGCAATGACCGATGATATTTGGGCCTCGTGCCCTGGCTGCGGAGCTCCCTACAACCCCTCGACGGGTGGATACGGTGGCGGCAACGGTCTCTACACGGAAATGAATTACAGCTGCTGGTGAGCTAAGACGTGCTCGACGCTTAACGGAGACCTTCACACGCGTCGACATCGGGCTTGCGTGGAACGAGCCCACCATTTTCCAACGCGAACGCGGTCCGACATCGCACTTCGAGCTCCAGCCGGGCGAGCTCGACCGGATCGTTCGCGACTTCGGTGAACGCTAGTGAGCTGCTGAGCCCAGCGACCGCCGCGCCGTTGCTTCCGTGCGGGACCAGAAACACGGCCTCGGTGGGGATGTCGGTGCGGAACAACACTGCGCGCGTCTGTCGATCGACGAGGGAGAGCGTCCGATTGCCCGCACCGACCCATAGCAACGTGCCTCCGCCATCGGCGAGAGAGTGAATGTCGCCGCCGAACGAACCGAGCGAGCGAATCATCTTACCGCCCGCGATGTCGTATTCGACGACCGAGGCATCGTCGAAGCCCGCGTACAACATCCCGCCGATCACGATGGTGTTCCAGGCGAAGCCGTCGCTCGCGTAGTGAGCGAGTTGTCGCCCGTCGCGAAGCGCGTAGCGCCACACCCCCGGCGCGAATCCCGTCACGAAGATGCTCTCGCTGGGCACATCGATCGTGAGTCGGCGCAGAAGACCGCCCGGCGCGGCGATCTCGAAGCGAAGCGCACCCGTCGTGCCGTCCCACACCACCGCGCCCGCGTCGGAGGCGACCGCAAACGCGGAGCTGTCGTCGGCCCAGTGCACCTTGGGCTCCCACGATCGCTTGAACGATGCGGGCGTGGCCTCGCGCAGAGTCCCATCCGCGATCACGAGGAGACGTGCGCGGTGATCTGCGTCGACGATCGCGATCTTCGTACCGTCGGGTGAAAGCTTGATCACGACGTCGGCCGCGAGCGCCGGTCCGGCTGGCAGCTGTGTCGCCGCGTCGCCGGTGACGCGCCACAGGGTGCCATCTGTACGCGCGGTGAAGAGGGCATCGCCGTCGCGCGCACAGGTCGCGTCCGCGAGCTCGACCTTCGGATCGCTCCGCCAAATGGTACGCCCATCACGCGACCACAATTTCGCCGCGTGATCGATGCCGACGCTGAGCATCGTCTTGCCGCCATCGCACGGGTCGAAGCGCAGGATGTCTTTGATGTGCGCGTCGATCGCGATCCTCGTCGCGAGGATCGGCGTCCATCGCCGCGCCGTGCCGTCGGCCTCGGCGGTGAGCACATCCCCCGTCATCAACACGCGAGCCGCGAGCACGTCGGCCCCGGTGGCCTGCTTGCGGAACAACGGGAGACCGACGCGAATGTCGAACAGGATCGAGGTATCGCCGCACAAGACGAGCGCGCGATCTGGATCAGCGGTCCAGCGGATATCGCGGACCGCACCGCGCCCGCATGCGAGCGTCGCTTTCAAGTGACCCGCGCGATCCCATACGCGCGCGGCACCGTCGCGGCCACCGCTCGCGATCAGGGCTCCATCGGGACGCCACGCCAGTACCTCGAGCGAGCCGGAGTGACCGACGAGCGTTCCGCGCAACGTGCCAGTCCGCAGATCCCACAGCTTCACCGATTTGTCCCAGCTCGCTGTCGCGACGATCGCTCCGTCGGGCGAGAACGACGCGACCCACGCCGTGTCGTCGTGCGGACCGAGGCGATGCACCAGCGCGCCGGTTCGAAGATCCCACACCCGGGTGAAGCGGTCGTAGCTCGGAATCGCGATGCGCGTCCCGTCGGGAGACACAGCGCCGAGGCCGGCCGTGTCGCCTTCGGCCTTGAATTGTCGCACGAGCGCGCCCGTCGCCGGATCCCACACGCCGACCTGCTGGTCGTCGGCGAACGAGACGACCTTGCCCTGCGGCGTGAACTGGACGAAGTAGGTCGCAGTCTCCGACAGCGTCCAGTCGTTCGCGAGCGCTCGTCGCGCGACGTCGTAGACGCGCACGTGTCCGTCACCAGACGCCGTCGCGATCCACGTGCCGTCGGGTGACGCCGCGACGGCGTGAACGCTCTGCGTGGCCTCAGTGAACCGCGCGATCGGTGTCGGGCTGTCGATGCTCCACAAGACGAGCGTGCGATCCGCGCCGCCGGTGGCAAACAACTTGCCGTCGGGGAGCGTCGCGATCGCGAGCACCCTACCCTCGTGCCCGCGGTACGCCGCTCGCTCCGCGTTCATCGATCGCCGAACCTGCGCGAGCGGGAGTTCGAGAACCGGTCCGTTCGCTCCGCCGCGCTTGGCCGCCTCGAGGTAGACGAGCGCCTGGTTCGCGTCGCCAGCGACCGCGGCGCGCTGCCCCTGGTTGAGGTAGCCCGAGATCACGAGCTCGTTCGCGCGGGTCTCGTTCGTGACGGCGCGCTTCTCGTTGCTCGCCGCGCGTGAGCGCTGCGACTCGGCATCGCGATAGAGGACGAGCGCGACGACCATACCGACGACGAGAATGCCGAGGATCGTTCCGACGGCGATATTGCGCAGCCGCCGGCCCCGCAACGCCTCGCGCGCGCTCGCGTCGCCGAACTCGAGCTCGACGGCCATCAGCTGTCCACCGTGGCGGACCCGCCACAGCTGGTACTCGGTGAGCGCTTCGTCGCGCCACAAGAGGCCGCGCGGGCGACCGCGCTCCTCCCACTGGCGTGCCGCCGCGCGCAGCTGATCGCGCAGCCGCGCGCCTTCGGCGTCTTCGCGGCGCCACTCGATCAGCCGCGGCCACGCGGACAGCAGCGCTTCGTGGACAACCTCGACGCGATCGACGCCGCCCACGCCCTCCGAGGCCGACAGGAGGCGCGCGGTGATCAGCTTCTCGATCACGGCCTCTGCGGTGCGTGGCTCGCCGAGAACCTCGAATAGCTCGGCGCGCGTGAGGACGGCGCGCGTGCCATCGGCGGTGACGAGGTTGCGGAACGCGACGCGCACGAGGCGCTGCTCGTCGTGCGTCATCTGTCCATAGATGCGCTCCGCGTGCTGGGCGAGCGCTCCGCCCACGCCACCGAGCGTCTCGTACGCTTTGCGCGTCAAGCGATGGTGATGACGATCGCGCAGATCCCACATCTGGGCGGCGGTGAACGAGAGCAGTGGTAGCGCGGCGGCCATCTCGGCAACTGCCCCGACCATTTCCTGCGGCAACTCGGGATCCTCGAACTGGTACCCCGTACGCCTCGCCGGCTCGACGAGGATCCTCTCCAGATCTGCCTGCGTCGGCGTCGCGAGCAGCTGTAGCCCGTGCACGAGTCGCTCGCGCAACGCCTCGACCTGCTGACAGCGCAGCAAGAAGTCATCGCGCACCGTGAGCACCACGCGGATCGCATCGTCGGCGGATCGCGCCGCGCGGACGAGCATCTGTACATAGCGCTCGCGCTCCGCCGCGTCGTGACACAGGGTGAATAGCTCCTCGAACTGATCGATGTAGACGAGCACCGAGCGCTTCTCGCGTTCGGTCCACGCTCGCAGCACCTTGCCAAGCCCTTCGCCCGCCAGCTCCTCGTCACGCACCGGTGTCGAACCGATGCCGGAACGTGCGAGCTCGCTCTGCTTCACTGTCGCAACGAGCGTGCCGACGGGGGATGCGCCCGGGCGCGCGATCAGCGTGGTCCACCCGGCTCCGAGCGCTGGCACGACGCCGGCCTGCACGAACGAGCTCTTGCCCGCGCCCGACGCTCCGACGACGACGAGCAGCGGCGTGATCCGCAACCGGTTCGCGAACGCCTCCGTCTCCTGCTCGCGGCCGACGAACTGGTCGGCATCCTCGCGCGTGAACGTGGCGAGGCCGCGATACGGCGGCTTTTGATCCGCTTGTTGTTCGCGCTCGTCGAGATCGATGCCCGCTTTCTCGACGAGCCAGGTCCACAGCGGCTCGTCCGTGCGCTCGAAGCCCGTCGGCAGCGACACCATGCGCGCCCCATCGCGGTTCACTCCGTCGAGAACGAACACCTCGTGCGCGTGTCCGGGCGCGGGCGAACCGACATGAAAGAACGGCGACAGCGCGAGCGCCTTGGTGCCATCCGCGTCGAGCAAGACGAGCTCGCCCTCGTTGCCCTCGGCACCACGCAGCGGCGTGACCGCGCGATGCGGACGACGCACGCCCATCCAGCGCTCCGCGAACGCCCCGCGCGGGACGACCATCGCGTACGCACTTGTCCACGAGAGCGCACGGAGCAAGCGATCGAGGCGCGGCATCTCCTCGGCGAGCTGCGCGAGCATCGCGCTCTCGGTGGCAGCGAGGTGCGAGTCGAACCACACCTTGCTCGCCACCAGCGCTCCGAGGTCATCGACCACCGGCGGTGCGAGTGCATCGACGAGCTCGGGCACGGCGAGTGTGTCGCGCTTGCTGGCGAGCTGGGTCGCGATCGTGCGCGCGAGCTCGAGCCACGCCGCGTCGGACATGCCTTGTCGCCGCAGCTCGCGCACGGCCGGGCCGATGTCGCCCTCGCCGCTGTCGCGCCACGTGGCGAGCGCGAGGTTCCCCAACGTACGCGCGACGACGCGCACGATGCCGAAGATCGCACCCTGGGCTTGGTGAACGTTTCGCACGCCGTCGAGCGCGGCCACCGCTTCTGCGAGCGGCTGGGGCGAGCTCGCGAGCATCTCCTCGCGCAGGAACGGATCGAGCTCGGGCAGCTTCAGCTCCGGCTCGACGGCCGCGGCCTCGCGCATCGCGGTCGCGAGCTCGAGCGCTGTCACGAACCGATCCGCCGCCTTCTTCGCCATCGCTTTCGCGATCACCGCGTCGAGCGCGACCGGCAGCTCGCCACCGAGGGCGGGCACCAGCTGCTTCGCATGTGCGCGCGCGATCTGCATCACCGACCCCCCGGCAAACGGGAGTCTCCCGGTCAGAACCTCGTACGCGAGAACACCGAGCGCGTAGACATCGGTGCGCGCGTCGGTCTTGCGCGCATCGACCCATTGCTCCGGCGCCATGTACGCCGGCGAGCCGACCTGCTTCTCGCTCTCGTCGGTGACAGGGGCATCCCCGCCCTTCGCGATGCCGAGGTCGAGAAGCTTGGGCAGGAGGCGCCCCGCGCGCGAGAGCACCATCACGTTCGCGGGCTTGAGATCGCGATGGATGATCCCCTGCTCGTGGGCCGTGTGGACGACCTCGCACAGCTTGTCGAACAGCGGAAGGAACCGCTCGAGGCGCAGTGGGCCGTTCTGTTTGATGAGCTGATCGAGCGGCGTGCCGCGCACGAGCTCCATCGCTGTCCACAACACGCCGTCGGTCTCCGATCCGAACGCGTAGATGTGTGCGGCATAGGGGTGGTCGAGCTTCGACGCGAGCCTCGCCTCCCGAAGAAAGCGCTGCACGAACTCGGGGGTGCCTGCCGACGAGGACACCTTGATCACTGCCTCGCGCCCGAGCATCGGCTGCTCGGCGCGATACACCGCGCCGAACCCGCCTTCGCCGATGACGTCGCGAACGATGAAGTCACCGAGAGCGCGTCCGATCAGCGACCTCCCCTCGGTGATCATCCCGAGCATCCTACTTCACAAGTCGCCTCTCCCCCATCGGAGCCATGCCCACTCACCGCACTCGGGCGCGAAGACCTCGGAGATCAACATCGACGCGTTTCTTCATGCCCTGACGACCGACGAACGGGCGACCATCGTCGGCACGTATGTCCATCATCTTCGTCATCGCAGCGGAGCAAGAACGAGTTGCCGGCATCGCTGGTAGATCGCGTGGGGTAGCGATGGGTTGTCCCGTCGGTGGCGCAGCCGGCGACTGCCATGGCGCACGGGGGCACCACCGTCCCCTCCGCGCGGTGGGCTCGGCAGGCCATTCGTCGCGCGTACCGTATTCGGGATATCATGATGCCGTGGGCAAGGTCTTCGTCGACCGGTTCGAGTTGCTCATCGAAGCGGCACGCGGCGGAATGGGGTCCGTCTGGCGCGGTCGCGACCTGAAGACCGGCCAGATGGTCGCGATCAAAGTGCTGACGCTCGACACCGCATCGGACCAGGCGCGCTTCGAGCGCGAGGCATCGGTACTCGCGGGACTGCACCACCCGAACATCGTGCGCTACGTGACCCACGGCGCGTCAGCCGACGGGGTGCGGTTCTTGGTTCAAGAGTGGGTCGATGGCATCACCCTCTCGACGCAGCTCTCGACGATCGGCGCGACCGCCGACGACGCAGTGAAGGTGGCGATTGGTGTGGCCGATGCGCTGGGTGCCGCACATCAAGCCGGAATCGTGCATCGCGACGTCAAGCCCGCGAACATCATCTTGGATGCCGGCGATCCGGATCGCGTCAAGCTCGTCGACTTTGGCATCGCACGCATGGAGTCCGACGCCGGTGTGCTGACGCGCGCGGGCGTGCTCGTCGGGACGCCGTCGTACATGGCGCCCGAGCAGGCGCGCGGGTCTCTTTCGATCTCGCCGGCCGCCGATGTGTGGGCCCTCGGCTGTGTGTTGTACGAAGCGATCTCGGGCCGCAAAGCGTTCGCCGGCCGGACCCCCGAAGCGATCCGGGCCAAGGCGCTACTGCACGAGCCCGAGCGCATCGAGACGCTATGCCCGGAGCTGTCCATCGAGGTCGCTGACTACATCCACACGATGCTGCGCAAGCGCGTCATCGATCGCCCCGCCTCGGGCTCCGAGGTCGCGATCGCGCTCCGGGGCCTCCTCCCGACGATCCAGCGCGGACCGATTCGCCGCACGGGGCAGCCCGAGCAACGCAAGACCGAGATTCTCGCGAAGAAGTCGAACACGCCCCAGCCTGCGAAGTGCTTCGTGCTCATGAGCGTCCCGCCCGCCGAAAAAGGGGCAACCCCACGGCCGCCAGTGAAGCTCGACGAGATCGCGCAGCGTCACAACATGAAGGTGCATCCACTCGACGACGGGTCGGTGTTACTCGAGGCAGCCGCGCTCGGTGACGTCGGTGCGGTGAGCTCGGCGTACGCGGCGATCGAGCTCCAGGCCGAGCTGTTCGATGGAGCGGTCAGCGTGTTCGGTCAGGCGTTCGAGGAGGGGTTCGACGAAGCCGTCGATCGCGGCGCACAAAGCCTCGCCGATGTCACGATGGCGTCGCTGTTCGCGGAAGCGGTCGGTGCGGAGCCGATCATTCCCATCGACGATGTCATCGCGGAGCTGATCTCGCGGGAGGCGCTGACGCTCGTGAACACCGAAGTCGGGCGGGCGATCCGAGTGCCTCGAGCCGAAACCGCCTAATGCGCGCGAAGACCGAAGGGGCGACGCCCACACCGAGTGATCTGTCGGCAACGACGCGAGACGAGCTCGGCTCGATCGGCGAGCAACTGTTCTTGCTCGTCGTTGGCGATGGTGTCCTCGCCACGGAGCCTCTGCCGAGCTACGGAGTCGCGTCGATCGGTCGTGCGGCCGACGCCGATGTCCGCATCGACGACCAGTCGATCTCGCGGGAGCACGCGACGCTGCACCTCACCGACAAGTTGTCGATCGAGGATGTCGGCAGTGCGAACGGCACGTGGGTGCGCGACGAGCGGATCGAGCCATCCACGCGAGTCGAGATCCAGCTCGGGCAGGCCGTACGGCTCGGCTCGGTGACCGTGCTCGTCCAGCGACGCACGAAGCAACTGCGTACGCGTCGCCGGCGGTCGCACGAGTACTTCGAGAACCGTCTCGAGGAGGAGTGCGCGCGTGGCCTCCGCCGCGAAAGCACGTTCATGCTCGTGCATCTCGTGGCCGACGAAGGTGGGATCGACATCGAGCCCTCGATCATGGGTGCGTTGCGCGACGGGGACATCATCGCGTCGTACGGTCCTGGCGAGCTCGAGATGATCCTGCTCGACACCGATCCCGCGCACGCGGTGCGCGTCACCGACCGCCTCGAGCAAGCGCTGTCGCATCGCGGCATTCGCGCGAAGATCGGAACCGCGTGGTATCCGCGCGACGGTCGCGAACCGAACGCGCTCGCGGCGCGCGCTCGTGCGAACGCACACGGCATCGTCGTCGAGGAGGCCACCCCTGGCGACCTCGTGATCGCCGACGAGCGCATGAGCGCGTTGCACGATCTCGTCTCGCGTGTCGCGCAAGCGGATATCTCGGTGCTCCTGCAGGGCGAGACGGGCGTAGGCAAGGAGATCATCGCCGAACAGATTCATCGTCGTTCGTCGCGGGCAGACAAGCCCTTCCTCCGGCTGAACTGCGCTGCCTTGAGCGAGTCTCTTCTCGAGAGCGAGCTGTTCGGCCACGAACGCGGCGCCTTCACCGGCGCGACCACGTCGAAGCAGGGCTTGCTCGAGGTCGCAGACGGCGGCGTGGTGTTCCTCGACGAGATCGGCGAGATGCACGCCTCGACGCAGGCCAAGCTGCTACGCGTGCTCGACGAGGGCAAGTTGATGCGCGTCGGTGGTCTCACGCCGCGCACGATCGATGTGCGGATCGTGTCGGCGACAAATCGCGACCTCGATGTCGAGGTCGAACGCGGCAACTTCCGCCTGGATCTGTTGTATCGCCTCAACGCGATGTCGCTCATCATCCCGCCGCTGCGCGAACGCACGAGCGAGATCGAGCCACTCGCCAAGCGCTTCCTACTGCGCACGGCTGCCAAATACGGCCGGCCGGTGCCGCGACTCACACCTGCCGCGCTCGACGAGCTGCGCTCGTATGCGTGGCCCGGCAACGTGCGCGAGCTTCGCAACATCATCGAGCGTGCGATGGTGCTCGCCACCCGCAACGTGATCGACGTGGAGGATCTCCCCCTCGAGAAGATGCGCTCGACGTTTCAGACGCCCCGAGTCTCGCAGCAGATTCCCACGCCATCCGTGACCGCCGCGCCGGGTGGGTCGACGAACGACGAGCACCAACAGCTCGTCGCAGCGCTCGAGACCTGCGGCGGCAACCAGACCCACGCCGCGCGCATGCTCGGCGTCTCCCGCCGCACGCTGATCAATCGCATGGAGAAGTACGACGTGCGGCGACCGCGGAAGCGCTGACCGCTACCCCGCGACTGCCTGCGCGGCGCGCTTGGCCGCAAGACGCCCCGACACCAGGTGCCAGCCGAGCAGGGACAGGATGCCGACGAAGAAGACACCGATGTAGAGCGAACCCAGCTGCGGGAAGCTCGACGTGGTGAAGTTTGCGATTCGCTTGGTCCCGAAGACCGCTGGCGTGAACGGTTCGAGCTTGATCGGTGCGTCGGGGTCGAGGTTGTGCCCGAAGACGTAGAGCTTGTACACGAACTTGCCGAATGCGAACACGCCGACGTACCCGGCGATGACCGCGAGGTCGACAAGCGCACGCACGTTCCCGATCGCGGCGCAGCGCAGCGTCAGTACGAGCAACAGACCGATCGCGAACGGGATCCAGTCGAGGTCGGAGAGCTCTGCACGGTCGATCGCGCGCATGCCGATGTAGTGGTTGAGCAGGTTGATCTCCTTGAGGTGCTGCCCGTTGTTGCCGCTGTCGATCTTGTGCGCGTAGACCTCGAGATAGAGCCCCTTCGGGTACTGCGGCGCGGTCATCGAGATTCGCCACAGCGGCTGCGTCATCGTGAGCAGGAGCGGGATCGCGAGGGCGACCAGGACGAGTCGCGCCTTCGTGTACAGCGGACGGTCGAGGAACGCGTAGAACTTGTCGAGGTCGAGCTTCATGGTGGGCTCCTAGATGCGGTCCGATCGAACAAACCCCACATACGCCACGGCCCACGTGAAGACTCCGACCAGCGCTGGCCACACGACGCCGATGACGAACAGCGCGGTCGGGCCGACACGGTTCGCCATGTAGAAGCCGACGGGACCAAAGCTCGCGAGGTCCGGCTGCAGATCGGAGAGCATTGCCAGTCGCGCGGCTTCGACGGGATTCGCGACTGCGAGCGTGAAGACCGCGTGTGGATCGAGTCGCCACTTGAGCATCAGGCCGATCAGGCCGAAGTCGAGCAGCGCGATGCCCGCCGCCCACACGAGCACCAGGTAGGTGATCACGCGCGCTGGGTTGCGCACGAACACCGAGATCGCAGCGCCGATACCGGCGAAAGCAAGCAGCAACGACGACGACACCAACAGGCTCCGCCCGATGAAGGGCCATGGGATCGGATCGGAGTACACGAGCCGTCCCCACAGCCCGATCGCGAGCATGACGACGACGAGAGGAACGACGAGCGCGAGATATCGCACGACACAAACCGCCGTAAACCACACGCCGGGAGAGAGCGGCTGACCGAGAAGGAGCTCCAGCGATCCGTCGTCTCTCGCACGCTGGACCGCCGGCGCGAGCGCCATCAGCGCGATCAGCGGCAACGCGAGGAGCATCGCGTTGGAGAACGACAGCAGCACGCGACTCGTCCCTGTAAACCCGAGGACCGAGGACTCGCGTACTCCGACGACGATCAACACGCCGCCGAGCAACAGGTACGTCCCGGTGCAGAACCAGATCCAACGGGATCGCAAGACCTCGGCGAAGTCGAGACGCGCGCTCGCGCGAAATTGGCGGGCAATGCTCACTGCACACCTCCATCGAGCGCCACGCGCCTCGCGGCCGAGAAGTCGATCCCGCCCGGAGCGCCGGGATCGACGACGACGAGACCCGACCCCATCGGCGTCATCCCGTTGGTGACGAACGTGGCCTGGTCCGAGCTCACCCAGCGCTCCGCCGTTCCGTGGTGGAACCACAGACGATGGAGCTCGGGATCGTGACGCGCGATGAAGCGAATCGCGCAGCCGGGGTCGTCGAACGCATGCACCTCGCCGTGCTTCGTGATCAGCTGCGCTGCGTGACGCGGCTCTCCGATCAGCATCTGGCAGTGCGAGCACGCCTGGCGATTCCACTCGATCGGTTGCACCTCGTCGGGGAGCGAGCTCGAGCCACGGACGAGCCACACTACCCCCGCGATCGCGAGCCCGAGGATCGCGAGCCCGAGGAGCTTGGGCCACATCAGGTCACGCACGGCCCACCTCCCCGCGCAACTCCACGAGATCGACATCGCGAACCACGACGTCGACCAGCGAGCTCCCGAGTCGCTCGACCGCCGCAGGCACGAGCTCGAGCTTGGCCTGGCGATCGACGCTGCGACTCCACCATCCATTCGCGCCCGCCGCGAAGCCTCGCTCGACGAGCCACGCGGTATCGTCTCCGTCGACACGCAGCTCGACGAGCGAGCCCACGCGCTGCGCGAAGTAGCGCGTGGCATCGCCCTCGTAAACCAGCCGTCCCTCCTCGAGCGCGACGACGTGATCGATCAACGAGCGGATCTCTTCGATCCGGTGAGAGCAAAGGACGAGCGTCGCGTCCTTCGCGAGCTCGCGATACAGACGGAAGAACCGCCCGCGAGCTTCGGCGTCGAGGCTAGCCGTTGGCTCGTCCATGACGAGCAGCTCGGGGCGCGCCGCGAGAGCCATTGCCAGCAGCAGCTTCTGCTTCGAGCCGCCGGAGAGGCTGCGAAACGGTCGCCCTGCGATGCTCGCGAAGTCGAGATCCAACTCCTTCGCGGCGTCGCGCACTGGGGCCTCGCTCGTTCCACGAAGCTCGGTGATCGCGCGCACGAGGTCGCCGCAACTCGCTGCGACGTGCGGTGCGATCTGTGGCACGTACGCGATCCGAGAGGCAAACGTCTTGCGATCGACGGCGGCGCCATCGATCCGGACTTCGCCGTCGTAGCGGACGAGCCCGAGCAGCGACCGGATGAGCGTCGTCTTGCCGGAGCCATTGGGGCCGATCAGCGCGATCTTCGCTCCTGCCGGAAGGTCGAGATCGATCTCTCGCAGGGCGTGCACCTTGCCGAACCGCTTTGCGAGCTTTGCGAGCTGGATCCGCATCAGTCGCTCCTTGCACTGCGATCGGTGGGCCAACGCGCGGAGACCCTCGGAGCGCGATCGATCATCACGGGCGCAGGCTGATACAGCGGGTCGAGCTTCGTGGCCGCATCGACGAGCGCGAGCGCCGCCGTGCCGCGGAAGAACGCCAGGCTGGGTGTGGTCGAGATCAACTGGTTCGAGAGCGAGCGCAGCTCGTACGGAACGTCGCCGATGCCGTCGTCATCCAGATCGTAGCCCGCGTAGTCGTCGAAGTAGTTCCCCGACCAGGTCACCGCGGTCGCGTCTCCACCTCCATCGACGCGTACCTGCGTGGTGTTGTCGGCGAGGTCGTTGTCGCGCACCTCCAGGTCCTTCGCGCTCGAATGAAAGGCGACGCCCGTCTCGTTGAGCCGGATCACGTTGCGCGAGATCTGGAGGCGATCGCCGCGCTGCATGGGCGACGAGTCGACGTAGACGCCGACGGTGTCGTGGATCAAGCGATTGTCGAGGACGTCGATGTTGCCCGAGTCCTTGATCCCGATCGCCATTCCGGCGGCGCCGGACGCGTCCGCGATGAGGTTGTCCAGGATCTTGACGCCGCGGCTGTACATCACGAACACGCCGACCACCGTTCCGATCATGCGGTTGCCGCGGACGATGTTGTCGTGGCTGTACATGAAGTGCATCGCGTACCGAGCGCGAAGCACGTAGTTGTTGAGGATCGAGTTGTTTCGCGAGTACCAGACGACGAGGTCGCGCCCGTCTTCGATGGTGTTCCCCTCGATCAGCGAGTCACGAGTCTCCCACATGCGGACCGTGTCTCCACGGAGGCCGGACGCCGGGTCGCGGCTCCCGAAGATGTGGTTGTTCACGACGCGCACGCGCGACGCCCGCTCGATCAGGATCCCGAACGTCGCGTTGATTACGCGAACTCCCTCGACCCGCGTGTCGTCCGCCGTAAGGCGAACGGCACCATCGAGCCGATCGAACTTGCCTCCCTTGCCGTCGATCGTCATCCCGAGCACCGCCGCCTTGGGTGCGGTGACATCGATGATCGTTCCGCTTCCAGCGACGAACGCATCGCGGGGTCCCCACAACGTCACCTCGCGCGCCAGCCGCAACGATCCTTCATAGCGCCCGGGCTGGAGGCACACCGCCGACACCTGCGGATCGTCGAGCGCGGCCTGCACGGAGCCGCCGGGCGCGACGTACGTACAGGCCGGGGGAGCGCCGATCGTGGGCCCCTTCGCGGTGGCATCGATCATCCCGTTCGCCTTGCTGCACGCCGTCGCGACGACAACGATCACGACGAGTGCATCCAGGCGCATGGCGCTACTTGGGCTCCACGAGGAGGTAACCGGCCATTTCGAGGTGCAACGCCGAGCAGAACTCGGTGCAATACATCGGGAACACGCCGGGTTTGTCGGCGACGAAGGTCACGTCGGTGTGCTCGCCGGGCTCGATGCTGACGTTGATGTTGTACGAGTTGATCGCGAAGCCGTGCGTGGCGTCGTATGCCTGCTCGACGTTGTCGATGTGGAGCATCACCTTATCGCCCTCCTTGACTCGAATGATGTCGGGCGTGAAGTGGCTGCGGATCGCCGTCATGTAGACATGCACTCCGTCCGCCTTGCGCTCGACGCGCTCTTTGTTCATCTCGACGACGTTGGGCGACGTCTCGCCCGTGATCGGGTCTTCGCCGGGCTTGTAGATGTCGACGGGCGCGAGCTTGTCGACCTTGATCATCTGCGCGTAGTGCGGTTCGCCCAGCGGCAGCGGCATGTCGTAGAGCAGTTGCATCTTCTCGCCGCTCAGGTCGACGAGCTGGAAGTTCTGCGGCAACAGCGGCCCGACCTTGTTGAACCGATCGAGCGCCCACTTGTTCATCGCGATGAGGTACTTGCCGTCAGGGCTTACCGTGTCGCCCTCAGCAGAGACGAGGTGGCCGATGTTGTAGTGCGTCGGTAGCTTGTCGATCACCTTCAAATCCTTCAGCGACCACTTCGCGACCACCGTCTCGAGGAACATCGACGTGTACGCGTTGCCGTTCGCGTCGAACTGCGTGTGCAACGGGCCGAGACCGAGCTCGACCTGACCGCGGATCGCGTCCTTGAACGCCATGATCGGCACCCCATACGGGTCCTTCCCCTCGTACTTCTTCGCCGCCATCAGCTCTTTGATCTTCGCGATGCTGTAGACGGTGCCGTGCGTGTCGAGCTTGCCGCCGACGACGATGCTCTCTCCGTCGGGAGAGACGTCGACACCGTGCGGGCTCTTCGGCTCGGGGACGAACGCGAGCACCCCTTCATCCGCCGCCACCTGGAGGCGGATCACCTTCATCCCGTTGATCGTCTCCGTCTTACCTGCCTTGACCAGCTCCTCGGCCTTC
Source organism: Kofleriaceae bacterium (assembly GCA_046160585.1). Taxonomy (GTDB): domain Bacteria; phylum Myxococcota_A; class Polyangia; order Haliangiales; family Haliangiaceae; genus JABFXX01. The sequence goes on from JBJXGN010000036.1 coordinate 18,519, forward strand.
TTCCAGTTGACGACGTGGAGGTAGTCCATGTCGTTCTTCGAGTAGCCGGACTCCATCGGCGGCTGGCCTTCCTGATTGCCGCCCCACGCGAGCTCGGTGTTGATCGAGTTGAAGAACGCGTAGCCGTCGCTGACCAGCTTGCCGGCGTCGGCGAGGTCCTGCGTGTACGGCGGGAACTCGATCGCAAACGATGCGGCCTGATCGATCCGGCCCTTGGTCCGATCGAACTTCCAGAACACCGCCGCGCCGCGATACTTCTCCTTGAACTCCTTCGCAGGATCCGCGTACCCACCGCCGAGGGGCGCGGGGTATTGCGTTGTCTCGACGATGTAGTCGGTGTTCGGCGTCACGAACGCGGCGCCGTGGTCGCTCGCGATGAGCTCGCTCGTCACGATCTGCTTCGTCGTGAAGTCCGCGAGATCGATCACCGCGATCCGTGCGTTGGCCTTGTCACCGATGAACAGGTACTTGCCATCGTAGTCGCCGCCCGTTTCGGACAGCGCGGGATGGTGCGTGTCGGCCCACGTAATGTCGCGACCGAATCGCTTTCCCCCTGCGAGCACCCCTTTGGTCTGGTCGTCGAAACCAAAGCCCTGCCACGGCTCCGGCGTGAACACGGCGATGTACTTGAGGATGCGCATCGACGGCACGCCGATCACGATGACCTGACCGCCGTGACCGCCGGACGCGAACACCATGTACTCGTCGTGGCGCCCACTCGGGGTGTATGTCTTGAGTGCCGCGTTGACGTCGGCCTCGCTGAGGTTGCGCGCCTTCATCAGGTCGGTGATCGCGCTCGAGGTCCCGCTCGTGGGCGTCGAGCGCTTCGAGCCACTACAGGCTGCGAGCAGTGCGAGCCCGATTCCTACGCTGAAGCGAAGAGTTTGTATCGACGGGTGCATGACCGTCTCCTTTGCGTGCTGAGGTTCGCGAATCACGTTTCACTTCCCGAACGCGCGGACCATGTCCTTGAGCGCGGTGATGGTTGCGGCATCGAGATCAGGGTTGTTCGGCATTGCCGGGCTCTTCCCGACCCCGGCCCCGCCGAACTTGATGATCTTCTCGAGGTACTCGTCGTTGACCGAGGCTTGCCACTCCTTGTCCGTGTAGTTGCGCGGCTTGGGAGTGAGCGATGCCGAAGCCGGACCATCGCCGGCGCCCGTCGCGCCGTGACATGGCGTGCATCGTTGTTCGAACGTCGTCTTCGCCTTTGCCACGGGATCGCCCGTCGGAGTTGTCGGCGTCGCCGCGGCCGAACCGGTCGGCGGTGGCTCTTCCTCTGGCGCGGGCTTGGGTTTGCTGCACGCCACCAGCAGTGCGAGGACAGATACGAAGACTCGGGTTCGTGGCATCACGCCTTGGTGTGAAGCACGCGGAGTGCCAGCGATTCGCGCACGAACTTCAGTCCTGCGGCGGGCTCGCGCAAGCCGTGCGCGAAATCAGTCCGAGCCTGCGCGCGAGGCGATGTAGGTTGCCGCGGTCCATACCGAGCGAGCGCGCGGTCTGAGCCCAGTTGCCACCCGACGCATCGAGCGCGGCGACGATGCGAGCTCGCTTGGCGAGGTCAGCGGCCGCGTGCAGTGGGACCTCGTCGATGGCGACAACGTGATTCGCGGGTGCGACAGGGGCTACGAGGCCCAGATGCGTGGCGTCGATGACGACCAGCTCGCGGCGCCGACCGCCGCTTGCCCGCAACGCGGCGCGAAGGATCGCGTGTTCGAGCTCGCGGACGTTGCCGGGCCAATCGGCCGCTTCGAGAGCACTCCGCGCATCGGCGGTGAGCCGGATCCGTCCCAACCCCAATCGCAGCCGTGCGTCGTTGAGGAAGAAGCCTGCCAGCAGGCAGATGTCCTCGCGCCGCTGACGGAGGGACGGAATGCGAATCGGGTAGACGCTGAGTCGATGGAAGAGGTCCGCGCGAAACCGCCCAGCGGCCATCTCGGTGGCGAGATCGCGGTTGGTGGCCGCGATGATGCGTACGTCCACGCGCAAGAGCTTGTCCGAGCCCACGCGTTGGATCTCGCCCGACTGCAACGCCCGGAGGAGCTTGGGCTGGATCGCGAGCGGGAGCTCGCCGATCTCGTCGAGGAACAGGGTGCCTCCATCCGCCACCTCGAACTTGCCCGAGCGATGGTCGGTTGCGCCCGTGAACGCGCCGCGCACGTGTCCGAACAACTCGCTCTCCGCGATCGAGTCGGGCAACGCAGCGCAGTTCACGTAGATCAGCGGTCGATCGCCCCGACTGCTCTCGCGATGGATCGCTCGGGCGACGACCTCCTTGCCCGTCCCCGTCTCTCCCGTGATCAACACGGTGAGATCCGAGCGCGCCGAGACGCTGATCTCGTCCCGAACCTCGGCGATCGCTGCGCTTTGACCGACGAGGTCCGCACTGGTCCGATCCGCCGCGTGACGCGCCAGATCACGCGCCACCCGATCAGCGCGGATCGACTTCTCCGACAGTTGCTCGATCAGGAGATCGGTGCGCATCGCGATCGCTGCGAGCGCGGCGTACGCAGCCACTTCGTCGTCGTCGATGTCGTCGAACGCACGCGGGTCGATCGCGTCGATCGCCAAGACACCGATCACGTCGCCATCGACCTCCAACCGACAGCCCATACACGCGTGGACACGCCCGAGCACGTCGTCGCCGATCAAGCCATCGAAGGGGTCTGGAAGGTCACAGTCCTCGATCCGAACCGGGCGAGAGACGCGCATGAATTGCGCGAGCCGGGGATGCTCCGAGATCACGAACCGCTGTCCCGATACTTCGGGCACGAGCCCTTTGCTCGCGATGGGAACCAACGAGTCACCCTCTAACCGGAGCAAGATCGCGGAGTCGCACGGGATCAGCTGCTTGATTCCACAAACGATGCGGCCGAGGCGCTCGGTCGAGCTCGCTGCGAGAGGGGCAGAGACGATTTCGAGGATCGAGCTCCACGTGTTGTCCAAGCGACGACATGTTGTGTTGCCGACAACGGGGGATGTCACGGTGACAACACGAAGCACGTTGCGGGCCAGTGTTGGCTGCGCCTTGCTCTTGCAGAGGCGATCCAGCGGTGTCGTCTTCCGTCTCGCTGGGCGAGTTCTGTACGAAACGCCCCCTCGCTGTACCCGCGCTCGCCCGCTTGGGTGTCGAGCTCGACGATCCTGCACGTGCGCTCGCGAGCGTGTACGAGCAAGGGCATCTCGACGAGAAGGCCGTCGATGCCGCGATCTGCGCGGAGGAGGAGATCCTCGCGAGGGCGTGGTGCCAACCGACGATCACCGAGCAGATCGATGCGATCGTTTCCAGGTATCATCAGTCGTTTCCGCTCGAGGCACTCGCCGTCGAGGACGCGTTCGCGCGGGGCTTACCGATCTGGGAGACAGCGCTGGCGTTGCTCGACGAGCTACACCGCGACTTCGCACAACACGTCGAGATGGAGGAGCGCGTGTTGTTCCCGCTGCTCCGCCTCGGTGGAAGCTCGGTACTCTCGTCGATCCGCGCGCTTTCCCTCGAGCACGAAGATCTGATCCTCAACCTCCTCGCGCTCGGTGCCGTCGTCCGAGGCTGCATCGCCGCGACGCCGGAGCTTGCCGCCGAGCTGACAAATGCGTTCGGACGGTTCGAACGCTTCCTGTGCGAGAGCATCCACGTCGAATCCAACGTGTTGTTCCCGCGTGCCCTCGAGCTCGCGCGTCGGTGACCGGCCTCCCGTCGCAACGCCTATCGCCCGGCGATGGTGCGGGGAATGCACGCCTCGCGATCATGGCGAACTACACAGGTATGGTTGTCGTCTGCGCGTTGGTGGCTGCGTGCGGCGGTAAGGAGGAAGCTCCTCCCGCCTCGAACAAGAGCTCGAGCCCAGCACCCATCGCACGCGAGCCGATGAAGGTCCCTACGGACCCCAAGAACATCGTGAGCATCGCGGTCGCGTCCAAGGACCACACGACCTTGGTGGCGGCGCTCCAAGCGGCGGACTACGTCACGGCCGTTTCGAACCCGGGACCGCTGACGGTCTTCGCTCCGACGGACGAGGCGTTCAAGAAGCTCCCCGCGGGAACGGTCGAGTCGCTGGTCAAGCCCGAGAATCAGGCGAAGCTCAAGGAGATCCTCAAGTACCACGTGACGACATCGGTGTACGAAGCGCCGAACCTACCGGACGGCACCGTGCTCGGCATGGCGAACGGCGGCAAGGCGACGATCCACGTCAAGGACGGCAAGATCTCGATCAACGACGCCAACGTGATCGCGTCGGTTCGAGGCTCCAATGGTGTGGTGCACGTTATCGATGGCGTGTTGCTACCACCCGAGAAGTGACTCGGCGGACCCAGTAGCTCGACGACGAGGTCTGCATGTAGCCCTTCACCCTACGCATCCTGACCAGCAGTGTACTTCCGAATCTCTATCTCACACTCACTCTTCTTCTGCGCGTAGAGTCGCGCGTTGACAGCGTTTCTCGGCATGTTCTACGCTGCGACTCGCAATGAAGTTGTTGCCGATTTTTTGGATGACGCTTCTCGGTGCGTGTGCGAATGACGACGGCTCGAACGGTGGTGGTGGTGGTGGTGGCTCGGGCGGCGGTGGCTCGGGGGGCGGCGGTGGCACATTCGAGCAGTACACGCCAGATCAGGCAAACTGGGACACCTTCGCCACCAAACCCGTCGAGGGAGGCAACCCAGCTCACGATCCGGATAGCGTCAGCTGGATCTCTGCGGACGCGTGGGTCGAGGCCCGATGGGATGGGACCATCTACAACCCGTCTCGGATGACTCCGCGGGACTTTGCGAACGCGCTCTGCCCCAGCTCGGACCGGGTGCGAGGCATCCGCGAGGTCTTCTACGACCACCGGCCGTTTGCGGATAACGCAAACCCGACGAAGGCCGAGGTGGACGAGTGGCATCGGATCGCCATCAACCACGTCCGCGCGTTGGTCGGCTACACGAGTGAAGACCGTCAGGTGAAGAAAGACCACTGCATGTTCGCCCGTGCGCATTGGGGCGACGAGCGCAAGTTCACGACGATGTGGGATGCGTCGTACCCCGGAGAGAACGGCTCGGCAGCAGGTCCGTGCGTCGACTCTTCGAACGGGCATTGCGGTGCGTCGTTTCTTCCCTCTCCCGAGGATCAGGCTCCATACCTCCCCGAAAACCATCCAGCCTGCACGTTGGAGGCAGGCTCCGAGGGCGTCTTCTCTGGACCCAAGTCGAACATCCCGTGGGGGATCAAGTGGTCTCGCGGCTTCTGCAACACGCTCATGGCCGAGGGCTTCTGGGGCGGGCACGTCGGCCCCTGGTTTCATCGCGAGAGGTTCGGTCTCAGCTTCTGGGACACTGATCCTGACAACAACAACAACAACGCAATCCTACGTGCGAAGTGGTCTGGGAACTTGATGCCCAGTCTGTACTGCAATCCGTCCGAGCCAGATTGCGACCCGGCGAACACGGGTCCTGGCGGCCCGTAACGTTCGCACCTGTCAGCCGCAGCGGCGCAGGCGATCGCGCTCCCGCCAGTCAGCAACGTCGTCGCGCGGGTGAATCGGACCGTCGAGGGTGAGCGCGAAGCCCGCATCGAAGTCGGTGGCGCCGTGCGTACGCACGAGCAGCGACAGGCGGCTGTATGGCAAGAAGAACAGCCGTGCGAGGAATAGGCTCTTCACGACGACGATGTCGGCGCGCCAGATCGGGAGACCGAGCTCCGTGTAGAACGACGGCTTGATCACCAGGGCGGGGCCTTCGGTGAGGACGATCCGCGTGTCGCCGACGGCCAGGACGATGCAGCGGCCAAAGCCGTGGCGTTCGCGCTTGGTGCGGATCGTCGCCGTGATGGCAAGTGGCGTGGACCGCGCGGGATCGAGACGTCCTCCGATCGCGGTCGTGACGACCTCACCCTCACTGCGCATCCACAGCTCGGCGATGGCGACCGGATCGCGCACCGCCGCGTAGCTGCGCAGATCAGGAGCGTGCTCGATCAGCGCGGCGAGCAGATGCGTCGAGTCTCCGGGGGCGCCCGCCGCGACGACATCCGAAGCGTCCGACATCATCACGCAGCCGAGGCGGCGTCGAATGCGAGCGCGGCGGGCCCGATCGATCGCATCGGCAGGAGGAAGTGGCGTTGGTGGCGCGTGATGCCGTCGTTCCCAACACAGCTCTGCTAGCTCCTCGGCGATGCGCTCTGCACCGGCGCGATCGCCGTTGGTCACGGCGATCGTCGACCAGCCGAGCGCCGGATCATCGTTCCACGGATGGACCATGAGGACCGAGGCGGCGAGCGCGCCGGAGCGCTCCGCAGCGCGGAGCCGGCGGAACACGGCGCGCATCGGCGACAGGAAGTCGACAGTCGTCCCACCGCCGAGCATCATCGGCAACGTCCGCCACGCCATCTCCGGACGCAGCTCGCCGAGCACCGTGCCGGCGAGGATTCGCCCGGCCTTGGCGCCTGTCGCGGCGAGATCGCGGTGCGGGTTGGTCTGGTACGCGACGATCGCATCGGCGGCCTCGACGCGCGCACGCGTGACGTTGGCGTGGAGGTCGTGCGAGACGACCAGCGGAGCGCCGCGCAGCCGCTCGCGCACAGCTCGAACGAGTCGCCCCTCCGGATCGCGGAGGCCTTGCGCGCCCATCGCGCCGTGCAGACAGAGGTACATCCCGTCGACGCGCCCGGCGCGATCGAGACCGTCGAGGAGGCGGTGCTCGAGCTCCGCGAAGCACGCGGGGGACAGAGGTCCGCCCGGTGGGGCCCACGCCGAGAGCAGCGGGACTGGCTCGACGTCGCGCGCGCGTGCGCGCAGCGCGGAGACGAACCCCGTGAGCTCCGCGCGGCGGAACATCCCGGGGACCTCGGGACGGCGCGAGGCCATCGCGAGCACCTCGTTGCCGGCGTGAAGGTGTGTCGTCGCGAAGTCGGCGATCTGGGTCGGCACCGGCGAGAGGGCGTTGGTCTCCTGCGCGATCCGCGCGAACGCGAGTCGCTTCATCGCGCGTTACCCGCGTACATCTTGGCGAAGACATCGCGGACGCGCGACCGCACGAGGAACCGCACCGGGAGCTTGCCGGCCATCCCGTAGACAGGCGCGGTACCTGCGCGCACCAGCGATGGATCGCGGGCGACGTCATCGACGGACGCGGCGAGATCCGCGAGGTACGCGTCGACGATGTCGCCGTGATTCGCGGTGACGGTGAGGTGGAGCGACGGCGGACGGTGCTGGCGATCGGCGGTCCATCCGCGTGCCTCGAGACGATCGGCGATCGCGTAGATCGGCGCGCCGCGACCGGCGAGATCGCGAAGCCGCGCCCACACATTGCGATCGAGCTCGCCGGCCGTCGTGAACGCGACGAGCGTGGCATCGCCATCGCCGACCAGCGCGAGCCCCGGGATCGCCTTGATTCCCGCGCGGAGGCGCTCCGCGGCATCGAGCGACGCGCGAGCGAGCTCCAGGTAGCCCGAGGCTCCCAGGCTTTGCAGCGTCGCCCACGCCGCAGCGACGGGGCCGCCGCCGCGCGTGCCGAGCATCGTCGGTGATGCGTAGACACCTCCTGGGAAGTCGGTCGCGACGAAGAATTGGTGGCGCATGTCGTCGGCCGAGCGCCACAGCAACATGGATGCCCCCTTGCCGGCGTAGCCATACTTGTGAAGATCGGCGCTGATCGAGGTGACCCCTGGAACGCGGAAGTCCCATCGCGGGATCGGACGGCCCAGCCGTTCGAGCCACGGCAGCACGAACCCGCCGACGCACGCGTCGACGTGCATGGGCAGCCCTCGCCCCTGCGCGATCGCGCCGATCTCGGCGATCGGGTCGACGACGCCGTGGGGATACTGCGGCGCCGAAGCGACGATGCCGATCGTGTTGCGCGAGATCGCGCGAGCCATCGCCACCGGATCAGCGCGCAGGTCATCGCGGATCGCGACCTTCCGGATCTTCACGCCGAAGTAGTGGCCCGCCTTGTCGAACGCGGGATGAATCGTCTGCGGCGTCACGAGCTCGGGGCGGCGGATCCACGGACGCTCGCGCCGCGCGCGATCGCGATACGCGGCGACCGCGCACAAGATCGACTCGGTGCCACCCGAGGTCATCGTGCCGACCGCGCCCGAGCAGTGCATCAGCCGGCCGCTCATCTCGACGAGGTCCGACTCCATCTGCTTGAGGCTCGCGAACGCCATCGGGTTGAGAAGGTTCCCTGCCGCGTAGAGCGCATGAGATCGCTCGAGCAGTCGCTCGTGTGCGCGGCCGCGCTCGCCGGGGAGCTTGTAGACGAGCGAGAACACGCGGCCGGCGCGCCAGTCGGTGTCGGCCTTCGCGCGGTCCGCGAGCTCGGTGAGAACGTCGTCGGGACTGCGGCCTTGGTCTGGAATCTGGATCACAGCGTTGCCTCGATGGAGATCGTGAAGATGTTGTTCGTTCCGCGACCGCGAACATTCGATGGTGGCGACGTGGTCGAGTTGTCGATCACCGGGACGAGGTACCAGTAGTGGAGGTAGCTCGCACCGAGCCGATACCGGCCGATGCGATAGCGAGCGCCGGTGTGGACGGCGGGATGCGAGAACGTGGGCTGGTCGATCGAAACCGTCTCCGGCGGTGCCGGCGAGCGATCGAACTGTCCACCGGCCATGAGCTCGAGCCCCGGCGCGCGCGCGAGGTCGTGGACGCGGATGCCTGCCGAGACGGCGAACGAGTCGTGGTAGTTCTTCTGCACCTCGAGCTCGCGGATGAGCAGGCCGCGGAGCTCGATCCGCTGCTTGTCGTACTGGCGATACAACCAGTAGCGACCTTCACCGGAGAGCTCGATGTTGGGCGTGATGTCGACGGAGAGCCCGACGAACGCGGCCCACGGGAACAGCTGGGTCAGGTTCGCGACGCCGATCATCATGTCGTTCGGGTTGGCGGCGTCGGCGCTGTTGGTCTCCGTGACCGGGCCTTCGAGATCGGCGGAGATCCGGCCCTGGATCGTCGCGCCCCACGTCACGCGCGGATGCGGCTGACCGAATGCGCCGATGGTCCACGTCGGCGCCCAACCCGACGCGTCCAGCACGAGCTCGGCGCGGGAGCCGATCGCCGACTGGATGAACGAACTGTCGGGCCAGATCTCTCGTCGCTGGTGAACGCGAACGTTGACGACCCCAGCCGTCGCGCCGAGCGTGAGGCTCGGTGCGATCCGGTATGCCGCGCTCGCGACCACTTGCGGAGCCACCACGTAGCCATCGGTCATGTGGTATCGCGTGACGCCGTCGGCCTCGAACGCAGCGCCCGATGCGTTTCCGACGTACGCGGCGCCACCCACGACCAGCCGATCGCGAATCAGCTCGCGGGTGACGGCCAGCAACGGGACCACAGCGAATGCGCGCTTCGGCTCGATCGTGGGGTAGTAGCCGTCGGCGTCAGGGGTCATGCCGAGCAGCTCGTTGCTACCGGGCCACGGCTTCACGTCGAGCGAGACGTCGAGGAGCGCGAACCCGAATGCAGCCGAGATCGCGAAGCCGGGCTGGAGGATCAGTCCCGCCGGATTGTGATAGATGGCCGACGCGTCGTCGGGGCGTCCGACGATCGTTGCCATCGCCGTGCGCCGGACGCCGACCTCGGGGATGCCAAAGCCGCCCGCGGTTGCGGAGCCAGCCAGCAGCATCACTGCCGTCACGATCGAGACGCCGAAGTGCACGATCGACTTGTACAGAATCGACGGCACACTCACTACTCGCAGGCGGGCGCGCGAAAACCGTAGCGACACCACCTCCTTACCGCGGCGCGCAAACCGCGGGCTCGTCACGGCGTCAGGGCACTAAATATCGGGTCACCAGCGTGACCAGCTCGGACCGAAACGCGGCCGAGTCGAGGAGGCTCGGCTGATCGCGGACTGCGGTCTCGATCAACGTCTCGACCACGTGCGACACGACCCACGCCATGACCTCGGGATCGCCGGCGCGGATATCCCCGCGCGTCACGAGGAGCTCGCGGACCCGCGTGCGCAAACTACGATCGACCTCGCTGCTCGTCTGGCGCGTCCACTCGCCCGGGACCTCCGCGAGCAGCGCGCGGCGGAACGTGAACCCGCCGATGCTCGTGCACAGAGCGTCGACGACCCGCGTCGTCACTTCGTGCAACGACGCGTCGGTCGACGTCTCGAGCAGCGCCGACAGCGCTGACTCCGTGCGGCGCTCGAGACGGCGCGCGAGCTCGGCGAGCACGGCGTGCTTGTTCGGGAAGTACTGGTACAGCGAACCGACGCTCACGCCCGCGCGCTCGGCGACGTGGTTCGTGGTAAAACCCTCGAGCCCGTCGCGTTCGAGCACATGCTCCGCGGCGATCAGGATCGACTCGACGATCGCCTCGCCAGCGTCGGTCGACGGCGCGCGGAGCTCGACGTCCGTCTTCTTCGAGCGCCTGGTGGGACGGTCCGTCACTGCTCGATTGTAGGCCGGTTCGCACGTCGGTGACGTGTGGTCGGCGCTACGTTCTCTCGATGCTTCCCACGCTGTCCGTCGCCAACAAGACCAACAAAGACGACATGGACGCGCTCTGCGGCGCGACCGTCGTCGACAAGACGATGTACGTCGTCGGCGGTCTCGGTCACAACATCGTCCTCCAAACGACGACAGGCGCCACGTTCAAGAAGATCGGAACGAAAGGCCGCGGTCTCCGTGGCATCCACGTCGACGAACGGGGCACCTGGATCTGCGGCGAATATGGAACGCTCTACCGCTCCACTCGCGGTGTCAGCTCGTTCAAGCAGCTGAAGCTCGCGACGGGCGTGTGTCTCTTCACGATCACGCGCGCTGTCGACGGCACCTACTGGATCGGCGGTGAAGACGGGTTTCTCGCGCGCTCCGACAACGGGGTGAAGTGGACCAAGGTCGCCGGTCTGCGCGGCACCGTTGGCAAGCTTGTCGCCACCGAAGCGGGCACGTACATCCCGACGCTCGATGGCCTGTACATCGCCAATGGCACGAAGCTGCGCAAGCTCGGGCTTCCTCGCCCGGTCAATCATCTCGTCGTCACGCGCGAAGACACGCTCGTCGCCGTTGGCGTCGCGAACTCGATCTATCGGTCGGTCGATGGCGGCGTGAAGTTCAAGCCCGCGAAGAAGCCGGCGTTCGCCGCGGCAAAGGTCCCCGCCTCGCGACGCCTCTCTCGTCCGTACTGGATCGGTCAGTCAAAGGACATCAACGTCATCGCCGAGCTCGGCGATGGACGGCTCGTCGCCGCCGGGGATCAAGGCGTCATCCTCGCGTCGGACGACGACGGCAAGACGTTCCAGAAGGTGCCGAATGCGCTATTCGCTGGATCGATCTGGGGCATCGCGGCGTTCCGCGGGGACGTCTATCTCGCAGGTGAAGCGAAGACGATCCTTCGCGTGCGGTAGTTCCTCACGCGGAGAGCACGTCCGAGGCCGCGGCAGCCAGGCCGTCGACACAGTGATCGAGTTGGCGCGTGCGCATTCCGCACGCCGAGACCGACTGGTTGCGCTTGCATCACCGTCGAATGCGGTCCCCACGCGGCACGAGCGCTGTGACATTCTTTCGAGATGTGGTTCTTGCTCACCACGATGCTGGTGTGGAGCACGGGCTGCAAGGCGCTGCTCGGCATCGAACCCGCCGAGCTCGTCGAGCCCGATACGCTCCCCGACGCATCCACGGACGCGACGAGCGACGCACCGAAGTGCCCCGACAACGGTCGCTCGTTCGCGATCGATCCGCCGGTGGGCGCGAAGGCGATGTGGGATCTCGACGTCGATGGTCCCCTCGAGCTCGGCGCGCCTGGTGCGTGGCGCATCACCGCGCGCGGTACGTTCGCCACCACCGCGAAGTTGTGGGGTGGTGGCGGTGGCGCCGCAAATAGCAATGGTGGACGTGGCGGTGGCGGCGGCTACGCCTCGGGCATGATCACGCTCGGCTGCGAGACCCCCTACCTGCTCCTCGTCGGAGGAGGTGGTGCCGGCTCGACGGTGGCCGGCCGCGGCGGCGACGGAGGCTTTGGCGGTGGCGGCGCGGGTGGTGGTGTGCAGGACGGAGCCGAAGGGACGCCGGGCATTGCGTTCGGCCCGGGTGGTACGGGCGCAGTTGGCAACAACGGATCGGGTGCAGCGGGTGGTGGCGGTGGAGCGTCGGGCGTGTTCGCAAACACGATGGCGAGCGGTCCGTCGGCGATCCTGGTCGCCAGCGGCGGCGGTGGCGCCAGCTGGAACAACAGCGATGGTGGGCCTGGCGGCGGCACCTCTGGTCTCGCCGGAGAGTTCGCGGGTGGACACGGCGGCACGGCGAGCGCCGGCGGTGCAGCGGGCAACACGGTGGGCGACGGAACCGCGGGCGGTGCGGGCTACGGTGGCGGTGGTGCATTCGCGACCGGCTTCGGCGCCGGTGGCGGAGGCGGCGGCGGCTTCTTCGGTGGCGGTGGCGGTGGGAACGGCACGTCCGCGGTTCTCGGCGGCGGTGGTGGCGGTGGCAGCTCGTTCGTCGCGACGTCCGTCGTCAACGGACTCACCCTCCCGGGCACGGGTGCGGACCCCGGCTCTGTAGATGATGCGGAGCGCATCGGCGCGGGTGCCGGAGCGACGATTACGCGCGGCGCAGGAGCCGTGGGACGTGTCGTCCTGAAGTAATTGGCGCGCCGCAAGGACGCCCCACGACAGAATGCTCCGTCGTCAGCGCCGTGGTGGCGGCGTGGTTGGAGGCGGCGTGCTCGGGGGCGCGCGGCCAGAGCTCGCGAGCATTGCCGGCAAGGTGGTGACGAAGGTCGGTGATGGGACCTATCGCGTCGAGCTCGTGTCGGGCTCCTCCAAGCTGTTCATCGTCAAAGCCGGTGGCGCCTGGGCGGCTGCGCTGACGATCGCCCCCACGATGTTCGATCTCGGTTTGCTGATCCCGAAGGCTGTACTCGGCGACGCCAAGGTCTCCGATGGCGTACTGGTCATCGCCGGTGGCAGCGGGACGATCGATGGTGCGGCCCACGATCTGATCTCGGTCGAGGAGGTCGAGCTTTCGGGATCGCTGCGCAAGCTGCGCGGTCAGCTCGAGGTCACGATCGCCGTCGGAGATACCGACGTCGAACGGTCCTACGAGCTCGCCCTGGGTCCCGGGGCTCTGGACGTGATGGATCTCGCCGAAGACATCGCAGACGAGATCACGGAGCAGGCGACCAAGAAGGATAGCGAGGTGTGGAAGCTTCTCCGGAAGGGGAAGAAGTAGGCTGTCTCGCGCGGTGGGCCCCGATGGGGCTCACTGCGTCCGTCGTTTTCGGACGCGAACGGCGTCACTCGCACTATCATCGGTCGGTGCTGTTCGTCCGGGTCCTCGCGATCGCTGCGGCAAGCGCTGCGTGCTATTCGCCGACGATCTCGGAGGGCGTGCCCTGCAACGAACAGAGGCAGTGCCCCGATCGCCAGCTCTGTGACGCAGACGGAATCTGCCGGTCGTCCGCCCTCGCGGACGCACGCCTCGACGATGCGGTCGATGCTCCGATCGATCTGGCGACATGGGACGGCTGCGTGCCCGGCGAGGCGTCATGCGACTGGACCGCGAGATCGCGGGTGTACATCGATGGTCGCGAGTCCACGGTCGACCTCGTCGATGTGACGATTCCGCTGATTCTCGATGTGTCGCGCTTCGACTTCTCTCGAGCGCAGGCCAATGGGAGCGATCTCCGGATCAGCGATGGCGCGACGCCACTCGAGCTCGAGATCGAGACATGGTCGACGACGTCCGCCGTGATCTGGGTTCGCATCCCGCGGGTAGAGCCGCAGCTGGTGGGAGCGACCGTCGTTCTCTATTACGGCAACCCGCTCGCGGATGCGCCGCCTGCCACGACGGCCTGGGCCACCGACTACGTCGGTGTGTGGCACCTCGCGACGAGCGCGTACGCGGATGCGACGTCAAACGACAACGATGGTGTCGCGTCGGGGAGCGTGCTCTTGACCCCGGGCACGCTCGGCACCGCCGCTCGGTTCTCGGGGACGTCGTTCATCGACGTCGGCACCGACAGTGTCCTCGCGTTGACCACGACCGGCACGCTGTCTGCGTGGGTGAGGTTCTCGAACACGACGCAGTTCGCATCCCCCATCGGAAAGACCCAGTTCGGCGACCCTGCCAACTACTCGTACGCGTTCCAACGCAACGGGGACGGCGCCGGACAGCTCGGGCTCGTCGTGTCCAACGGCTCGCTCGAGAGTGAGGCGAACAGCGCAACGCCGACCGTGCTCGACCAGTGGGCGCACTTCACCGGGCGGTGGGGTGCTGCCGGGCTACAGATGTTCATCGATGGCGTTCCGTCGGGCGCCAGCAGCCCCGCTGTCACGGCGCAGGTAGCGAACGCGCATCGCGTCCGCATCGGATGTTCGTTCGCACCGACGTGCACCTCGGGCGGTGGTGTCGATGGCACGATCGACGAGGTCAGGATCTCCCGCGTCGCGCGATCGAACGATTGGATCCGATTCGATGTCGCGGCGATGAGAGATCGCGTCGCTACGTTTCAACCGGTCGAGCTGCGCTGAGCCGTTTGGGGGCCCATCGCCGTTCGATATAGCTCGCGCGCGACTTGTCCGCGCTCCTGGCTCACGGCACGACGGTGAACGCTCCCGCCGAGATGGTGGACGACGGTTGCAAAGCAACATTCGTCTCGATCAATCCCCCTCCTCCGCCGCCGCCTCCACCGCCAGCGTTTTGCGACGAAGGGACCCCAATTTGACCCATCTCCGCAGCCATGGCCCCGACGAAGCCATCGCCACCATTCGCCGGTCCGATGCCACCGAACGGCACCAGCGAGCTCCCATCCCCTCCAGAGCCCGCGCCTCCAACGTCGTCCGCACCGGACGATCCACCGCCACCGATCGCGACCACCGCAGCACCGGCAAGCAGCTCGATCGTCGGCGCGTGGAGCTTGATCATGCCACCCGAGCCGCCACCACTTCCGCCGCTCGAGTCCAGGCCTGCCGACCCACCGGATCCGGAGACGTCGATCGCTCCTGATCCGGTGATCGTGATCGAGTCCCCGGCCACCAAATAGACGACTCCCCCGCCACGTCCCGGAGTACCCGACTCATCATCTCCGTCCCCGCCTGCTTGGCCGTGGCAGCCCGCACGCAATCTCGCGGGCAGCATCGCCACCATCCCGACGGTCCCACCGCCGATACCCGATTTTCCTCGCCCCCCGATTCCCCCCAGCGACATGAACGTGCCGCCGGCCCCACCTCCGGAGCCGCTCGAGTCTCCTTCGATCGTGAAGTACGTGGCGCAGAGTGTTCGGAGCGCCGGGCCCGATCGACGCTGGCAAGCGACGACTCCCGGCGTCGATTCTTGCGGTGACGACGATCGTGTGTGCCGCCACGAGCACCAACGGCCGGGATCCGGTCACGCGCGTCGGCGTGATCGCGGCGATCGTGTCGCCAATGACGAAACACGCCTCCGGCTGTCCATTCGCGGTCCACCCGATCGGTTGCGCACTCTCGCAAGCCGGTGATGAATCCGTCGCGATCGTCGGGGGCAGGTTCGTCGTTCCCGGCGGTGGTGTGGCGAAGCACACGCTGTACGCCCCAGTGCCATAGCAGGTCGCGTCGTCGTCGAGGATCGTCAGGTCGTGTCGGGTCACGCTTCCCAACATCGCAGACGAGGTGGTGAGATCGAGGCTCAGGAGCTCGTTCCCTTCGGCGAGCTGGTCGTCGAGGATCGAGACCTCGAGGTTCTCGCTCGTCGAGCCGGGGAGAAACGTCACGGTCGTATCGGACGACGCATCGGCGAGCGCAGCGCTGCCTCCGCGCGTGATCGAGACCGTGATCGGGACCTCGGCCGCCGCGGAGAGTGCGACTTCGATCGAGACGGCACCCGCGGCTTCGTCGACGCTCGAGCTTGCCGCGGTGAAGAAGACCATGGGGCGATTGTCATCGCCCGCATCACCTGCATCACCGGCATCACCTGAGGTTGCGAAGACGTCGAACCCGCACCCCGCGAACCACGCCAGCGCCGCCACGAGGCCGAGCCCTGTGCGCCACGTCTCGAGAACGCACACCCTTCCGACCTTCGTGTCGCGCTCGCTGATCACAGTGTCTCCTCCGGCCGGTTCGCGGCTGCGTCGCACGACCAGGTTGCCACCGATCGGGCGTCTCCGTTCAAGAATCTCGAGATCCGACGTCTTGGTGCACCCGTGCGAAGCCCTTGTAAGAGTCCGGTTCCTTCCTCACCATGAGATCATGACGTCGTGCGGCCCGAGGCCGCGTTCGTGGCTCGTCCTGCTGTGCACGTTGCATGGGTGCGGACGCGTCAGCTTCGACGCCGTGCCGGACGCGACCCACGGTGACGCGAACGTCGATGGCGCGGTCGACGGCATGGTGGACGCCTCCGGTCTCGTCACCAAGACGTTCGGCGAGCGCACCGGCGCGAACTTCACGGGTGTGACGACGGACACGACGCTCAACGCGGTCTTGCCCACGAACAACTACGGCGGAGACGCTTCACTCACGGTCGACGATGGCGCGAGCTCGGTGATCCGGTTCGATCTCTCCTCGATCCCGACGGGCGCCACCCTCGTATCGGCATCGCTGACGATCTGGACGAACCCCGCTTCGAGCACGCCAGACACGGTGGAGGTGTTCGAGTTGATCGAAGCGTGGGCGGAGGGTACCGGGACAGAGACCATCGTTTCGACGGAGCCGGCCACCTACAACGAGCGGTTGCCCGGGACGAGCTGGTCCGGACCCGGCGCGAGCAATGGATCGCGAGGCGTCCGCATCGCAGCCTTCACGCCGCTCTCGCAAAACTCGCCGTACACGAGCCAGCTCGCGAACGTCGTTGTCGCGAAGTGGATCGCCCAGCCGTCGACGAACTACGGAATGGTCTTCGATCTCGCCGGGACGAACGCTGTCGGTCTCGTATCGCGCAATAGCGTGAGGGCCACGGCGCGTCCGATGCTCACGGTGGCCTACATTCCCTGATCCCGCAGGCGGCCAGGCTCGTGTGGTGTGTGGACCCCGTCGTCGAGTGCCTGCCGACGTAGTCACGGCATCACGAAGACACCCTTGAGATCCTCGGATCGCGAGATGACTTCGTCCGGGTCTTTGATCGACCTCACGCGGAACTGGTAGTACATGCCCGACTTCAACGCAGGGCCCCCGTACGTCAGCGTCACGACGCTCTTCGGTGTTCCGGACTCCCAGGTGACATTGCCGGAGGAGTCGAACACGGTGACCACGTAACGATCCTCGGACGAGTCGTCGAGCCACGTGAACGTCGGAATGCCTGGGATCATCTCGGGACTCGACGCGCCCGGGCCGACAATGTCGACGGAGCCGGTCACCTTGAAGCTGTCGGCGATGTCGACGTTCTGTCCGGCAACGACGGCTTGACGCACGATGGCCGTGCCGCCGATCTCCGACTCGTCCCGCACCAGGTTGTCGTTCTCGAACGCGGCTAGGACGACGTACCGACCGGCGGGAACGCCGGCGATGGAGAATGCGCCGTCGATTGTTGGAGCCGCGCCCGGCTCCGGTGCGCGTAGACCCGGCGGCGTTTCGCCACGTGCGAGAGCTGTCTTGAAGGTTGACTCGACGACAAGGATCACCGAGGTCCCCGTGCCGAGCTGGCCGTTGACGATATTCACCGAGCCCGACACGGTCGATGCGATGTCGTCGCTGATGTCGAGGTTCACTTCGACGGTCGCGTCGGCACCGACGTCGGCAGTCTTCGCGAGATAGTTATGGCCACGTGCGTAGGCTTGAACCGATGCGGCGCCGGCCGGGACGTTGAAGATCACGTAGTCACCGTCACGCCCCGCGATCGCGGTATGACCGACGCCGTTCACCTCGGCGACGACGAGCACGCTCGCATCCGTCGAGTTCTCGTCGACGCGTCCCTTGATCGTGCCGGTCGCTGCGCCCGCCGGCTGCTTCAACAGCCCCACGTCGGTCAGTGACGACTTGATTTCGTGCCTGCCAGCCGTCAGGACCGCACTGCTCGTGTCGAACGCGAGCGACGGTCGGATGCCCGATGGGAACGTTAGGAATCCGCTCGCGTCGGCGCGTAGCGTGATCGTGAAGCTCTCGGCGGGCGCGCCCGCGCTGGTGCGGGTCATCGGGATCGGAAGTACGTACGAGCCGTCTGCCGCCGATGTGGCGACGAAGCTCGTCGCAGCACCGTTCGCGTCGAGCGCGACAATCCGCGCGCCGCCAACGCCCTCGTCCGTCTCGAGATCGAACACCCGCCCGACCACGACGACCGCGGCGACGCAGGTAGGCTCTCCACCTTGCACGCGCTCGCAGGCTTGGTTGTCGTCGCAGCCCGAGTTCGCAACGGGATCGCAGGTATCGTCGCCACCGCACCCAGTCGCCAGCGTCGCGAGGACAGCAGCAAGTCGGATCCACATAGAGCCTCCTATCAGGTGTGGTGTTAGTGGGCCGGCGGACCCCGAAGGTCGCAACGATTCCAACGGGTGTGTGGCTCGCACCCGACGGCACATGTCCCAAACGTGCACGCATTCGATCGAAACCGCTTATGATCGACGCATGCGTACGCTGCTCCTGCTCATGATCCTGATCGGTACCGCATGCGGTGATCCACCCAACGTCGGCGGTACGTGCACCGCAACAGGCGGCTGCGACGATGGCCTGACGTGCGACACGACGGTACCTGGCGGCTACTGCACCACGTCGTGTACGACCTCGGGCTCGACATCGGAGTGTCCCGAGGAATCGGTATGCGACTCGGTCGCTGGGACTGCGGTGACGTGCGTGAAGATCTGCGGCACCAAGGACGATTGCCGCGCTGACCAGGACTGCAACGGTGTCAGCGGCAGCAACATCAAGGCGTGCAAGCCGAAGCCGTAACGCTCTCGCTCCGTGCTGCTCGTTCGTTTCCGCCAAAACGTGAAGCCGCGATGCTCGTCGACGACGCATCGCCAGACCGTCGTGCTTCGCCACGCCATCGCGGTCGGGGTAGCCGAACCAGAGCCTTCTGGCATCGTTCGTCACATCTTGCTGGCGTACAGTCTATCGACCATGGATCGACGCCAGCCAACGAGACGGATGGGTTTGTATCTGCCACTGTTCCTGTTGTTCGGCTGTGGCGACGACGGCTCGGTTCGCAACTTGCCCGACGCACCGACCTCCGAGTGTCCATGCGAATACCTTCACGCATGCGTCGATGGTAAATGCGTCGTCAGAGGTGGACTCACCGCGGTTGTGTCCCGCCGCGGCACCACCATCAATGGAGTCTCGGTCTGTGTGATGCAGCCGCGGTCACCCTTACCACCACCCGTCGTGCCGATCATGTCGAAGGACGGATGCGATGCATCCTCGTCCCCCACGGCGAACAACCCCGCAGGGTGGGAACCGATCAGCAGCGCCAACGGCGCGAACATTGGCACCGCCACGCTGATGGGGGCTGGTCCGCTCGTCCTCACCGCACAAGCCCCCGGGTGTTTCTTGGGGACCCAGACTGTGGCGCCGAGCCAGCCATTGACGCTCACGATCACCGGCGGTACGGACTTTCCCGCGATCACCGGCAACGTGACGATGCCGCCTGCGTTCAGCGTGCCGAATCGGACGCTCGTGCGGGGCGAGCCATTCGAGCTGAGTTGGACACCTGGGGACGGCAGCCAGCTCATCGCCGGTCTCGCCGTCAACGACGGCACCACGCTCACATCCGTCAACTGTCGCCAGATCCAAGACGACGGCAGCTTCGCGATCCCCGGCGAGCTGACTGCACTACTGGGTGCCGGCACGGTGACGCTCCAGACCAGCCGCTGGGCCCGCGATCGCGACGAGACGATTCCCGGGGACCGCGTGTTCGAGCTCACTGCCTCCAACGGCGAGCTCATGAACTTGAATTAGCCGAAAGGTTCTAACGTGCTCCTTCTACTTGCGACCCTCGTCCTCACGAACGTCGTTGCCATCACCGACGTTCCCAATCCGCGCTCGTCGAATCGGTGGGTCAGTGACACCGCGAACATCATCGACGCCGATGTCGAGGCGAAGATCGAGTCGATTGCCCAATCGCTCTTCGACACGCGCACCGTCGAGCTTGCGGTGGTCACCGTCGACGATACTCGTGACACTCCGAAGGCGTTCGCGACCGGATTGTTCAATCACTGGGGCATCGGCAGCGCGCAGACCAACAACGGAGTGCTCGTCCTCATGGTGATGAGCAAGCGCCGCCTCGAGATCGAGACTGGAACTGGGATCGAGGCCGCGCTCCCGCCCGACTGGTTGAGCGAGATGCAGGCGCGCGACATGGTGCCGGCGTTCAAGACGCGGGACTTCGGCGGTGGTCTCCTCGCGGGCGTCGCGGCCATCAGCGTGCGCATCGGCGCCGCGCCGGGTGAGTCGACCAGTACAGCGGCGCCGGGCGAGTACCGCTCCAACGGCCGCGTCGTCGATCCGGACTCTCCATCGCAGCCCGCGCATCCCGGCACCACCACGACGAGCTCGCAGCCTCGGGCGTCATATCAACCAGCCGAGGAGGGCACATCCGCAGTGCCGTTCGCGCTCGGTGGCCTCGGGGTGTTGGCCGCCGGCGGGACGGCGCTCGCCGTTCGCCAGCGCCGCCGGAATCGCATCTGTCTGACGTGCAGTCCGCCGCGCGTGATGCTGCCGCTCGACGAGATCGCCGATGACGCCCACCTCGACGAGGGGCAGCGTGCCGAGGAGCGGATCGAGAGCGTGAACTACGAGGTGCTTGTCTGTCCCGGCTGCCAGGCGTCGCGCACGTTGCGCCACGCGAAGTGGTTCAGCGGTCACAGCAAGTGCCCGAAGTGCTCGTACAAGACGCTGTCCTCGACGAGCTCGACGATCGTCCATGCGACGTACGATCACGGTGGGCAGGTGCGCGTCGATGACCGCTGCAAGAACTGCAGCTATTCGCACTCGTACACGAAGCACACGGCGCGGCGAACGCGGCCGTCGACCTCTACGTCCAGCAGCTCGAGCTCGCGCAGCTCGTATTCGTCGAGCTCGCGCAGCAGCTCGTTCGGTGGTGGTCGATCACGCGGCGGTGGTTCTGGCTCGAGCTGGTGACTGGAACGACGAGGATCGGCGAGCGAATCGGTACGTGGCCTGCCGCACGGCAATTGGTAGCTACTTCGTGGAGAACGCAGCCAGGAGCTCGTCCGCGGCGGCGCTCGACGTGATCGTCCCGGCCTCGACAGCGGACTCGAGTTGCGCGAGCCGCGCAGCGACTGCGGGGTCATCGCGGAACGTCTGTTCGAGTCGCTCGCGGATCAGCGCCCACATCCACGTGCGCTGCTGGGCGGCGCGCAACTTGGTGAGCTCGCCCGACGCGTCGAGCTGCGCGCGGTGCTCGGTGATCACGGCCCACAGCTCGTCGAGCCCGGTACCCACAAGACCCGAGACGCCGATCGCACGCGGCTGCCAGCTGGAGAGCTTCCGCGGGAGATAGCGCAGCACACTCCGCAGATCGGCGAGCGCGATCCGCGCGCGCGCGGCGCCGTCGCCGTCGATCTTGTTGACCGCGAGCGCGTCGGCGAGCTCGAACACGCCCTTCTTGATGCCCTGCAGCTCGTCGCCGGCGCCGGGCAACACGAGGACGAGGAAGAAGTCGACCATGTCGGCGACCGCGGTCTCGCCCTGCCCCACGCCGACGGTCTCGACCAACACGACGTCGAAGCCCGCGGCCTCGCAGAGCAACATCGTCTCGCGCGTGCGCCGCGCGACACCGCCGGGCGACAGGCCGCTCGGCGACGGACGCACGAACGCGCGCGGATCGAGCGCGAGCCGCTGCATGCGAGTCTTATCGCCGAGGATCGAACCGCCCGAGAGCTGGCTCGTCGGATCGATCGCGAGCACCGCGACGCGCTTTCCCTCCGTGACGAGGCGCGTGCCGAGCTCGTCGATGAACGTGCTCTTGCCGACGCCCGGCACACCGGTGATGCCGATGCGATGTGCGCCGCCCGTCCGCGGCAACAGGCGATGCAACAGCTCCTGCGCGAGCGAGGCGTCCGTCGCCTGCCGGCTCTCGACGAGCGTGACCGCGCGTGCGAGCACGCTGCGATCGCCGTCCAGCACACCACGCTCGTAGTCGTCGATCGACAGGCGCGGGGTGACGGGCTTCATGCCGCGTGCTCGAGCCGGTCGATGAGCGCGACCGCGGCGTCCGCGATCACCGTGCCTGGCCCGAAGATCTCCACGGCGCCCGCCTCGCGCAGCGCCGGGTAGTCGTCCGGCGGGATCACGCCGCCCACGACGACGAGAATGTCGGGCCGTCCGAGCGCGGCGAGCGCGGCGCGCAGCGCGGGCACGAGCGTCATGTGGCCCGCCGCCAGGGAGCTCGCGCCGATGATGTGCACGTCGTTCTCGACCGCGGAGCGCGCCGTCTCCTCGGGCGTCTGGAACAGCGGGCCGATATCGACGTCGAACCCGAGGTCCGCGAACGCCGAGGCGATCACCTTCTGCCCGCGATCGTGACCGTCCTGCCCCATCTTCGCGATCAGGATGCGCGGCCGCCGTCCCTCGCGATCGAGGAACGACTGCGTCCGGGCGCGTACGCGTGTGATGGCGCCTTCGCTCTCCCCCACCTCGCCACTGTACACGCCGGAGATAGCGTGGATGTCGGCGCGATGGCGCCCCCACACCTTTTCGAGCGCCCACGAGATTTCGCCGACGGACGCTCGCGCACGCGCCGCGTCGATCGCCAGCGCGAGCAGGTTCCCCTGCCCCGACTCGGCGCACGCGGTCAACGCGTCGAGCGTGCGCGTCGTCGCGGCCTCGTCTCGTTCGGCGCGCAGCTTCGCGAGGCGCTCGATCTGCGTCTTGCGGACCGCCGCGTTATCGACCTTGAGCACGGGAACCGCTTCTTCCTGCGCGGGCCGGAAGCAGTTCACGCCGATGATCTTCTGCCGCCCGCTGTCGATGCGCGCCTGCGTGCGCGCCGCGGCCTCTTCGATCCGGAGCTTCGGCACGCCGGCCTCGATCGCCTTCACCATGCCGCCAAGCTCCTCGATTTCAGCGATGTGCGCGCGCGCTCGCTTCGCGAGCTGGTCCGTCAGCCACTCGACGTAGTAGCTGCCGCCCCACGGATCCACCGGGCGCGTCGTGTTCGACTCGAGCTGCAGCTGTAGCTGCGTGTTGCGCGCGATGCGCGCCGAGAAGTCCGTCGGCAGCGCGAGCGCCTCGTCGAGCGAGTTTGTATGCAAGCTCTGCGTGTGGCCCTGCGTCGCGGCCATCGCCTCGATGCACGTGCGAATGACATTGTTGTAGACGTCCTGCGCGGTGAGCGACCAGCCCGACGTCTGGCAGTGCGTCCGCAGCGCGAGGCTCTTCGTGCTCTTCGGCGAGAACGTCGCGACGAGCTCGGACCACAGAAGGCGCGCAGCGCGCAGCTTTGCGACCTCCGTGAAGAAGTTCATGCCCGTCGCGAAGAAGAACGACAGCCGCGGCGCAAACGCGTCGACGGACATCCCCGACGCGATGCCCGTGCGGATGTATTCGAGCCCGTCGGCGAGCGTGTAACCGAGCTCGAGATCCGCCGTCGCGCCCGCCTCCTGCATGTGATAGCCGGAGATCGAGATCGAGTTGAACTTGGGCATCTTCTGCGACGTGAACGCGAAGATGTCCGCGACGATCTTCATCGACGGTGCGGGCGGATAGATATAGGTGTTCCGCACCATATATTCTTTGAGGATGTCGTTCTGGATCGTGCCGCCGAGCTTCTCGGGCGACACGCCCTGCTCCTCGGCCGCGACGACATACAACGCGAGGACTGGCAACACGGCGCCGTTCATCGTCATCGACACCGACATCTTGTCGAGCGGAATGCCGTCGAACAGGATCCGCATGTCGAGGATCGAATCGATCGCGACACCCGCCATCCCGACGTCGCCGACCACGCGCGGATGATCGCTGTCGTATCCGCGATGCGTCGGGAGGTCGAACGCGATCGACAGACCCATCTGCCCCGCGGCGAGGTTGCGCCGGTAGAACGCGTTGGAGTCCTCCGCCGTCGAGAAACCGGCGTACTGGCGCACGGTCCACGGCTTCTCCACGTACATCGTCGGATACGGGCCGCGTACGAACGGCGGAATGCCCGGCAGCGAGTCGAGGTGAGCGGTGCCCGCGAGATCCGCCAGCGTGTAGAGCGCGCGATGCGGGATGCCCTCGGGCGTGTCCCACGTCGCGGGCATCGGCTCCCCGTGCGAGCTCGTCGACGGTGTCGTCGCGCCAAACGCGAGGGTCGAAAAATCAGGGAGCGTCACGCGTCCAGCTCCTCGAGTGTCGCGAGCAGGTCGCAGCCCATATAGATGAAGGTGTCTACGCCGGCCGCACGCAGATCCGCCTCCAGCGCGCCCGGTCGCCCTGCGAGCACGACACGCTTCACACCGGCCGCCTTCAGCGCACGCGCCGTGATCGCAGCCTCCGTCGCATACCGCTCGTCACTGCCGCAGATGCAGGTGACATCCGCAGTCGCGCCGACGACCTGCGCGGCATCGCGACCGGCGTGCGCGGCGTCGTACACGGTATGAGCGATCGTGCGTAGCCCGGCGACGGCGAAGAAGCCTTCGGCAAACCCTGCGCGTGCCCGATGTTCGGTCGACGGACCGAGGAGGAACAGCGAGACCACACCCGCGCCATTGCTCGATTCGACGCGCGCGCGCAGCGCTTCGAAGCCCTCGGCGTCGCGATGCACCCCCGCCGGCGGACGCGGCGTGCCGGGCAGCGTCTCGCGCAGGTTCGCGAACTCGGACACACCGAGCACGGGTTCCTTGCGCTTCGCGATCGCGGACGCGCGCTGCGCCCACGCGGCTTCGAGTCGCGTACGCAGCGCGCCGGTGCGCAGCAGCTGGACGATGCCACCGTCGCGTTCGAGCGACTGGAACCGCGACCACGCCTCGCGGGCGAGGGCATCGGTGCGCGCCTCGATGTAGTAGCTGCCGCCCGCAGCATCGAGTACGCGGCCGAGCTGGCTCTCCTCGCGGAGCACGAGCGCCGTGTTG
>JBJXGN010000037.1:0-38964 GCA_046160585.1 Kofleriaceae bacterium
GGGTCTCGGTGAAGCCGGCGGAGCCTGCCGCGGCGATCCTCGACGTGGGCGGCGCGACGGTCGTGACGCCGGACGTGCCCGCTGTCGACGATGGCCCGTCGGTGCTCGAGTCGCTCGCGGGACTCAACCTCGATCTCGGCAACCTCGACGGCATCGATCTCGGGGCGCTCGATCAACTGCTCGATGCGCAGGTCGCGGCCGCGAGCGAGATGAAGTCGCTCGACCTGATCACGCAGCTCTCGTCGTCGGACGACCCGGCGCACAAGAGCCTGGCCGCGCTCGTGACCACGTTCGGTGGTGCGGCCGAGCTCGAGGCCGACGGCATCCACGAAGAGGCGAGCGCGCGCCGGTTTCTGCTCGAGCGCCTGCTCGGCGGTCTCGGCGAGCTCGCCCCGGAGACGATCGCCGATGCCGGGCGCTCCGGCTTCGCGGGGCCGCTGCTCGACGATGCCGCGCGACCGTGGGAGCGAGCGGGGCTGCACGTCGCGACGGGGCAACACGCGGAGGCGAACGCGATCCTCGATGATCTGCTCGCCTCGGGCAACGCGCGCGACCTGGGACGCGCGCTGCGCTTCATCCGCGCCGGCGACGCACCCGCCGCAGCGCCGTACCAATCGCGTGCCCTGTCGTCGGCGCGGCACCTCGCGGACTGGGCGGAGATTCTCGATGGTCTTGGCACGTTCGTGCCGCCACCCGACGCGCTGATCGCGCAGTCCGCGCGCGAGAACATCCGGCTCGCGCTGCAGGCCGCGACGGTGATGGACACCGCGTTCCGCACGCCGAGCTTCGAATACGAGGACTGGAGCGCAACGGTGGACGCGGCCGACGATTCGAGCGACGACGACGACGACGACGACGACGACGAGGTGCCTGCCCCCGTCGCGCCCGAGCTGCCACCGTTGCGTCATACCGTGTTCGATCGCTGGGCCGATGGGTTGTCGGAGCCGCCGGCGCTCGACGTCCTCGTCGACATCTGCGTGCCGACCAAGCGGTGGAACGAGCTCGTCGAAGCGGCCCTCGTGGTCTATCGCGCCGAGATGGCGACCCTGGAGCAGCGCCCGACCGACGACCGGATGGACGGGATTCGCGTCGCGCTGCAGCTCGCGAGTCGTTTGAAGGAGACGAGGACCACGGTCGGCAAGCTCGCAGCATCGGAGCTCGCGACCTCTGCGATGGTCGTCGTCGGATCTCGCACGCGGTTCCTGCCGCTGCTCGACGCGATCCTCGATCTCGGCCTCGTGCCACACGACGCGGCGGCGGTCGTCGCGGCGGGCACTGTCCTCGACATCGCCGAGGAGGAGATCTACGCGCGCCTCTCGCAGCCGCTCGAGCAACTGAAGTTCCTGATCGAGGGCAACGTGCAGGACGTCCGCCGCTACCTCGACCTCGTCGAAAAGATCACATTTGTTCCGCCCGACCTACTCGATCACCTGATCGCGTGCTGTGTGCGCGACCAAAATCGCATGGGGCTCGCGCTGCTCCTCGCCGTCGCGCTCGGCCCCGTGCTCGCGCGCACCGGAACGCTCGTGCCCACCGATCTCGTCGACGCGAGCTTCAGTTTTCGCGGCATCGGCGGCGGCGAAAACCTCCTCCTGCAGTGGTACGAGCATCGCGACTCCGTCCCGTCGGACTTCAAGGACCGCGTGCGCGCGCTCGCGAAGCAAGCGCTGATCGACGCCGCGCTCGTGTGGGTGCATGCGGGCGTCGGCGGCGCCGAGAAGGGGCTCGTCCCGCAGTCGCGTACGCGCCCGTTTCGCGCCGGTGACGAGCTCGATCTACTCGACATCGACGGTACGCTCGAATCGCTCGCGCTGTCGGGCAAGGCGATCGACCAGATCTCCCATGAGGATCTCCTCGTCTCCGATACGACGAGCGGTCGCGCCGGCTTCGGCGTGCTGATCGACATCTCGGGCTCCATGTCCGGCCGCGACCTCGCGGTCTGCGCGATCGCGAGCGTGATGCTGCTCGGTCGCTTGAAACCCGAGGAGCTCGCGCTCGCGCTGTTCGAGTCGAACACGCACGTCGTGAAGGGTTTCTCGTCGAGCCGCGATCTCGACGAGGTCGCGAACGAGCTGCTCGATCTTCGCGCGACCGGCGGAACGTGTGTCGACGCTGCCCTTCGCTTCATGGCCGACGAGTTCCAGTCGCAGCCGGAGCTCGAGCGCCGCGTATTCTTCTTGCTCTCCGACTTCGAGTTCTTCGAGTCCGCCGATGCACTGAACCCGCTCCTGGACGAGCTTGCACATCTCGACGTGCAATTCATCGGCGCGGGGCACGGCCACGTCTCGAAGTCGACGTCGGCGCTGTTCACGGCGCGCCTCGCGGGTCAGGTCACCAAGATCCCTTCGCTCGCGAAGCTGCCCGAGCTGCTCCTGCAGGCGCTCGCGTGGATCGCGGGCGGCTCCGCACGCTAAGGACGGCGTCGCAGCGCGAGGATCGCGACGAGCGTCGCGAGGAACGTCGACGAGCGGCCGCCACCGGTCTCGCAGCACCCACCGGAGTCGCTTGGCGTCGCGCCGTCGTTCTGGCCGGTGCCGGCATCGCCACCGGGCGGCGGCATCGTCGTCGCACACGCACCGAGCGAGTGCTCGAGCGCGCCGAGCGTCACCGTGCTCGACGGACGCGTGCGCGCGCAGTAGTCGTCGACGACATCCGTGCGCGCGGGGCCCGCGGCGACGAGCGAGGAGACATCGCCGATCACCGACAGGTCGCCGTTCATCGGATCCGCGTACCAGGACGTAAACATCGCGGCAGGGACCATCTCGAGGTTGTTCGTCTTCGTGCCCGTCGCCTGATCGCGCGTGGTGCGGATCTGACCGGCGAGCACGTTGCCGACGGCCTCGCCCGTCGTGGTCATGAAACGAAAGTCGATGCCCGCCGTCGCGATCAACGTGTTGTAGAGCAGCTTCGTATTCGCGGATTCGTTGAGGTAGATGCCGACGTCGGAGCAGTTGACGATGATGTTGTTGCGCATCACACCGTCGTAGTGCTCTGTCGCGCAGGGCACGCTCGCGTCGTACGCGGGCGCGCAGAACTGATTGCCGGTACCGCCGCCGCCGAACGAGAGGCCGATGCGCGTCCCGCCGGTCGGATCGTCCTTCGCGCAGATGACGAGGTTTCGCTCGACGAGCCCGCGCTTTCCGCCCGACTTGAGGAACGCGACATACGACGTCCGGTTGTCGAGCAGCTTTTGCGCGTCGTGGAGGTAGTTCCCGCGCACGATCCAGTCGTCGCCGGTGTCGATGTTGAGCTTGGTGACCGGGTTGGCGGTGTTGCGACCTCGCGTGTCACCGATATCGTTGCCCTCGATCAGTCCCGCATCGGGAGCGGTCATCGTCCCGCTCACCATGGCGGCGTTGACCTTTAGCTGCGCATTGAAGTCGCGGACGCGCGAATCGCGCAAGACGAAATGATGCGCTGCGCCGGTGACATGGAACGCATGCTCGCAGTCGTCGTCAGTTGCGCAAACCCCTTCGATGTCGAGACCCTCGAAGGTCCAATACGGCGCAGTTACGCGGAATCCTTCAACGGAGTCCATCCGGATCTGGGCCATCCGGCGATTTGCGGCACGGACGGTGATGGGCGCGCTCGCCATCCCCGGTGAACTACAAGCGATGCCGGTGAGCGTGTAAGTCCCATCCGCGAGCACGATCTCGTCACCGGGTTGCGCATCCGAGATCGCATCGACCAGCTGCTGCACGTTCGCGACATCGACGATCGGCATGCGCCGATCCTACGCGATCAAAAATCTTGGGCGCGATCGTGAAGATTGTTGGTGACAACTCGCACGCGGATCACTAGCGTAGAAATCAGCAACAAACTCTCCGACACGAAACGGCCGAACCGGCCCCGCGATGGGCAAAGGAGGCGCTCTGTTTCACTGTAGAGACGATCCGTAGTGAGTTGTTCTGCGACGAGGCTCTCGCTCGATGCGAAGCCAACGACGATGAGCGATGACTGCGATTTCCATGGCCCGACTAGGCCTTCCTAGTCGGCTTACCACGCTCCCGTCTGCCAGTGCAGCGATCCTCGTCATTCCGAGCACCGACAACTAAAGGAACGCTCCGCCGACCCTCGCCCGCTATTGCGGATCCGCGAGGGTCGAGCATTTTCGGGCTACGCCAATAACACGGCGAGTACGCCACCTCCGCGCGAGACATTGACGACAGGGAACGGCGCCGCGCGACCGAGCATGCCGAGCGTCTGGTCCGACGCGAACAGGCCGAAGTTCGTGAAGTGCTTCTCGTGGTGGATGCGCGTGCCGCGAATCACCGGAGAGTCGATCGTCGCTCCCTTGATGTACTGCTGCGCGACGGCGAGATCCTTGTTGGCGAGGGATCGCTTGACGGCGCGCTCCCACACGCGGTGCGGCGTGTCCTTGCCGATCAAGATTCCCTCGCCGCCGCACGCGCGGATCGGCTTGAGCACGAGCTTGTTCTTGTTCGTACGCACGAACGTGCCGAGATCGACATCGCGGCCGTTCATGTCATCGGTGCGACGGTCCGTCACGAGCCGCGTCCACAGCACGTGGCGCTTTAGGAGCTTTCGCTCCGACGGCGAGAATAGCCGAGCGAACTTCTTCGACGACCAGATCTCGAGCAGGCTCTTGTGGTCGAGGTCGCCGGCGAGCGGTGACAGCACGAGGTTCCGCTTGACCGCTTCGCGCATCACAGCAAGCGACTCGACGCCGGACTCGTCCTCGATCGCCAGTAGGTCGCGCAGCTCGATCGCGCGGTACGCGATGTCGATCGGCACGCCGTCGTGGCAGATCTCGCCTCCGGCGATCTCGAGGTCGCGTGGATCGCACACCGAGGCGCGATGGCCATTCGCGTTGAGGTACGCGACGAGTGTCGGCCCCTCGGTGATACCGGTCTCCCAGGCGCGATCCTCGAGCCACACCACGTGGAGCGCGTCGCCCTCGCGCCCGAGCGCAGCCTTGTGCGCGCGACAACGATCGAGCCACGCATCGGTCATCGAGCCGGGCATCACAAGGGTCGTCGTGCCCATCGACGCGACACGCGTCAAGATCGTCGACGAGGCAGCGGGGCCGTAGTGCAGCCCGCCGATCGCACAGCCGTTGAACTCGAGCACCTGCGCCGAGCGTCCGCCCTTGCGCGGATCGATGTTCATGTCGAAGCGGCCGATCAGCGGAGCTGCCGTGATCGGCGCGAGCCCGAGCCACGCTTCCTCACGAGCTTCCAGCGGTAGGATCGCGCGCACCTCCGGATCCACGACGCGGGCGGCTGCTGTCTTCTCTACGGCGGTGTAGAGCGTGAGGACGAGCTCGTGGAGGTACTTCGCGTCCGCCCGTCCGAGGAGGGCAGGGGCGAGGAGGATCGGCATCGTCTGCGTTTTGCCGTCGTCGCTCGTGTAGCTGAGCGCGCACGCCGCCGACGCCGCCGCGACGTCGTTCCCGAGGAGCTTCAGCGCCTTCTTGTCGAGCTTGGAGAGCGTGCGAGAGAGCTTCGTCTGTCGATCGGCAGCGGCGGACACGCCGCCCAGTGTATCGCGACATCTACAGGATCACGCCGATGCAGCAGCCCTGCGAACAGAACGTTTGAGCGGGGCACGCCGGGTTCTGCTCGGTGCACGTCTGGCCGCCCGAGCAGTCCTCGTTCCCGCTGCAGGCTGTGTTCTTGGTGCAGCGCAGGCACTTCGTGGGATCGGCGAGCACGTCGGACGTGCAGTCCGGTGAGGTCGACGGGTTCGTCGCGATGTCGTAGCAGGTGGCGGGGTTGTTCGGATCGCACACGGTGCAGCACCCGAAGCAGTCGCAGTTCGGCGGGGTGATCGCGCCGCAGTTGTCGATGCACTGCTGCGATAGCGGCTTGTTGCCGATCGGAGGCGGGCAGTCCTGCGGCTTGAAGCGATTGGCCCCGATCGGGCACTCGGCAACCGTCATCGCGCCGAGGATGCAACACACGTGGATATCGCAGCCGTCGTTGCCGGCGCCGCTGTTACCGTCGAAGAAGCAGTCCTGCTTCACCGCGTCGATGTTGTCCCCGGGGATCCCGGTGCCGAAGGTGCTCTCGTCGTCGTCGAGCGGCCCCGCGCAGTGAATGTCGAAGCCATCGACGCTCCCGTCACCGTCATCATCCATACAGTTCGAGCACTGGTTCGGGCTCAGGGGATCGCAGGCACCGCCGAACGGCGGCGCATCATCACAAAGGCCCGTGCAGCCCGTGTTGGCATCGTCGCCCACCCCGCCATCACCATTCCCGGTGTTCGAGTTGTCACCGCACGCGGCAACGAGGAGGACGAGGATCGCGATCTTGGTCATGGCTTGGCTCCGTCGAGGCGAGTAAGAAGGCCACGCGCGTCCAGTGCGTTGTCACCGCGAGGGAAGCGCTGAAGGTAGAAGGTCAAGAAGGTGCGTGCGCGCTTGTCGTTGCGATCGAACGCGAGGCGTCCCGCCGAGTACAGCGCCGGGCCGGCCCAGACCGAGCTGCCCTTGGAGAGATCGAGATATCCGGAGATCGCTCGCTCTGGATCGGTGCGTTCGAGCGCCGCCATCTCGTTGAACTTGGTGCGCGCCAGGTCGGCGGTCGCGTTCGATCCCTCGTCGGACTTGGTCCGATCGGGCGTGGTCCGATCGGGCGTGGTCGGATCGGGCGTGGTCGGGACGGGTTTCCCGCTGACGGGCTTGGCCGTCGGTCCGGCGGGTGTGTCGCGGGTGGTGTCCGGCGTCGATGGCGTCGGCTCGGGTGTCGTCGTCGGGTCGGGCGTGGTCGGCGCGCTCGCCGTCTGCTCGTGCGTGCTCCACGACTGTCCCGTGGACAGCCGATGTATCGTGCCGCGGAACTGCACGTCGACGAGGCCGTGCTCGACGGCGACGGAGATACGCTCCTCGTAGCGAGCGACACGGAACCGTGTTCCGACTACGCGCACGACAACGTCGCCTGCGCGCACCACGAACGGATCGCGTTCGCGTGGCGCGACCGCGAACGCGACGGCGCCGCGCTCGACGAGCACGCTCGGCGAGCGGTCCTCCCGCCCCATCACGATCGCCGCGTGTGCCTCGACCGTCAGGTGCGCGTCGCCGTAGGAGACCTGCGAGGGCGTCTCGCCCGTCACCACACGCGAGGGCGCGTTGGGCGCGGTCGGCACCTCCGCGACCTCGGTCCGCGGGGAGGAGTCACGCATCGCCACGATCAAGATGACCGCGGCGGCGGCCACCGCAAACACGGGGATGACGATGTACGGCCAACGAGCGCGCGCGTCGGGAAGGGCGCGTGGCGAAGGCTGGTCGAGACGTTCGAACACCCCGCGCTCGACGCGTGACCACGCGGCGTTCGTCATCGGCTCGACGGGCGGCGGGCCCAACCGATCCTTGTCACTCATGACTCCCCTCCTGCGATCTCGTCGAGATACGGCGCGAGCACCGGATCCTTCGCGGCTCTGGCGAACAGTTGCTTGCGCGCGCGCCACACGCGCGTCTTCACGGAGAACACGGTGGACTCGGTGAGCTGGGCGACCTCGGCGAGCGGGAGGCCATCGACGACCGCGAGCGCAAACGCGATGCGTTGCTTGGCTTCGAGGCGATCGAGCGCGATGTACAAGCGCCGCGCGGCCTCGCGCACCATCGCGTGACGTCGCGTGTCGTGATCGCCCGCGACGACGTCCTCGACGACGGCAAGATCCACGCTCGGCGGCTTGCGCTTGCTGATGTGCAGGAACGCGGCGCGTGTCGCGATCGTCTGGCACCAGCGCGATAGCGTGCTGTCTCCGCGATAGCTCTTCAGCGAACGAAAGATCTCGAGGAACGCGTCCTGGATCAGATCCTCGAGGTCGCGGTTGTTGCCGAGGATGCGAAACAGCGTGTGATGCACGCCCGCCTTGTGCGCAGCGAACAGCTCGCGTTGTGCCGTGCGATCACCGTCGGACGCGCGTTGCGCGAGCGCGAGGTCGTGCTCGCGCGCCGGAGTAGTCGCAGTGCTCACGGGTTGTTAGTGGCAGGGATCGCCGGAAAGGTCGCAGGAAAAGTGCGTGTTCAGTGGCGCCAACCCGCGACGATGCCCACCGTCGCGCCCACTTGTGGCATGTCGTAGATGATTGCCTTGGCGGGGTCGTTTGGATCGCGCGTGTAGGTAGGTGTGCCGACGGAGAACGTCGCGCTCCCCGTGACCGCGACGCCGAGCTGGCTCGCGTGCCACCACCACAGCGCCGCTCCGACGCGCGCCGTCGGGACGATCGCCGTCTCGTGGCGCATCACTTGGGCGTGGCGTCCGTCGACGATATCGACGATCACGCCGGCCGCGATCCACGGCTCGAGCTCCAGCACACCGACGGGCACGGGCCAGCTCGCCGTCGCGAGGAAACTGTAGTCGCGCGCGCTGCCTTTGAAGCCGGATCGCTCGAGATCCTGACCGGCGACCTCGAACGTCCCGCCGATGCGCAGCTGTGCCATCGGCCGGTACCGGACGCCGAGCGTTCCGCTGGGCGCGACCTCGGTGTCGATGCCGAAGCCCACGGTGATGCGGAGGGCGTCGTGCTCTTGGCTCACCGCAGGTGCGACCGTGGTGACGGCCGGCGTCGTGGATGCCGTCGACGCGTCCGGATCTGGAAGGCGCATCATCGTCTTCACCGTCAGCGCGGCGCCGGCCGCGGCGACCGGATCCATCGATCCCGACGCAGCCGGGCGGCGCTCCGTGACGTCGCGATCTCGATCGTAGACGACGAGCTCGGAGCCGTCGCGCCACACGATGAACTGCGCGTCCGCCTGGATTGCGCGTGTCGCGACGAGTGAAGGATCGACGCCGTTTCTCTGGGCGATCACTTCGATCTTCCACGGCGCGAGCGAGGTCTCGATCGCCTGTACGAGCTCGGTGTCCCCATCGACGACGAGGACGCGGCGTGGCTCCGCGACCGCGATCGACGCGGCGATCGCGAGGAACAGAACGGCGCGCGCGATCACCACGGGCATGCGTCCTGGACCGGCCAGCCCCACGAGAAGGAGACCGACCTCAGGATCGAGACGTGCTGGAGCAACGCCTCGTCGATCTCGCGTGTGCGCGCGCCGAACGGATACGCCCATGCCTCCACGGCGTATCCCTCGTCACGCATCGCTTCGATCGCCGGCACCGCCTCCAGTTTCATGTAGGTCTCGAGGCCGTGCTCCTCGACATATGGCGGCGCGCGCAAGTGCGCCACGCCATGCGCTTGGAGCTCGTGTCCCTCGGCGACGAAGGCCGCGAGCTGCGCCTTTCGCTCGTCCGAAAACTTCGCCCATCGCGTCACGAAGAAGGTGACCTTCGCCCCGTACTGGCGAAACATCGGCATCGCGTCTTGCCACTGATCCACCGACGAGTCGTCGAGCGAGAGCGCGATGCCGGGCCCGCGTCCTTCACCGCGCGCGAACTCCGAGTAGAGGACGAAGCGTAGCCCGCGCTCCTGCGCGCCCTTGATCGTGTGCTCGAGCGTCGACATCTTCACGGTCACGCCTGGCCGGTGCGCGTAGAGCTCGATCACCTCACCGCGAGCGACGGCGCGATCGAGCCCGGTGTCTATACTCTCGAGCGTCTGGTTCGCCTCGTCGTCGAGGTTCACGGCGCAGTGCACCTTGCGGTCGTCACCGTCGTAGAAGATGTTGTCCATCTCGTCGAGGGTCTCGAGGCAACCCCCGAGACAACCAACGATGCAACCGACAAGGAGCGCGCGTACGCCTGGTGGTAGGGTCGTGACGTGCGCACGGCGGTCGCGATCGCGCTTCTCGTAGGAAGCACGTCCGCGTTCGCCGAGTCCGACGACATCGTCTCGCGCCCCCTCGTGCTCGCGCGCAGTCAGCTCGAGGCGCAGCTCACGTTCGAGACGAACCTCCAGCTCACGCAGGAAGGCTCGCCCACGTCGCTCGCGCCCGATGTCTGGTACGGGCTGACCGATCGCTGGACCGTGGGGATCACGCACTCGAACGCTAGCCTAGACCGGATCGACGCCAGCGCGAGCGTCTGCGTGGTCCATCGCGAGAGTGTTTGTGATCGGTATTACCGAGGTGGCGCAGTCGAAGCGCGCTGGAGCTGGCGCACGGGTGCGTTCTCGGTCGCACCGCGCGCACGGTTGCTCCTGCGCGACACGGATCCCATGAAGCCGGCCATCGCGCTCGGCGCGCTCGTGCGGTGGACGCGCGGCCGGTTCGCACTCCAAAGCGATCCATATATAAGGACGGGACTCGCGAACACGGACCTCGGGAACCGCACCCAGATCACGGTGCCGCTGTACGTCGTCGTACAACCGACGTGTCGATGGCTCGTCGGACTTCACCTCGGATGGGAGTCGGATCTCGCGGTCGCGCGTGATGGCTGGCACGGCCCGCTGGGACTGATCATCAAGGCGCGTGCGACCGAGAGCGTCGACCTCACGTTGCATGGCGGGTTCACGAGCCTCGTCGGCGTGCAGAACAACATCAAGCAGCGTGCGTTGATGCTCTCGATCGGCTGGCGAACTTCGCCGTGACGTTTTCGAGCGGCGTCCCCACTAGACGTTCATGACTCGTCTCGCTCTCCTTGCGATCCTACTCGTGGCCTGCAGTGGTGACGGGACCGAAGCGGATCGCCTCGGCATCGGTGCGCAGTGCACGGAGAGCAACGAGTGCGACACCGAGATGGGCCAGAGCTGCTTGGCGTTCAAGGGCGGCTACTGCGGCGAAGCCGACTGCCTGCGCGACACCGACTGCCCCGACTCGAGTGCGTGCATCGCCCACGACGACGGCACGAACTACTGCTTCCGCACCTGCATCGACAAGGCCGAGTGCAACGCGAACCGCGATCCGGAGAACGAGGCGAACTGCTCGTCGAACGTGACGTTCGTCGACGGGGACATGGGCCGCAAGGCCTGTGTCCCGCCGAGCGGCTCGTAGTTCGAGCGTCGATCACGCCGACGCGGCGGTCAGCGGCGCTTGCTCGCGGTTCTGGAGGAACCGGAGGTTCGGATAGTCCTGCTTCGCGCGGTTGAGCTGCCAGTCATTGCGCGCGAGGAACACGGTCGCGCCGGAGTGATCCTCGGCGATGTTGTCGCGGTTCGCGTCCGCGAACTTCTTGATCGCCTTCGGGTCGTCCGCGTCGACCCAGCGCGCGACCTCGAACGACGTGCTCTCGAAGTGACACGGCAGGTCGTACTCCGTGCGAATGCGATCCGCGAGCACCTCGAACTGCAGGGCGCCGACGACGCCGACGATGAAGTCGGACCCGAGGAACATCTTGAACACCTGCGCGCCGCCCTCCTCGGCGATCTGCTCGAGCGCGCGGCCGAGGTGCTTCGCCTTCATCGGATCCTGCGCGCGCACGCGTCGCAAGAACTCCGGCGCGAAGCTCGGGATCCCCGTGAAGTGAAGCTCCTCGCCCTCCGTCAGCGCGTCGCCGATGCGGAGCGTGCCGTGGTTCGGGATGCCGATGATGTCGCCGGCCCACGCTTCCTCGGCGAGCTCGCGCTCGTTGGCCTGGAACACCATCGCGTTGTGCACGCTCTGCACCTTGCCCGTACGCGGCACGAGCAGCTTCATGCCGCGCTCGAAGCGGCCCGACGCGAGCCGCACGAACGCGATGCGGTCGCGATGCTTGGGATCCATGTTCGCCTGGATCTTGAACACGAAGCCGCTGACCTTCGGCTCGCTCGGCAGGATCGGGCGCTCGCGCGTCGGCTGCGATCGCGGAGGCGGTGCGAGTTGCGCCACGCCCGAGAGGAGCTCGCGCACGCCGAAGTTGTTCACGGCGCTTCCGAAGAACACCGGTGTCAGATGACCCTCTCGGTAGAACTCGAGGTCGAACACGGGACACAGCTGCCGGACCATGTCGACGTCCTCGCGCAGCTTCGCGACCGCGGTCGCGGGCAACAGCTTGTCGAGCTGCGGATCGCGCACGCCCGCGATCGTGATGCCTTCCTGCATGTATTCGCCCTTCGAGCGCTCCATGAGAATCAGCTGGTCCTTCATCAGATCGAAGCAGCCGCGGAACTCGCGACCACTGCCGATCGGCCAGCTCGCGGGCGTGACCTCGAGTTGCAGATCCTTCGCGATCTCGTCCATGAGGTCGAACGGATCGCGACCCTCGCGATCCATCTTGTTGATGAACGTGACGATCGGGACGTTGCGCAGGCGGCACACCTCGAACAGCTTTCGCGTCTGCGTCTCGATGCCCTTCGCCGCATCGATCACCATCACCGCCGAATCGACCGCGGTCAGCGTGCGATACGTGTCCTCGCTGAAGTCCTCGTGGCCCGGCGTGTCGAGTAGGTTGAACGTGCAGCCCGCGTAGTCGAACGTCATCACCGACGTCGTCACCGAGATGCCGCGTTCGCGCTCCACCTTCATCCAGTCGCTGCGCGCCCTCCGCCGATCACCGCGCGCCTTCACGGCGCCGGCGAGCTGGATCGCACCGCCAAAGAGCAGGAGCTTCTCGGTCAGCGTTGTCTTGCCCGCATCGGGGTGCGCGATGATCGCGAAGGTACGGCGCTTCGCGATCTGCGCTGGGAGCTCGACGTCGGGCATTTCCGGCGCAATCTACGGAATAGTTTCGGATTCCGCAATTGCTCCAGCGATTGCCAGCGGATCCTCCGCCATCACAGAAGGCGGGCGAAAAGGCTGGCAGCGCCTCGGAGTTGAGGGATGATGTCCGCGCGATCTCGGGGGAGGTCGTGGTTCACCGGAGCGACCAATCCCGGTGTACTGTCTGCCAACCTCAGCTGGAGAGAGATACTCGATGATGAAGAAACTGATCTTGGCGTTCGGTGTACTTGGACTGATTTCGCTGTTCATCCCGCAGCAGGGATTCATGCTGTTCAGCCTGCTCAAGATGATGGGCATGGGCTACCTCGTCCCGATCGTCGGTGGCTTCGCCGCTGCGATCGCCATGGGCGCTATGGCCATGAGCAAGCCCCCGATGCAGAAGTGGCAGGCAGGCGTCGCTGCGGGCGGCTTCGCCCTCGTCTTCGTTCGCTTCGAGATGTGGAACATCCTCAAAGAGTTCGGTGCGCTGTTCAAGGCGATCCCGATGCTCCTCCTGGCCGTCGCCGTCATCGGCGGTCTGGTTGTCTCCATCATGGCGCTCGCGAAGGGCGAGGAGTCGGCGTAATCCACGCTGCTCTGTCCTGACAACAATGAAGGCCGTGCCGCGAGGCGCGGCCTTTGTTACTTTCGGAGAGAGATGGGGGCGAGATGAAGCGTCTGGCGTTACCGATCCTCGTGTTCGCGCTGCTCGGCATCGCGAGCCTGTTCATCCCCGGGGCGCACGGCTCGCTGTTCCAGCTGTACGCCGAGTTCGACACGCCGCGCTTGTCGCTGCTGGTGATCGCGTTCGCGATGGCCGCCGTCGCCTCCGCGCTCGCGCTCCGCACCGTGCGTGCGTGGCATGGCTATGTCGCGCTCGGCGGCTTCGTGCTCGCGTTCGTCAAAGCGCGTGCGTGGACGCTGCTCGGTCAGTTCAGCGACGCGAACCTGCCGCTGAAGCTGCACGCCATCGCGATCGTCGGCGGCGTGTTCTTCACGCTGCTCGCGACCGCCGTCGGCGACTCGCGCGACGCGGCCGAGACCGCCGCGTAGTTGCGGGGCCGCTGGGCCCGAACCCAACGAGTGAAGCCTTCGGCGACGCGATACGCCCGAAGGTACGATCGGTCGACACGCTTCGCCGCGCGGTCGGCTCGATCAGTTTTGTGAAGCGCGAGCTCGCGTTTCCGCAGAAACCAAGAATCCTGGGGGTCGTCACGACCCAAGCAACGTCTCTCGTCGATCGCGAACATCGCGCGTCTTCTCGTCGGTGGCTTGCGACGAGGCACCAACACGATCCTTGGCGCCATGGCGTCTTGGCGGCTCACCCTCTGAATGGCGCCTTGGCGGCAACTCGTGGCGGCCGCGGAGCTACTTGCGGAACAGCTTGTCAAACGCGCGGCGCATCGCGCCCGACTTCTTCTGCGTCGCCGCGTAGCTGTCGTTGCCGTAAGCGATGCGCGCCGACGGATCGATGCCGTACTGCACGTAGAGCGACAACAGGTCGTGCACCATCGCCGAGATGCCGGTGGTGCGTAGGTCGTACGAGAGGCAGTAGCTGTCCGGCTTGTTCCGGATCATGGCCTTCGCGATGATCATCAGGATCAGCGGATCGATCAGCTCGCCGTTGCCGTCGAGGTAGTGCTTGTAGCTGAAGAAGCGATCTTCGGGCGCGAGCTCCGGGGCGCCTTGGCCCTCTTGCTTCGGCGCGCGCATGTTCTGGATCGTGCGGTACTCGTGCTCGACGTACGCCGCGATCGAGTTGTTCTCGTCGCGCTTCTCGTATTCGACGAACTTGCGGAACGCGTCGAAGAGGTTCTTCGGGTTCGCGTAGGCACCGCTGATCAAGTAGTAGAAGACCGCGCCGAGCGAGTAGATGTCCGCCGGGCGTCCGACGCTCTTCACCACACGGCCGCGCACGTTGACCTCGGTGGGCTCGGCGAACGGGCGGTTGAGCAGGATCTTCTTGCGCGTGCGATCGGCGGCCGCGATCGAATAAAGCTCGTTGCGGTTGAACAGCGAGAACGTGTCGTTCTCGTAGATGTCGATGTAGAAGTCTTCGAAGAACTCGACTTCGGGCGAGCCCTGCGTGCAG
The DNA here is from genome assembly GCA_046160585.1 of Kofleriaceae bacterium. Classification (GTDB taxonomy): domain Bacteria; phylum Myxococcota_A; class Polyangia; order Haliangiales; family Haliangiaceae; genus JABFXX01. The sequence continues at coordinate 14,568 of JBJXGN010000037.1, forward strand.
TTGACGAGCAGCTCGAACGTGTTCGTCTCTTGCTCGGGGCTCTGGAAGTAGAGGGTGCCGGGCACCGCCTGGAAGCGCGTCATCGAGACGTCGAGGTCCGCGTCGGCGACCTTGCCGACGTTGAAGTCGGCGAGCTTGATCTTCATCTGCGAGCCACGCAGGTTCGGATCCGGAAGCTTGACGAGGATGTTGGCCGGTTTGATGTCGCGGTGGCAGGTGTCGCGAACGAGGTGCGCGAACTCCACGGCCGTGGCGACCGGGATGATGTACTCGAGCACGCGGAAGATGCGCTCGCGCAGTGGGACGGCGAGGAGGTCGTCGCGACGGCGCTTCTGCCGCGCGCCCTTGAGGCGCTCCTCGAGGCTCATGTCGAGCAGCTCGAGGATCATGAAGTCGTTCTCGACCCTCTCGCGGATCATCGGCGGGATGAAGCCCGCGCTGTCGCCTTCACCGGAGCCGAGGAGCTCGACGATGTTCGGGTGACCCTGGACGCGCTCGAGGATCTCCTTCTCCATCTGGAAGCGCATCTGGTCTTCGCCGGTGACGCCGCGCTGGAGACACTTGATCGCGACCGGGCGGCGCAGCGTGGTCTTGCTCTCGACCCAGCGCTCTTCGCCGAGGTAGGCCTTTGCGAAGCGACCGGAGCCGAGCTCGATCGGCAGGCCGGTTTCGTCGACGACGAACGCGTAGATGCGGCTGCGCGACACGTACGGCGTCGGTTGCGCGATGACGCCGGAGACCTGCGAGTGCGGCGGTCCGGCCGGAGTCTGTAGATGCCCCATCGACGCGTGCTGCATGTGCTGGCCGTACATCGGCTGCGGTGGCGCACCGACATGGGAGAGCGACGGTGAACCGGCGGCGAAGTTCTGCGGCGTGTGATGCGGCTGTGGATGCATCGCCGACGATTGCGGCTGAGGAATCTGCTGCGCCGACGCGCGCGGGTTCGCCTGCTGCGGGATCTGATTGACGTTCGTCGCGTCGCCTTCGAAGTCCTGGTAGTCCTCGACGAGTGGTTGCACAGAGGCCGTCTTGTTGCGCGGCGATCCGGAACCAGGCGGGGACGGGGGAGTTGAGGCCATGTGGGGTAGGACCAGAGCCAGTGAGAGATGACGCGAACGCGCTACCTGGGCCGCGTCTTAGGGATCATCCGGCCCCGAGTGTAAATGAAGTATGCGTCGGATCCGGGGCCGAAGTCGAATAGGATGGGGTCGATACAATCCTCGGTTCGAACGCTGACACGCTCGACGCCGATGGTAAACGAGCGCTGGTTGGGCTCGGGTGTTCCCGTCGACACACGGATGTGGCCGATCTCCTGCGCGCGGGGGGTGACGAGGGAAATGTCGCCTGGTTGATCGAGATGCACGGCCGGTGATGGACGACCGCCGAGCTTCGCGACGAAACACGTCAGTCCCTTCACGTGAATCATCAGGCCGCTCGGCGCGATGATCAGCGTGATCCGCACCTTGGTGTTCTGTGGGCCGAGGAGGTCTACCTGGTTGTTCGGGCCGACCATGACGAAGTGAACGCTGCGCTCGCCCGCGTACTGCGGGAGATCCGACAGCGCGATCGATCGACCGGGACCCGTCACCGGCGTGTGGATTGCCATCCATGGTGGACGCGCGACGGCCTCCGGCTGCCACGATGCCGGGGTGGTCGTCGTCGCAGGCGGTGCGAGCGGCGACGGTGGAAGCGGCGGCTCCGTGTGCGAGGGACCGAGACTCGGCCGAGACGGGGGGCTCGCTAGTGCACCCGCATCGATCGCGGCGCTGATCTGCGCGGTGGTCTCGTACGACGGCGCGTTCGTCGATGCCTTCGTCGCGGGGGGCGACGACCGCGGCGGCGGGGGACGCGGCGGAAGCGCGCGCTGTCCCGACGGGGGCGTGTCGACATCGTGGATTCCTGCGAGGAGCGATTGCGTCGGCTCCTGGCCCACGCCCGCCTGCGGCAACCCCGTCACTTCGTCGGACTCGACCTCGATCGCGTGGTCGAGCTGCGCGCGCAGCTCGTCGACCTTCGCCGTGCGCTTCTTCGGATCGAAGGCGAGCGCCTTGGTCAGGATGTCCTGCACCTTCTTCGAGACACCGAGCGGCTTCAAGGCATCGCTCACGAGCTCGTCGGCCTGGCGCCGCTTCTTGTAGCCCGCGTACACGTCCTCGTCGGCGAAGATCGCCTTGCCGCTCAGCATGTAGATCGCGACCACCGCGAGCGAGTAGATGTCGGTTGCCGCGCTGACCGGTTGGCCCGCGAGCTGCTCGGGCGCGGCCCAGCTCGGCGAGTACATCGCGAGCTTCTGGCCGGCGACGATCGCGGTGTCTTCGGCGCGCTTGCTCTGCTCCTTCTCGTCGTCGGCGGACCACTTCGCGATGCCGAAGTCGGCCAGCTTGGGCAGCTTCTTCTCGCCCACCGATCCGAACAGGATGTTCTGCGGTTTGATATCGCGATGCACGATGCCGAGCTGGTGCGCCTCGGCGAGCGCCGAGCACATCGCGCCGATCACGCGCACGGTCTCCGCGACCGATTGCTTGCCCTGCTCGCGCACGATCATCGACAGCGTGCCGCCGTTCATGAACTCGCAGACCTGGAGCGGCATGCCCTCCTGGTCCTTCGAGCCCAGGTGACCGAAGTCGTAGATGCGCAGCGTGTTCGGATGCGTGAGCCGCGACAGCGCGAACGCCTCCTGCACGAAGTGCTCGTAGCTCGTGCGTCCGACGCCGCTCTTGCCACCCAGCCCGCTGAACACCTTGATGCACACGGGGCGGTTCAACCGTTCGTCCTGGCCGCGGAACACGACGGAGTGCCCGCCTTGCGCGACCTGCTCGACGACGCGATAGCGATCGAGCACCACGTCGCCGACCTTGATGTCAGGCGGAGGCGGATCCAAAGGCGGCGCCTTCGGGGGCGCAGGCGGCTTCGGTGCGGTCCCCATCCCTACCATCGATGCTACCCCGAAAACATCACGCCGCCGGGTCCTGGGAAGGGCCGATGCCTCACAGGTTCTGTGGTTACCTGTCACCCCGCTGCGGCGACTTCGTGCTCGTCGCGAGGTACCGTGCTGACGTGGAAAAGCGCCCCGCGCCGTTGTCGCGCGAACAACGGACGTGGCGCACGAAGGTGTTCGTAGCGACGTGGCTCTCGTACGTCGGCTTCTACTTCTGCCGGAAGCCGTTTTCCGCCGCGAAGTCGGCGATCGGCGAGCAAATGACCTGGAGCGCGACGACGCTCGCGAACATCTACGCCGCGTACCTGATCGCGTACGCACTCGGGCAGTACCTCGCGTCACAGACCGGTCCTCGCCTCGGTCCGCGGCTGAACGTGTTGATCGGCATGGGCGCGTCGATCGTCGTGACCTTCGCGATGGGCTTCACCGAGTCGCCGTGGGTGATGGGCGGCATGATCTTCGTGAACGGCATCGCGCAGGCGACGGGCTGGTCGGGAAACGTCGGCACGATGGGTGCGTGGTTCCACAAGCACGAGCGCGGCCGCGTGATGGGCATCTGGTCGACGAACTTCACCGTCGGCTCCGTCGTGTCGGGCCTCGTCATGGGCTGGGTGCTGTCGATGCACGATCCCGGGCTACCGGCGCCGTGGCGCTGGACGTTCTTTGTCGGCAGCGCCGTACTCGTCGTCGTGTGGCTCCAGTTCTACGTTCTCCAGCGCAACAAACCCGAAGATGTCGGCCTCGCCCCCGTCGACGATCCTCAGACCGACGCTGACGAATCGAAGGACACCGGACCTGCGCCACGCCTGACGCGCGACGCGTGGATCAACATCTTCGTCGTCGGTGGGTTCTACTTCTGCGCGAAGTTCGTCCGCTACGCGATCTGGTCGTGGGCGGCGTACTTCCTCGTCGAGAACTACAAGCTCTCACACGGCGCGGCGAATGCGTATTCGATCGTGTTCGACCTGTGCGGGCTGCCGGGCATCTTCTTGACCGGCTACATCTCCGACAGGTTCTTCGGTGCTCGCCGGGGCGGCGTCGCGCTGATCATGATGATCGGCATGTGCATCTCGTGTGCGCTGCTGGTCCAGTTCGGCGGCGCGAACGTCACGGTGTTCATCGTCCTGCTCGGCGCGGTCGGATTCACGCTGTTCGGCCCGGATGCTCTGCTCAGCGGCGCCGGGGCGGTCGACATCGGCGGTCGCCACCACGCGACGTTCGTGACGGGCGTGATCGCGACGTGTGGTGCGATCGGCCCGGTCCTTCAGGAGGTCGTCATCGGCCGCATGTACGACTCCAAGGGCGGAGATCTCGGACCCGTGTTCGTCATGCTGTTTGCGGGCGCTGCCGTCGGAACGCTGTGTTGTCTCGTCCTCGTGGTCCGCAATCGCAAAGGTGGTCGCGGGGTCTGAGTCCGGGGTAGCATGGGACGTTGTCACGCGCGCCCTCGATTCTGGTCGTGCACCCAGACCGCAAGACGCAGCGGATCGTGCAGCGCATTCTCGGCGTCACGCGCTACTCGATCGACATCGCGGACGATCTCGTGCAGGGCTCGCGGCTCCTCGCGAATCTGAACCCGATCCTCGTCGTGGTCGACGCGGCGATCGTCAGGTCGCCACACGTGGCCGAGTTCATCGTGCTCGCTCGGTCGCGTGGTGCCGAGGCGTGCATGACGCTGCTCGGCGCCGCCGCCGCGGATCAGGTGCCGCACATCCTGAACATGGGCGCGGTGACGAACCTGCTCGTGCACCCGATGCCGATCCTCGCCGAGGAGCTGACGATCACAGCGGAGAAGCTGATTCGCAACGATATCTTCGGTGCGGAGAAGTATCTGTTGTGGGGCACGGATATCCAGGAGAAGATCATCACGCGCGCGAGCCAGCGCAGCGAGGTCGTCCACGCGCTATCGGCGGAGATCAAGAGCCGCGGACAGAGCGCGCGCGTTGCGTCGATGGCGATGCTCGTCGCCGACGAGCTGATCTCCAACGCGATCCATAACGCGCCTCGGGACGAACACGGCGTGTACTACCGCCGCGAGCTGCCGCGCGATCAGGAGCTCGAGCTCGACGCCCGCCACCAGATCACCTATCGCTGGGCGTGCGATGCGCGCTACCTCGCCGTCGAGGTCACGGATTCGTTCGGCAGCCTCGATCGCGAGACGATCCTCGCAGCGCTCGCGAAGAGCAACGTGCGCGAGACGGGCGAGGGTGCCGGCATGGGCATCTCGCTCGCCTACCGCTCGTGCGATCACCTCGTGTTCAACCTTGCACCCGACAGAAGCACACAGATCATCGGGTTGATCGACGTTCGATTCGCACCCGCAGGAACCACGGGTGCACACCCGGCGGCGGCGTCGTCGTATAACGTGTTCGTGGAGCGCCCCACATGACAGAGACCCGCGGTCGTATGACGATCGAATCGATGGGTGATCAGTACGTCATCGCGGGTGCGATCGACGAGCGCTCCGCGCTACACGAGATGATCTCTCGCGCGCAGAACGGCAAGCTGAACCTCGACCTCGCCGCGGTGACGTTCATCAACTCGCTCGGCGTGCGCGACTGGATCCGCATGCAGGCAGCTGCGAAGGAAGCCAACATCGCTGTCCAGCTCCGCCGCGTGGCGGAACCGTTGGTGCATCAACTGAACATGATCATCGCCACGCGCGGCAACGCGCAGGTCATCTCGTTCTTTGCCCCCTATGCATGCGACGCGTGTGGGCGCGAAGAGTCCCTGCTGATCGACGCCGTGGCGAACGGTCCGGCGCTCGTCCGCCTCGAGCCGCCCGTCATGACATGTAGCGAGTGCAACGCGCAAATGGCTTTCAACGATTTCCCCGAGCGATATTTCTCCTTCCTGTCGTCGTGATCGGGTAAGACCTCGCGGTGCTGCAAGAGTTCGCGCGCTGGGTCCAGGAGATCGTCGTCAGCATGGGGTACACGGGCCTCTTCGTGCTCATCGTGCTCGAGAGCACGATGATTCCGATCCCGTCGCTACTCGTGATGCCGTTCGCCGGGTTCCTCGCCGCCCAGGGACATTTCTCGCTCCCCATCATCTTGGTCCTCAACACGGTCGGCGCGCTCACCGGCTCGGGCCTCTCGTACTGGCTCGGTGCTGCGGGTGGCAAACCTCTACTCCTAAAGTACGGCAAGTACGTCATGGTAAGGCCCTCGGACATCGAGAGGACCGAGGTCTACTTCGCCAAGCACGGCGCGTCGACCATCCTGATTGGGCGGTTCCTGCCGGTGATCCGTCACATCATCTCGATCCCCGCGGGAATCGCGCGGATGCCGCTCGTGCCGTTCTTCAGCCTGACGGGTCTGGGAGCTTCCTTGTGGGGGGGGGGCTTGATGGTGGTGGGGTATGTGCTCGGGGCACGTTGGAAAGAGATCGAGGCCAACGTGAAGAGTGTCGATCACCTCGTCGCGTTCGCGATCGTAATAGCCATCGTAGGCGGGGCGCTGTATTTCTACTTCCGTCGTCGGAAGGAACGTGCCGCTGCCACGACGACTGCCTCTGACTCCGCCTCCACGTAATCCGCCTCCACGTAGTCTCCCGTGTCGTACTCCAGCCGTAACCGACCCGACCCAGCCGAGGGGAGTGATGCCCCCTCGACATCCGTAGAACAGCGTGTGGTTGCGGGTGTGCTAACTTCTTCGGTAGTGGCTTCGGTCTCATCGTCTGCGGCGGTGAAGGTGCTGGACCGGCACGAGTCGGAGCTCGTCGACGCGGCGCTGGCGCTCGTCAGCGCGCGCTCTCCTACCGATGCCGTGATCCTCACGGGCCTCATCGCGGAGCTCAAGGCGACATCGGAGCTCCTCGATCGCCAGCGCCCGCTGCGCCGCCCCACCGCGCTCGGTGGCGAGCCGCGTGACGAGCAGACGCTGATCGATCACCTGTGCACCATCGACGGCCTGTCGGGGGATCTTGCGCTCCCACTCAAGGCGACGCTGTCGCGCACGTATCTCATCACCAAGATCAATTTCCTTCGTGGCTTCGTGAAGGCGACAACCGCGTGCGCCGACACCGCGGGCGCGCAGATGGCGCACGAGCTTCGCGAGGAGCTCGCGCAGTCCATCTACACGTTGCTCGCCGAGGAGCTGTTCCTCGCGCTGCTCCGCAAGTCGGATGTCACGCGACGCACCAAGCAGCGCGCCGCCGACCAGCTGATCACGGTGTGGGACGATGCGATGCTCGAGATCGACGACTTCGCGCCGCTGCTCGAGAGCGCGTGGCACGCACGCAACCGCATCAACAGCGCGTATGGCACGCTCCTCGGCGCCACCGAGACGTTCCGCCTGATCACCGAGGACTGCTCGCCCGACGTGCTCGACTTCTTCGGACGCGAAGGCATGTCCATCGACGAGAGCGCCGCATTCGAGGAGTTCCTGTTCAACATGACGAGCGAGGAGCTCGCCACGCTTCGCCGCGCGATGAACCAGCAGCACATCTCCGCCGCCTCACCGGCGTGGGCCGCCGACGTGCTCGGCCGTCAGATCGAGGAGCTCGAGCACGGGCCCGCACACGAGATCGACCCGATGGCGCTCTATCGCTCGTACCAGCGTCGCCAGCTCGCCGCGGACTTCCGCGCGATGTCGGGCTCGCCCGGTCCTCGCCGCACGGCCGAGGGCTACCTGATGGTCTACTTGCTCGATCAGCAGTAGACGTCCGCGATCACGAGGCCGATGCCGCGGACCTCGCGTCGAGGTGCCGCTCGAGCAGCTTGCTGAGATCCGGAATCGCCTCGACGACATTGCGCTTCGCGCCGGCGCGCATCTTGAAGTACATCTTCTTCGCGGTCGTGTGGGAGGTGCGCTCGGCGCGCTCGTCGGTGACCTTCAGGAGGTCCTCGGCCACGTCGTCGCTGCGCGCGACCACGTAGTCCGAGAACGTCGTCGTGACCGGTGCCGCGGCCCACTTGTCGTAGTGCGGCTGCAGCTTGCCGAGCCAGTCATCGAGCAGTGCATCCACGACCTCGGGAACGAACTTCTTCTTGATCCCTTTGATCATCCCGTAGGCGCCCTTGACCAATAAACCCTGCTGCTTCACCTGCGCGTCGATCAGGGTCACGCAATCCGCGATGACCAGCGTACGAATGGGATCCTTACCGAGCTGCTCGACGAGAGTGGGCATAGACGATTTCTGGGGGGTACCACAGTCGGGCCCCATCGTCACGACTCTGCGAACGCGACACCGTATCGATCACACCGCTTCTTCATGTCTGCGCGATCGGTTCCACCGATCGGCAACATCAAGTAACTCTTCTGCGCCGTCGTCGCGTCGTCGAGGATGCAAGACGCCGACACTACGATCCGCAACATGCGAACGTTGGAGGGATCGTTCGACAGGACCTTCTTCGCAACGACGATCGCTTCGTCGAAGTCGCCCTGGTCGTACGCCTTGTTCGCCGTCGCCATCATCTCGTCCTTCTTGAGATCGATGTTCGCGCCCGGTCGCTCGACGGTCGCGGCCTGCGTGGACGCCACCGAGTCGCGAATCGCGCTGTTGACGGTCGCGGTCTTTTGGGTGGGCTCGGCTTCCTTTGCAGGCGCGTTCGACGCCGGCGCCTCGTCTTGTCGAGGACTTGCCTTCGTTTCGGGTGTGCGCGGGTACACGTTGGCCGTGGCGGTCGAGGTGGAGTTGACCGCCACGTAGAGGTAGACCCCCAGGCCGAAGACGCCCACGGCAGCAGCGACGAGAACCATGTGACGAGGCGTCACGCTACCTACCTAGCACGAGCCGAGCCCGAATGCGGATCGCCTGTTTAGTCCCACGTGTGATCCAGCCTGCAAACTTTCTATTTTTGTTCGGTTCCGTGTCGGTGACAAGTTGACACTCACCGTCGAGGTTTGTGACTGTCCGCCACCATGAAGCGACTCACTGGATTCCTCCTTTGTGTCGCCGCGGCCGGACTGATCGGCTGTGGCGATAACGGCGCCGAGTGCGGTGAAGGCACCGTGCTCGACGATGGCTTTTGCGTACCGACCGGAACTACGGTCTCGTGCAGCGACGGCACCATCCTCGACGAGACGACGAACACCTGCGTGATCGATCCCGCGTCGTGCCAGGCCGGCACGGTGCTGATCGACGGCGCGTGCGTCGATCCGACCGCCGAGGTCACCGTCGACGTCACGGAGGCCGTCGAGCCCAACGCGCTCGGCTTCTTCGGCGAGCCGTCGGATGATCCCGCTGGTGATTTCATGTTGAAGGCGGTCGGCGGCGCGGCCGTCGTCCTTCAGGGCAACCTGAACCCACAGGCCGATCGCGACGACGACGGCGAGCAAGAGGCCGACTTCGACACGTACCTGTTCGACGCCGCGGGTCCGACGCTTCTCGAGATCTCCGTCGACGGCGTTGGCGGTGCCGCGGGCGCGTTCGCGATCCTCAACGGCGACTCCGAGAGCCTGCTCGGCTGGGTTCGCTTCGGCGTGAACCGCCTCGGTGACACCGGCAAGCGCCAGGTTTACCTGCCGCAGGGTGGCATCTACATCCTCGTCGTCTCCGACACGCGCTCCTTCGTGCAGAGCCTCGCGGTCGGCGACGCGAACAACAAGTACTACGCGTCCATCAAGCAACTCGCGGTCCCGACGTCGACGGCGCTCACCGTCACCGGCGGCGTCGCGCGCGCGCTCGACACGCTGCCCGCGGGCGAGGTCAAGCTGTACACCGCTCCGTTCGGCCAGGGCCTCAACGACATCTCGTACCTGATCGACAACCTGAACATCAGGGGCTCGATCGTCGTCACCGAAAACGGCGGCGCGAGGGCCGTTGCCAATGAGGATGGTGGTCCTGCGTTCGTGCAAATCGGTGGCATCGCCGCGACGGACAACGTGCTCGTCGTCGCCGACCAGCTGATCAACACCAATGGCTCCGCCACCGCGTTCGACCTCCAGATCACTGTCGGCAGCGCGACCGCACTGCCGACGAACGGCACCACGGCGATGGTCGACAACGCCACCGACGCGTCGGACTTCTTCCCGAGTAGCTTCGCCGGGCTCTCGGCGCTGTACTTCGACGTCAACGGCACGGGTGACACGGTCGGCCTGGATCTGTCCTGGAACGTGCCGGTCGACGGCATCCTCCTCGACGAGAACGGCAGCGTCGTCAACAACTTCTCGTACGACCCGAACGGGGTGTTCTTCTCCTTCTTCGACGGCTTCGGCTACTTCCAGTGGGAGGACTACGAAGGTCTGTTCCGCGCGCCGGCCGCGGGTCGTTACTACCTCTTCGTGTGGGGGCCGCAGAACGCGCTCGGCGACGACCTGATCGTCACGAGCACCATCACGGCCGTCACGCCGGGCACGCTGACCGCCGGCACTCCACTCACCGCGCAGGTCCCGAACGCGTTCAACTCGAACCCGTACAACTTCAACGCGGACAACGTGACGTGGGAGCGGTTCACGGCCCAGGCCGACACCGCCAGCGGCGGCGCGCTCGTCGAGTTCTACGCGCGTGACGACGCGTTCGGTCGCCTCGACAACCTCGTCCTCGAGGATCTGTTGAGTCTCGGTGACTTCTCCGACAGCCAGGAAGTGTTCCCGGTGTTCTCGTATGGGTCGGCGGCGAACTCGAATGTCGAGCGCGGGCAGATTCTGCTGGGTGGCCCGACGCAGTACTACGCGAAGGTCAACACGATCGCCAGCGCTGGAACGTTCGGCCTCGGCGCGGATGCGCGCATGTTCTCCGACCTCGGCACGCACCAAGGCCCGTACACCACGACGCTCACCGCACAGACGTTCCCGCTCACCTACGACGATGGTGGCGATCACTTCGGTCTGGGCGAGCACTACTACCTGCTCCGCACGGCACCGGGCACGTTGATCTCGATCACCGTGACACCGAGCGATGCGGGCATGGACGCCCTGATCGGCAACATGGACTTCGACGAGTCGTTCTTCGACCTCGAGGATGACGGCCTCACAGGCCCGGAGACCTACACGTACACGATGGACTCGTTTGGCTTCATCGCGTTCTCGGTCTGGGACTGGGTGGAGGTCGCCGGCGGCACGTTCGACATGACGATCACGCTGACCGCACCGACGGTGACGGCGAACTACTACACCGCGATGGCGGGCGCCACGACGTGGTCGAACGCGTGCTCGGGTGGCCAGGACGTCACGCCCCTCATCCGTGACGACGGCTTCACGAACGCGATCACGATCCCCGCGGGCTTCGACTTCTTCGCGAACCCGGTCACGGCGATCAAGATCTCGACGAACGGCTGGTTCACGTTCAACACCGACGACGACATCAGCGCTTCGCAGAGCCGCAATCCGCAACGGCTGCCGAGCAGCAGCGCTCCGAACGGCCTCGTGGCCGCCTACTGGAGAGATCTCGACGTCGTCCGCATCTGCACCAAGACGGTGGGCACGAAGTTCATCGTCCAATGGCGTGGTGTCGTCTGGAACACCGAGGACATCATCGCGGCGCAGGCGATCCTCGACACGGCGGACGACAGCATCGAAATCGTCCACGCTCCGTACACGTCGGGCACCGGCGTCAGCGCGTCGAGCGGCGTGGAGAGCAGCACGGGGTCGCAGGGCACGTCGTTGTTCTTCAATAGCAACAACGCGGACCTCGCAGGCACCGCGACGAAGCTCCGCCACCTCTAGTCGACGACTATCCGCCACCTCTAGTCGACGACTAGGTTGAGAGCCGACGGCCTTCCGGAAACGGGAGGCCGTTTTGTTGTTTCGGCTAGCGTCGCTCGAGGCGCGTATACGCGGCGGAGAGCGCGGTCGCGAGGCGATTCAGATCGCCGGCTGCGGCCTCGACGTCGTGGCCGTTCGGATCGCCGACGAGCAGCACGTAGTCGCACGCGTTACCGACCACGATGCCGACGGCAGCTGGGAAGCGCGGGACGGCGAGGAGTGGCTCGAGGTGATCGTGGATCTCGTCGCCCCCGACGGGGAGCTCGCGGATCAGGCGGCCGGGCACGCGGTAGGCGGCCTCGATGATCGATGGCGAGTCGAGCGAGATCGAGATCGAGCGCACGACCTCCGCGGACAGCTTCGCACCGTGGCCGCGCAAGCCGGTGACCTCGTGACCCTCGACGGCGACGAGCAGCGCGGCGCGCCAGCGCGACGAGACGAAGCGCATGGCAGCGTCGGCGATGTCGTCGTGCGTGCGCGCGGCCGCGAGCGACGCGAGCGTCTCGGCGAGCTGCGTGAGCTGGATGGCGTCGAGGCTGCGAGCGGTGTTGGCGTCGAGGCTCTGGCGCGACGGCGGTTGCGTCCCGCGCGCGAGCGACTCGATGCCGCCCGGGGGGCGGATCGTCGTCGAGGGAGTGGCGCGCGAAGCAGGGGACGGGTCCTCGGGTGGGATGGCGATCGCGGAGCGCGATTGCGGGACCGCGTGCAGCCCCGAGACCTGCGGGCGGCGCGGCGACGCGGGGAGTGGCGTGGGGCGATTCGACGGCGGATTGATCGCGGCAAGCGAACCGGCGGTCGTCATCGGGTGACCGGACTGGGTTGGATCGCGAGACACGCGCGTGTCGTCGAGCTCGACGAGCTGGAGGTTGTCGAGCTCGGGGATCGAATCATCGTCAAGCGGATCGAGCTCGGCGTGATCGGAGACATCGGTCGCGTCGAGCTCGAGCGCGATCGGGATAGGCTGCGTGCCGAGGTCGACGTCGAACTCGTTGACCTCGTCGCCGTAGGCATCCTCGATGATCGCCTCGAGCTGTGATGCAGGCGCGACCGCGAGCACGACCTTCTCCTTCATCGCGCGCTGGAGGACGCCGCGCAGCTCGGGCTTCGGATCGCGCACGCAGACGATGATGTCGCCGTTGGCCATGCGCCCCAGCGGGAGCGCCGCATAGAGCTGCGCGGCCCCGGCGGGTAGAGTGGCAGCAAGCTCGCGATCGCGACGCGCGAGGTGGCGACGAAGGGCGGCGGCAACGCCGTGCTGTTCGCCGAGCGCGCGCGCCCCGATGTCGAGGTCGATCGCCCCGATGTGAACGAGATACGAGCAGGTGCGCATGCCGCTCGACGGTTGCTGCGCGAGCGCGTACGCGAGCGCGTCCGCATCGATCCACCCGCGCTCCAACAAGATCTCCCCGATACGACGCACCTACTCCCGATTGTAACGCGGAAATGGGGTAGACCATCCAACACCCATGAAGGACGAGGCCTGCCTGGACGCTCTCGACGATACGGCGCTGGATCACCTGCCGTTCGGCGTGATCCGGCTCGGCCCCACGGGGCGCGTAGAGCGTTACAACCGCACGGAAGCGGAGCGCGCCGGAATGCAGCGGTGGCGCGTGATCGGCCGCGACTTCTACCGCGAGGTCGTCGGAGTCGAGGGCGCGGCGCTGGCCGCCGAGGTGGCGGCGGTGCAGATCGGCCAGAGCGTGCGCGTGCACCATCGGCTACGGCGGTATCGCAAGACCGAGGAGGTCACGATCGAGGTGGCGCGGACGCGGGAAGGTGGCGCGTACCTCTGCATCGTGGCCGACGTGAAGGCGAGTTAGCCGACCACGCGCGCCTTTGGTCTGTCATCGGCCCACGCCCACGATGTCAGCATCCGCTCCAGCGGAACCTTCTCTTCGTGCTGGACGCGGGATAACGTTTGGCGATGGCGTGCCGACACCTCGCCGCGCAGCACGCAGGTTGCGATGCGGCGTTTACCGTCGATGCGTCGCGCGTCACGTTCGGTGCGGGCTCGCTGCGCGAGGTCGGAGATCGCGCCCGGGCCCTCGGCATGCGACGCATCGCGCTGATCACCGACACGCGGCTGCGTGCACTGCCGTGGTTCGACGAGGTGCGCGCATCGCTCGCGGCCGCCGGCGTCGACGCCGCGGTGTTCGACGACGTCGCGATCGAGCCGACGGACGCCTCTCTCGACGACGCGGTCCGGTTCGCGCGCGACACCGGCCCCGATGGCTTCGTGTCGCTCGGCGGTGGTTCGGTGATCGACACCGCGAAGATCGCCGCGCTGCTGCACACGCATCCCGCGCCGCTGCGGGCGTACGTCAATGCACCGGTCGGCGAGGGGCGGATGGTTCCGGGGCCACTCGCGCCGCACGTCGCGTGTCCCACGACATCGGGTACGGGGAGCGAGGTCACGGGCATCGCGATCTTCGACGATCTCGCGCTGCACGCGAAGACCGGCGTCGCGTCGCCGCGGCTGCGTCCGTCGGAGGCGATCATCGATCCGCGGACGACCGCGACGCTGCCCGCGAACGTGGTGGCCGCGAGCGGCATGGATGTCCTCTGCCATGCGATCGAGTCGTTCACCGCTCGCCGGTACACGCAGCGTGTGGCCCCGGCGTCGCCCACGCTGCGGCCGATGAGCCAGGGCGGGAACCCGTGGAGTGACCTCGGCTGTCGCGAGGCGCTGCGGATCGCGAACGCGTTCCTCGTGCGCGCTGTCGCCGATGCGAGCGATTCCGAAGCGCGCGAGCAGATGATGTGGGCGGCGACGCTCGCGGGGATCGCGTTCGGCAACGCCGGCGTGCACGCACCGCACGCAATGGCGTACGCGATCGCGGGCGTGGTCCACGCGTCCGCGGGTCGCGCGGATCGTGCGCGCCTTCACTTCGCGCCCGGCGGTTATCCGGCCGCGCCGATCGTTCCGCACGGGATGGCGGTCGGCGCAGGAGCGCCCGCGGTGTTCCGGGCGTTCGCGCGGTTCGCGCCGGAGCGTCACCTCGATGCGGCGGCGCTCCTCGGTGCAGAGACCCGCGGAGCCGCGGCCGACGATGCGGGCGAGCTCCTCGCGCGCGCGGTGATCCGCATCTCGCGTGCGATCGGGTTACCCGACGGCACGAGCGGCGTCGGGTACACCACGGACGACACGGCGGCGCTCGTCGACGGCACGCTGCCGCAACAACGCTTGCTCGCGAACGCGCCGTGCGAGGTTGATCGCGAGTGCCTCGAGCAGCTGTTCGGTGCGGCTCTGAGCTACGGAGACTCGGGGTGATCGATGCCCGCTGACCGCCCACTGCTGTCCGCATACCCGTACGTCACGTCGATCACGACGCGTTGGATGGACAACGACATCTACGGGCACGTCAACAACGTCGCGTACTACAGCTTCTTCGACACGGCGGCGAACCAGTTCCTGATCGAGCGCGGCGGTCTCGACATCGCGCGTGCGTCGATCATCGGCCTCGTCGTCGAGTCGCGGTGCACGTATCATGCGCCGCTCGCATATCCGCAGGTGCTGCGCGCTGGTGTGCGCGTGGACAAGCTCGGCCACCGGGCGGTGACGTACGGCATCGCGATTTTTGCGGGCGATGGCTCGCAGGCCGACGAAGGTGCGGCGGCTCACGGGCATTTCGTCCACGTCTTCGTCGACCGCGAGACGCGCACACCGGTGGCCATCCCCGAGCCGTTGCGCTCGGCACTGTCGTCGATCGCGACACTACCGTAGCCGTCTGCGCGGTCTCGGATATGTGAGACGATGAGGGTGATGGGCGATGCCGACGACGATCTGACGTCGGAGGGAACGAACGCGACCGTGCGGGAAGGCCCGGGTGCGCCCGTGCGCAAGGACTCCTACCTCGATCCCGGCGCGCGGGTCGGGCGCTACGTCGTCGCAGAACGCCTTGGAGAAGGCGGCATGGGAATCGTGTACGCGGCCCGAGACCCGGAGCTCGGGCGCACCGTCGCGATCAAGTTGTTGCAGGCGCGATCGGGCAGGCGATCAACCGGAGACGAGCGCGAGCAAGCGTGGCTCGTACGTGAAGCCCAGGCCCTCGCGCGCCTCGCGCACCCCAACGTCGTGACGGTGCACGACGTCGGCACGTTTGCGGGCGATCAGATGTTCGTCGCGATGGAGCACGTCGAAGGACAGACGCTCCGCGAGTGGGCGCGCGACGAACGCCCGTGGCGCGAGGTGCTCACCGTCATGCGCGGAGCCGGCGCCGGTCTCGCGGCCGCACATGCGGTCGGACTCGTGCACCGCGACTTCAAGCCGGACAACGTCCTCGTCGGTCGCGACGGTCGCGTGCGCATGATGGACTTCGGCCTCGCGCGGCTCGGCACTACCGAGGACGAACCGGCGTCGCGCGACTCGGACGTGTCGATCGACAGCGTCGAGTCGCACAGCCCGCTGTCCGCGAGCCTCACGATCGCCGGCGAGCTATACGGCACGCCGTCGTACATGGCGCCGGAGCTCTACGCGGGTAGCCCCGCCGACGCGCGTACCGATCAGTTCTCGTTCGGCGTCGCGCTTTTCGAGATGCTCTACCGGAAGCGTCCGTACGATCGGCGATCACTCGCCCAGCATCCGCGCGAGAAGCCACTCGTGCCGCGACCTCCTCCACCGACGAGCGTCCCTCCGCGGATCCAGCGCGTGGTGATGCGCGCGATCTCGGCGGAGCCGGACGCGCGGTACGGCAGCATGGACGATCTGTTGTCGGATCTCGTCGACGACACGTCGCCGCGCAGGACAATGATCGTACTCGCGTCGCTCGTCGGGCTCGTCGGAGCGGCCATCGCGATCGTCGCGCTACGCCGCACGGCCGACACGCCGCCGCCGTGCCAGGGCATCGACGCGGCGCTCGCGGGCGCGTGGGATCCGCCGACGAAGAAGTCAGTCCGCGACGCCTTCGACGCGACGAAGCTCGCGTACGCGCCCGCCACGTTCTCGACGATCGAGCGCACGCTCGACGCCTACGCGAGGGACTGGACGACGATCGCCACCGACAGCTGTCGCGCCACACGCATCGCGAAGACGCAGACCGAGGAGATCATGGCGTTGCGCCAGGCCTGCCTCGATCAACGCCTCGACGAGCTTCGCGCATTGACCGCACTGTTTGCGAAGGCGACCGTGCCGCTCGTCGATCGGGGCGACAAGGCCGTCGATCAGCTCGCACCGCTCGCGCGTTGCTCCAACACCACCGCGCTCCTCGCGCCCGATCGCGTCGCACCCGACCTCGTCCCCAAGCTCGCGCCGATCCGTAGCGCCGTCGCGCAAGCTCGCGCCGCCGCGTTCGCGGGCTCCAACGACCTCGTTCCGATCGACAAGGCCATCGATGACGCGAGGAAGATCGGCTTCGACTCGCTCGTCGCCGAAGCGCTCCTCGTGCGCGGTACGATCCTCTTTCAGTCCGGCAAGTGGGAGCTCGCCGCTACCACCTACGCCGACGCCACCTGGGCCGGCGTTCGCAGCAAACGCGACGATATCGTCGGCGAGGCCGCGCTCGCCGCCGCGCAGGTGACCGCCGATGCGCTCGGCAAACCCTCCGAGGCGACGATCTGGCTCGGCCTGGGCAGCGCCGCCGTCGCGCGCGTCGCGTCCACCGATCGTGTCGGCGAGCTCAAACACCTCGAGGTGTCAGGCGTTGTCGCCGCCGTGCGCGGTGACACCAAGGGTTCCATCGCCGCGCACACCGAGGCGCTCGAGCTCGCGCGCCGAGCCTTCGGCGATGAGAGCCCGATGCTGTGGCGCACGCTCAGCGCACTCGCATCCACGCTGGCCAAGGCGCACTCCTACGCTGCCGCGATCCCGCATTACGAACGCGCGCTCGCCTTCCGTCGCGCCAGCGTCGGCGACGATCACCCCGACATCGCACTCGTGCTCACGAGCCTGGGCGCCTGCTACGACCACGCCGGCCAGCCCGCCAAAGCGCGCGACGCGCTCGTCCGCGCGCTCGAGATCCGCGAGCGCGCGTTCGGCGCCGACAGCCCGCGCCTCATCGCCACGCTGAACAACCTCGCCGACCTTCTCCGCAAACAATCGAACGGCGATGCGCTCGCCTTCATCACACGAGCGGAGGCGATCGCCGCCAAGGTCCCCGGCCCGAAGCACCCGCTCTATCACACGGTCCTCACGACGATGGGCGAGGTGCAGCAAGCGTTCGGTGACCTCGCCGCGGCGCGCGCGTCCATCGATCGCGCGCTCGCACTCGAGATCGAGACGAAGTCGCCGACGCTCGCTACCTCGCTCACCGCGCGCGCGGATCTCGCGCTCGCCGAGAAGAAGTGGTCCGAGGCAGCTACCTACGCGGAGCGCGCGATCGCGGCGCTCGAGATCGCGGGCGGCGCGCAGAACCCGGAGCTATGGCGTCCGCTCGCGAAGCTCGCGCGCGCGCAGCGAGAGCTGAAGCGGCCGGAGCTCGCGAAGGCGTCGGTGGCGCGGGCGCTGGCGATCATCGATGCGGCGAAGATCGACGAGCCCGAGGCCGCTGCTCTGCGCTCCTTCGCGAAATAGTGCGCAACCGACGGCTCCGCCGATCGACGGTTGGGGCATGCACGATGCTTCGCGCCCTCGCCGTCCGGGAGTGGGAATGGGTGCCTTCTCTGTCGGCACCGCCCCCTTGCTCCCGCCTCATCAGGAGTAGACGACGTCTTGGATGGGCTCGAAGAAGGTTTGAAACAGGGAGACGGGGAGAGACGGGAGGAAGAACTTAGACGATCGAACGAAGCACGGAAGACTCGAAGCCGAAGAGTACGACGCGGGGAGGACGATGCTTGAAGAGGAAGAGATCCGTGTCGATCGAACGAAGCGGAGCACGGGGCAGTCGAACAGCGAGAGGCCGAAGCGCGCGTGTCCATCGACCGAAGCGCGAAGCGCGAACCGAAGCCCGAAACCGACGCCCGAAAACAAGAACGCTCGCTGATCTCTCGATCAGCGAGCGCATCAGAAGCAACAGCTACTGGCAGGCACCAACGCTATAGACGCCCGTGCCGGCGGCGTTCGCGTCGCACGCATTGCCATACGTCTGACCGTTGCAACCGCACACCGGGTTGTACTCCTCGGTGCAGAGCTCCGGACGCGGCTGGCAGGTCGACTGCGCATCGGCCTGACCGCAGTACTCGCCCGGCTGGTACGCGCAGTACTCGGCGTCGTTGCACGTGTCGCCCGCGCGCGCACCGCACGCGACCGTCGGGCACTCGCCCTCGGTGATGACGCTGGTGCCGGCCGCGGCGGCCATGCACGCGTTGCCGTATGTCTGACCGTTGCAGCCGCAGACCGGGCGGTACTCCTTGGTGCAGATCTCCGGCACCGGGGCGCACGTGCCGGTCGCGTCGGCAGCGCCGCAGATGTCCTCGGGCTGGTAGTTGCAGTACTCACCGTTGTTGCACTGGAGGCCGAGGAGCCCACCACAGTGGCGCTGGAGGCAATCGCCGTCCTTGCACGTGACCGAGAGCTCGTAGTTGGCGGCGACCGGCGAGCCGACCATCGCGTCGAACGTGGTGACGACGAAGCGGTACTTCGTGCCGCCGGTGGCGTCGACGAACATGCACGAGTTCAGCGAGCCGTCGCCGCAGTCGTCGTTGAGCTTCACGAACTTCCACTTGTTGCCCACGCGCTTGTAGGTGACGAGGAAGAGGTCGTCGCCGACGTAGCTCTTGAGGTCGAGGCGAACAAGGCCCGACTGACCGGCGTAGGTGTAGTCGTAGGCGTGGAACGCCTTGGCCTTGGTGACACGGCTGTTGACGACGTCGTTCATCTCGACGGTGCCCTTGAAGGTGGGCGACTTGAGGGAGTCGTCCTTGGCATCGTTCACGTCGAACGCGGTGATCGAGGTCTCGTCGAAGACGGGCTTTTGGTCGGCACAAGCAACGAGTGAACAAAGGACGACAAACGGCAACGAACGCGAAAACATCGGGTGCTCCGTGAGGCTAGAGATGCTCCGCCCGTGAGCAAACGACGTGCCGCGTCAGATTGGTGTTCGGAGGCCGAACAGCAGCTCAAGTTCGCGCAGTTACGGCGGAATGGGCGTCGGATCGGGACAGGACCGCGCCACCTCGACACCTCGGTGGCTAGTCGAGTGGCCAGTCAGCGGAGGAGTCGCGGGGATGTCGCGACGGAGTCGGCCGGCCCGTCGGCGACGGGCTTGTGCAAGACCACCGTGCGACCCGCTTCGCGCCCCGCCGCATGGGCGTCATCGAGTCGCATGCTGCGCTTGCGAGTGGTGATGCGCGGGTGGCGCGCGTGGTAGTGGCGATCGAGGTCGGCGTCCCCGACCCAGACGAGCCCGGTCTCGTGCAGTGCGATGCGATCGGCGAGCAGCTTGTCGCGGAAGCCACCGATGACACCCATCTGGTACGAGAGTCGATCGCGCCCGCTCTTCACCCGCGTGTCGCCGCGGTTCTCCCGCCACAGGCGGTCCGCCGTGACGAGCAGGAAGTGATAGACGTGCTCTGCCATGTCGACGTTGGGTCGCGTGCCGCTGATCTCGTAGGCGGTGCCGCGCTTGCCATGCAGCGGGATCCACACCGGCACGAGGATCACCTTTACGAAGAACAGCTCCGCGAGCAGCGCGAGGACGGCGCCCTCGACGCGGTTGCCCCGCTTCGCGGCGTTTCCGATCTGCCGGACGACGTAGCGGCGATCGCCGGGTGCGTCCAGGTTGTGGCGCAGCATCAGCTCGTGCGCCTTCTGCATCGCGAGCTCGGCCTCGTTGCGGTTGTCGCTGCTCGCGAGCGCGAGCAGCTTGCGGATGCGATCGAGCACCCGGTCTCCCTCGGGCGCCTCGGCCACCGCCGGGACGCCGGCCGCGCGCGCGTCGATGCCGCGCTCCTCGCACACGCGGCGGAACGTGTCGCCGTGCGCCGATTCGCCACGCACCGCCAGCACCTCGTCGCAGTACTGGTGCGCGAGCTCGTGCTGCAGCACGGACATCACCTCGAGCCACGGTCGCTCGAGGACAAACGCGCGCGACATCTCGATGCGCCGCCCCTCGGGTACCCAACGCCCGAGCTTGGTGGCGCTGTCGACGAGCGCGAACACCGGCGCCGTCAGCTTGCCCGCGAACCGCGCGTAGTTCTCGTATTCGAAGCGATTGCGCAGCTCGCGAAGGAGGGCCGCCTCGAGCTGCGCGGTCAGAACAGCCTGCACACCTCAGTCTACGGTGCCCCTCTGATCACCGCACCCGCGTCGCTCGTTGTAGAGTGACCGCCCCTTGCGGTTCTGGGCCGTCATCGCAGCGACCTACGTCGTGCTCGCGGTCATCTGCGGCTCGGAGCCACCGCTCGGCGACGGTTGGGGGCACTTCTCCGGAACGCGTACTCCGCTCACCTGGGACCTGTTCGTCGAGCAGGTGACGATGGCCTACGAGCACGGCAACCCGCGCTGGGGGCAGATCCCGCTCTCGCTGTCGTATCGCACGTGGTGGATCGGCATGTTGATCTCGCCGCTGATGATCGTCGCGACGCTGCTCGCGATGACGGCGCTGCTCCGAGCGCGCTGGCCCGTCCCGCGCGATTCGAACGACACGTGGCTGTTCGTGCGCGTCCTCGCGACCGCGCTCGCGACCACGCCGCAGGTCGGTGCGATCTGGTTCTATCGCCCGATCTGCACGAACTACATCTACCCGATGGCGCTACAGCTGCTCTGGCTGGTGCCGTTTCGCTTCCTCGCCGCGCGTTCGCCCGACAAGAAGATCGGGTCGATCGCGCTCGCGTTCGCGATGATCCCGCTCGGCGTGCTCGCCGGTGCCGGCAACGAGCACACGGGCGCGGGGCTCGTGATCGCCGCGCTGATCTGCATGGTGGTCGCGTGGCGACGTGATCGCATGATCCCGCTGTGGACGCTGACAGGGCTCGCCGCGCTGATCGCGGGCTACGCGTTCTTGTTGACCGCACCGGGGCAACAGCTCCGCTACGGCGGACTCGCCGCGCAGCAGTCCTCGCTCGTCGAGCCGCTGTTCGATCGCGGCCTCGTCGGCAACCTCGGCATCCTCGGCCTCTTGCTCGCGTGGGCGAGCCCGATGCTAGTCGTTGTCGCGGTGTCGGTGCGCGCTGCGCGCTGGCGACCGTCGCCGGCGGTGAAGGCGCAGCTGCTCGTGTACCTCGCACTCGCGGTCGTCTTGTTCGGCACGGCGCTGCTGTCGCCGCGGCTCACCGCGCGCCTACTCCTCGCGACCTCGACCGTGCTCGCGCTCGGACTCGGAACGATCATGATCGAGCTCGACGCGCACGAGCGCGCATCGCGATGGACGCGCCGGGCGTGCCTCGCGATTGCCGTGGCCTTCTTCGCCGGAGCGCTCGTCGTCAATGTCGTGACCGGGATCGAAGGCCGCGCGCGCGTCAGTCACCTGTTGAACGCACCTGCCGGCAGCGTGGCGCACATCGAGCCGTACACGTTCGCGCCGCCGACGCCGTTCGCGTGGGGAGACGACCTTCGCAACAACGCGCTCCGCGAGCGCACGGCCCGCCGGTTGGGCCTCGCTCGGATCGACTACGACTAACCGAGCTCTGGGTCTTAGACGAGCATGCGCAGGCGTAACAGTGCGTGGATGGCGTGCTGCACGAAGTCGGTGCGGACGTCGCACGCCGTGCGCGAGAGGCGAAGCCCGCCGTACGCACGCGCGGGTACCGGGAGCATCCCGTGATCGCGCTCCTGGTACGTCAGCTCGTCGACGAAGCGCAGCGCGGCGAGCGCTGCGGTGCGATAGCGATCCGCGCGGTCGCGATCCCCGACCGCGAGCGCGAGCTCGAGCGCTGCGGCGATGCCCTCGAGGTACACGGCCGTCGAACAGCCGGGGCTGTCGAGCTGCTCGCCGTTGATGAACCCACCGGTCGACACCTGTTGAAACGGCAGCGCCCAGTCGACGACGTCGAACGCGATGCGGGCGATCGCCGGATTGGGTGCGAGCGCATGCACCGCGGCGGCCGCCTGCGGGAGCCAGCACACCTGCGCCCACGAGGGGAGCACGGCAAAGCGTCGCGACGCGCGATGCAGCGCGCGGCGGGTCGCGGCGAGATCGGCGTGCGGTGCACGCGCGAGTGCGAGCGCGATTTGCGGCACCAGGAAATCGAGCAGCTGCTCCGTGCGTGCGCGTTCGATCTCCCGCGCCTTCGCCGCGTCCGTGCCGGGCGGCAACGCGGGCATCGCGGGGAGCTCCGACGCCACGATCCCGCCGAATCCGTCGATCGCCGCACCGAGCCGCGTGACGAGCGTCGCGACGAGCGGGTGATCCGGCTCGCGTTCGACGAGGGCGAGCAGCAGCACCGCCGCTTCGTTGAGCTCGAGCTTGGCGCCGGTGAACGTCTCGATGTTGCGCTTCGCTCGAGCACCGAGCGCATCGCCACCGAGCGCGCGATACGCCGCCGCGATCGTCCACGCACCGTGGATCTGCCGAGGGCGCTCGAGCTCGCCGTGCGCGCGGTTCACGAGCGCGCGGTAGAACGCGGTACGTAGTCCATCGGGCCGCTCGTGCACGCGCAGGTACTCGAGCATGCGCGGCAGCAGGTGTTCGATCGCGGCCGCGATCGACGTGGGTGGCGTCGCCGGCGGGAGCCCCCACGGCAGCGCGCACGTCGTCTCGCCATCCGCGTACCACGACGTCGCGTCCATGCGTGTCCAGTGATACGGCGCGCGGGTGATGCCTGCCTTGTCGACGAGCTCGGCCACGAACTGCACCTGCGTCAAGCTGTGTTGCAGTGTTGCGAACGGCAGCATCAGCCCCATGCGCGTGTTCTGCTGCACGAGGAGCGCGTGGCGGCGCGGATCGACGTGACCGGCGATCGCCGCCGGTGACTGCCCCGGGAACACGATCTTGTTGTCGAGGAACGACGCCACCACGACGAGAGCGCGCGCCTCCTTCGAGCCGCGGAAGCGCGCGTCGCGAGGCACCTGCATCGCGAGCTGCTTCAGCGTCTCGTCGAGCGACGCGCCCACGCGCGTGCCGACACACGCGGCGACCTGACCGTCGCGGAACACCGACAGGTAGACGCCCTCGACCACACCGTCCAGAAGTCCGTCCGGAAGAGCGTCGCCGGCGGGCGCCGTGCCGGCGATCGCCGCGCGCACGAGCTCGCGTGCACGCTCGGTGATCCGCGGGGCGTCCGCGTGCCAGCGCGGTGCGGGTGGGCGCGGCACGCCGTCCACCTGCCACGCCGAGCCGGGCTCGACCGACTTGGTCACCGTGTGGCGGTACAAATCGTAGCGCTCGAACCCGAACAGCTTCGCGTTGCGCGTGCGCGCGTGATCGAACTGCGCCCAATCGCGAAACATCGTCGGCATGGCCGGCAGCGCACCACCGACGAGCTCGGGGCGATCGGTGCTGCGAACGACGATGCCGTAGCGCTCCTGATCCAGCTCGCCGACGGTGCACTTCTCGAGCGCACCGAAGTTCGTCACCGCGAGCGCGCTACCGTCGAGCTGCTCGCGCGTGATCATCGGTGCGGTGCGCAGCGCGGCCTTGACGATCGCTTCGCCCGCCGACGGTCGCGGCTCGCCGGGGAACACCCAATAGCCGTTGCGGGCGTGCCGCACGAACACGTTCGCGCGCGACCGCGCGCTGACGAAGCTACCGCCGCTCGCGTCATAGTCCGTGTCGAGTCGCGCGGGTGGTCGCGGGATGGGCGCCTTCGCGAGGAAGCACTCGATCACCGAGCGCGCGAGCGCCGTCGGATGGATCCCGTCGGGCGCCGTCGCGTCGGCCCACGAGAACGGCGGGAGGCGGTCCGACAGGTTCGCGGGCAGCACGCGCGCCGGATCCGCGATCGGTACCATGTCGCGGAACACGTCGAACACCATCTCCATACGCAGCCGGCGGCTGAG
>JBJXGN010000038.1:0-10622 GCA_046160585.1 Kofleriaceae bacterium
TGATCGGCGGCAACGAGCGCTTTCACGCATGGACGTTCGAGCTCTCCGGCGATGCGAAGGTCGACATGACCACGAGCTACTCGGTGCTCGGCCAGCGCCGCACCGACACGGTGCTCTACCTCTACAAGCAGAAGCCCGACGGCAAGTGGGGCAGCTACATCGCGCGCAACGACGACTACAACACGACGGTGTATTCGCAGCTGAAGAAGAACCTCGGCGTCGGCAACTACCGCGTGCTCGTGAAGGGCCACGCCGCCGCGACGACGGGCAAGTTCAAGATCGCGGTGAGCTGCACCGGCGATGGATGCGAGCAGCCCGAGCCGCCGCCCGACACCAGCACGTGCGTGTTCGGCTCGACCTATCGCGAGATCTTCGACAGCAACCCGCATCTGCAGGTCATCAACTCGAACAAGATCTACCCGAACACGCTCGCGACGCTGAACCCTGTGGACCGCCAACGCCTGATGCTCGCGGTGCAGCAGTCGTCCCACACCGACGTCACGACGCCCGAGGAAGCGATCCTCCGCGTCGACCAAGAAGAAGTGAACGTCACCTGGATCGCGGAGCCCGAAGCGCAGCGCATGTTCATCGCATTCGAATACGGCGCGGGTGACAACTCGTACGGCGCGGTGTTCGAGAGCTGGAGCGGCGAGATGGTCACGAACATCCACGACGGTGATCTCGAGGGCTGTGCCACGCCGCCCGCGGACTGCTTGTTCCCCGACGACTGGAACGGCCTGAAGTTCTCGACCGCGTTCACGCGCACGGCGACGCGCACCGTCACGCAGGCGAGCCAGCTCGCGGGCGTGTCGGCGCAGCAGGCGCTGCTGACGTTCACGACGGTGTTCGGCGAGACCATCCAGACGGTGGAGCAGGGTATCCAGATGGCCGATCGCGACGAGATCAACGTGCACACGTACAAGAATATCGCCACGAACAAGAGCTTCGACGTGTTCGAGTTCGGCGCGGGCGATACGTCGGTGGGCCAGCTCTTCTACGCGGGCACCACGACGCATGCCGCCGAGATCAGCGACCTCCAGATCCAGAACTGCACGTTCTTCGCACCCTGATCGATCACGGGCGGTTCACGGGCGGTTCACGCGCCCAGCATGGTCGCTTCACCCTCCGCTCGACGAGGATCGGCTGCATGCCCGTCGTGCGTCCGATCCTCACTTTCGTTTCGGTGTTCTTCGTGGCTGCGTGCGGCGACGATGCCGCGTCCCTCGACGCGGATGCAGCGAGTCCCGACGCGGCCATCGATGGGAGCGTCGTCGATGCGCCCGACCCGCCGCCGATGCTCGTCGAGCTGCCGGCGTGCGCCATCGTCGACTCGACCAGTGGCGTGTACGTCGAGAACGCCGCGCAGGTCATCGTGCACGCCGCCGACGGCACCGCACTCTGTCGCAACACCCCGAGTGTGAACGGCACGCCGATCGCCGTGCCTCCGGGCGGCGCGATCACCATCGTGCAACAAGGAAGTGCGAGGGGCCTCCTCACGGTGCTGCAGCCGCAGCCCGGCGACGAGATCAATCTCGCCGCCGAGCCGTCGCTTATGTTCGACGTCGCGCTCGACTTCCCAGCCCTCGTCGGAGCGACGTCATACCGATTGACGTGCCCGTTCGTGTCACACACGGGCGAGGTGCCCGGGACCGCGCGCGTGCCGAGGAGCTGTCTCGGAGCCGACAACCTCGTGCACACTATCGTCGTCGCATACGCATCGAACAACGCGATCGTCGGCTATGGCAAGCTCGCGCTTCGTCCCACGAACGTCACCTTCGGTTCGCAAGGAACGCCGATCACGACGCCGGTCTGGGAGACCGCGCTGGCGCCACTCACGGTCACGCTGGCGAACGCGCCGGCCGGTCTCCAGGGGACCCGGATCTGTCCCGGCGTGATCGTCGACGGTGTGCTGAACGGATGGCGCTCGCCGTGCGTGCCACCAGGAACCGCGATTCCGATGCCGATGATCGGGGATGCGCTCGTCGTGCAGACGATGTTGAACGCCCAGGAGGAAGAGACGTGGCTCGATGCTCGTCGCCATCCGATCGGAACGCAGAGCGTGACGTTGGACGTGACGACCGACGCACTCCCTCGCATCACGACCACGTTCTATGGCGGGACCAGCGCACGCCCGAGCGTCGGGTGGACGTCGAGTCGCACGATCGATCGCGGCAGCCACGTCGTCGCCACCGCCACGTGGCGGATCATGTACCCCACGCACTCCCATTCGACGATGTGGCGCCTGTTCGCGCCGATCGCGGCGACGTCACCGATCGTGTTCCCGCAGCTCCCGCTCGATCTGCAGCCGGCGGGAGTGCTCGTCGAGCCCGAGCTGTTCCTGTGGGACATCGATGGAGCGAACTACGACGCGGTCCGGGCGGAGCCGTTGCGCGGGCAGGCGTTACCGCACTTCATCACGCCGCCCGTCACCGCGACATCGCCGGCGCCGACCGCGTGGTCGCTCTCGGTTCGCGGCGACTTCGACTGATCAGAGCGCATAGACCTCCACGTGGAGCGCGACTGTATCGGCCATCCTAGCGACGACGTGGACGAGCGAGGTCCGGGGTGTGCATCGCGTGCCTGCGGTTGCGATGCGCGCGGCGATCATCGACGACCTATTCATCGAGGCTGCGATCGGTTTGATCCGCGACGTCGGGCTGACCTCGGGGCGACCGGCCTCGTGTATGTGTGATAATCGTGGACGTGACGATCGTGTTCAGCTCGTTCGAGCCGAAGCTCCTCCGCGTATTGATCGAGCTGACACCAACGGCAACGCCGACCATTCCGCTGTCGATCGTCGAGGTGCACGATCAGTGGCTCAACGACGCGCAGTACGAAGGCATCCGCTCGTCGGGCGTCGAGCTCGTGCTGTGGATGTTCTCCGCGACTGTTGAGACCTTCGACGCGATCGAGCGCTACGAGCCGTACGCTGTCGTTACGAGCGAGGCGCAGTTGATGCGGCGCTGGCTCGACAACTGAGGTAGTGTTTCGCGCATGTCCGCACGCGCTCTTCGCCGAAGCTTCGCGACTCCGTTCGTGCTCACACTCGCCGCCGTTCCCGCGTGCGTCGTTTCCAGCCCGCCACCGTCCTCGCCGCAGACCACGAGGTCGGGGCCGGCGCATGACGAGCCCGACCACGCGAACCCGCCGGCCCCCCAGCCCGAGACGCAGACCGCGCCGACGCAAGCACCGCCGACCGTCGTCGCGAACCCTCCGCGCCCACAGGAGGCGCCCGCGAACACCCGCGTGAACGATCAGGTGAAGAACACCGCGAACACGTCGTCGACCACCGTCGCGCAGACCGAGCCGGCGATCACCGACAAGGCAAGCGCGCCCAAGGCACGCGGCTATCGCGAGTGGTCCGTCACGAAAGCCAACGGCACGTGCAAGTCGATGGTCAAGGTGAGCTGCCCCGAGGGCGCGATCTGCAACCCACCGCCGCCCGCGAAGTACGAGTGTCCGAAGTTCATGGCGGACAACGACAAGATCGCGGTGATCCAGCGCACCGAGAAGGCCGAGTGTTACGTCGACCACGGTGACTTCACGTGTCCACCGGCGGCATCGTGCAATCCGCCGCGGCCACAACAGCTGACCTGCCCGAAGTGACCACGCACCGCGTCCTGGCCGAGTGGCGAGCGCGCATCGCGGCCGAATACACGTCCGCCGCGATCACGCAGCATCTCGTGTTGTGGATGATCCAGGCCGGCGCCCCGCCCGATCTGATCGACGAGGGGCTCGTCATCGTCAACGACGAGCTCGTCCACTCGCGCATGAGCCACGAGGTCTACGTCGCAGCGGGTGGCACGCAGCCTCCCGCGATCGATCGCGAGCAGCTCGGCCTCTCGCGTACGTCCGACACGCTCGAGCTCGACATCCTGCGGATCGCGGTCCGCGTGTTCTGCCTCGGCGAGACGGTCGCGGTGCCGCTCTTCAAACACCTCCGCGAGAAATGCACGCAGCCACTCGCGCGCGATGCGCTCGATCGCATCCTGCGCGACGAGGTGCGCCACCGCGATTTCGGGTGGGACCTGCTCGACTGGTTGTTGTCGACGCCGCTCGCCACCGCCATCCCGGCGCGCGTCCACGCGCAGCTGCCGAAGATGTTAGGCGAGCTCGAGCGCACGTACGGTAAAGAGAACGAGGTCGTCGCCGAGGACGACGGTGCGATGACCGACGAGGAGCGCTCGTGGGGGCTGGCACCGCCGCGCGACTACGCGGAGATTCTCGCGCGTACGATCGAGCGCGACTATCGCCCGCGGTTCGCGGCGCGCGACATCGAGCTTCCCGCTCGATGAGGATCGCGATCTCCGGTACGCGCTCGAGACGCAGCTGCGCGTGTCGATCGAGATGGCGTCCGAGCTGGGCGACGCGATGGAGGCCTTCGCTAGCCGCCGCGCGCGAGCGCGAACACGCCGACGGTGCGCGGAGGCGGGGCGATGCCGACGGTCCACTTGTCGATCGCGATCTGCCAGCCGTCGGCCTCCATCAGCTCGAAGAACGGCATGCTCTCGCGGCGGAACGGATCCGCGACGAGCGCGGTGCCGCCGGCGGCGAGGCTGGTCTGGAGAATGCTGCGCAGGAACGGGTGGAGGAACTCCGTGTAGAGGATGTCGGCGCCGACGATGACGTCGTAGCGGTCCTCGTCGGCCCACATCGTCCAGTCCGCGAGCCGATGTTCGATCGCCTGCGTGCCTCCGGGTAGGTTGCGCGCGGCGTTCATCTCGCACACGTGGAGCGCGAGCTTCTGCTTGTCGGTCTGCACGACGCGCGCACCACGCGCGGCGGCGACGATGCCGGGGAGGCCCGTGCCCGCGCCGAGCTCGAGGACGCGCTTTCCCGCGAGGTCGCGACCGGCGAGATCGTGGGCAAGTGCGAGCGCGGCCGGCCACAGCGCGACACCGTAGGGGCGCTTGGTCGTGCTCTGTTTGCGCAGGAATGCCTTCTCGTCGTCGTACGTTATGATCGCGTCCGTGTGAAGGATCGACCACGAGCGTTCTCCGATCACGAGCTGGATGTCCTCGAGCGGCATCGGACCGGCGGTGGTTTCGAGGACCATAATCATCGCGGCGCGAAGATGATGCCCTATGATGATCGTGTGGCGATCAGATTCGTGTTCGCGGTGGTGCTTGTTGTCGCGAGCACGGTCGGTGCCGAGCCGCTCTCGAAGGAGGACCTCGCACGAAAGAACGAGCGGGGTTATGTCACCGGGTTGCCACTATTCGCGTACAGCACGGACATCGGGTTCGGCGGCGGTGCTCGCGCGTACTACTACTGGAACGGCACGCGTGACGATCCTCGCTTCGCGAAGACTCCATATCTCCACCGCGTGTTCCTCCAGGCGTTTCTTTCGACCCGCGGCGTGCAGTTCCACTGGCTCGACTACGACGCACCGCAGATCTTCTCCTCGGCGTATCGCATTCGCAGTCAGCTGATCTTCGCGCGCAACATCAACTCGAACTACTTCGGACTCGGCAACTCGGCGCTGCGTCCGCTCGGGTTCCCGGGCGAGCCGGGCGTCACGTTCGATAATCACGCGTCCTATGCAGAGGCACAGCAGCAGGTCGTCGGTGGTGTCGCCTACACGAAGTACGACCAGTACGATCAGCTCCGCCCGTTGTGGATCGCGAGCGTCGAGCGCAGCTTCTTCGACGACAAGGTGCGGCTGCTCGGAGGGCTTGGCTTCGCGTACGCGCGGATCCGTGACTACACAGGTAAGGAGGTCGATGCGATCGACGGTGCCGGCGAGGCGACGACGGCGGTGATGGCGATGACCCGGTTTCGCGAGGACTGCGATGCGGGGCGGCTCGTCGGATGCGATGGCGGGCGCGAGAACTTCCTCCGGCTCGGCTTCTCCTACGACACGCGCGACTTCGAGCCGGATCCGAACCGCGGCGTGTTCATCGACATCGCGCTCGACGCCGCGACGGTGGCCCTCGGCAGCGAGTACGACTACCTGCGGCTGCTCGGTGCAGCGCGCGGATATTGGAGCCCGTTCCCCGACGCGGCCGATCTGGTGTTTGCGGGTCGCGGCTTACTTCAGGTGCAGTCGAGGGGAGTGCCGTTCTTCAGCGCCAACTCGTTGCCATTCACCGAGGACTTCCGGAATGGGCTGGGAGGACACCGGACACTCCGCGGCTACAAGCAGGACCGCTTCGTCGGGCGAACCATGGCGGCACTCAACGCCGAGGTGCGCTGGACGTTTCATCGTGGTCGCTGGTTGCGGCAACAGTGGGGTCTCATGCTCGTACCGTTCTTCGACGTCGGGCGTAGCTTCGACAACGTGGCGGCGCTGACCTTGCGCGACTGGCGCCCTTCCTACGGCGGCGCGTTTCGCGTCTCGTGGAACCTCGCGACCATCATCACCGTCGACTATGGCCGGTCGTCCGAGGACAGCGGTCTGTACATCAACTTCGGCCACATCTTCTGATCGGCGCTGCACGGAGAAACGTGCGCCGTGTCGCGTGATACCGTGCGCGGAGGGGGAATCGCATGAAGCTCGGGTTCACGTTGATCGTCATCGCCGCTCTCGCCGGACTCGTCGGATCGCTCGCACCGATCGACGGTTTCTCGCTGTTGCCCGCGTTGATCCAGCTCGTGCCGTTGCGCGGCATCGCGATCGCCGCCGGCTTCGCCGCCCCGCTGTTCATCGCGCTGTTTGCACTCGCGAAGGGGCGCATGTCCAAGGCCCTGGGCGTTGCGTGCCTGGCGGGCTTCCTCGCCGCCGGCGCCGCGATGGAGATCTGGAACGTGTTCAAGGCGCTTGGCGACAACATGTCGATCACGATGATCCTGATCGCGGGCGGCATCGTGCTCGGGGTCGTCGGCAGCTTGGTGGCGCTCGCCAAGGGCAACAACGACTGATCCCGGCCGACACGTGCCCGGGCGTGCGATCGCGTGCGTGCTAGGCTCGATGCCGTGTCGGACACCGACCTCGCGAAGGAGATCAAGCGCGTCCGGGCGCTGATCTCCGATCCGCCCGACGGCGACGCCGTGCGCGAGGCGTATGGCGAGCTCGTCGATCGTTATCGCGACGACGCGGCGTGTCTGGCACAGCTGAAGACGCTCGGCGAGGAGATCCGAAGGCTCGAGGCCGAGGGCACGCTTCCGAGCGCGATGGTCGCGCGCAGCGACCGCCGCAAGCGTTAGGGCGCAGGGTTCGCGCTACGCGCGCTGCGCTGCGCCTCGGCGATGCGCTTCTCGATATCGGTCGAGAGAGCAGCGAACAGGTCCTGGAGCTTCCTCGCGCGACGCTTCGCCGCGCGCTTGAAGATCGCGCGCGACCCGAAGAACACGCCGCCGAGCCACGCGACCACCGTGATAGGGATGAGCACGGGCATGCTCAGCGCCGCGAAGATCGGGATCGTGATGCCGCCGCCGCCCACGCCACCACCGAAGCCACCGTAGATCGCGCCGGCGAGATTGCCGAGCCCGTCCGTGGCGGTGAGCTCGGTGATGCCATCGCGGATCATCACCGTGATCACGGCGCGCGGCCCCGCGTCGTTGCGGCGCAGGCCGGACGACCAGGTCATCGACGACTTGAGCAGCTCCGCGTGCCCGGGGTCGGACGACAGGCGGCGGATGAGGCCGATCAGATCCTCGAGCTGGTCGCGCGGCAGCTCGCCCGTGAACTGTCGGGTCAGTTCGAGGCGCAGCGGCGCGCCGTACCACGGGGCCTTCGCGTTGCCCGAGGCGACCGCGATGGCGTTGCCGCCGGCGCGGACGAGAGCCGTGGACTCCTCGTGCTCGAGCTCGGCGATCTTCTTCGTGGCCTGCGCGAGCTCGGCCTCGAGGGCGGCGATCCGCGCCCGGTCAGCATCGCGATCGTCGCGGTACGTCACGCCTCTCTATAACGCGGGCAGCCGTGCTATCCAACGGCGCAGTCATGAGCCTGGTCGTTCTCGACGAAGTCACGCTGTTCTTCGCCGATCGCATGATCTTCGACGCGGCCTCGTTGCGCCTCGCGCACGGAGATCGCGTCGGCCTCATCGGGCCCAACGGCTCGGGCAAGACCACCCTCCTGAAGATCATCGCCGCCGAGCAGGAGATCGATGACGGCAAGGTCACGCGAGCGAACAACGTCCGCGTCGGCTGGCTGCCGCAGGACATCTCCGTCGCGAGTGGTCGCTCGCTGATCGACATGATCCTGTCGAGCGTACCCGGCCGCGTGCAGCTCGACGCGCAGCTAGCCCGGGCCGAGGCCGCGCTCGAGGCTGCGGCCGCGAGCGGTTCTGGCGACGAGGAGCTGATGCTCGACCTCGCTCACGAGGTCGGAGAGCTGCACGAGAAGATCGACCACTTCGAGCGCTTCTTCGGCGAACACGAGGCGCTCGCGATCCTCGCGGGCCTCGGGTTTCGCCCCGGCGACGAGAAGCGCGACATCGGCGAGCTCTCGGGCGGCTGGAAGATGCGCGGCGTCCTCGCGGGCCTCCTGTTCCAGCGCCCCGACATCCTGCTCCTCGACGAGCCGACGAACCACCTCGACATGCCGTCGGTCGCGTGGTTCTCCGAGTTCCTGAAGAAGTGGCGCGGCTGCTTCATCTTGATAAGCCACGATCGCGAGTTTCTGAACGAGCAGATCTCGCGCGTCGTGTCGCTCGAGCTCGAGGGCGTGCGCAGCTATCCGGGCAACTACGAGAAGTACGTGGAACAGCGCGCCGAGGAGGAGACCATCCTCGCGGGCAAGGCCAAGAACCTCGCGCGAGAGAAGGAGCGACTCACGCGCTTCATCGATCGGTTCCGCGCGCAGGCGAACAAGGCCGCCGCCGTGCAGTCACGCGTGAAGATGCTCGAGAAGATGGAGAACGTCGAGACGTACGAGAGGCGGCGCACGCTGCGGTTCTCGTTCCCACCGACGGATCGCACCGTCGGCGAGGTGATCAAGATCGACAAGCTGAAGAAGGCGTACGGCAGCCACGTCGTATTCCCGGGCATCGATCTCTCGGTCCGCCGCGGCGAGAAGATCGGCATCATCGGCGTCAACGGCGCCGGCAAGACGACGCTCCTCCGCATGATCGCGAACGAGCTGTCGTACGACGCCGGCACGATCAAGCTCGGCGGCGACGTGAAGGTCGGCTACTACGCGCAGCACCACGCCGACACGCTCGACCTGAACGCGACCGTGTACGAGGTCGTGCAGCGTGCGTCGCCCGAAACGGCGCCCGCGCGAGTGCGTTCGATTCTCGGTGCGTTCATGTTCGGCGGTGACGACGTGGACAAGCCGACCAAGGTGCTCTCGGGTGGGGAGCGCGCACGCGTCGCGCTCGCGCGGCTGATCGTCAAGCCCGGAAACCTCATGCTGATGGACGAGCCGACCAACCACCTCGATCTCGCATCGGCCGAGAGCCTGACCGAGTCGCTCAAGACGTACGACGGCACGCTCGTGTTCGTGAGCCACAACCGATCGCTCGTGCGCTCGCTCGCGACGCGCATCTGGAACGTGGAGGAGCAGAGGGTGGAGACATACCCGGGCACGCTGGACGAGTACTTGTATTCGATGGCGCAGCGCCGGCAGGGCGTGGCGGTGGAGGCCGACGCGAACGTCAAGCGCGATCCCACCGGGCGTGCGAAGAGTACGACAGCGGCGCCGGTCCCCAAGGAAGACGAGAAGGCGCGCAAGCGACGCGAGGCCGAGCAGCGCCAAAAAAAGAGCACGAAGCTAGGTCCGCTCGAGAAGCAGGTCGCCCAGCTCGAGGAGCGGGTCGGCGCGCTGGAGGCGGAGCAGAAGACCCGCGGCGCCGAGCTGTCCGATCCGTCGGTCTACGACGACGCGGCTCGCCGTAACAAGCTCCTCGACGACTACCAGAAGGCGTCCGAGAAGCTCGAAGAGCTGACGGCGCGCTGGGAGGCGGCGATGGAGGAGCTGGAAGCTGCGCGGGCCGAGCTCGGCGACAGCGCGTGAGACCCGTCCGCTAGCCGAATCGGCGCCGGATTGGTTGTAGAATCGAAACCGTGAACCTCAGTGGTCAGACGGTTGACAACAAGTATCAGCTTGTACAGATCGCAGGTGAGGGCGGGATGGCGACGGTGTACAAGGCTGTCATTCACGGTGCCGCCGGATTCCAGCGCACCGTCGCGGTGAAGCACGTGCGGCCCGAGTTCCGCGCGTTCAAGAACTACATCGACATGTTCATCGAGGAAGCGCGTGTCGGAAGCGACCTCGCACACCCGAACATCGTCCAGGTTCACGACTTCGTCGCCGAGGGAGGCTCGTACTACCTGATCATGGAGTGGGTCGAGGGCATCGACCTCGGCGCGTTCATCGACTCCTATCGCACGGCGAACATCCCCGTGCCGTGGCCGCTCGTCGTCGCGATCGGAATCGGAACGCTGCGTGGACTCGGCGCGGCGCACACGCGCGTCGCTGCCGACGGCTCGCTCGCGCCCGTCATCCATCGCGATATCTCGCCGCACAACGTGCTGCTCGGCATCAACGGCGGCGTGAAGCTGTCCGACTTCGGCCTCGCGCGTGCGAGAGATCGCATCGCGAGCCTCACGGCGCCCGGCACCGTGAAAGGAAAGCTCAGCTACCTCGCGCCCGAGGTCGCGTTCGGCAAGCCGAACACCGTGCAGTCGGATCTGTTCGGAGTCGGCAACATCCTGTGGGAGACGCTGACCGGCGAGCG
>JBJXGN010000039.1:0-3717 GCA_046160585.1 Kofleriaceae bacterium
GGCTCGCCGGCCTCGGGTGGAGCTTCGGGGTCGGGTACATCGCGCGACAGACGGATCGCGGCGTACCCCATTACGATGATCGTAGCGCCTGGCATCCGAACCAAGATCGCTTCGTGTACGGCTCCGGCGCGGAGCTGGTGCCGATTGGCATGGTCCTCGGCGGCGCCTGCACCGGGGCTCCGGGGGAAGCGTTCCCGGCCGCCCTCGAGCAGTGGCAGTACTTTCGTGCGCGCGTCGAGTCGAGCTTCCTGCGCTTCTTCTGGTCGCCCAATCACAAGACCTGGATCGTGCAGAGCAAGGCGGGGGTCACCGTCGAGCTCGGCGAGGCGCTCGACACGACCGGCGGCGACGGCGCGATCGAGGCGGACCCGGCGAGCTCCAACCGCATCTTTCGCTGGAACGTGGCGCGCGAGTACGACCTCCAGCGAGACGCCAAGGGGCGCCCCGTCAACGTGGTCGCCTATCGCTATGCGAAGGATCGGGGCACCGCCTATCTGACCGACATCTACGACACCTCGCCCGCGAGTCGGCCGGCGAGCTCGAGTGTTCACGCGTTCGCTCATCACACGCGGCTGGTCTACGACACGAACCGCCACGACCCGCGCACGTCGTACCAGCGCGGTTGGGAGACCGTCACGGGGTGGCGGCTCGTCGGCGTCGACGTGACCAGCGCGCCCTTCGCGGGTGGGACGCGGGAGGCGGTCCGCCGATATCACCTCGACTACGACCCGAGCGCGCACGCCTCGCTGCTCACGAGTGTCACCGTCGAGGGGCGCTGCGCCGACCCGATCGCCGGCGGCGTCGCGACCGAGATGGAGGACGGTGGCCTTTCCTCCACCACCTGCGAGACGCTGCCCGCGGTGCGTTTCGGCTATCAGCACGTCACGCCGACGACCACGCAGGGCACTCCGGGCGTCGCCGATCTCCCTGGATACGAGGGGTTCGACGAGCGGCTCATTGCCATCGCCCAGGGAGGACCGAAGTTCTCGATCGACGGCAACAACACCGATCTGTTCGACTTCGACTCCGACGGTCTGCCCGACGTGCTGGTGAGCGCCGCCGGCTGGTTCGGGGGCAAGCAGGGCCTCTACCGGAGCAGCCCCGGCGGGCAGCGCGACAGCTTCGGAGCGGCGATCAAGATCGGCGTCCTCGCGCCCCCTTGGCCGAGCCCGAACGCCAACGTCGATCCGTTCGTCCTCGCGTTCTCCAACTCGAACACGATGTCGCTCGACGTCGACGGGGACGCGAGCGTCAACCTCCTCCACATGCCCAAGGTGAAGACGTACGCGGTCTTCACGCCGTCGATGGCGAAGGCGGCCTGGGTCGGCAGCGACGTAGTGACCGCCGATCAAAACGCTGTGAAGATCGACTTCACCCACGACGCGACGCGGACGCGGGTGATGGACGTCAACGGCGACGGGCTCGTCGATCTGGTGCGCGCCACCGGCACCGAATACCAGACCTTCTTCGCGCTGGGCCGCTATCCGAGCGGCGACGGTCGGTTTGGTCAAGCGAGCTGGACGGGCGCGATCTCGGCGGATCTCTCGGCGGAGCCTGCCGCGGCGTGCGTCCCCTGGGACGCCGCACCTGTGCTGTTCGACGACGCCGACGTGCGGGTCGCGGACATGAACGGAGACGGCTTTCCGGACATCGTCCGGACGCGCCCCGGCGACATTCGCTACTGGCCTGGGC
Source organism: Kofleriaceae bacterium (assembly GCA_046160585.1). Lineage (GTDB taxonomy): Bacteria > Myxococcota_A > Polyangia > Haliangiales > Haliangiaceae > JABFXX01. The sequence goes on from JBJXGN010000039.1 coordinate 1,693, forward strand.
GCGGCGACGGGACGTGGGGGACGCAGGACCCGAGCACGTGCCTCTCGGGGACGTACACCAAGACCGGCGTCGTCGCGATGGGCGAGAGCCCGTGGTATCAAGACCTGAACGGCAACGCGCGGCTCGACGACGTGAGCGGGGACGGCCTGCCGGATCTGGTGATCGTGCGCGACGGGACGGTCGATATCTGGATCAACGTCGACGGCGCCGGGTGGACCGAGACGCCGCACACGATCTTCAACACGCCGCCGACATCGGCGATCCAGAACCGCGTTCGCCTCGCCGACATGAACGGCTCGGGGACACGCGACATCCTCTGGGGCGATGGGCTCGGCTATCGCTACATGGATCTGCTCGGCGGCAAGCAGCCATGGATCTTGACGTCGGTCGACAACGGCCTCGGCGCGACGACCGCGCTGGAGTACGCGAGCTCGACCTCGTTGATGCTCGACGCCGAGGCGGGGAAGGGCGGACAGACGGCGTGGACGAGCAAGTCGCCGGTGGTGACCACCGTCGTCACGCAGGTGACGGTGCGCGATCACCTCGAAGGCGGCTCCCTCGTCCAGAAGGGGTCCGGCAAGCACGCGCAGGTCACTCACTATCAGTATCGCGATCTGGTCTACGACGGCCGTCAACGTGAGCTGCGCGGGTTCCGGGAGGCGACGGTCACGTCCGTGGGCGACACCGACAGCCCGACCAGCCGGCGGCGGACATCGTATCTTCTCGGGGAGTGCGTCGACGAGGACACGTTGGACCACGTCAATCCGTGCGCGCTCCCGGAGCGCTGGCGCGACAACCCGCGGGAGGGCCTGAAGGGGCTGGCGCGGACGAGCGAGACATTCGACGGGGACGAGAAGGTGTATCTCTCGACGGAGCACGTCAGCTACCGGCTGCGCGAGCTCTTCGAGGGGCTGGACGGGCGCGCGGTGCGGCACGCGTTCGCCGAGCAGACGGACACGTATCTGTACGACACGGCGCCTCCGTTCGCGCCCTGGACCAAGGCGTCACCGGTCCTGAAGGACGTGACGACCGACGTCCACAACCCGTACGTCGCCGCCGCCGCCAACCCCAGCTCGCAGCTCGCGATCCGCGAAGAGACGTGGGCGCACCTGCACACGTCGGTGGACATCGACCGTTTCGGGAACGTCCGCCATTCGTACGACGACGGTGTCGTCGAGCGTTCAGACCCCGACGCCTGTCTCGCCGGGGGTTGCACGAAGGATGAGGTGCTCGCGCAGCATCACACGCCCGGTCTCGTGGGCACGACGGGTTGGCTCTGGGCCTCGAAGGCGAGCTGGGTCACGGGCAGTGCGCATCCGGGGAAGTTCGCCGAACAGCAGTTCCGGTACGACGCGCTCGGACGGCTCACGGACACGATAGCGACGCTCTCGGGCACGTTGCCGCTGAAGCGCTATCACCAGGCGGGAGGGGCGATCGCGCCGCCGCCGGCCGGCGCCGTGACGGACGGGAAAGTCCCCGGGCTCCACCACGACTACGACGATTTCGGCAACGTCGTTCACAGCGAAGGCCCAGGTGGGCAATGCGGCGATGTCGTGCATGACGCGGCGTTCGCGCAGCTCCCGGTGTCGGAGACTTCGTATACCGGCGCGCTCGGCGCGAACGGCTGCGGCGAGGTCCCGCTCACGACGACGGCGACCGGCTACGTGCGCGGCTTCGCGGCGCTCACCGATGCCGTCGGGCCCGCGGGCGAGCCGAGCCACGTCGACTATGATGCGTTCGGGCGCGGTTCAAGCATCTTCCGACCGAAGGCGGAGGGCGGTCTCTCGTCGCACCCTTCGGTGCAGATCGCCTATCTGCCGACCACGGATGCGGCGTCGCAACCCTACTCGCGCGTCCACGTGATGACCCAGGTCGGCACGGAGGCGAGTCCCGTGACCACCCACGCGTGGAGCTACGTCGATGGCCTCGGGCGGACCATCCTGACCGTCGGCGAGGCCGACAGAGCGCACGGGGACGCGGGCGCGTGGATCGTGTCCGGCTGGATGGCCTACGACGCGCGCGGCG
>JBJXGN010000040.1:0-12992 GCA_046160585.1 Kofleriaceae bacterium
CCCGCACGTCCGACGCCAATGCCGGCGTCGTCGCCGCCGTCAAAGCCTGCGTTCCCGCCGCCGGCCGCGCTGAACACGCCGGCGCCCAGACCCGCCGCACCACCCGCTCCGCGTACGCCGCCGGCGAACGTCGCGGCTCCGCAGCCCGTGGCGCCACCCGTCGCGCCGAGCTCGCTCGGTGACGCGCTCGACGACGACATCCTCGGTGGCGCCGGCGACAAGCCCGCCGACGCCGCGCAGGATCTCGAGGCGCACTTCAAGCAGGTGTTCGAGCAGTTCGTCTCGGTGAAGAAGAGCTGCGGCGAGCAGACGTCGGGGCTGACCTACGCGAAGTTCTCCGAGAAGCTCGTGAAGAACCGCGACGATCTGATCGCGAAGACCGGCTGCAAGGAGGTCCGCTTCACGGTCTACGTGAAGGACGGCAAGGCCGCGCTCAAGGCCACGCCCGTCAAGGAGGAGTGACCTTCGGGCAGCAGCCGCTGCCACGTCACGACACGCAACGAGATCCTACGGGGGGCCTGCAGCGATCACGCGCTCGCGCAGTCGCTGTGACTCGACGAGCGCCTGTGCCGTCGTCGGGCGCTTGGCAGGATCGGGATCCCCCATGCGCTGGATGTGATGCTGTACCTCCTCGGCGATGTCCGCGGGCACACCTGCGAACACGAAGCCGGGCAGTCGTAGATCGTCCGACTTCCGGACACCCGCCATCAGCGCGCGCTCCCACGGCGTACGTGCCGTGAGGTTCTCGAACAGCACGACGGCGGTCGCGTAGATGTCGGCCGCAGGCGTGAGCTCGCCACGTCGCTGCTCGGGAGACATGTAGGCGAGCGTGCCGACCGCTTCGGCGCGCATGGCTTTTGCGCCGATCGCGCCGGTCTCGTCGGGCAGGTGCGCCACGCCAAAGTCGCCGAGCATCACCTCGACGCCCGGACCGTCGACGTCGCGCCGGAACATCAGGTTCGCCGGCTTGAGATCGCAGTGCACGATGCCACGGCGATGCGCCGCCGCGAGCGCCGAGAGGATCTGCCCGTGTCGCTCGATCGCGCGGCGCAGCGGGCGAGGGCCGCGCTCGCGCAGCACGTCCTTCAGCGTGCCACCGGCGGCGAGCTCCATGACGATGCGCCGCGACGGCTCGTCCATGTCGAGCACCGCGACGATGTTGGGGTGGCGCAGCGACGCCATCACGCGCGCCTCGTGAAAGAACCGCGCGAGCTGATCCGCGCGCTCGGCGCCCGCGAGGTGCGGATGCAGCAACTTCACCGCGACGTCGCGCTCGAGCTCCGCGTCGCGCGCGAGGTAAACGACGCCTGTCGCGCCGCGGCCCAGCTCGCGCACGAGTCGGTAGCGAGCGCCTGCCTGGATGCCGGCCACGTCGCCGGCGGCGATCGTCTCGCCCGCGACGGGCGCCGCGCGCCCTGCGATCTGCCGCAGGCGTTCGACGCGCACGCGTACGTTCGGATAGTCGACGTCGCGGCCGAGCACCGCCTCGTAGTGGCGCAACGCACGCTCGTGATCGCCCTTCTTGCGCGCGTGCTCCGCGAGCAGATAGTGCGCGCGAAGTGCATGCGGCTCCTCGGTGGTGAGCCACTCGAGGTGCGGGATCGCGGTGTCGAGCTCGCCGCGCTGCTCGTAGCGCTCGACGAGCAACGCGCGCAGCGGCGCCGTCGACGCGAGCGGGATCTCCGGGATCGACAGGAGCTTCTCCATCCACTCGATCGCGAGGCGCTCGTGGCCCGAACTCCACACGCCGTCGATCTTCTTCAGCGTGTTCGCGTTGCCCACCTCGTCGCGCCGCTTGCCGTCCGCGAGATCCGCGACAAGCGTCGCGAGGAACGTCTCTTCCTCGCTGCCCAGGTGCTGGGGCTCCGGCGCCGGTGGGCGCACCGCGGCCGGAAGCTCCGGCTTCTTGTCGCCGCGTCCGAATAACCGTTTGAAGAAGCCCGCCATATCAGCCGATATCGATCTCGTCACCGTCGGCGACCAGGCGATCGTCGCGGATCAGCTGAACGCGCACCTCGCCGAGCGGCTCGTCGTTGAACGTGACGCTTTTCGTCGCGCCGCGCCCGAGCAGCGGCCGGCCGTTTCTGAACACCACGTCGAGGGCGAGACCGAGGGGCGCTAGACCGATCGTCGTCCCCTCGACACCGGCGATCAGCGCGACGCCGCGATCGAGGCCGTTCGTGCAGCGCAGGATCAGCTGCTCGCCGGTGTGCTCGTAGTCGATCGAGCATTCGTCGCCGAGGCCAAACTTGCCGATGCCCGCGAGCGGCACGCGCCCGGCGAGCGGAAGGCCACTGAGGGTGGTGCCGTTTCGCGAGTCGAGATCGCGCAGCACGTAGCTCGAGCCTTCGCGCTCGATCTCCGCGTGCTGGCGCGAGACACCACCCGCGCGAAGCGTCAGATCGCACAGGGGATCGCGACCGAGCACGAGCTTCTCCGCCGCGCACGCGACGATCAGCGGCTTGCCGCGTCGCTTGATCTCCACCTTGCCCGCCGTCAGGAGCGCGGTGTCGAGCTGATCGAGCATGCGGCGGTACTCGCCGGCGGCCGCCGTCGTCGCGACCGCGCGCACCAGCTCTGCGCGCGCGTCGTCCCGGCGGCCCACGCGCATCGCGGTCTCGTAGTTCGCGTGGGCGTCGGCCTCGCTCCGCGAGCGCTCGTTGGCAGCGTCGTCCTTCGCGAGCGCGTTCTCCATCAGATCGACGAGGCCGCCCGCCGAATACGCGTTCGCCGCGGCGAGGTGATCGTTGATCGCGAGGAGCGCTTCGCCGGCGAGCGCGTGGTCGTCGCCCATGACGAGCAGGTCTGCTGCTTCGCGCACCTTCGCGCGATCGCGCTCTGTCGCGATGCCCTCGGCCTTCGCGGCTTCCCACAGCGCCTTGCCGAGCGCGGCTGCGGCCTTTCGCCTCAGCGAGACGTCGTCGCCGGCCCAGCGCATCGCATCGCGCAGCGCCGCGATCTCGGCGAGCCGTGTCCCCGCGCGCGCTGCGCGAGCGAGGTGCATTCGCACGGCGCCCTCGAACTCGCCGCACAAGGCGTAGCGCTCCGCCGCGAGATCGACGTTGCCCGCTGCTTCGGCCGCGACGGCGGCGCGATAGTCAGAGGAGAACATCCGGCGGAAGAACGTCACGCCGCCAGTATATCCGCGCGCGGTTTCCGCCGGCACCTCGTGGAGCACGATGCACGAGCGGCCAGATGGGTGGCCAGAGGAGTCACCAGATGAGTGGTGGTAGACGCACTGAATGCGTGGTCGAGTGCGAGTGGGCAGGTCAGGGCGGCAGTGCCTGATTGAACTTCGCCTGGTACTCCTTCGCGAGCGCCTCGTACGCGGCGCGGTCCTTCGCGCGCGTGTACGCCTTCGCGAGCGTGCGCCAGGCCTGGCCGAGCTCGGCATCGACGACAATCGCCCTCTTCAAGAAGTCGATGCCGGCCTTCGTTCCGCTCGCTTCCTTGAGTGCGATCACCCCGGACAGGTAGAGCGCCCACGATTCGTCGGGTTGCGCTTCGAGCGCCTTGTTGCACGCGGCGCGCGCGGCCTCGATCGATCCCATGCGCAACGCGAGATCGCAGCGCGTCGCGGCGAGGCCCGGTGCGCCGGCCCACTTCTTCTCCGCGGCGGCGAGTGTCTTCTCGGCGTCGCCGTACTTCGAGGCGTAGACCAGCTCGAGGGATGCTCGGACGGTGGCGACGAGAGCCGCTTCGTCCTCGGGCTTGACGAACTTCGCGCCGCGCGGGACGCCGTAGCGCACGCGGGTCTGCACGATCGTCGACGCGATGGGATCCTTGTCTAGCTTCGCTTTGATGATCGCGTCTTCGGTCCAGGTCAGCGAGCCGAGTTGCTGGTAGATGCCGATCAGCCGTCGCCACGCAGCCTCGGCGTTGAGCAGGTCGGGTAGGTTGGCGATCTTCGGCTCCGCGAGCAAGAGCTCGGCGCGCGCACTCGCGATGTCGCCGGCGTCCTTGAACGTCTCGGCGAACGCGAAGTGCGGCCCTGGATCGCCGGGTGCGAGATCGATGACGCGCTTGCACGCGACGATTGTCTTCGGATCCTTCGCGCGGCGCAGTCTCTCGGCGCGCAGCGCGTTCTGATCCTTCTGCTTGCCGGGCGCGAGCAAGAAGTCGCATTTCAGTTGGTGGAGCGACGCGGTCCCGGGATAGGCGGCGAGGATGTTGTCGAGCTCTGCGAGCGCGTTGGCCATATCACCCTGCCGCGCGAGCTGGCGAATCCGACCGACCTGATCGAGCGCGGCGGGCGGGATGTCGCTCGCGATCTTGCCGGCCTTGTTCACGTCGACGATCGCGCGGAGTAGCGAGACGGTCTGCTCCTTGTGCGTCGGGATCCAGCCGCCCCACTCGGTCCGGTCGATGACCTCGAGCAGCTTCTTCGCGATGTCCTGGTCCTTATCCCCCGCGACACGCGCGTCGAGCGCGAGTGTCATCAACTCGCGCGTGCGATCCGCGAAGCTCGACTGTTTCGGCGAATACGTCGGATGCGCGATCCATGTTGGATCCGCCTCCGCGAGCGCACCGAGCGATAGTGCGAGCTGGTGTAGAAGCACCACCGTCTGCTTGTGGCGACGATGTGCGCCCAGCACCTCGGTGCGCTCGGTCTCCTTCAGGTCGGGCAGCGTCTTCGCGAGCGCGTCGCTCTCTGCACGGTCGGCCCACCCGCGCACGATCACGTGTTTGCCGAGGACCTCCGCATCGCCGAGCTCGTCGAGCACCGTGCTCGCCTTATCGCTTGCGGTCACGTAGCCCACCACCCACGTCACGCCATCACCCTTGTCGAGCGCCGCGAGCTGCTTCGATGCCTCGGCCGGATCGCCTGCGCGCGACCAGTCCTTGATCTCGACGACCGATAGCTCGGCGCCGAGAAGTGGCCGGAGCAGCTGGCTCGCGTAGTCGATCTGCTCCGTGATCTCTTCCTTCCATCGCGGCAGCGCGCGGACGCCGGGGTCTGCGTAGACGCGTAGCTGCACGGTGTGGGGATCGCCTTCGCGGGGTCGCTCGGCCTCGAGCGTCGCAGGTGTCGCCTTCGACAGATCCGTCGAGGCGGGCTCCTTGATCTGCGGGCCACCGCAGGCGACCGCGAACAACACGGCGAGAGCACCGGAGCGCATGCGTGAACTCTCCCCCGAGATCGGCCTCGGGACAACGCGAGATGCATCGAACCCACATCGATGGCTGGGGCGCTGGAACTGTCGACCCTCGCGAACACCGCTCGATGTAGACTGCGCGCGTGTTGCTACTCGACGAGCGCATCCTTGCCGACGGCGCACACGCGCGGACCTTCGCGAGCCTGGTCGGCGATCGCGTTCGCATCCACGACGCCGCGACCCGCACCCTCGAAGCCAAGACCGATATAGCCCCGCCGCCGGGCGACGCGTCGAGCCCGGCGGCGATTCGCCACGCCGTCGCCACGCACGTCGACGGTGTCGCCGACGGGATGCTCTCGATCGCGGCGCTCGACAAGGTGATGACGCGCTACGGGCGCGAGCTCGACGCGGGTGTGAGACTCGATGGCGATGCGCTCGATCTACCCGGCGGCTATCGACTCCGGCGGCTGCGGTACCACGCGATCGTCGACGCGGAGGGACGCGACTACCTCGTCTGGGAGCGGTCGGGAGCCGATCCCCTGGCAGTGGTCGCGACCATGGTGACGGCCGCACTTCGCTACCTGGTCCTGCGGCTAACCCACGACGGAGGAGCGGCCTCTACCTTGGGTGGAAACAACGGATCTCAGGAATCTGAGACCTAGTGGCTCGTCGGGCTCACATTCAAGTATGTGAGCCTGGACATACCCCGCCCATTCCAGATAGTTGAGCGTGGCACGAGGGGTGCTATTCGTAGGGACATGTCTCGGTGGTTGATCGTGCTCGTCCTCGCGGTGGCTCCGGCCGTCGCGTGGGCGCAGTCATCGCCCACCCAGGTGACGCAGAAGGCGCAGGACGATGTCCGGCAGACCGAGCGTCGCGTGCAGGCGCTGACCGCCAGCCGCAACGTGCTCGCGCGGCAGTACGACGATCAGCTCAAGGTGGTCGATCGCCTCAAGCAGCAGCGCGCCTCCTGGCGCCGTGATCGCGCGCTCGAAGAGGCGCTCGCGGCGGCGCGGGCGACGGCGACCAAGCTGCAGACCGCGGATGGCGATCTGGGTCGCGCGGTGGGCATGCTCGCCGCGCATCGTCGGAACCTCGCGCGTGCGGTCGACGCGGAGCTCGCCGCGACCACCGTGCCCGCCCGCAAGACCGAGCTGTCGGCATTGAAGGCACGGTACGCGCCTCAGGCACCGAAGAAGAACCTCCAGAAGATCGTGATCCCGGATCTCGAGATCGATCCGCTCGCGGATCCCGAGGAGCTCGAGCAGCAGGCGGCCGAGCTCGCGCGTGCGGAGCAGGAGCTCGAGCGTCAGGCGATCGGCCTCGACAAGCAGGCCAAGGAGCTCGACGAGGTGGCCAAGCTGCGCAAGCAGCACGACCGTGCCGGCGACCTCGCGCGCCGCGACGACGATCAGCCGCAGCGCAGTGCGCGCGAGGGTGGCGTCAATCGCGCGACCGGTTTCGGTGCGAGCGAAGACGCGGCGCCAGAGGCCGGCGGCAGCCCGCCTCCAGGGACCGGCGGCGGTGGCGAGGGCCTCGGCGACATCCAGACGCCGATGTTCGAGTCCGACGCGACCGTCGTGCTCTCCGACGTCATCGACGCGAAGACGATCGAGACGCTGACCAACGCGTCGCGCTCCCGCGATCCGGCGCAACGCGCGCAGGCTGCGAAGCGCGCGCGCGACGCCGTCAACGTTCGCCGCGAGCAGATCCGCAAGAAGCGCGCGGAGATCGAGGCGGCCGCAAAGGCGCGCCGCAGGAACTGACCCCGATTGTCGCGCCGACCGCGCCCGTGATTTGGCGTGGGGCTTCTTCGAGGTACCACCAAGGCGAAGCGCTCACCCCAGGTGATGCACGATGACGCCGCGGTCGCCGGTCACGGCCTCCGCGAGGAACACGCGCAGCTTCGTCAGCGCGCGGATCAGCTCGGCGACGGCAGGCACCGCGAGGTTGTTCCTCGCGATGTTTCGCATCAGGTGATCCTCGGTCACGCGTGCGATCGCGGCGAGCATCTTGATCGTCTGCGCGGGCGTGAAGAACCGCCCGTGTGATCGCGCGCCGTCGTCGAGCGGCTTGAACGGCTCGCCGCCACCGCCGAGGAAGCCCAAGGGGTGATCACCCGGATGTTCGCCGAGTGCGTCGTGCAGCGGCTTCCACAGCCCGCCGAGCTGCACGACGTGCGGCCGGCCGAGTGCGGCGCTCACCTTCGACGTACGATCCCCGATCGACGGCAACTCGACCTCGGTGCCGGGCGAGGCGATGTCGTCGAGGGTCACAGAGAACAGCGTGCAGTCCACGCGGGAAGCGTAAAACGACGCCTCACCCCGGGCCAAGTTCTCCGGCCAGAGGTCCCGGCGAGCTTCTCGAGGAGCTAGCGCGGAGCGAAGCGCACGCCGGCGCCGAGGATGATCGCCGTCCCGCCGTAGCTGGCGGCCATCGTCTCGGCGCTCGTAGTCTCGCGGCGCAGGAGCCACATGTGCTCGGCGAACACGTCCGCGCTCCATGCCTTCGCGAACTGGTAGCTCGCGCCGACCGTGAGGCCGACGCGCGTCGCGTCAGGCGAGCTCGGCGCGAGGCGATCCTGCGGTACCGGCGATGGATCGATGTACCCACCGGCGCGCGTCGTGAAGCCGCTCTCGACGTATTCCGCGCCCGCCCGCACCGCGACGGTGTCGTGCCAGTCGTTGCGCTGGATCGCGTTCGGTGTCGACTCGTTGGCGAAGTCGATCTCCGTCTTCTCGTTCACGCTCCAGTTGGCGTACTCGAGGTCGGCGACCGCCGCGACGTTGCCGCGCCGCCAGTGCGCGCCGAGGACGAGCACGTCGGGCATCGTCATCGTCGCCGACGCGGTCTGATCGGGCGTCTTCGCGGCGAACGCGTCGGGCGCGGTGAAGTTCGCGTTGCCTGCGAGCTCGATGCGCGAGCGACTGCGGAAGGCGAGGGCGAGCCCGAGCTCGGGCGTGGTCTGGTAGTACGCCGCGGCGTCGATACCGTAGCCACGCCCGTCGAGATCGAGGCGTACGTCGCCGTCGGCGTCGATGAAGTCGAGGCCGCGTTGCAGCTGCAGGCGCATCGCGTCGATGTGCACTCCCGCCGACACGCGCAGCTTGCCGAACCGGTACGCGCCAAACGGTGCAGTGCGCACGACCATCAGCTCGCTCGAGACGATCTCGCTCGCTCCGGCCCACGCCGCGGGCCAGCGCACGCCGCCGCCGAACGGCACGCCCACGGAGACGCCGGCGGCCCAGTTGCCCTGCGCGAAGCTCGCGTCGAGATGTGGCGGTGTTCGCCAGCCGCGCTCGTTTTCCGCGGTCCACGTCGATCCCATCGCGCTTGCATCCCGCGCCTCGAGCGCCGGACGCGCGAGCGCGAGCGACAGGCCGAGCCGCAAGCCGCCGCCGTCGGCGAGGGCCGCGGGTGCGTACCAGGCGGCGCCCGGATCGTCGGTGCGCGCGGTGCCCGCGCCGCCGGTGCCCGACGACACCGCGTTCTGCTCGCCGACGCCGAGGCCGCCCGCGAACGCGCTTCCCGCGAGCACCGGAACGACGAGAACACCTGCGATGATCTTTTGGATCGCCATCATGGCACCAGCTCCCCGCTGAGGAAGTCCGCCAGGTCGCGCACGCCGCGGAAGTACGCGGGCTCGATGGGAATGGTGATGAACGCGTGCTCGCCGATGTAGTCGCGACGCGGCGCGCCGGTCACCTCCTGGAGGATCTTCGTGTTGTCGTTCGGGATAATGAAGTCGAGCGTCGCCATCTGGATCAGCAGCGATCTCGCGCCGGTGATCGGCCCGAGGTGCTGCGGATCCACCGCGTCCATGAACCACTTCGCAACGGTAATGAAGCGCCGGCCCTCGTAGCTCTCTCGCTCGATGTTCTGGCGCGTGAAGAACGCGTCCATCTGCGCACTGAAGAACGTCGAGTCGTCGAACATCGGGACGAGGTTCGCGCCGGGTACGTTGAGCACCGCGCGCTCGATGTCCGGATCCGTTCCGAGGAAGACCGCGCCCATGATGCCGCCGAGCGATTGCCCGGCGTAGAAGATGCGCGACGTGTCGACGGGGCGCTCCAGCAGGCTCTGCCACGCCCCCGTGCGCAACGAGCGATCCAGCGCGCCGAGATCGATCAGCGCTTGCTGGAAGTGATCCTTGCTGTTCGAGATGTGCTCGATCTCGAGGAACACCGCGCCCGAGGCGATCGGCATGTCGAGCACCGGGAACTTCGCCAGCTTGTTGCCGTTGCCCTGCGCGTCGACGCACTTGCCGACGTCGTTGCACGTGGTGCCGCTCTGGCACGGCTCGAGCGATGCGAGGCTGCCGTCTGTGGGATCGACGACGCTGATCGGGCCACCCTTGGCGCAGTACGTGCGCTCGCCGTGGAACGGAAAGTCGATCGAGATCGCTGCGTAGCCCTTCGCCGCGAGCGCGTCGCCGATCGCGAGCACGAAGCGCCGCTCGGTGACGAGGCCATGTCCGAAGATGACGACGGGCATCGGGCCGGCCGGCTTGTTCCTGGGCACCGTCATCGTGAACTTGATGTTCTGCACCTCGTGCCCACCGTCGCCGCGCCAGCCGCGGGTGACAGGATCGAGGAACACGGGCGACGCGATCGTGCCGTGATAGACGTCGCCGACGTTCAGGATCGATCCGATGCCGATCGGGAAGTCGAGCAGCGCCTCGCCGGGCGACATGCGCACGACGCCCGCGGGATTCGCCGACACGGTCAGCCGCTCCGCGGTGTCGCGCAGCTCGACGAGCGGCTGGGTCACGCTCATGGTCGTAAATGGCCACGCGACGAGGAGGTTGTCGCGCCCGGGACCAGTGTCCGAGTCCAGCGCGGCGGCGAGCTTTTGGCGCGATAGCTCGAGCTTCGTGGCGTCGTGATCGTCGATCGCCCGGATCTGGCTCTTGCCGTCGACGAGCACCGGCGACCTCGCCTGCAAGAAGTGGCCGATCGGCATCGCGACGGGGGCGTTGCCCTCAGCGTCGCGCGCGTCCTTCGTCACGACGACCGCATACGTCGTCTTCTCTGCGAGCCGCTTCATCTTCGGCGTCACGACCATGTGCCGCTTGTCCGCGAGCGCCTCGATGGTCGCGGGCACGTGCACCGCCGTATCGCCATCGATGCGATAGAGCTTCACGGTGTTCTCGTTCAGCGTCGTCGTGCTCATCGGCTGTGTGAGCTCGAACAGCTGGCTCGACGACAACCCGAACCCGTCGAACACGGCGAGGTTCCGCTTCGCTTCCGCTTCGACGGGCGTGTCCCACGGTGCGACGGGCGCGTCGACCTTGCCCGTCGTCGGCTCGATCATCAGATCGATCGGAAGCGGGATGCGCTGCGACGGCTGATCCATCGCGACCTCCGTCCGCCGCGTCACCGTGAACGCCCACAGCGCTGCGATCTCTTCGCGAGGAATGCTGCGAGAGTCGGCCATGAAATCGAACGGCGCTTCCAGATCGGTCCGGATCTTCTCGAGCTTCGACGCGTTGTCGCGACGCTTCTCGGCGGTCTCGCCGGGGAACGCACGCTCGTGCTCCGGCGTGTCGAGCCGCTCGCGCTGGCGCAAGAAGTAGAACGCTGCGTCGCACTCGACGCGCTCGCCCTCGCGGCCCTTGACGCCGTTCGCGCCGCCGCGCACGACCGCGACGTAGCGATCACCGCGCAGCCATCCAGTCCGCGGCGGATCGATCTCGAGTTTCTTGCCGTCGGCTGACAGATGCAGCCGCACGTCCTCGACGCGATCCGGCACCGGCCCCCAGCGCCACACCTGCACGGTGCCATCGGTGATCGACGCTTGGTCGATCGCACCGGTGAACTCCACCGTCGCGGTCATGAGCGTCGACCAGCCGTCGAGCGTCTCGAGGTAGCCGTAGAACTCGACCTCCGCCGCCGTGAGCTTCGCGAGCTCCTCGGCGGTGTCGTTGGGCAGCGAGAGCTTTCCCGCCTCCTTGTCCCGCAGGACATCGGTCGGCATCGGGATGACGCTCGCGTCCGGATCGAACCGCGCGTGGATCAACGTCACGGGCGGATCGAGCTCGAGGTTCGAGCACCCGCCCGCGAGCCCCACGCTCGCGAGTCCGACAATCAGTACGAGCGAAGCGATATGAGATCGCAGGATCGGCATCTGGTCTCCCCCAGTCAGCGGTGACGGTTTTGCGCCTTCTCGACGCAACTCGTCAAGCACAATTGACCATCGTTCAATGACGGTCTGGAGTGTTCCAGCCCTTACAATCGCTACATCTCTCGACGAAGAACGCTCACCGCGGTCACCGCGAGTAGATCGCTCCGACGTAGATCGACGCACGCCGGAAGGACAGCTCGGCCCGGCTCACGTCGCCACCTAGATTGCGCCAGATCGCGCCGCGCGCCTCGATCGACCACGCGTCGGACACGGGCCGCCCGACCCGCACCTGCAGCGAGCTACGGTTCTCGTCATCGAGGCTCGTGAACTCGCTGCGCTGGGTGTCGGTCTTGATCAATAGCCCGTCCAGGTACTGATCGATCTGAAGCTGGCCGAGCAGCGTCCCGTACACGCCCTTCCACAACGTCGTGGTCGCGCTCGCGGTCGCCTTGTGCCGGACCAAGCTCTGCCCGTAGCTGTTCGAGTCGATCACGGTCACCTGATACCCGGCCGCCGCCACGACGCGTCCGACCCACGTCACCTCCGCGCCGACGCGCTGCAGCCGATCGCGCCGCCGCCGCGACGTTGCCGCCGAGCAGCCGTCGTTCACATCCGCGCCCATCTCGCAGATGTTCGCGAGCGCGACCGCATCGTAGTCGCGCAGCTCGAAGCCGGCCGTCACCGCGAGCTCCACGCTCCGCGTGCCGCCGCTCGGTTGCCACAGCGTCGAGTCGAGCCGCGCCGACGCCGCCACACCCGCCCAGTCGAACTCGCTGTTCTCCTTGTACTGGAACTGACGCACGCCGAACCCGAGCGATAGATGCGTCGACTCGCTCGCATCCATCACCATCAGCGCATCCACCCCGAGGTTGCGAAACGTGCGAGCGCCGACCTCGTCGGTCAACGCCATCGCATCGGCCGCGACCAGGCCCGCGCCCAGGCTCACGTTGCGCCCCTCGAGCGGTCGTACGTATCGCGCTTCGCCGGTCAACAGCGCGACGTTCTCTGTCAACGCGACCGGGTCGGCCACCACGCGCGCCAGCACGCTCGCGATCACCTGGTACACGCCGCCGAGCACACGGTCTCGCTTCTCGAACTTGCCGCCCACGCGCGCGACGCCCGCCGCCACGCGCTCGGTGTCCAGGCCGGGACCGGTCTCGACGCGCTGGACGTTCGTGTCGGCCTCGGCGCCTCCTTCGAGCGTGATGACGGCGGGTGCACCGCTCGCGACCTCGCCGAGGGCGAGGACCACGACGGCGGACACCATGCGCCACACGGCCGCAGCCTATCGCAACCGCCCCCGTGGTACGCAGGGCTCATGGCCCGCAACGTGCTGTTTGTCCTGGCGCTCGCGTCTGTCGCCCTCGGCTGCAAGGGTGACCGCAACAAGTGCGAGGAGGCCTGCCGCAACTACGCGACGCTGACGTATTGGGAGAAGACGGACATCGAGATCGCCGCGGCGCCCGAAGCCGAGCGCGAAACCCTGAAGAAGAAGCGCCTCGCGGAGTTCACGAACTACCTCGAGCAGGGCGTCGAGCTGTGCACGACCCAGTGCACCTCCGCCAACAACGACGAGCAGACCGACTGCATGCGCAACGCGAAGACCGGGCCCGAGGTCCGGAAGTGCTCGTCGACCGACGACTGATCGAAATCACGCGACGCCCGGCGCAAAAAGAGCGCATGCAGCCGCGTGCCGGCGAGAGGCGGCGATCGCGGCGGCGAGCACATGCCGGCGCTGCTCGCACTGCCACGATGTTCGGTTGTACAGCGATG
>JBJXGN010000041.1:0-12118 GCA_046160585.1 Kofleriaceae bacterium
GGGGTGATTCCTGGCTGGCACGGAACGCGGACCGAAAATCTGCTCGGCATCAGCAAGACGGGGCTCGTCATGCCGCAGGACTTGCCCAAGGGCGTGCACGTGACGGGGCGCGCGTTCGGCCTCGGCATCTATCACACCCCACGCTGGCCCGACTCCGGTGGCAAGACGAAGGACGAGAAAGGCAAGACCTTCACGCGCTACAACGGCGCGCTGAAGAGCATGAACTACACGTCCCTCAAGGGCGCGTACTACCACCAGAACAACACGGCGGACCGCGGCTACATGTTCCTCGAGGAGCTCGCACTGGGTGTCCCCGAGGTCGCTCTCGAGGCGTGCTTCGACAAGCCGGCGCCGAAGAAGGGCTGCGATTACATCTACGCCCGCGCTCACGGTCACGCCTCGTTGTCGAACGACGAGGTCGTAACGTTCGATGCGAACGCGTCGCGCCGCACGGCGATCGTCGAGGTCCTGCACAAGTAGGGCTGAGGCGACCGTCGAGGCTGCCGCCGCCGTGCAGTTCTCGATCGAATCAGATCTCGAACGAGGTGCCGAAGCGTAGGTAGGCCTCGAACCCGACATGCGTCCGGTGTACCGGACCGCCGGTGTCGAAAACCTCCTCGTACTCTGAGGAGAGAGTCTCTCGCCGGAGGCGCTCCGCTCCCCGCTCGTACCCCACCGAGACACCGCCCGCGACCGCGAAGAAAAAACGATGGTACGCGGCGCTGACCCCCAAGAGAGTACGGCCGCCGAAGATCATCGTGTCCGTGACTTCGGTCGTGAAGTCCGAGAAGTAGATCTGGCCGGCGTCTACCCGCTCGTCGCGTACGCGGAGGAGTCCTCCCAGCTCCACGAACGCTCCTGTCCAGTACGCAGGGTTCCCATCGGGACGCACATAAAAGAACTGGGCCGCGACGCTGCCGTCGGTGATGCGTCCGCTGTGTTGGCGGCACGCGCAATCCGCGGCGACCGCAGCGGCAACGATCTGTCCAGTCAGGTTGGTCGCATAGAACGAGTGGCTCGCAACGTTCGCCCGCAGGGCGAGCCATCGCGTGATGCCAGTGTTTACCGACACCGCAACCGACGCGCCGCGAACCCAGCTAACCGGCGAGTTGATGCTGAGCGCGATCGGAACGGGCTTGGACGACGGTTCGGCGGTTGCCACACCCATCGACGCGACGAGCACTCCAGCGTACTTGAGCACTCGCCTTCCGCGTGCGAGATCGATGCCCGCGGCCACTGGGGGAGACCACGGTCTTGGCGTAGACGTTGTCAGTTTTCCGAGAAGCTCCTGCATGGCATGTCGCGAACCACGGCCGACTGTCGACGACGACGAGACGTGGCGCCGAGCCTCGGATCCGGTCGCGAGCTACCGCCGGATCGCCGTGTTAGCGTTCGGGCGTGGAGATCCCCGCGAAGACCTGGCCGGCGTCGGATGTCGAGAGCGCGCGATGCACGTGCGTCCACGAGGATCGGTGATGCGAGCGCTCGCGACGATCGGAGTGCTCGCCGTGGCTTCGCCGGTGGCGGCGGAGGTGCTGGAGATGCGGCAGTTCGACTCGACCAACGTGCACATGGCGAATCAGGCCGGCGCAACTCACTCGAGCGAGGACATCTCGATCACGGTGAACCTCGGTGGCAACGGACGCGTGACGGTGTTGTCGAAGGGCACCCGCAAGGAGCACGTCCTGGATGTCATCAACGGCACGAACTACAACACCGACGAGACGACTACGTGGGTCACCGGGTGGAAGGGCGGATGGAAGATCGTGAAGGGTGCGTTGGTGATGGAGCTAGGAACGGTGAAGGACACGTGTACCGCCGAGAAGACCGAGCAGGGAACGAAGTCGGCGATGACGTGCAAGGCCGCGCGCGATGGCATGGTCATGCGGTGTAGTGCGACGAGCGTGAAGATCGAAGTCGGCGCGAAGAAGACAAAGAAGGTGGCCGCGTGGAAGTGCGCCTCGGAGGACGAACGGGACATCGGCGAGTCTCCAACCACGTGGTGGCTCGGCAAGGGTCGGTGCATCGAGGTGCGCGCCGGGCGCATGATGCCGTTGAGCTTCGGGCCTTGCCGCTAGCGGGATCGGGTCGCGAACGAGCTCTCGCGTTCCGGTCGACCAACACGGTCACTCGATCGTGAGCGGTTGCGCGAGCATGCTGAGCCCGCTGGTCTCATCTGTCGCGACGACGAAGAGCCATGTCGTGCCGGCGGCGCCCGCCGTGTACGTCGTCGACGAGGTCTCGAGCTCCACTGGCTCCAGATCCTCGACGGCGATGTTGGGGTCCGCGATCTCGCCGCTGGGACTGTAGAGGTAACAGGTCACCTCCTCGAGCGCCGCGCCGTCCATCGGCTCGTCGGGCGGCTCGTCGGGTGGATCGAGGCTCGTCCGCTCGATCGTCGCCGTCACCGTGTAGCGCCGCCCGGCTTGCAGGACGTTGCTCGGCGCTCCGTCGAACCGCAGCTCGACGATCTGCGGATTACGTCGCGCGTTCGGGTCCGCGACGACCTCGACCTCGCGCTTGGCGACGAGTGTCTGTCCGTCGACGTCGACCTCCGCGATCACGGGGATGCGGAGCGACACACCCGCCGCGAGCGCCGCGCGCCATGGATCGGACGACGGGATCGGAGCGTTCGGCGGCGACGGAAACGCGGCGGCGAGCTCCGACGCCGACATCACGAAGCGTCCGGTCTCGTCACGCTCCAGCGCCACGGACTCGGCGCCGACGCAGTCGCGCGCAGGATCCACGACGAACTTCCACGGTGCGCACGCTCGCACGCGAACGGCGTCGACGGGCCGCTCGTCACTCCGCGGGCCATCCGCGTCGACCGTCATCACGGCGAGGTGGAGCATGCCGTCGGGCACCAGCGCCGATGGATCGGCGGTGATCGCGAGCACCCGCGGGCTGGTGATCTTGGTGATGGGGTCGACGCCGTCGTCGCTGCATGCCGTGCACAGTGCCGCACAGGCGAGCGCGATCGCGTTCGCGAGCATCCTCATGGCACGTACTCCAGTCCTAGCGAGGGGAACAGCGGTAGTCCGCGCGTGTACTGCTTGGTCGTGTAGTCGAAGTTGTACGACACGCCCTCGGGGTTCACGCGGTTCGTCACGTTCTGGACGTCGAGGAACAGCTTGAGCGTTCCCCATCCGCGCACCCACGATCGATCGACGCGGACATCGAGCTGGAAGAACGCGGGCAGTCGCTCGGACAGGATCGCGCCCGACAGCGGCACGTACTCCTGTCGGTCCGTGTCGATATACGAGCCGATCGTCGGCGTGACCGGGCTCCCGCTCGAGAAGCGTGCTCGCGCGCCGACGCGCCAGTTCTTGGTGATCGGCACCGTCGCGAGTGCGGTCAGGTTGTGCGGCTGATCGAGCACGTAGGGCGCGTAGCGTTCCGGCGACCACGGATCGCCCTGGCGATACGAGCGCGAGTACGTGTACGCCAGCCAGCCCTGCACGGCGCCGAGTCGGCGCCGGATCATCGTCTCGACACCATACGTGCGTCCGCGGCCGCGGCTGCCCTGATAGGTGTACGTCCCGAACTGCTCCTCGGTGAGCTGCCTCGACGCCGCCCCTGCACCACCCGCGGCCGCGCTCCCCGGCGCCGCGTACGGCGTCGCGCCCGTCACCACGTCGACCGGGAGATCGTGGAGCGTCGCGCCGAACGCGTTCGCGGTGATGTCACCTCCGAGACGGCTCGACACGACGCTGATCCCCGCACTGGCCTGCCAGGCGTACGACGCGCGAAGCTCCTCGTCGGGGAGCTGGTAGTCGATGGCCGTTGCCAGCACCGGCTGGTGATAGCGCCCGATCGACTGCGTGAACGACACGCTCGAGGTCGCTTGCTGCCGGAACGTGATCCTCGGATCGAGGCTCCAGTCGCCGGTGAGCCCGAAGCGCTCGCCGCGTAGTCCCGGCTGGACCGCGAGCTTGTCGCCGGCGAAGCGGTGCAACACCTCCGTCCACATCCCCATATCCGCGGCACAGCGCACGCCCTCGATCGGCTGCATGACCTCCATCCCTGCGGGGAGCGACGGCGCCTCGTTCTCGAGCGTGTAGCCATAGCGGTTCGCCTGCGCGTCGACACCGACCGCGACGAAGCCGTGCTCCATGTCGCGCTGCACGGTCGCGCGTGTGGCCGCGGTCAGGTTGCTGCGAATGACGCGGTTCTCGTTGCTGACGATGGACGTGCGATCGAAGCCGATCCAGGGCACTACCGTGAGCCCGAGGTCTCCTCGACGATCCTTGTAGTGCACTCCTGCGCGAACGAACGACTGCCTCGCGTCCAGGCGCGTACTGTCGGTGCCGAGGCCGATGCCGTCGTCGGCACCGAACGCGAGCGCGGTGAGCTTGCCGCTCCGCGACTCCCAGCGCGTCTGCGCGTCGAGGTAGCGCGGTGCGAGCGTGAGATCTCCGGTCGGCACTGCAGCGAGCACGGCATCCACGAAGCTGCGACGGACGCCCATGGACACGGTGCCGCCGCGCAGCGGTCCCTCGGCGCGGACGCTCGCGTCGAGCAGGCTCGCCTCGCCGCCCACGGTCCACCGATCACTGCGGCCCGCGCGCGACCGGATGTCCACGATGCCGCCCTGCCCTCGCCCGTACCGCGGACCATACCCGCTCGACACGAGCTCCATCGACTCGATCATCGTGCTCGGAAAGAACGAGGCGAGCCCGCCGAAGTGATAGAGGATCGGCACCTCGATCCCGTCGAGGAACACGTTCGTGTCGCGCGGCGCGAAGCCGCGAAGCACGAGACCGCCGAGTCCGAACGGCACGCGCGCGGCACCGGGAAGACTCTGCAGGCTCTTGAGCGCATCGTTGCCGGTGCCCGGCAGCGTTCGCACCACATCGCGACCGACGTCGTAGCTCGTCGCTTCCGCGTCGAGCTTGCGCTTCTCCTCGATGAGGATCAGCTCCGTGCTCCCGAGCTCCGAGTTCGGAACCAGCCGCAGCCGTGCTGGCACGCCTGTTCGCACGCGTTCGACCAGTGGCTCGTACCCGTCGGCGACGACCACGATATCGATCCACCCCGTGGGTGCATTCTCGAGCGCGAACCCGCCCTCGTCGCCCGTCGTAGTTTCGAGCGTTCCCGTGGCAACGATTGCCCCGGGCACGACCGCGCCTGTCACTCCATCGATGACCGTGCCGCGTAGCCCGGTTCCCACACGTTCGGTCGTGTCGCCGGACGGGGCCTGTGCGTGCGCAACCGCAAGACCGGCCCACAAACACGCGCAGAGGGAAACGAGATGACGCACGCAGCTTGGAGCATGGGGGAGCGGCTCCGGTTACCGAAAGAAGCGAACGAAGGATCTGCCCAACCTGTTGCAGATCCTCGAATCTCCGGACCATGTCTTGCGGACATAGCGTTCGCCCTGTGCGCCACGCACGACAGGAACGGCGTTCGGCTCCGATGCTGCGCTCACCCCGCTTTTGAGCCCGGTCATGCGAAGCGTCGGCGGAGCTGCGCGCGGTTATAGCGTTGGAGCATTACCGGATAGCCGTTGACGAGCACGTTGAACAGCAGTGTCGAACCGGCGGCGAGCCACCATCCTCGAGCCGCTGCGTGCGCGACGACACCGAACGTCAGCACGAACAGGATGCTGTGCGACGCCTCGGCTGTGCGCATCCGCTGGTCGAGCTGAGCCACACGCTCCGGCGTGGGTTCGACGGGAAGGCGCAAGCCGGGGTTGAACACAGCGAACGGCCCGCGGCGCAAGGCTCGCTTCACGAAGCGGACACCCAGTCGTTCGTACACACGTCCGTCTTCCTCGAAGCGTCGCAACCGGTGGTACGCGTCAGGCAAGTGCAGACGAATGAAGTGGCTCACCGTTCCTAGCCAGGTCATCGGCAACCAAACGACCGCAAACGCGAACGCAACACTGTCCAGGCCGAACGCACGTCGCGCCCCGACGAGTAGCGCTGCCAGGACGACGGTGACGAACGCCAACAGGATGACGCGTTTCCACACGCTCCATCATGCGCCGGGACAACGATGATGTGGGCCGCGGCAGCGACGGTGGTCGGTGGCGGGTTCGCGACGTCGGTTCCACCGCCGCCGAAGGTGTTCAAGGCTGATCACCCATTCCTGTTCTTCCTCCGCGATCGAAAGAGCGGTGCGATCTTGTTCATGGGGCGCGTCAACGATCCAGCGGCGAAGTAACGGACCGCTCCGACTGCGACGTCGAGCTCGGTCGTTTGAGACGCCGCTACAGCAGCTCCGATCGGGTGCCGAGCACGTAGCGTCGGTCGTAAACCGACAAGTTGCTGTGGCGATTCTCCCCATGATTGTCGAGAAACGCGCCTAAAGTGCGGCGGTCGCATCGGTACGGGGATTGCTACCCTTCGACCCAGGATGCGAGCATTGCTGATCGCTGCGTGTGCTGCATGCGGTTCGAACGGCTCGGACCCTGCGCTCGATGCGGGCCCTGATGCAGATGCGACCACGACGGATCTCTACGACCCGGCAATGCTGTATGACCTTGCCGCGCTGCACGATCCGTCGTCGCTCGCGATCCAGTTCGGTCTCGACCAGACGACCGAAGTGCAGCCTGCCCGGTTCGTGCGCGAAATCCGCTTTGGCTACCTGGCTGGAAGCGGGTTCCCGCAGCCGGCCAGCGAGATCGGCGCGTCACCGCGGATGTTCGTCGAAACCAACGCGACGGGTACGCCGCTCGGAACGGTCGACGCGATCGCGATCGCGATCCACAACGTCACGGCGGTCCCCGAATATGGCGTGCGATGCGCGCTCGATACCGGCGTGATCTGCGTCGTCGCCGGAAATGTCGCGACCCCTTCACAGATCTCTCCGGCATATCCGAGCGAATTCGGAGCCGGGGCTATCACTGACAGCAACCAGCTGTGGTTCAACCTGCTCGGCGAGATGCGCCGCGGTACGGACGTTGATGGGCGAGCGCTCGCGGCACCCGCGGTCAGGCGCGCGTACGACACGTACATCGCCGAGCACGCAATGCGCGCGATCACGGCCTCGCAGGAAGTCGCGAGGCAACGCTTCGGCGCATCATCGCCACGCTTCGTGATCACGGGTCACTCGAAGTGGGGCGCGGCGGCCGGGCAAGTCGCTGCCGTCGATGATCGCGTTGTCGGCGCGCTCGTCATGGGCTTTCCCCTCGACTTCGCCCGGTTCGTGGACCTCGCCGATCTGCGGTGGCGAGGCGAGCTCGGGATCGATCTGATCTCGGTGGTGTGTCCGCCGGAGCGTCCGTGCGCATGGAGCTCGATCCGAGAGCTGTCCGCGTTTTTCAAGGCGACACCCCTCGCTCCCGAGATCTGTGGCGGTGCGCCATGCGCGGGAACGGGTGACGAATGGTCGCGTCAACTCGATCTGCGGCGCCTGATCGCAGGTGGTCATTTCGCCGGCAAGCGGCTGGCGATGATCCGCAACGGTGAAGAGGCGCACGCGGTCGATACCGAAACGCCGGGATTTGGCGCCGGCCAGGCTCCCGATCAGTTCTTGTTCCTTCCGGGTGTCGGGCACGTGTTCGACACGCCGCAACATGCCGCGCTGTGGCGACACTGGATCCGCCACGTGCTCGGCGGCCGACCGACGATGAGCGCGAGCTCTACGGTCACCACCAACGGCGTCACGATCGAGGTATCGACCGCGGTCGCCGGCGCCACGGTGACGCAGGCCGTTCTGTTCGCTCGTGACAGCACCGACGGCACGTACGGTGAGCTCGACAAAGTGCCGGGCTACACGCCGACGCAGGACTGGCGGATGTCCCCTTGCGAGGTCGAGATCGGTGTCGTCCGTGCGAGCGCCACGCGCTCAGGAACGTCGACGGCGGTCGTGATGCTGCTCGAGATCGACGACGGCAGCGGTGATCGGGCCATGATCTCGACGCCCGTCACGATCGTGAAAATGAAGACTGACGAGGTCGATCAACCGAACGCTTCCGCGAAGAGGACGAAGGATCGACCTCGAACGGTCGGGTGGCCCCGGGTGTTCCACCCGGGGCTCAGTATCGTAGACAAGGCCGTGACCGAAGCGCACGCAGGGCGCGCACTACGCGGCTTCTCCCGGCGACGAACTTCCTCGCCGCAACTTGTCGGCTGCGCGCGCGTCGGTAGTGCTCGCGAGCACGCTGCCGTTCCACGGTGAGACGTTCACCAAACGTGATCTCCGATCCTCTGCCGTCCGCGCGGGCGCATGATAGCGTCGGTGCGTGACGGAACGGTTGCAGAGGGTGTTGTCAGAGAGCGGAATGAGAACCTTACTGCTCGTATCTTTTCTCGTCGCGTGCAACCTCGATTCGCGGCTCCCGGCCGTGAGCGACGCTCCTCCGGGCGACGTTCCGGATGCGGATGCACCGCTGGTATTCGAGCTTGGCCAAGAGGCCTACCTCAAGCCATCGAACACCGAGGCGCTTGACAACTTCGGCATAAGCATCGCGCTATCCGCCGACGGCTCGACGTTGGCTGTCGGCTCCTTTTCTGAGGATAGTGCTGCGACGGGCATCAACAACGACCCGTTGGACAACTCCGCAATGGATGCGGGCGCGGTCTACGTATTTACGCGCAGCGGCGCGACGTGGACCCAGCAGGCATACATCAAAGCATCCAACACGAATGCAGGCGACAAGTTCGGTAGCCGAGTCGCTCTGTCCGCGGACGGCTCGACGCTTGCCGTTGGTGCGTTCCAGGAGGACAGCGCTGCGGTCAACATCAACGGCAACCAGACCGACAACTCTGCTATGGACGCCGGTGCAGTCTATGTGTTTGCGCGCGCCGGCGCGACATGGGCACAGCAGTCGTACATCAAGGCATCGAACGCTGGCGCTGGCGATATCTTCGGCGCGCGTCTCGGGCTATCCGCTGATGGAAATACGTTAGCGGTCGGCTCACTTTTCGAGGACAGCGCAGCGCCCGGCGTGGATGGCGACGAAGCGGACAACTCCAAAGTAAGCGCCGGCGCTGCCTACGTGTTCACACGCATTGGTGCGACATGGACTCAGGATGCGTATATCAAGGCATCAAATCCCGATGTTCGTGACTTTTTTGGCAACGTTGCGCTGTCCGCAGATGGAATGACACTGGCGGTCGGCGCGCAAGGTGAAGACAGCGCAGCGGTCGGCGTCGATGGGAACCAGGCCGATGCATCCGCCCTCAATTCAGGGGCGCTTTATGTGTTCGAGCGGATCGGTGGGGTATGGACACAGCAAACGTACATCAAAGCATCGAACACCGACGCTGAGGATGGTTTCGGTTTCAACGTAGCAGTGTCCGCGGACGGCTTGACGGTGGCGGTCACGGCCTCCGATGAGGACAGCACCGCCACCGGCATCGATGGCGATCAAGCTGACAACTCGGCCCCAGACTCCGGCGCCGTCTATGTGTTCACGCGAGCCAACGCAACATGGACGCAGCAAGCCTACGTCAAGGCGTCGAATACCGAGTCGGACGACAGTTTCGGCATTAGCCTGTCGCTCTCTGGCAACGGCTCGACACTGGTGGTCAGCGCACATTTCGAGGACAGTGCCGTGCTTGGCATCAACGGCGACGGAGCCGACAACTCCGCAGCCTTCGCCGGCGCAGCCTACGTCTTCTTACGTTCGAACGTGACCTGGATGCAGGAGGCCTACGTCAAGGCATCGAATACCGGGGGAAGCGACCGGTTCGGCGGAAGCATTTCGCTTTCGGCCGATGGCTCGACCCTCGCGATTGGGGCCGATGGCGAAGCCAGCGTGGCCATTGGCGTCGATGGCAACCAGTCAGACAACACCGCACCGGCATCCGGCGCGGCGTACCTGTACCGAACAAATTTGAGCCTCGCGACGCAGTAAGGCGTCGAGTTGTCGCCAGGCAATCTGATCCGGCGGAAGTTTTTTGAGCGGATCGGACGAGGCCGGTCCATCACGCTAGCTCTGTGAGCCGAACTGGCGCCGCAACTTTGCGAGCGCGGCGCGCAGCAGCTTGTCGGCCGCGCGCGCATCCGATAGGTGCAGCTCCGCCGCGAGCTCGTCGAACGTACTCCCCTCGAGCCAGCCGGCGAGCACCGCTAGCTGATCGTCGGCGAGGTGATCGCGCGCGTACTCGAGGATCTGGTTCGCCGTCTCGCGGTTCGTCATTTGCGGGCGCACGAGCGGCTCGTCGCCGTCGATCTTCAGCTCGTCCGCGAACGTGTTCACCTTCTGCTTGAGGCTCGACTTGTCAGCGTTCGGAACCCCGAGCTTCCCGCTGATGTAGTTGCGGATCACATTGACGGTCACGATCGTCAGCCAGTCGTCGAACGTCTTCGTGGTGTTCTTCTCGAGCCACGCCGCGAAGGTCTTGAGTGCGCGGTAGTCGTCGCGGCGCAACCGCTCGAACACCTGCGCCATCACGTTGCGCACGTCGTCCTCGGAGCTGCGGTAGCTGCCCATCGAACGGTTCGTGCGCGCGATCGCGGCGACGATCGGGCCGTACTTCGAGAACAAGCTCATCCACGCCGTCGTATCGCCGCGCAGGACCTTCGCCACGAGCTCGTTCACTTTCATGGCCGGCCCATCTTACCGGGATCTCTCCGGTTTGGGCGCGCGTGACGGACCGGCAACGTTCGCTGTTGTTTGGGGTTGAACGTGGACCTGCCCCAGATGACATCCTCGGAGCCTTCGAGGAGCGAAGTAGCGATGGGGGCCCCAGTCCAGGTCGGCGACGTGCTTGCCGAGAAGTACGAAGTGACACGCATCCTCGGCCAGGGCGGCATGGGTGTGGTGGTGGCCGCGCGCCATCGCGAGCTCGACAAGCTGGTCGCGCTCAAGTTCATGCACGAGGAAGTCGCGAAGAACGATCAGGCGATCGATCGCTTCCTGCGCGAGGCGCGCGCGGCGAGCCGGCTGCAGAACGAGCACGTCGGTCGCGTGCTCGACGTCGGCCGGATGCAGGGCGGCATTCCGTACATCGTGATGGAGTACCTCGAAGGGCGCGACCTGTCGAAGGTGCTCGAGGAGCGCGGCGCGCTGCCCGTGTCCGACGCCTGCGAGTACGTGCTGCAGACGTGCGAGGCGATGGCGGAGGCGCACGCGAACGGAATCATCCACCGCGACCTCAAGCCAGAGAACCTGTTCCTGATCACACGGCAGGACGGCCGACCACTGATCAAGGTGCTCGACTTCGGGATCTCGAAGGCGCAGTTCGCGCAGGGCCCGACCGCGACGCACGTGACGATGGGGACGCCCGCGTACATGAGCCCCGAGCAGATGCGGTCGGCGAAGTCGGTCGACGCGCGCGCCGACATCTGGTCGCTCGGCATCATCCTCTACCAGCTGCTCGCGAACACGCTGCCGTTCTTCGGTGAAACGTTCGCCGAGACGATGCTCAAGGTGATGTCCGATCCTCTGCCGTCACTCGCGTCGGTTCGGCCGGGCCTCCCGCCCGCGCTGGTCGCCGCGATCGAGAAGTGCCTGCAGAAGAACCGCGAGCACCGGTTCGACAACGTCGCCGAGCTCGCGCACGAGCTGATGCCATACGCGCCCGAGCGCGCGCGTGCGGCGATGTCGCTGATCGAGCGCGTGATGTCGTCGGCAGCGCAACCGGCCGCGCAGCACTACGGAACCGGCGACGATGTCGTGCCGAGCGTGTCGACGGCGCATACGGCGATGCCGTTGGCGAGTAACAAGCTCCCGATGGCACACGTGCAGACCACGCTCGGCAGCTCGGCCGCGCAAAGCCTTGACGTCGAGCCACGCAGGCCGGCCGGCAAGGGCCGTTGGCTGGTGGCCTTCTTCGCCGTCGCCATTTTTGGCGCGGTCGGCATCACGGCGGCCGTGGTGAGCCGCGGCGGCGATAGCGTGAAGCCGGCAAGTGCGGGCAGTGCCTCGACGCCGACCGATGCCGCCGCTGCCAAGTCAGACCTTCCTCCACCCCCCGTGATCGATGCGCCCGCGCTCGTCACCGTCGATGCAGCAGTCGAGACTCCGGTCGAACCGAAGACGAAGGTCGAACCGAAGACGAAGGTCGAACCGAAGACGAAACCCGAACCCAAGTATGTGATCGATCCGAAGCGGCAGGAAGTGCGTGACGCAGGAGTCGCGCCGACACCCGACGCGCGCGAGCTCAAGCCCGTCGAGGAAAAACCACTCAAACCGGCTGGAGAGCAGTGACGGGTAGCCACGGAG
>JBJXGN010000042.1:0-3885 GCA_046160585.1 Kofleriaceae bacterium
ACGCAGCAGAGGAGGATCCACGACCGACCGTAGGGAGAAGATCAAACGCGTTCAACAACAACGATCGGAGCAAGATGGCGAGATGTAGTTGTCGTCAGTCGCAAGAATGTAATTGACGCCGAGCACGTTCACTCTGCTACCCGGAGCGTCATCCGCGGGGTGAGCTGGAGATGCCACCGGTCGTGCGGATCGTCCAGTACATCTGCGCCGCGCCGACGTGCGGCGCGACCTGGCGCATCCTGCCGATGTTTCTCGCGCGGCATCTCTGGCGTGCGTGGAAGACCGTCGAGCGGGTGGTCCAGCTCGACGACACGCCGACGATCGCACCACCAATCCCAGCGCGGACTGCGATCGTGTCAGGGATCACCAGAAGCCGCGTAATTATGGACTCGCCGTAGGGTCGGGATCACCGAAGAGTCGGTTGCGGACCTGTTGCTGGTAGTGCTCGATTGGCAGCGGAAGATGATGGTGTGCGGGCTCGCTCTTCGTGAGCTCGAGCAAGCGTTCGCGCAGGTTGGTCAGGGACTCCTTGTAGCGCTGACGCACGAGCTCGAGTTCGCGTAGGACATCGACGATCGGCCTGGCCGCCTCCGGTGGCTCGGCCCAGAAGTCGAGGGCCATCTTGCTGCAGAGGAGATCGAAATCGAGGTCGTCGATCCGCTCCTCGCACTGACCAGCGAAGTCGTGGGCGATGCTGTTCGAGCACGTGTACTTCTTCGCCATGTCCTCGACGATGGCGCGGTCGCGCTCCTCGGCCAGGCGGCGCTCGGTTTGCCGCTGCTGAAACGTCTTCGTTGGCGTTTTGTTCTTGCCGCGGGCCATGAGTTTCCTCCGCGAAGCAGTGTAGGAAATCGCCCGGCACTGCGCGTGGACTCGCTCCGGTTTGTGACCTGCACGTGGTGCGGGCAAATGTTCTTCCTCTGTCGTTGGTGCGACGACGGCCATCGTTACTGCTCCCGCCGCTGCGCAGGTCTGGGACGCCGTGAATCGCTCCGCGCTGCAGCTCGCCGGTATCAGCGGACCGACAAAGGCCGCGCTCACCACGCTGCCCGGCAGCAGCGCTACCTCGATCGACGTGAGGCCGCGAAGATGACGCATCAGACTGCCCAGCCAGTGCGCGAGGACGTAGAGGTGCTCGCGTCCGCTCCGATCTCGACGCACGTCGCGTCGATCGCGAGCGGCGAGGAGCACGTGAATGCGTTCACTGTGGGTAGCGATCGATTCGAAATGCGACGAGACGAGGGTCCTGGCGACGGCAGGACCGAAGGACACGGTGCTCAAGGCGAGGTTGTCAGCGACGACACACCATCCGCGAGCGCTGCCGACGCTGCTCGAGGCGTTAGCGCTCTGGCAAGGGATTCCGGTCCACGCTGTTGTCGTTGCGGGCGGGGATCCGACGGACTCGTCCGTCACCAGACTCAAGCTCGACTTCATGGCGGACTTCGAAGGCGGGCCGCTCTACACCCTCGAGTTCGTCGGCCGCCACAAGCCGCGCCATCGTGATCTGCTCGACGGCATGGGCGCGTTCCACGACCTGCGCCAGCTGCTGATGTTCGAGGGACCGAAGTGATCGACGCCGCGCAGCGCGCGCAGATCCGACGCTTGTTCTACGCCGAGCATTGGCGCATCGGCACCATCTCCGCCGAGCTCGGTGTGCACCACGACGCGGTTCGCAATGCGATCGAATCGGATCGGTTCATCCGCCCCGGCACACAGGTGCGCCCGACAATGCTCGATCCGTACAAGGGCCTCGTCGGCAAGATCCTCGACGACTACCCGCGACTGCGAGCGACGCGGATCTTCGACATGATTCGCGCGCGCGGCTACCCGGGGTCCGTCGTGCAGCTCCGACGCTACGTGAGTGGCATCCGTCCGCAGCGCGTCGAAGCGTTCTTGCGTCTCGAAACGCTCCCCGGCGAGCAAGCCCAGGTCGATTGGGGAAACTTCGGCAAGATCCAGGTCGGCTCGGCGAAGCGCGCCTTGTCGTGCTTCGTGATGGTGCTGTCCTGGTCGCGCGCGATCTACGCGCGGTTCGCGCTCGACCAAACGCTCGAGAGCTTCATGCGCGGGCACGTCCTCGCGTTCGAAGCGCTCGGCGGCGTTCCGCGCGAGATCCTCTACGACAATCTCAAGAGCGTCGTCCTCGATCGCGCCGGCGATCACATCCGGTTTCACCCGCGCATCCTCGACCTCGCCGGCTACTACCACTTCGCGCCCAAGCCCTGTGCGCCATACCGCGGAAACGAGAAAGGAAAGGTCGAGCGGCAGATCCAGTACCTTCGCCATTCGTTCTTCGCCGCGCGCCGCTTCACCTCGGTCGAAGATCTCAATGCACAGCTCGCGCGGTGGATCTCCGAGATCGCCCATGTGCGTCGCGCGCCCGGGCACGCCGATGGGCGCGCCGTCGGCGCGCTTCTCGTCGACGAGCGACCGCGCCTACTGCCATTGCCCGAGCATTCGATGCCGTGCGGTCGCATCACGGGGGTCACGTCAGGCAAGACGCCGTACGTGCGGTTCGATCTCAACGACTACTCGATCCCTCACACGCTCGTGAAGAAGCCGCTGACTCTCGTGGCCGAGGAGCACACCGTACGACTGCTTGACGGCGACACGGTGATCGCGCGACATGTGCGCAGCTACGACCGCGGCAAGGTCATCGAGGAGCCGGCCCACATCGCCGAGCTTGCTCGAGAGAAGCGTCGTGCACACGACCTCCGCGGTCGCGATCTCCTGCGCAGCGTGTGCAAGCACGCTGACGAGTTGCTCGACGCACTCGCCCTCCGCGGCGAGAGCCTCGGTGGCCACACCGTTCGGCTCACGCAACTCCTCGAGCGCTACGGCGCAGCCGAGCTCGATCGCGCGATTGCCGAGGCCCTCGCACGGGGCGCCACCGCTGCGTCGTCGGTCGCACACATCCTCGACCAACGCGCACGCGCACGAAAGTCGTTGCCGCCGCTCGACGCGGTACTGCCCGACGATCCGCGGGTTCGCGATCTGCGCGTGACTCCACACGCACTCGGTCGCTACGACGAGCTCTATGCCGCCGATCCCGAGGACGCGGAGACCAACGAGGAGAAGTCATGACCGCACTCGCAGACGCACTGCGGGCCATTGGGCTCGCGTACACCGCGACCGAACTCGACGACCTCGTCGCGCTCGCGACCAAACGGCGATGGAGTCCGATCCAGATCCTAGAGCACGTCGCCGAAGGCGAGCAGCGCGAGCGCGCCAAGAAGAGCCTCGAGCGTCGCGTCGGTCGCAGCAAGCTCGGCGGGTTCAAGACCATCGCCGATTTCGACTGGGCCTGGCCGACACGCATCGATCGCGAGGCGGTCGAGGCTGCCGTGCAACTCGACTTCCTCGGCGACGCGCGCAACGTCGTACTCGTCGCACCGCAGGGCCTCGGCAAGACAATGATCGCGCAGAACATCGTCCACGCAGCTCTCCTCGCCGGGCACAGCGCGCTGTTCATCACCGCGTCGCAGCTCTTGCTCGACCTCGGCTCCCAAGAATCGGCACGCGCCCTCGACCGCCGGCTTCGCTACTACACGACGCGGCCGCTGCTCGCCATCGACGAGATCGGGTACCTCAACTACGACTCGCGCAACGCCGACCTGTTGTTCCAGGTCGTCAGCCGGCGCTACGAACGCAAGAGCCTCGTCCTGACCACGAACCTCGCCTTCACGGAGTGGCCGACAATCTTCCCGAACGCCGCGTGCACCACCGCGCTCATCGACCGCGTCGTGCACCACGCGGAGATCATCGCGATCGAAGGAGAGAGCTACCGCCGTCGCGAGGCCCAGGCTTCCAAACCATCACGCCGTCTGAAACCCAAGGCGTGATCCGGCTGGTTCAGATTCCCGCGGATTCACGCGACCGCCAACA
>JBJXGN010000043.1:0-8042 GCA_046160585.1 Kofleriaceae bacterium
CCTCCCACGCGATCGATGGCGAAGGCGTCGCAGGTGCGGGCGCGGTGCTCGCGATCGGAGCGACGGGGGGCGACGAGCCCCAACACGCCCCGACGACCAGCGGTACCGCGAGCGCTGTGCGTCGCACCAGCGATGACCCGAGCGCCGCGCGCGGCATGGCTACTCGACGAGCTTGAGATGGTTCGCGCGCTTGCGCGGCTCGTCGTCCACGGGCGGAACCGACTTCACGAGCGGAGACGGCGTGCTCGGGGCCGGGCCGATCGCGGCGTCGGTGGCGCCGGTGACGTCCTCGGGAACATCTTCGGGCCACACGGTGCCACGCTGCTCGCCCTCGACAGACGCGGCATACACGGCCGTCCACGGCAGGATGCAGCGGAACGGCTGACCCGCGAACGTGAGCGTGCCGGCGATCGCGGAGTCGTCGACGGTGAGGTCGCCGATCGCGGGCGTCAGGTTGTAGCCGAAGCGAAGCACGAGGCCCGGGTCGGCGCGAAAGCGTCCGGGCACGGAGACGTCGGCGCGGCGCGCGTCGACGTGCACGAGGATCGGGCCGCGCGAGAGGAGCTGCTCGACGGTGCGGCGCTTGTCGGGTGCGCTTGCGTCATCTTCGTCGCGCAGCGCGTGGATCGACTCGACATCGGTGGACGGCTTGCCGACGAGGTGCACGAACTCGTCTTCGGTCATGATGCCGGCGTCCACGGCGTCGCGCAGGATGCCCTCGGGCCGATCACCCGCGGCGGCCGTGACGCGCTCGACGGTGCGCTCGCAGCGCGCGGCGTGACGGAGCACGGCCCCGTGGGCGCCGAGCGAGCTCTGCGATCCCGCGCGCCACTTCGCGAGCGCCCGCTCGACATCAGCGAGCGACGTGGCGACCCGGTGCTCGATCAAGGCAGTAACGACCGCCTGGAGCCTCGCCAGGGTCTTGGGATCGCGCTCGAGCATGTTGTGGACTTAGTACGGGCTACCGAGGAGGTCAACGCTTCGGTGGTGTCAGGTGCTCGACCCGCCGGCCGGCTCGACCAGATCGGTTAACAGCGCGACAACACGCTCGGGAACGGCGACCGCGACGAAGGCTGCGAGGTCCACCACCGCGCATACGACCGAGCCCTCCGCGGACAGCGAGCGGGCGCGTTCGTCGTCGCCGGCGCGGTAGACCCGATAGCGGAACGTGATCGACTTCGCTCCCAGGCGGGACACGGACACCACGATCTCCGCCGTATCCCCGAATCGCAGCGGGCCCTTGAAGTCGCACTCGGCGCGGACCGCGGGGAAGCCGATGCGGTCGCGATCGAGGAGCTCGGAGTACGCTCGCGGTCCGATCCGCTGGCGCCATAGCTCCTCGAAGGCGAGGTGGAAGTAGTGAAAGAACCGGGGGTAGTAGACGATGCCTGCGTGATCGACATCGGCGAAACGCACCGGGGTCGCGTACTGAAACGTCACGCAGACACCGGCCCCATCACGACGCGCACGCCGCACGCCGCGGGGACGCCGGGGCAGGGCGGCGACAGCTTCTCGAGCTCGATCGCGACGCGCGTGTGCGGATACATCTCCAGGATCTTCAGTCCCATGGCGCCCGCGAGCGCCTCGAGCAGCTTGAACGTCGACTTCGTGCCGAGCTCTACGATGATCTCCGACACGCGCGCGTAGTTGACCGTGTCGACGATGCGGTCTGACGAGATCGCAGCGGCGAGCGGGAGCTCGAGGACGACGTTGACGCGAAAGCGCCGGGTCCCGCGGCGCTCGGCGGCCGTGTGGCCGTGGTTTCCCTCGAACTCCAACCCTCGGACGAAGACGCTGTCGGTCACGCGCGGAAGCTACACGTGCAGGCGGTTGGTGCGCCACGTACAATGGACCGATGTCGCGATGGATCGTGCCGTGTGTGCTCCTCGTCGGATGTGGCGGGCCTCCTACGCCGGTCGTGACGCACGCCCCACCGAAGCCACCGCCGCCGCTGTTCTCCCTCAAGGACACGGGCGTCGGGCCGATCGACAAGAACACGCCGGCGAACCTGACGGCGCTCCGCACGCTCGTCGGTCCACACGGCTACGCGGTGCGACCGATCAACGACGGCGGCGTCGAGTATCACGTGTTCGACGCCGCCGAACGCCTGTTCTACGTGATCCCCAACGACGATGGCTCGTTGTTCAACGTGCACGTCGTCAGCGCGGCGGTCCCGATCACGCAGCACCCCGACTGGGTCGTCGGCAAGCCGCTCACGAACAGCGCGATCCTCACGGACTGCGAGTGCTGGGGCACGCGCCCCGTGTGCTGGAAAGACGGCGAGCACGTCGCTCTGGGATTCAACGTGTCCGAAGGAGCGGCCGAGGACTGCAACAGCCTCGACACCGCGAAGGCCCGCGAGTCGCTGCACCGCTATCCGATCCAGCGCGCCGTGTGGAGTCCGAAGCCGTTCGGTCGCGATGACGAGCAACCCGCACCGGAGAACGACGCGCCCGAGTGGGTTCCACGCGACGATCCGTGAGCGACGATCCGCGAGCGGGAGGTTTACGCCTCGGCGTCGTCGGCTTCCATCGCGCCCTTCACCTTGAGCAACTTCTTCTTGATCATCGTTCGCTTCAGCGGACCGACGAAATCGACGAGCAGCTTGCCGGTGAGGTGATCGTTCTCGTGAAGCATGCAGCGAGCGAGTAGCGCCTCGCCGTCCATCTCGAACATCGCGCCGTCCAACCCCATCGCGCGAACCTTGCAGCGCATGGGTCGCTTCACCTTGACGTAGATGTCGGGAAACGACAGGCAGCCTTCTTCGGAGTCCTGCTGCTCGTCGGAGACCGACACGATCTCCGGGTTGATGAACGCGACCGGCGGATCCGTGTCCGCACGACCTGCGAGTCGGGGCTCGACGATGAACATGCGGCGGGTGTCGCCGATCTGCAGGGCCGCGATGCCGAGGCCGTTTTCGGCGTACATCGAGTCCACCAGATCCTGGTAGAGCGCACGCACGGAGTCATCGATCGTCGTGATCGGCACCGAAGGTTGCCGGAGACGTTCGTCGGGCCAAACGACGACGGGGCGAACTGCCATTGGAGGCTCACCTTAGCATGCGCACCGACGGTGTTTCGGTCGATCGCCCCGGCGATTGACATCGTGTCCGCCGGGGGTCATACACGGCGCGGACGCATGATCACGCGGTTCTCCGAGGCCAAGCTGCCCACCCCACACGGGGAGTTTCGCGTCGTCGTCTACCGAACGGGGGAGGCTGCGGGGCTCGGCGGAACGGCGCTCGGTGCGGGCCCCGAAGAGCACGTCGCGATGGTGTTCGGGGATGTTCGCGGGGACGGGGTGCTCTGTCGCGTGCACAGCTCGTGTTTCACCGGCGAGGTGCTCGGCAGCCTTCGCTGCGATTGTCGAGCGCAGCTCGACGCCGCGCTCGCCCGCATCGCCGAGGAAGGCCGTGGCGTAGTCGTGTACCTCGTACAAGAGGGCCGCGGGATCGGGCTCGGCAACAAGGTCGCGGCGTATCGCCTGCAAGATGCCGGCATGGATACCGTCGACGCGAACGTCCAGCTCGGCTTCGACGTCGATGGACGCACCTACGATCTCGCCGCCGGCATTCTGCGCGACCTCGGCGCGACGAGCGTGCGCCTCATGACGAACAACCCGCAGAAGATCGCCGGGCTCGAGGCCGCAGGGATGGTGGTGGCGGCGGAGTCGCACTGGGTCGGCGAGAGCGCGCACAGCGAGAGCTACCTCGCGACCAAGAAGTCCAAGCTCGGTCATCTGAGCTAGGTGGGCTAGGAGCCCCACGCCATGAACGAAGACACCGCTAAGGCCGCGCTCGCCAAGGTCATCGATCCGATGCTCGGGCACGACATCGTCACCTATCGCATGCTGCGCTCCGTCGAAGTGCACAACGACGACGTGCTCGTGAAGCTCGATTTTCCGTCGCACGCGTATCCGGTTACGCAACGCCGAGAGCTGCAACAACGCATCGAGAAGGCGCTCGCCGACGCGGGCGCGAAGCAGGTGTCCGTTGTCGCGAACGTGTCGACGGCGTTCCTGCCGGCGCCGAGCGACAAAGCCGTCCTCAAGGGACCCAAGAATGTCGTCGCCGTCGCCGCCGGCAAGGGTGGCGTTGGCAAGTCGACGGTCGCGGTCAACCTCGCGCTCGCGCTGCAGAAGCACGGCGCGAAGGTCGGTCTGCTCGACTGTGACATCTTCGGTCCGTCGATCCCGACGATGCTCGGTCCACCCGAGGTCCCGGCGAGCGCGACCGAGGAGAAGCGGATCATCCCGGCGAGGCACCAGGGCCTCAAGGTGATCAGCGTCGGCTTCTTCGTCGACAAGGACGAAGCGGTCGTCTGGCGCGGGCCGATGGTCCACCGGCTGTTGCAGCAATTCCTCGGCGAGGTCGACTGGGGCGATCTCGACTACCTCGTGTGCGATCTGCCGCCCGGCACCGGCGACGTCCAGCTGTCGCTCTCGCAGCTGATCCCCATCGCGGGCGCGGTGATGGTGACGACGCCGCAGGAAGTCTCGATCGTAGATGTCGTGAAGGGCATCGCGATGTTCGAGAAGGTCGAGATTCCGATCCTCGGGATCATCGAGAACATGAGCTACTACACGGGTCCCGCGTGCGGTCACAACGACGAGATCTTCAGCCACGGCGGTGGCAAGCGACTCGCGCAGGAGGTCGGCGCAGACTTCTTTGGCGAAATTCCGATCGACACGCGCATTCGCTTCGGCGGTGACGCCGGTGTTCCGATCATGACGTCGTCGCCGGACTCGGAGAACGCGCATCGCTTCATGGACATCGCGACCAAGACCGCGATGAAGATCGCGAGCGGCGTGCTGTCCAAGCCGAAGCGCTCGCCGCGCTTGTCCGTGATCAAGTAGCCACGGGTTCCCACGAGCTGGCCTTCGCGCCGGCGTGGCGGATCGCCAGCGCAGGCGATCTGAATCAGCGGGTGATCGCACCTCCGGAGTTGCGAATCCTGCCGGGTCCTAAAGATCACGGTCCGGGTTTTCGATAGGGTGAGAACGCTTTGGGGGAAGCGTCGTGGCCGTAGTACTTGCCGACCTCGAACGCGCGATCGCGACGCGTGATCCATCGCTCGGCGATCTCTTCGTGCGCTACCTCGCGCAGGACGACCCCGAGCCAGGACGCGACGAGGCCACGCCGGACGACGGCGACGAGTCCACACCTACGATCGACGTCCCTGCTGGGGCGATGACGATCGACAAGCTGATCCAGGCGGTCAGCGAGCGCGGTCTCTCCAACAAGAACCCGACCGAGCGAAAGCTCACGCGCCGCGAGGCATTCGCCGCCGCGGAGGCATCCCCGTTCGCGCCACCGCGCCTGCGGGTCGGAGCCCTGCTCCTCGATCTCTATGCGCGCGGAGACGCCGAAGGGCGCGCAGCGCTGCTCCAGGTGTTCCACGACGCGCGTATGCAGTGGGGCGTGTGGAAGGCTGCGAAGGCCATCTACAAGAAGGCCGAGGAGACCAAGGACATCGCCATGTTCGGCGTCCTCGCCTATCGGTTCGACGCGATGCAACCGGCCCGCACCGAGATCGGTCCTGGCACGCAGAAGTACCTGCGCCGGCGCGCGTGGCGCTATTTGCGCCAGCTCGGAACCGCATCCGCCGAGGCGTACGTCGCGTTCGCGGTCGAGGTGCTCCGTCACTACCCCGCGAGCCACGGCAACCACGCGTCGTCGTGGGTCGCCGCGCAGATCTGGGGACACGGGAATCTCAAAGGCGCACGTGGACCGGCGACGTTCCAGCCGCCGACGTGGGGCGATGCGATGGCCGCCCGCGCGTTCTCCGCTGCGTGGAAGATCTCGCCAGCGCCGCTGTTGCGGCTCCTCGATGTCGCCGACAACGAGCTCGTGTGCGACTTCGCGATCCGTTCGTTGCGCGCGGATCATCCGCTCGCGCTTCGCGCTGTGGAGCCCGCGTGGCTCGCGCGTCTCGGTCGCCGTCCCGTCGCCGCGATTCACTCGTTCGTCGTTTCGCTCCTCCGCGAGAGCCCGGAGCTCCATCAGAGCAAGCTTCAGGGTCTCGGCCTCCACGACACCGTGCTCGCGTTCCTCCTCTCGCCGTCGCAAGACGCGCGTGCGTACGCACTCGAATACGCCGCTGCGCAGGCGCCAAACATCAGCGTCGAGCGGCTCGTCGAGTTGATCGAGAAGGGCGCGAGCGAGGTCGCGAAGTTCGCGGCCGCGCGCCTCGAAGGACTGTCGGGCGCGCAGCTCGGCTTGCCGGTGCTCCTGCGACTGTTGCGCCACAGCGCAGTTCCGTGGGTCGAGGGCAAGCTCGCACAGAGCTTCGCGCCCAAGGACATCGACGCGGCGGCGTTCGTCGAGACGTCGACGCGCAGCGCGAATCACTTCGGCGCGCTCGTGAAATTCTTCAACGACAAGCAGGCTGCGATCCCCGCGGCGCACTGGACCGCGCTCGTCGACGATCCTCGCTCGAAGGAATGGAGCATGCGCTCCGTGAAGGCGACGGCGCTGACCGAGCTCGGCAAGCGAAGCGCCCGGGAGATCGGCATCGCGTGGGTGCAGAAGGCGCTCGAGAACCGCGAGACCACGGACGCCGTCGTACGCTGGCTCGACGCGGGCATGCTCGCGGGGAGCGACCTCGACGTCGAGTGGCTCAAGACGCTCGTCGGCAAGCCGCGTCTGCGTCCGGTCGCACTGCGGCTCCTCGCAGACCGCCGCCGTGTCACCCCCGCGCGCGTCGGCCTCGCGTGGCTCCTGGATCTCGCACGCTCGACGGACACGGAGCTCGCGTCGTTCGCACAGCGCATGCTGCTCGAAAGCTTCCAGCCCGCGGACTTCGCGACGGGCGACTCGATGGACAACCAGGCCGGCGTGCGGCGCCTGTGGGAGCTCGCGACGGGAAAGAAGTCGCCCGAGGCGGTTCGCACGTTTGCGTCCACGTATTTGAAGGCGCACCACCCAGATCTCGGGCCGCGTCTGCCGGAGGCGAAGGCGCTCGGCATCACACCGCGCCTCGGCCACGACGCGTACGCGCTACAGACATTCCGTCCGCTCCTGTTCGACGATCGCCAGGATGTTCGCCGGCTCGCCGCCGCGATCGCGGGCGAGGAGATCGTACGGTGGGGCGACAAGGATCTCGTGTACGAGCTCGCAGGTGGCGCGCATCGCGAGCCGCGCGGCGTGGGCAGCGAGCTCCTGCTGTCTACGCTCTCCGACGACGAGGCCCAGCGAAAGCGGTTCCCGGCCGACTGGCTCGACGGGCGCCGGCTGTTCGGACTCGCCGAGTCCTCGCACAAGGCGTCGCGCGAGGTCGCGCTGACGCTGATCCGCCGCTTGTACGACGCGGTCGGCGGAGCAGAGCGACTCGGCTGGCTGATGGAGAGCCCCGAGCGCGACGTGCGGTTGTTCGCCGTGCGCTTGTTCTGGGATCGGCATCGCCCCAAGCCGTGGCCAGCGGACTTCGTCCCTCGCAAGAAGGTCGGCGCCGCGATCGGAACGCAGCGCTTCGCGGATCTACCAGCGCTGCAGCAGTTCGCGCGTGTCGTGCTGTTCGGCCTGCCGCCGGGGCGCATCGGCGAGAGCGATCCGGTCGCCGCCGGCGCACCGAAACCCGAACGCGCGCTGCCCGCGAGCATCGCGAAGAAGCGCCTGATCGAATCGATGCGCGACGTGGGCCTCGAAGATGTCGAGCTCGCGAAGGCGATCGCGCCCGTGTTGCGCGAGTTCACCGCGTCGACGGCGAAGGGCGAGTGGCAGGCGAGCGTGCAGGCGTTGACGCAACTCAAAGCGCACCACGGCGCTGCCTTTGAAGGAGCCGCGTGACGGTCACTCGGTACGGTGTTTGGGCCGAGCGGCTCGAGGCAATCGCCGTCGGGCGCGAGCTCGTCGCGGTCGCGGGTCGACGCGATGCGGGCAGCGTCGTCGCGTCGAGTGCGCACATGGTTCCGATCGCGTCGCTCGACAAGCCGACCTCGGGGTGGCCGTGTGACGCGCCGGCCGCGATCGACGCGCTCGCGTTCGCGGGTGATGCGTTGCTCCTGTTCGGTGGCGACGAGGGCGTGCTCGTCGCGTGCGATTC
>JBJXGN010000044.1:0-3968 GCA_046160585.1 Kofleriaceae bacterium
TCGCGGGCCACGTGGGACCGGCGGGCGCGGGGCACCTACCGCAAGCGGTGGTCAAATGATCGTCGCCGCCCATCAGCCTCACTACCTGCCGTGGCTCGGCTACCTCGACAAGCTCGCGGGCGCCGACGTGTTCGTCGTCATGGACGACCTCCAGTACGAGGCGCAGAACTTCATCAACCGCCAGCGGGTCAAGCTGAACGCCGGCCCGCACTGGCTCGTGGTCCCGCTCGTTCGCGGCGCGCAGACCGATCGCATCTGCGACAAGCGCATCGACAACGCGGGGCGCGGCGGTCGCCATCACTGGCAGCACCGTCACCGGCGAACTCTCGAGGTGCACTACGGAAAGACGCCGCATTGGGACCTCGTCGCCCCCGCACTCGAGGACGTCTACGTGCGTCGCTGGGACTTCCTCCTCGATCTCGATCTCCACATCCTCGATCTCGCGCGGCGCTGGTTCGGCATTACACGGCCGATCGTGCGCGCGAGCTCGCTCGAGTTACGGGGCACGAAGACGGAGCGGATCATGTCCCTGTGCCACGCCGTCGGGGCGCACACGTATCTCACGGGCAAGGGCGGATCCGCCGGCTACCTCGATACCGGCGCGCTCGCACACGCGGGCATCCAGACCGTCTGGCAGTCGTTCGCGCACCCGATCTATCCGCAGCGCTATCCCGAGGCGGGCTTCTGCTCTCACCTCGGCTTTTTCGATCACCTGTGCAACGTCGGATTGCCGAGCACCAAGGAGCTGGTCCATGAATCGTCTGCTCGATGAAAAAGGCGGTCGTGTCCTCGCGTTCGGCGCGCACCCCGACGACCTCGAGGTCGGCGCGGGCGGGCTCCTGGCGCGCCTCGCCGCGGAGGGCGCCGACGTGACGATGGCGATCGTATCGATCCCGAGCAACGCGGAGCAGCGGCGCCGCGAGGCGTACGCGGGAGCGGACATCCTCGATGCCGAGCTGTTCATCCTCTACGAGGACAAGCCATGCCGCGTGGAGGACATCCCGATGCACGAGCTCGTGCGCCGCTTCGACAACATCGTAGGGGACGTGCGGCCCGATCTCGTCATCACGCACTCGGCGAACGACCTCCACTGGGACCACGGCCTCGTGAACCGCGCGACCGTGTCCGCGCTGCGCCGCACGCCGTGCGACCTGCTCGCTTTCTTGTCGAGTCCCGAGATGAACGCGCAAGCGCGTGCGATCGGCGCGTGTTTTGCCGACATCTCCAAGACGATGGACAAGAAGATCCGCGCGATCAGCGCGCACGAATCGCAGGTGCCCAAGCTCGATCTCGAGTCGTCGCGCGACCTCGCGCGCGCGATGGGCCGGATCAGCGGCTACGAATACGCCGAGGCGTACGAGGTGCTGCGCGTCCGGATCTGACCTTGGCGCGAAACACCGAGCTCGAGGCGTCGACACGTCGTGGCCGGAGCACGGGGCGTCGAGATCTTCGAGCTCTACGCATGGAAGCCACACGCGGATAGCGAGTACGCGGGCCCCGATGCCTGAGTGCAACCGCTGGTCGCTCGTCGTCGAGCCGTGCCGACCGTACTGGTGCCCGGAAGCAGCACGGCTACCTGATGCCACCCGCCGGACGACCTGTGCTAGCGTCCGGGCACGCTTATGGGGAACATGCTTCGAGCCGCGATCGCGGCAATCGTCTTCGCTGGGTGTGGTGGTCCAGGGGCCGGCAAGATCATGGCGGACACGCCTGCGCTTCCGTATCTCGCGCCGGATATCGACGAGCTCACGGGCATCGATCCCGACGAGGAACCCGAGGAGCCCGAGGAGAAGGAGCCCGCTCCGGCGCCGGCACCGGCGGCCGCAGCACCCGCTCCCGCGCCCGCACCCGCACCCGCGACGGTCGCAGCACCGGCGGCGGTTGCACCCGCGGCGAAGGCTCCGGCGAAGGCGCCGGCCAAGGCGGCTGGGGCCAAGGCCGCAGCGCCCGCAAAGGCAGCGGCGCCGAAGACGACGCCCGGCGCCGAGAAGGCTCCCGCGCCCGCAGAGAAGCCGGCGCAGAAATAACGGCCCACACCATGTGCGGCATCATCGGCTACGTCGGGGCCCGACAAGCGACTCCCATTCTGATCGGCGGGCTGAGGAAGCTCGAGTATCGCGGGTACGACTCGGCCGGCGTGTCCGTGATCGAGGACGGTGTGTCGCGCATCGTGCGTTGCCGGGGCAAGCTGGGCGCGCTCGAGCAGAAGCTCCAGAAGGAGCCGGCGCCGGGAACGATCGGCATGGGGCATACGCGATGGGCAACCCACGGTCGCCCGTCGGACGAGAACAGCCATCCGCACAAGGCGGGGCCGATCAGCGTCATCCATAACGGCATCATCGAGAACCACCTGGCGCTGCGCGCCGAGCTGTTGGCCGCGGGTGCCAAGTTCTCGTCGGAGACCGACACGGAGATCTTTGCCCACCTCGTGGAGCGCGCGCTGATCGACGGCGCGCCCGATCTGACGACAGCGGTACGCAGGTCGCTCGCGAAGGTGCGCGGCAGCTACGCGTTCGTCGTCATGAGCGACAAGGAGCCCGGGACGCTCGTCGCGGCAAAGAACTCTTCGCCGCTCGTGGTCGGCCTCGGCGATGGCGAGAACTACGTCGCGTCGGACGTCACCGCGATCCTCTCCGAAACTCGCCGCGTGATCTTCATCGAGGAGGGCGAGATGGTGACGGTCACGCGCGAAGGCGTGGTGATCACCGACTTCGAGGGAAGGGTGCACGAGCGCCAGCCCAAGACCATCACGTGGTCGGCCGTCCAGGCAGAGAAGGGCGGCTACAAACACTACATGCTCAAGGAGATCCACGAGCAGCCGCGAGCGGTCGCGGACACGCTCGTGGGGCGCGTCGATCTCGAGAACGACGACGCGATCCTCGACGGCGTGAAGCTCGACGTCGCGAACATCAAGCGCATCATCTTTATCGCGTGCGGGACGAGCTTCCACGCCTCGCTCGTCGGCGAGTTCATGGTCGAGTCGCTGGCGCGGATCCCCGTCGAGGTCGACCTCGCGAGCGAGTTCCGCTATCGCGATCCGATCCTCGGCGCGGGGGACCTCGTGATCGCGGTCAGCCAGTCCGGCGAGACGCTCGACACGATGGAGGCGATCCGCGAGGCCAAGAGGAAAGGCGCGCAGGTGTTAGCGATCTCGAACGTGGTCGAGTCGTCGATCCCGCGCCTGGCGGACCACTCGTTCTACACGCACGCGGGGCCCGAGATCGGCGTCGCGTCGACGAAGGCGTTCACGACGCAGCTCATCTCGATCGCGTTGCTCGCGATTCACCTCGGCCGGCGGACGAAGGCGCTGTCGCGCGAGCGCGCACGCGAGCTGTTGTCCGAGCTCGTAGCGCTCCCCGTGAAGATGCGCGACGTCGTCGAGTCGGGCGCGCAGATTCAGGCGATCGCGCGGCGCTACGGCAACGCGACCGGTTGCTTGTTCCTCGGTCGTGGCGCGCAGTTCCCGATCGCGCTCGAAGGCGCGCTCAAGCTGAAGGAGATCTCGTACATCCACGCCGAGGGCTACTCGGCGGGCGAGATGAAGCACGGGCCCATCGCGCTCATCGATCACGAGCTGCCCGTGGTCGTGCTCGCGCCCAAGAACGGCAACTACGAGAAGGTGATCTCCAACCTCTCCGAGGTGCGCGCGCGCGAGGGCCGCATCATCGCCGTGGCGTCGCGCGGCGATCACGACATCGGCAGCATGGCCGAGGACGTCGTGTTCATCCCCGAGACGATCCCCGAGCTGCAGCCGATCCTGGCCGTGCTGCCGCTGCAGCTGCTCGCGTACCACGTGGCCGATCTCAAGGGCACCGACGTGGATCAGCCGCGCAACCTGGCCAAGAGCGTCACCGTCGAGTAACCGTCGAGCGGACGAGGAGACAATCCTGATGCGGACGATCCTGATCGGCGTGCTGTGGGTGGCGGCGGTGACGGCGGTGGCCTGCGGCGGCGGCGGCAAGAAAGAC
>JBJXGN010000045.1:0-3327 GCA_046160585.1 Kofleriaceae bacterium
AACGCAGCAGAGGAGGATCCACGACCGACCGTAGGGAGAAGATCAAACGCGTTCAACAACAACGATCGGAGCAAGATGGCGAGATGTAGTTGTCGTCAGTCGCAAGAATGTAATTGACGCCGAGCACTGAGCTGAACGCCGAGCTGCGAGATACGTAGACCGGCAGTACGACGAGGTAGTTCGCGCCGTCGAATGCCATCGCGACCTTCGCGTAGTTTGGATACGTGCCGAGCAACGTGACCGAGCTCCCGACGATGGCGCCACCGCTATCGAGCGGTCGAAACGTGCTGTCGTTTTCGGCGCGGGTGACGACATCATGTGTCCACTCGATCCCGTGGCGAGATCGAGTGAGCGGACACAGCACGGCTCACCGTTTTCCGTCGTACGGGTCCTTGTTGCTGTACGTCGACGCGAGCGCGCCCGTCGAGGTGAACGTCTGCACCCACGGTTCGTTCGCACCCATGCCGATGCGGTTCTCTTCGGTGACGATCGCGAAGCCCGTGGGTCCAGCCGAGATGCGCTCGTGGCGCGGGCGATACAACGTCGCGTCCCAGTCGAGGTTCGGGGCGCCGGTACTGAAGCGTCCGCGCACGAGGAAGCCACACTGCACCGCACCCGTCAGCATTGTACGACGACCCGTTACTCGCGAGCTGTAGGGAGCCTACCGGGTAAGTCGAGCCGCGTACAGCTACCGCCGGTTGCCCGCAGCGGAGCGCAGCGGACGGACCGCGATTCCGCGAGATGTCAGGTATCTCGATTGGCGCGGCGCAGATCGGCGAGGCTTCGCCGGTGAGATCCTTACGAGGGACGAGCTTCGCGTCGATCGACTCCACGTAGCCGCCTCTGGAAAGCGAGCGGCGCGGCGTCGCTCCAGATTCAGGCAACTTCTCGAGCGCAGGTAGAGGGGCCATGCCGAGGATCAACCATCGACGCGCGGCGAGTGTGTGGGGACAGCTTTACGGTGCAACTCAACAGTCCTTCAAGCTGTCGACGAGGATCAGCGTGAGGAGGCCGGTACGGGTCGACCGACGAACACGACACGCGGCGCGCGCATGGCGCCTGGCGAGGATGTCGTTTGCATGCAGCCCGTTTGTAGAACCCGGCCAAGTGGCTACCAGCCACTCGCGATCGACGAACCACGCGATCGACGTCGACGGCAATTGGCGGAGCTGTGAGGGGCCAGAACGGACATTGCGAGGACCCGCCAGAACGGACATTACCTTCTCGTGTTACACGCAGACCATGCGCTCCATAGCCTGCAGACAGGCTGCGACGATCCTCGTCGTCTTCCTCGGATTCGGGTTTGCTGCGTGCCGCCCGCGGGACACCCGGCCCGTCGACGCACGTTATCTACTGATCGGCTCTTGGGCGCTCCGATCGTCGGCCGAGGTGTGTGCGGCGA
The DNA here is from genome assembly GCA_046160585.1 of Kofleriaceae bacterium. Lineage (GTDB taxonomy): Bacteria > Myxococcota_A > Polyangia > Haliangiales > Haliangiaceae > JABFXX01. Next base: position 1,403 of record JBJXGN010000045.1, read on the forward strand.
TCACCAAGCACGTGAAGGCTACCGATCGGGCCGCGCGCGAACTGGCCTGCAGCGACGGTCCGCTGGAAGGCACGCCCAACCCAGACCTGCCTCTCGCGATCGTGCGGATCCGCCGCGGGGTACGTTCGTGCGCGCAGGCTCCTCCCTCGACGACCGCCTCTCACCGCCGCGGCTGAATGGCGAAAGCCCCGGTGGGCACGCTCGGATCGGGCTCGCCCCTCACCTGAGCGACGAGCGCGACACCATACTTGCGATCGATGGCGACCGACCACTCGGCGCGTGGGCCGATGGGCGTGTAGGGGACGGTGTATTTCCCGCCGGTGTAGCCGGTGATCCGCCAACGCTCGGTCACGGTGGAGAACGCACAGACGGGGAAGTTCATGTCGTTGCGCCGCGGATTTGCGAGGCACAGGGTGAGGCCGGCAGAGCCGACCGTCCCGCGCCACCTAGTAGTGACATGGATGAGCCGCGCGTCGCTCCAGTCGGTCGACTCGCTGACCGTCGCAGAGAAACTCTGGCCTGGATCACCGCGATACTCAGCGAGCACCCGCCGGTAGCCCTCCGCGGGCGCGTAGGCCAAGTAGGCGAGGGGCCGCGATGCGCCGGTGATCACGACGCGGTGCAGCCCTCGAACTTCACCGTGTACAGATCGAAGCCGCCGGCGCCGCCCGGGCGTTTCGACGAGAAGATCAGGAAGCGCCGGTCGTCAGCGATCGACGGTCGGAATTCGTCGGATGGGCTATTGGCTTCGGACAACGCGACCGGCGCGGTCCAGCCGGTCGCTTCGTCCCATCGTGCGCAGTACAGATCCCAACCGCCCAGACCTCCGTCGCGCTTCGACGCAAACACCATGTCGGCCGAGTGCTCGGCGACGAACGGCGCGTTGTCGTCCTCCGTGCTCGACAGCGCGTCGACTCGTTTCACGATCACGGGCGGTCCGGCAATTTGATAGCCGTTCCAGATCGCCTCGTAGATGTCGTAGCCCCCCGGCGCGATCCGACGCGAACAGCGCGCGGGGATGGATCGGACCACCGAACTTGTGCGTGAGGTATGCGTCGTTCCCCGCCGACGACAGATGTTCGAGGCGATGCACCACTGGCTTCGGATGGGTGTTCGCCCAGTACAGGTCGAGCCCACCTGCGCCACCCTTGCGCGCACTCGTGAACACGAGGGCGCCCCCGCCATCCCGCTCGTCCACGAAATCGACGACAGACGCCACGAGGGGGCCGCGCTCCGGGAGACATCAACGCGGGCTCGTACGGTCGCGGCTCGCCTAACGCGGTCGGTTCGACATCGAGCTTGACGTGGACGGTCCACACGTCGAGATCCTTGCCCTGCGAGCCACGATTCGTTGAATAGATGATCGAGTCGAGGCCGGGTGGCTTGGCCGCGTTTTAGTCGTCACTCGGTGTTGCCCCCGGACGGAGACCACGGAGACCAATACGGGGTAAGTCGAAAGCCGCGTGCGGCTACCACCGTTGTGGACCGAAGGAGGAGACCCCGTGGCCCCGGAGACCCCCCCGAGACCAATAGACCCCCGGAGACCAATACGGGGTAAGTCGAAAGCCGCGTGCGGCTACCACCGTTGTGGACCGAAGGAGGAGACCAATACGGGGTAAGTCGACAGCCGCGTGCGGCTACCACCGTTGTGGACCGAAGGAGGAGACCAATACGGGGTAAGTCGAAAGCCGCGTGCGGCTACCACCGTTGTGGACCGAAGGAGGAGACCAATACGGGGTAAGTCGAAAGCCGTGTGGAGCTACCGTTGGCGATCACTGCCTGCACCGTGTCCGGTGTCCGGCCGGATGCCGGACACGCTGTCCGGGATCCGGACAACTCGGCAGCGAAACTCCAATGTTGTCGCAGTTCCCGCTGCTGGTCTGGACCTTGCTGTGCTTGCGATCCGATGTCGCCACGTCAGATTC
>JBJXGN010000046.1:0-66823 GCA_046160585.1 Kofleriaceae bacterium
GCCGAGGCGACGATCGCGACCCGCGATCATTCCGGACAGCTTGGCGAGGAACTCCGCGCGTCCTTCGAAACCACCGCGCCCCACGGCGAGCTCGTCGACACGCGCGAGGCGGTCGGCGATCGCGGGGTGATCGTCATCGGGACCGGGGATATGAGCGGCCAGCGGATCTTCGGGGACACCGAGCACGGCGCGCAGCGCCTGACCCATCGCGGTCGGCGCGTAACCCGACCGCTCGAGCAGCACCACGGCACGCTCGTCGGCGATCGCCTCGGCATCGCGGCGGATCGTGAGCCACTCGTCGGCGGCGTGCGGCGCATAGAACGCCGCGGCGGTGTGCCGGCCCTCGATATGCGCGATCTCGTGGGCGAGCACGCCGGCGAGCTCCGCTTCGGAGCCGAGCCGCTCGAGCGTGGTACGCGCGACGACGATGCGCCCGCCGATCGTGGCGTACGTACCGTCGCGATCCGCGATCAACACGCGCGGCGTCGCGCGGAGCAGCGAGCTGGGCACGAGCCGATCGACGACGCTCTGCACGTACCCGCGCAGCGCCGGATCGTCGTAGATGCCGAGCTCGGCGGCGACGAGGTCGCGCTCGACCATCCAGCCGAGGCAGCCTTCGATATCCTTCGAACGACACGGCGCGGGGAGCTCCGCGCCGAGGTAGGTCGGCTTCGCGCACGCGGTCGAAACGATGACGACGACGAGCGCGGCGAGGACGCGCAGGCTCACTTGCGCTCCACGATCGCTTCGATGTCGATCGTGCCGGTCTCGTCGGAGATCACGGCGCGCATGCGGATGCGATGGTCGATGCGCGTGCGCGCGCGTGCGAGCCCGGCGGTCAGCGACGCTTTGTCGAAGTGCTCGCCTTCCTCGACGCCGAGCGCGTCGAACAACTCGCCAGCGAACCCGCGTGCATTGATCGCTCGAATCCGTCCGATCGTGTAGCGCCGGCCGCTCTGGATCGGGATGGTCAGCGACACCTCGCCCCTCGCGTCGTCGTAGTCCGCGGCGAACGTCGAGATCTCGGCGCGCGCCCAGCCCGCGTCGCGATAGCGCTTCTGCAGATCCGCGAGCGCCGTGTCGAGGCGATCGGCGACGTAGACGCCACCCACCGTATTCACGGTCCCGAGGGCGCTCTCGATCAACGCGAGCCGGCGCCGCGCGGGGAACGTGTCATCGGTGACGAACTGGATCTTCGCGATCCGGAACTTCGGCCCGAGCGTTGCGCGCACCTCGAGCTCCACACCGCATCCGGCGCCGCGATCGAGCACGATCTTCGCGCGCGGATACCCGATCGTACGGAGCGCTTCGGTCGCGAGGCTCGCGACGCGTTCGGCGCGCTTCGGGTTGTCGAGCGTGCCCTCGAGCACCGCGAGTGGTGCGAGGGCGGCCGTTGCCTCGGCGCTGTCCGCGCCGTGGAAGCCGACCTTCCCGATCCGATGCGGCGCGCAGGTGGCGCTCGCGGCAGGCTGGGTCGTCGGCGGAGTTGGCGTGCGTGGCGGGGCCTCGGTCGGGGCGCAGGCGAGCAGGCCGACGAGCGAGGCAGAGGCGAGACGCACGAGGAGACAGAAAGCAAAGGCGCTGCCACCGCTAACCCCGCGACGACCTTGGGGTGGCCTTGGAGATCGGCGCCTCCTTGGGCGTGCACCTCGTCACCCTGGGTTGCCGCTCGACGCTCGGGGAATCACGACCAAAAGTTGCCCTCGATCGAGGGTGGTCCGAGGGTGGATCTCGATGAGCTACCTGCATTGCCCGACTTGCCGGTGCGCGTACAACGTGGCCACGACCCCGACGTGCCCGTCGTGCGGGATTCGGCCCGGGCTCGATGTGGGGCCTGTCGAGGCGATCGTGGACGCGGCCGAGCAGCTCGCACGTGCGTTGGGCCGCGCGAACCCGATCCAGCTCGCGAAGGCGCGCGCCGAGCTGGCCGCGCGGGGGCTCGTCAAGGCAGTGCGCGCCGTGTTGCCCTCGCAGCTCCCGGTGCCCGCGCCCAAGGCGATCGCGCCGGCGATGCCGCGCAACCAGCAGGCGCTGCTCGCGACGGTCGTGATCGCGATGCTCGCGCGAGTCCCGCGATCGTTCGCGGCCGCGCGCGCGATGCTTCGCAACTAAATTTAGAAGCCGCGCGAACGCGATCAGCGCGGAACGAGCTGTCGTAGCTGCCACGCTTGCAGGTGCAGGGCGCGCTTCGCGGCACGCTCTCGCTCGCGCATGTTGCTCGAGATGCCGACCGCCGCGAGCATCAGCGCGACGACGAACAGCGCGCCGAGCCCGAGCGACAGCTTCTCGTATTCGCCCGAGATGGCGACCGCCGAGAGCCACAGGCCCTCCGTGTCGACGCGCATCGTCGTCGGTAGGACGCCCGCGAGCTCGAGCACCCACGGGCCGAGCACCGCGAGCACGCTCATGACGAACATGCCCGACGCCGTGGTCAGCGGACTGCGCGTCGGCGTGAACACGATCGCCATGATCGACATCGCCGCGAGTCCGGGCGCGATCAGGTACGGCGTATACATGTGCGAGACGACCGCGAGCGTGATCGTGTTCGAGACCGCGATGATCCACTCCTTGCCGAGCGGCTGCGTCTTGCTGCCCCACCACGAGATCAGGACGTTGATCGTCGTCATGCCCGACAGCGCGAGTACCCACGGTGAGCTCGGTGGCGCGATGAAGAAGAGGAACGGCATGAACGCGAGGAACATGACGTAGTAGCGAATGCCCGCCCGCGCGTTGTCTTTCATCGTCGCGATGTCGGACTCGAGGATCTCCTTCTCGACCTCGGGTGGCGTCGTGCGCGGCGGCTCGAGCATCAAGCGCCCGAGCAGCTCGGCGGCGGGTGCGAGCTTCGGGTCGAGCGCGAGTGCGCTGGCGGCTTCACGCATTGTGGCGCTGCGGTGTTCGTCGCCTGCGGCGAACGCCGCATTCGCGCGCGCGAGGTGTTCGGCGGCGAGCTTCTGGCGCGCGGCGACGTCGCGATCGCCGTCGAGGTAGCGCTGCACGCGATCACCGAGCTCGCGTGCGCTTTGGATGCGATCGCCGGGGTCGATCGTCGTCGCCTGCACGCACAGCTCGTCGAGCTCGGGCGCGATCACGCGATCGGACGCGCGCGCGCTCGGTCGTGCATCGATGCCGGCGGTCGCGCTTGCCATGCCGGCCTTGCCCGTCGGGTGGAGCATCGATCCGGCGAGAACCTCGAACAGCAGGCAGCCGAGCGCGTACACGTCGGCGGTCCCGTCGATGTCCGCGTCGCCGCGCACCTGCTCGGGGGACATGTAGCCCGGCGTGCCGACGACCGTCCCCGGCACCGTCGCGGTCGGGCTCTCGCCGTCGTGCGATCCGGAATGAACGTCGGCGAACTCGCCGTCGGGCTCGCCGATCACCTTCGCGACACCCCAGTCGAGCACGCTGACCTCGCCGAACTCGCCGAGCACGATGTTGTCGGGCTTGAGATCGCGATGGATGATGCCGCGAACGTGCGCGTACTCGATCGCGAGGCACACGTCGACGAACGCGCGCAGCAGGCGCTGAAGCGGGAAGTCGCGTCGATCGCCCGCGAACACCTTCGCGAGCGTGGTGCCGGCGAGCTTCTTCATCGTGAAGAACGGCAGACCGCTCGCGTCGCGACCGATGTCGTACAGCGGGACGATCGATGGGTGCTCGAGGCGGCCCTGCACCATCGCTTCGCGCAGAAACCGGGCGATGAGCCGATCGCTCGGATCCGTGCGCCGGATGCGCTTGAGCGCGACCTCGCGCCCGACGACATCGTCGCGCACGGCCATGACCTCGCCCATGCCACCCTTGCCGAGCCGGCTGAGCACCTTGTAGCGCTCCGCCTGGACCTTGGTCATCGACTCGCGTGTGGCCTTCGTCTCCGGACTCTCGGCCGGACCCGCGGTCGGCTTGCCGTCGACCGTGGCCACTTCGGTGTGGTCGTCCTGCATGACGACCAGCCTACCGCGATACGTCAGCCGAGATTCTTGTTCGCAAAGTCCCAGTTCACGAGCTTCCACCACTCCTCGACGAACTTCGCGCGCGCGTTGCGGTAGTCGATGTAGTAGGCGTGCTCCCAGACGTCGACGGTCAGGATGCAGGTCTTGCCCGCGGCGAACGGCGTGTCCGCGTTGGAGCTCGTCTCGATCGCGAGCTTTCCGTCGCCACCCTTCACGAGCCAGCCCCAACCCGATCCGAACTGACCGATCGACGCTTCGGAGAACAGCTTCTTGAAGTTGTCGAAGCTGTCGAAGGAGCCGTTGATCGCGTCGGCGATCGCGCCCGTCGGCGCGCCACCCGCGCTCGGAGCCATGCAGTTCCAGAAGAACGTGTGGTTCCAGACCTGCGCCGCGTTGTTGAAGAACTTCTTCTCCGACGGCTGGTTGTAGGAGGCTTTGATGACCTCCTCGAGCGACATCGATTCGTACTTCGTACCCGGGGCGAACTTGTTCAGGTTGTCAACGTACGTCTTGTGGTGCTTGCCGTAGTGATAGTCGATCGTCTCGGGAGAGATCGTCGGCGCGAGCGCGTCCTTGGCATAGGGCAGCGCGGGAAGTTCGAAGGCCATCGCATTAGCTCCTTGTGGGACGGTTGTAGCCCTGTGGGGGTGCCGAGGGGAGCCGGGAGCGCGCTAAAGTTCGCGCGTGTGGAAGCCGCTCGGCCATGTCGGCGCTGGTCTCGCGTACCTGGCGACCGCGCGCAGCCAGCACGAGAGCGATCAGCTAACGGCGCAGCAGCTCGCACGTCCGGCGGATCGTGCGTTCGCGCCCGGTCTGTCAGTCACCTGGTTCGGGACGGCGGGGTTCCGGTTCGCCTACGAGGGGACGGTCGTCTGGATCGACCCGTACCTGACGCGCTTGCCGCTCGGTGATCTACTCCGGCGCAAGGTCGTACCGCCGTCGATGGACTCGGTCTCGCGGTGGGTCGATCGCGCGGACGCGGTCCTCGTCGGACACACGCACTTCGATCACGCGCTCGACGTGCCGGCGATCTCGAAGTTGTTCGGCTGTAACGTGTACGGCTCGCAGTCCCTGCAGAACCTCATGGGGCTACACGGCCTCGCGGAGCGCGCGGTGGTCGTCGTGCCGCACTCGATGTACGAGGTGGGCCCGTTCCGGTTCAAGTTCGTGCCGAGCGTGCACTCGAGGCTCCAGCTCGGACTGCGTATCCCGTATTCGGGCGAGCTGACGTGCGAGCACCTCGACGAGATGACGCCGCAGGCGTATCGCTGCGGGCAGGTCTACGGCCTCTTCGTCGAGGTGGCCGGGCTGCGCTTCTATCACCAGGGATCGGCGGATCTGCTCGAGGACGAGATCCGCGACCGGGGCGTCGACGTGTTCCTGTGCGGTGCGTCGGGTCGGCGGTTTACGCCGAAGTACTTGCCGCGGATCCTGCGCGCGCTCGAGCCGAAGCTGATCGTGCCCACGCACTACGACGACTTCTTCGTGCCGCTCGCGGCCGGCGGTGGCCCGACGAAGTTCTCGTTCAACGTGAACCTGACGGGCTTCGCCGACGAGGTGCGCGACGCCTCGCGCGATGTCCCGATCGAGACGCTTTCCGTAGGAGCTGCATGCGTCACTGGCTCATGAAGACCGAACCCGACACGTTCTCGATCGCGGACCTCGAGCGCGTTCGCATCGAGCCGTGGAGCGGCGTCCGCAGCTTCTTCGCGCGCGCACACATGCGGAACATGACCGTCGGCGACCAGGTGCTGTTCTACCACTCGAGCGTGCAGCCACCCGGCGTTGCGGGGCTCGCGAAGGTCGCGCGGACGGCTGTCGTCGACGAGACGCAGTTCGATCCGGCGTCGCCGTATTTCGACGAGAAAGCGACGCGCGAGAAGCCGATCTGGGACTGCGTCGACGTCGAGTTCGTGCAGGTGTTCCCGCACTTCGTGACGCTCGAGCGGCTGCGTCACGATCCCGATCTCGCCGAGATGGCCGTGCTCAAGATCGGGCGGCTCAGCGTCCAGCCCGTGACGCTGGCCGAGTACGTGCGTGTCGTCGAGATGAGTGCCACGCCGTCGCCGGTGTTCGACAAACCGGCGAAGAAGCCCCTGACCAAGAAGCAGCCGAAGCCCGCGAAGAAGCCGCCCGCGAAGAAGCCGCCCGCGAAGAAGCCGCCCGGTACGCCGGCGAAGAAGCCGTCAGGTAAGCCAGCGAAGAAGCGCGTCCGAGCGATCCGCCGGTAAGTCGACACCGACCTGCACGCTGCTTCCCTCGGGCTCGTCGGGGCTGTGCCAGTCGGAGCCGCCGGTACACACGAGGCCGCGATCGTCGGCGAGCTCGATCCAGCGCTTGCGCTCGCGGGCGTCGTAGCGACCGTAGAACGCCTCGATGCCGCCGAGCTCGTACTCGCGCACCATCTCGAACGACAACGAGTCGTACAGGTGAGGGTGCGCGAGCGCCATCGCGGCGCCGGCGTCGCGCCCGGCCGCGATCGCATCCGCCATGGACAGCGCCTTGTTCGGCACGTCGACCGGACCACCGTCGAACAGGTGCCGTGCGAACGCGTCCTTCATGGAGCTCGCGTGCCCCGTCGCGACCATGAGGCGCGCGAGATCGGGTCGGCCGATCGAGCGCTCCACCCCGTCCGCGATCAGCGACTCGACATCGAGGCGCACGCCGCGCGCCTCGAGCCGTGCGGCCATCACGCGAATGCGGTTGACACGCGCGAGGCGGACGGTCGTGATGCGCTCCTCGAGCGCGGCCCACCCCGCGTTGCCGCGATCGAACGCGAGCACGTGGATCGTCCTGCCCTTGTGATCGCACGAGATCTCGACCGCTCGCAGCACGCGCGCGTTCGGGACCACGGTCAGCGCCGAGCCCGCGCACGTGTCGTGGTCGGTCAGGGCGAACACCTCGACAGCGCGCTCGGCCGCACGGGCGGCGACCCGCTCCGGGGTCTCGGTCCCGTCGGAGCACGTCGAGTGGCAGTGCAGCTCGAACCGCATGGCGCTGTATACCGTGGAGATCGCGTCGGTAGGGGAGGGGTGAGTCGGGTTAGGGCTCGATGTAGGCGCGAACCGGCGACGTGGCTCTGCTAGAATTTGGCTTCGAATGGGCATCGCCGGGGTCCAGGCGCCGACACGGCTTGGTCGCTACGAGCTGCTGGCGCGACTCGCCACGGGTGGCATGGGCGAGATCTTTCTCGCGCGGCTCGAAGGCGCTGCGGGCTTCGAGAAGCTGTTCGTTGTCAAACGGATCCTGCCGCACCTCGCGGACGACGCGAGGTTTCGCCAGATGCTCATCGCGGAGGCGCGCCTCGCGTCCAAGCTGTCGCACGCGAACATCTGCCAGGTGTACGAGCTCGGGGAGACCGACGGTCAGCTGTACATCGTGATGGAGTACCTCGAGGGCGTCACGTTGCTGCCGCTCCTCCGAAAGCTGTCGAAGGACCAGAGCCAGCTAGAGTTCGGCTTCGTCGGTGGCGTGATCCAGCAAACGACGGACGCGCTGCACTACGCACACGAGCTGAAGGATCGCGGCGGCGAGCCGATCGGCATCGTGCACCGCGACGTGACGCCATCGAACATCTTCCTGACCGAGGCGGGCGTCGCGAAGGTGCTCGACTTCGGTATCGCGAAGGTAAAGGACGCCTCGGCGAACACGCAGACGGGGACGGTGAAGGGAAAATACGCGTACATGGCGCCCGAGCAGCTGCGCGGCACGACGCTGGATCGGCGGGCGGACGTGTTCGCGCTCGGCGTCGTGCTGTACGAGATGCTGGCGCTGCGTCGACTGTTCCAGCGCAAGACGGACTATCTGACGTTCCGTGCCGTGATGGAGCAGCCGATCCCGGACGTCCGGCGGTACCGCCCCGACGTGCCGGACGCGCTGGCAATGGTGTTGGCGCAGTCGCTCGATCGCGATCCGACGAAGCGGTTCGAATCCGCACGCATTTTCGGCAGCGCCGTCCTCGACGCGCTGAGCTCGCTCGGCCGCGTGTGGACGCAGGGCGAGATCAGCGACTACGTGCGCCGCGAGTTCGCGGACGACATCAACAAGCGCCAGGCGCAGGTCGCGACAGCGGTGCACCGCACGAACGCGGGCCAGCGCGCGACGATGCCGCTGATCGCGCGAGATGAAAACCCACCGACGGACATCGAGGACGACGACGAGGAGTTCCCGGCGGTCGACTCGACGATCACGGAGACGCCCCTCGAGATCCGCGCCGTGCGTCCGCCGCAGGATACGAAGGACTTCGCGAGTCAGACCGGGCAGGTCACACCACCGCCGTTCGCGAACGAGTCGAGCACGAGCGGCGTCAGCATCAAGCCGATCGCGGGCGCCGGAATGGCGATGCCACCGGCGGTCGCGAAGCCGTCGAAGAGCCTCGTGTGGCCGCTGTTCGCGCTCGCGATGGTCGGCGTCGCGGGTGGTGCGCTGTTCCTCGTGTGGAAGCAGATGCAACAGCAACAGCAACAGCAACAGACGACGGTGAACATCACGTCGGAGCCGCGCCCCGATCAGCCCGTCGTGGAGCCCGGTAGCGCCGCGATGACGACACCCGACGATCCGCCCGCTGTCGAAGAGCCGTCGAACGGCAGCGGGAGCGCGAAGGTACGTCCGCCGACGACCAAGCCGAAGGATCCGTACACCGAGGCGCTGCGTGTCCAGCGCCCCGCCGTCAACAAGTGCGCGCAGCAACACGGCGCGCCGCAGACCGGCGTGAAGGTGAAGATCCTCGTCGCGACCGATGGGCGTGTGAAGGGCGTGACGCTCGAGCCCGCGGCGCTGAACGGCACGCCGCTCGGCGCGTGTATCAAGAACGTGCTGTCGTCGGCGCAGTTCCCGAAGGCCGTGGACGACAAGGAAGTCACCGTGAACTTCCGCGGCACGTCGTAGTGCCCGTCGGTTCTCCTGCTGTTTGTTCGCGAGGATCGTCCCTATGACTCGCCGCCTGTACCATGACGATGCGACCCTCCGGACGTTCGAGGCGCGCGTGCTCGCGCATGCGATGGTCGGCGCGAGACCGGCGGTGGTCCTCGACCAGACGGCGTTTTATCCAGAGGCGGGAGGTCAGCTCGGGGATCACGGCCGGCTCGGTGATCTGACGATCGTGGATACGCAGGAGCTCGACGACGGCGCGATCGCCCACGTGTTCGCGAGCGGCGATCCACCCGCGACAGGCTCTGTCGTGGCCGGACAGATCGCGTGGGCGCGACGACGCCAGCACATGGCGCAGCACACCGCGCAACACTTGTTGTCGGCAACGCTCCTCGAGCGCGCGCAGGCTCCGACACAGTCCGCGCGGCTCGGCGAGTCCGCACTGACGATCGACGTCGCGCGCGATCGGATCCCCGAAGCCGAGCTCGCTGCCGCCGAGGATCTCGCGAACGACCTCGTCGACGACGACCTCGCGGTCCGCGCCTGGTTCCCCGATGCGGGCGAGCTCGCCGCGCTGAAGTTGCGCCGCGATCCCAAGGTCAGCGCAGACGTTCGCGTCGTCGCGATCGGCGACTTCGACTTCTCGCCGTGCGGCGGCACGCACTGCACACGTACGTCGCAGCTCGGTGCGATCCGTGTCGTCGGTGCGGAGCGTTACAAGGGCATGACGCGCGTGACGTTCGTCGCCAGCAAACGCGGGCGTGCAGAGATGTTCACGCGCGATCAGGTGCTGCGCTCGCTCGCGACGCAATTCTCGTGCGGCACGAACGAGGTGCAGGGTGCAGTCGACAAGCTGCGCGCACAGGCGACGGCGGCGAGTGTCGAGATCACGGCGCTGCGTGGACGGCTCGCCGATGCGATCGTCGCGACGTTCGCAGGCACGGGGGCCGTGGTGGCCGCGATCCCCGGCGATGTCGAGATCCTGCGTTCGGTCGCCGCGAAGCTCGCGAACGCGGGACGCGACGCGATCGTGTGTGCACCGGATGACGCGGGAGCCGCGGTCGTTCTGTTCCGTGCCGCCGGATCGAGCCTCGACTGTGGAGCGCTGTGGAAGCAGCTCGCTGCTCGCATGGGCGGACGCGGCGGCGGAAAGGCCGATCGCGCGGAGGGTCGGCTCGCGACGCCTATCGCCGACTGGCCGGCATTGATCGCGGATCTCGGCCACTGAGGCGGCGCACGTCGGTGAACGTTAGGGTCCGCCGGGCCATCATGGTCCGATCGTGATGACCCACGTGTCGCATCCGCCGGGGCCGTCGTCGTTGCCGCCGATGCGGCCTTCGACGGGACAGCTGCCATCTCGCTCGTCGGTGCGAAGGATCTTGGCGCCGGATCGCGAGAGCTCGTCGAGGACTTCCTGATCGGGGAGTCGGACATCTTTGCCGTAGATCTTTGGACCGCTCGACACGAGGGCATACGAAGGCTTCACGGCTTCGATGAACGCGCGACGACTCGACGTCTTCGATCCGTGGTGACCGACCTGCAGGATATCCGAGCGAATCCGTTCCGCGTGGTGATCGATCAGGTGTTCCTCTACATCGCCGACGGGGTACGACGGATCCTTGCGTGGGCCAGACTCGGCGTCGCCGACGAGGAGGACCTTCGTCCGCCCGAGCTCGACGGCGATCACGAGCGACGCGGCGTTCGCATCGGATGCCTTCGGGTTCGCGTGGAGGATCGTGAACCTCGCACCCTCGCCGAGCTGCACGACGTCACCCTCCGAGTAGCGCTTCCACGTCGGGATCGCGACCTGCGGCTGATCAGCCGCCGTGTGGTAGACGAGCGGTGTTCGCACAAGCGCGTCGAGGAGCGCGAGATAGAACTTCGTCGTCGCCGTCTTGCCGGAGTCCCAGTAGTCCGCGATCTCGAAGCAGTGAAGGACGGTGTCGAGCGCGGAGGCGTGATCGAGGTGCGGGTGGGAGAGCACGACGTGATCGATCTTCCTCTTGGGTACCGGCGAGGCCTGGCCACAGACATCGTCGCCGGACGCGCCGAGCACCGCGGTGAGGTACGCGATCACTCGCGACGGCTTCTCTTTGCCGTCATTGGTGCCCGCGTCGTACAAGAGCGCGAAGTCGACGCCCTGGACGAGCACGGCGAGCCCGGTTCCTACATCGATGAGATGGAGTCGGTACGTGCCCGGGAGAAGCGCGTCTGGAAGATCGACCGCCGTCGCGACACGAACCACGTCGAGCCGCGGCGCATCCGGCGGGCGCGGCGGAGGCGCCGGATCACCGGGTGTCGTCGGCGTCGTCGGGCGCTGCGGCGTCGACGACGGACAGGCGGAGACAACGAGGAGGATGGCGACCATCAGCGCGCGCATGGGGGCGCATCGTACCCTCGTCAGTTCACGGCGTCGTATTAGAAGACTTCGGGACACCAAGGTGCCACGCTCGACCCGAACAGGAAGTCTGCCGTCGCGATCGCCGCCGCATCGCCGCGGACGAGGTCGGCGGAGGCCAACGTGGAGGCCGGCGTGCCCCCGAGGTAGAGCGACCCGAGGGTCGAGCGATCGAACGTGAGCTGCGGCGTGTCCGCAGTCCGCGAACACCGGCCCTTTCCATCTGCGACGACGAGCTCCCACGTGGCGCCGTCGACGGCGAACCGCAGCCGGCCGTCCTGCGGATAGCCGCGCGCCGCGAACGCGGCCGAGATGTCCTCGATGCGCAGCCACAGGTTGTCGAAGCGCCGGCGCTGCGGGCGCCGCCAGTCCGCGAGCATCCACGGCAGCGGGCAATCGACGGGGGCACACCACCACGTCACGTTGGGGAACAGGTCGATCGACAGCGCGAACTTCCACAGCGACACTTCCGAGCGCGCGTCGGTCGCGTGCAGCTCGATGATCTCGACGCTGCCGTCCGGCAGGCCGTCCGTGAACTTCGCGCGCTGGCGATAGGCGACGTAGCCGACATCCTCCTGGCCGCGCCGCGCGATGACGTGACGACGGCGGCTCGCACCGCGACGCTGGAACGGCGTCTCGAGAAAGCGTCGCTCCGACCACCACAGATCGCTGCGCCGGAGTGCGCCCGGGCGATTCGCCGTCGCACGCGCGTAGATCGCGGGGAGTCGCTCGCGCGCACGTGCCTCGTCGACGAGCTCGAGCTCGTCGGTCGCGGAGTCGGCCCAGCTGTCCGCGAACCGGACGCTCGGCGTGACGTGCACCTCGATCGCGTCGTGCGCCGAAGCGAGGCCGTAGCCGAAGCGCTGATAGATCTGCGCCTCCGACGACCACAGGCCGGATACGGGAACGTGCCGCCCGCGCGCTTCCTCGAGGTGCAGGCGCATCAGCTCGCGGAGGATGCCGCGCCGCCGGTGCGTGGGGCGCACCGTGACCATGGTGAGCCCCGCGATGGGCAGCGTCCCGCCGCCCGGGAGGCCGATCGCATGATCGTAGGTCGCAGCCGTGCCGACGACGTTCGCACCATCGAACGCCGCCCACGCACGGCCGGGCGCGACCATCGCTTGAAACCGTGCGGTGCCTCCCGGGTCCGCGTCGTCGGCGTCTTCGCCGAAGGTGCACATCAACGCCTCGCGAAACGCGGGCGCCTCGTCGTTGCTGATCGTCCGGATCGTGAGCGTCACGCGCGCATGCTAGCGCAACACGCGTTCGACGGCGCCACTCGGGATCCAACCGATCGTGCCGTTCGCCAGCTCCACGCGCGCCCAGCTGTCGCGTTGCTCGCGGATGCTGACCTCGACTCCGCGGGGGAGCGGCGAGGGCAATGCGGCCGGTGCACCCGCGCTGTCGGCGGCGCGAAGCACCACGTCGTCCATGATCACGGCGTCGTCGGCGTGATCGTCTGCGACGAGCACCGACGCGATCATCGCGATCCACACGACGAGGGGAAGCACCGAGAGGCCGACCATGTTGCGCCTGCGTGCCCCTCTCCACGGGACGAGCAGCAGGATCGCGATCGCGAAGGCGGCCGCGCCGACGATGTGTTTTCGCGGTGTGGGCCACTCGTGGAAGAACAACAGCGTGTCGGTCGCGCTCGATGACGTCGGGCGATACATGTCGCCCTGGCGGCTGCGCAGGAGTGCGAGGTTGGCGCGCGCGCGCGCGTTGGAGCCATCGATCACGAGAGCGCGGCGATAGGCAAGCGTGGCGGTCGCGACGTCACCCGCGCCGAGCGCGGCGTTGCCCCAGTCGGCGAGCAGCTCGGGGCGATCGGGGTACGTACGTGCGGCCTCGCCGAGAGCGCTCGCGGCGCGGGCGAACGCGGCCTTGCGAGCGCTCGCGTCGTTGGCGAGCTCCATCGCCTGTTGGTACGCGGTACGACCCTCGTCCAGTGGCGTAGCGTACGCAGGCGGCGCGTATGCGAGGCCGCCGGCGAGGACGAGCAGCATCGCAACCGGCTTCACCCAGCGACGCAAGAGGCCGGCGGCGTCGGAGCGCAGATCCGGAGACAGCGGGTTCGACGCGGCGCTCGGTGCAAACGTCTCCGTCTCGAGCTTCGCGAGTACGGCGCCGTCGAGGTCGGTGTGACCCGCGGCGCGCGCGAGATCCCGCAACGCTGCGCCGAGTGGCCCGGCGATCTCGCGGGCGGGCTTGGTCGCAGCGTCGTCGAGGAGCTGCTCGACCTTCCGCCGCGCGGCGCGCAGCTCGGCCGCGTCTTCACGCACGTCGCGAGTGCGGAGCTGCCACGTGCGCACGGCGAGCATCGCGAGCGGCAGCGCGTAGAGCAGACCGACGAGGATCCACAAGAACGTCCCACCGAGCGGCTGGGTGTGGACCGCACCGAGGCTCGACAGGGCGAGCTGCGCGTCGATCGAGCTGTCGATCGTGCCGTCGATCGTGACGCCTGGTTGCGGGGTTCCGCGCGGAGGCTTCGTCGGCGCGATCGCGACGACATCACCTGCACCGACGACGTTGGTGCCCTTCACCGACAACGCGATCGGCTCCGAGGTGATCGTGACGTACTGACTCTTCGCAGGATCGAAGTACGAAAACGCGAGGGCGGGGACCTCGGTCGCAGGGCCGGTGACCTGCGCGGTGACCTTGAACGTCTTCGTCTTGCCCTCGTCGGACAGCTCGCCCGTCGGCGGATCGCCGGGCACGGTGAACGTGTCTTTCGGCAGGCGGCCCTCGCCGTCGAGCTTGCCGAGCGCGAGCGTGTCGAGGGGCTGATTCGACTTGATCGTGACGTCGAGCTGCATCGGCTCGCCGAGCGAGACAACAGAGCGGCTCGTGTCCACGGAGATCGAGAACTGATCGCCGACCGCGCCGGCGAACGTCGCCGGGCGATCCGTCTCGGGCAGCGCCTTGACCTCGAGCGTGCGCGCGGTGTCACTCGCGCGGAACAGCCGCGTCGGCGCGTTACCGAAGAAGTCCGCGCGTCCGACCGGCAAGGCCGCGACGACCGATGCCGCCGCGATCTCGATCTTGCCGACCTTGCGCGGTGCCGCGTAGAACGTCGCCTGCAGGCGGTTGAACTCGACGCCGCCGACGGTTGTCTTGTCGACCGTGTAAGCGAGCTGCAGATCTTTGGAGCCCGCCGACAGCGTGAGCGCGCGCGTGCGGCCTTGCTGAGACTGGATCGCAGGCGCGCTCACGGTGAAGGCGTCCGACGACAGCATCGGCACGGAGAACGTCTGATCCTGGGGATCGCGCCGAAACAGCCACGTCAGCGTGAGCGGCACGGTCTCGCCGACGAACACCGGACGCGCCGGCAGATCGAGGGTGATCTTCATGTCGTCGGCGAGTGGGACGGTCTGCACGGTGACCTCGCCCGACTGCGCCGTCGCCTTCTTCGCACCCTGCGTCACGGTCGTGGCCGGGACGCGCATCGTTCCTGCCTGGTTGACCTCGACGCGCCATTGCAGCGCCCACGTCACGCGCACCGAGTCGCTGCGCCGTCCGTTGACGATCTGAATGGAGCGCGAGACGTTCGGTGTCGCGCCGAGCGGTGTCACCGTCGCGTTCGGGATCTCGAGCTTCGGCGTCGCGGGTGCGGGCGACTCGTCGAAGCCCTCGACGAGGAGCTGCAGCGTAAACGGCATGCCGACGTGCGGCTGGCCGCCGTCGAGCCGGAACTGTGCGCGGGGCTCCTCCGCGCGGGCGACCGACACCAGCGTCGCGAGCGCGAGCCAAACTCCGAGGACGACGCGCTTCACCAATCCATCACCTCGGTGCCGCTCTGCGGTTGTTGCTGCTGTCGCTCTTTCTGGCGTCGCGCATCTTCGTCACGCACGCGCTGCTGCGCGCCGCCCTGCGGCTTGGGCTCCTCGGGCTGTGGCTTCGGCTCCTGCTGTTGCTGCTGCTTGTTGTCCTTGCTCTTCTGCGGCGGCTGCAACAGCTCGAGTGCTTTCTTCAAGTGCTCGTTGGCCTTGTCCTGCGACTTCGTGGCCGGCTCGAGGCTGTGGCTCTTCTGCTTGTCGTCGCGCGCGGTGGTCAACACGCGCGTCGCGTCGGCCATCTCCTGCTGCGCCTGCCGCACTTCGTTCGCCGCCGCCGCGTACGTCTTCGCGTCGGGCTGACCGGGCTGCGGCTTCGCGCCGTCCTTGCCGGCGGCGTCGGCCTGCGCGGCGAGCGCCTCGGTGATCGCCTTCGCGAGATCACCGTGTCGCGCCTGCGTCGAGACGAGGTCCGGCAGCTTCGCTTCGCGGCCGAACATGTCCTCGACGTTCGCTTGCGTGGTGCGATCGATCGTGTCGCCCTGATCGCGGATCAGCTGCTGGAGGTGTTCGATGATATTGAAGAACAGCTTGCGCAGCTCCGCGAGCTTCTGCTCGCCGTCCTTCGCGGGAGCGACAGGATCGCCGTTCGCGACGATCGCCTTCCCAAGGTTCTGCAGCGCCGTCTCGGCGCCGGCACGCAACGACTCCGCCATCGCGAGCTGCTGCTTCGCTTGCTCGATCTGCGCTTTGTGGGCCTCGGCCGCCTTCGCAGCATCCGGATCGTTGGCGGGATCGCTCGGTGGCGGCACCTTCTCGGCGTTCGCGAGCTGCTCGGCGATCAGCTCCTTCAAGCGGGGCATGCGCGCGAGGTTTCGCTCGAGCGCGCCCCGGGTCTCGGTCGCTCGCTCGTCGGGCGGGAGGCGCTTCGCGGCCTCGGGCCCGAGAAGCTCGACGAGCGCACGCTGGTCGCCGTACGCGAGCTCGATCAGCTGCTTGAGATCCGAGAACTGCTCGATCGCCTTCATCAGCGCGAGCAGCGCCGCACGCTCGTGATCGATCGCAGGCTTCGCCTTGGCGCTGCGCAGCGACTGGATCGCCTTGCCCATCTCGCCGCTGGCCTCGGCCACCGACGGCAGCGCGACCTTCACGCGCGCGAGCAGCTCCGCCTGTTGCGCGGCCTGCTGCTGCGCCTTCGGATCCTGCAGCGTGCTCGGATCGGGGGGAGGTTGCGAGGTCGCCGCCTCGAGGCGCGCGCGCACCTCCTCGATGCGATCGCGGAGGCCGTTCTGGCGGTGCGCGATCGCCGCCGGCGCGAGCCACCCCGGCATCTGGTCGGGAGGCGGTAGCTGCTGCTCGACGTGAATTTGTAGCGAGCCGTCCGAGGCCGCGGCGACCATTGTCTCGCGCAGCACGCCCGTCTGATCCTGCGCGACATTTCGCATCACCGTGATCGGGTCGAGCAGCTGCTCGCGCCCGCGCTTGAGCGCGACGAGCGC
This sequence comes from Kofleriaceae bacterium, assembly GCA_046160585.1. Classification (GTDB taxonomy): domain Bacteria; phylum Myxococcota_A; class Polyangia; order Haliangiales; family Haliangiaceae; genus JABFXX01. Next base: position 16,490 of record JBJXGN010000046.1, read on the forward strand.
GGCCTCGGCGCGGACGACGCCGTCTTCCGCCGCGAGTTCTTGTAGCTTGCGGCGCGCGTCGGCGATCGCGTTGCGAGCATCGAGGAGATAGAGGTCGAGGTTCTTCAGCTGGATCAGACGGACGCGCTCCTCGTCGGTGCGCTTGTCCTCGGGCTTCTTGCCGATCGTGTCGATCTCGTCGCCGGAGATGTCCTGCAGCACGCCGGTCTCCGCGACGATGCCGCGCTCGCGGTCCGCCAGGTGGGTCAAGTTCGTCTGCTGTGCGAGCGGGTCGGCACCACCGCTCTGTTTGATCTCGAACCACGCGCCACGCGCACCGTCGAGGACGTCGCGTTGCTCCTCGATCAGCTTGTCGAGTCGCGCCTCGAGCTTGCCCTCGGCCTCGCGTAGCTCGTCGCTGATCGACTGCACGCGCGCGCGGACGATGGCGAGGTTCGCCTGCGTGTCCTTGTCGTCCTTGCGCAGCCGCGCTGCATCGGCGAGCCACGAGGCCGACTGTTGCGCGAGCTCGAGCGCTTTCGCGAGATCCGGCTGTTCGGCAGAGCGCACCTTGTCCGCGTGCGCGGCGAGTGCCACGCCGAGGTCGTACGCGGCGCGGAAGCGCAGCTCCGGATCCACGCCGGCCGTGCTGCGCGCGTCGAGGAACAGTTTCTCCGCCGCCTCGAAGTCACCCGTGGCGAGCGCCGCGACGCCCTGGTTGTAGAGGACGCGCGCGGGGCGATGTTCGCCACGACACGCCGTCACGCCGAGGACGATCGCGAGGGTCCACACGGCGAGCGCCTTCATACAGACCTCCGATCGCCGGCGCCCGCGCCGACCCACAGCGCGCCGAGCAGGAACACCAACGATGCGAGCACGAACCATGCGAACTTCTCGACGGGGATGCGGCGCACCGCCTTTGCCTCGGCCTCGCGGATCATCGGGGTGATGTACCCGTCGACGATGGAGTCGAGATCCAGCGCCGACGTGCCGGCCGGGATGTACACGCCCTCGCTGACGAGCGCGACCTCGCGCAGCTGCTCGCCGTTCAACTTGCTGATCACTGATTTGCCCTCGTGTTCGAGCGTCTTCTTCGCGCCGGTCGTCGGATCGGTGATGGTGATCGTCGAGCCCGCTTCGCTGCCGAGCCCGACCGCGACGATCTTCACGCCTGCGTTGCGTGCGAGCTTCGCGGCTTCCTCGGAGTACGGATCCTGATCGTCGCCGTCGGTGATGAGCACGATCAGCTTCGCGCTTCCGGCGGCCTGCGGGAACCCGCGGACGGCGGTCTTGATCGCCTCGCCGATCCGCGTGCCGCCCTTGCCCGCGCTGCGCGTGTCGAGCGAGGCGAGCACCGTCGAGAAGAACGATTGATCCGGCGTGAGCGGACAGACCTGCACGGCGCGGCCCGCGAACGCCACGAGCCCCACGCGCTGTCCCTCGAGGCGGGTGAGCAGCTGCTCGATCTCGGCCTTGGCGCGGACGAAACGATTCGGCGCGGTGTCCTCGGCGAGCATCGAACGCGAGACATCGAGAACGAAGACGACATCGGCCGATGGCGTCGTCGCGTCGACCGTCTCCGTCTCGCCTTTGGCCTGCGGCCGCATCAGCGCGCCGATCGCCGCGAGCAGCGCGAGCAGCACGAGCCCGAGGCGCAGCACCACGCGCTCCACGCTCGCCTTCGCCGTCAGTCGCTTCTGCATCACGGGCGAAAGAAACACCGCGAGCGCGCCACGCGATCGCAGCTCGAGCACGGCGAGTCCGACGACGATCGCGATCGCCGCCCACACTAAGTGGATCGCTTCGGGGTGGCGATAGCTCCACTCGAAGATCACGGCAGCCTCCGCAGCAGCGTCCCGCGCAGCACGAGCGCGAGCACGACGAGACCCATCGCCGCGATCACGAACCACGGATAGAACTGACGGTACTCGGTGAAGCGCTGCTCCTCGATCTTCGTGCGCTCGAGCTTGTCGATCTGCGCGTAGATCTGCTCGAGGCTCGCGGCGTCCGTCGCCCGGAAGAACTGGCCGCCGGTCTTCGCCGCGATCTTGCGCAGCGTGGTCTCGTCGAGGCCGGAGCGCATCTGAACGAGCACGTTGCGGCCATCGCCGCGATCGGTACACACCGGCGCGATGCCGTTCGTGCCCGCGCCGATCGTGTAGACCTTCACGCCCGCCTCGATCGCGTCCTCGGTGGCGGTGTCCTCGTCGATCTCGTGAACCGTAGATTCACCGTCGGTGAGCAGGATCGCGATGCGGCCGACGTTCTTCTCCTTCGGCTTCCACTCCGACAGTCGTGTCACCGCGAGCTCGAGGCCCGCCCCGAGGTGCGTGCCGTCGTCGTCGCCCTGCGCGAAGTCGAGCTCGCGCGCGGCCTGCGCGAGGTTGCCGTGATCGAGCGTCAGCGGGCTGCGCGTCTCCGCGTAGCGCGCGAATGCGACGAGGCCGATCGCGTCGTCTTGCCGTCCATCCAGCGTCTTGCCGCCAAGGACGAACTGCTCGAACACGCGCTTCACGACACCGAGCCGCGTCGGGTCGCGGTTTGTCTTGTAGTCGCAGCGCGCCTCGTTGACGCCGTCGGCGAGGTCCTGCGCCTGCATCGACCCCGAGACGTCGATCGCCATCATGATCGCGATGCCCTCGCGCCGCACGCGCGACGACTGATCCCCGATGCGCGGACCCGCTAGCGCGATCGCGAGCGCCGCCACCGCGAGACCGTACAGCGCGTCCGGCAGCCACGCGATGCGCGTGCGCCACGTCTCGCCGCCCGCGGGCAATGCACGCAGCGACGAGAACACCACGCGCCCGCTGCCGCGCACCGACCACCACACGGCCGGCACGGCGAGCAGCGCCGCGAGCAGCACCCACGGTTGCGCCCAGTCGAGCGATCGCCACCAGCTCATGCGGCGATCTCCTTCAGACGTGTGTCCTCGACGAAGCCACGCGCCGCCGCGAGCGTCGCGATCGACTCTTCCGCATCTGGACGGTAACCCGCGAACTTCACGCGATCGCAGCGCTCGAGGAACGCTTCGAGCAGCTTGCGATGGTCGCTCGTCAGCTCGGGCCGCGCCGTGGCGACGAGCAGGAACTCCTCGGTCGTGAGCTCCGGCGCACGGATCTCGTAGCGACCCTCGAGGTACCTGCGCACGATGGAGCTCAGCTCGACGAACCAGCGGTCGGCGCTGTCTGCGTCGGGCGCGCCCTTGTCCTCGAGCCGGCGCAGCAGCGACACCGCATCCTCGTACGCCGAGCGCTGCGCCAACACGCGTCGCCGCGAGCGCATCGCGCGCCACAAGAGAATCGAACCCGATCCGAGAGCCAGCGCGCCGCCCGCGAGGCCGACGATCAACGCCCAGCTCGTCTTGCCGACGTCCGGATCGAGCTCGCCACGCGCGTCCTTCAGCTGCGCGGTCGCTTGCTCGACGGGCACGGGCGCGATCTCGAGCGGCACTTCCTCCGTCAGGATCTCCTGCGCCTTCTTCGCCTCGGGGCTCGCATTCGCGCGACCGTCGAGCATCTCGAGGCGCAGTGGTGGAATGCGCTGCCGTCCGCTCGCCGGTGGCTCGAGCGTGTAGGTCTGTACGTGCAGCTGCCCGCCAGTCTCGGGGCGCGTCGGGCGTGCGATCGTGTCGCGCGAGAAGCCGACGACACGGAACCGACCGAGGCGCTGATCACCCGCCTCCTGGAACGGCGCGTCGATCGTCACGCCGTCCGGCGCGCTGACCTCGAGGCGCAGGTAGACCGCATCGACGAGGCTCGGCTTCGCGGGCCACACGCGTACGACGGCTTTGACGGGTCCGACCTCGGTCGTTTTGGTGAGCGCGTCGGCTGCGGGGAGTGACGATGGATCGGGTGGCGCTTCGTCGGTGGCTCCGCCACAGGCTGCGAGAGCGAGCAACGCGATCATCGACAGCGTTAGGACCTTCTCCGTGTCGCATCTCTGGGAAGCCGAGCGGGAGCCAATCTCGACGGCACGCCCGAAGCGGGAGCCGACCGAGCGCGCGTTGTTCCACGACCTCATCGACGCAGCCTCCGCTGACGCTCGCGGAAGAACCGCAGCAGCGGATCCACCATCGACTGCGACGCGTCGAACACGATCAGATCCATCCCCGTCGCGCGAAGCTGATCGCGGAGCTCCGTCTCGCGCTTCGCGCCCCGCGACGCGAGCTCGCTGCGGAACGCGGCGCTACGAGTATCGACGAGGCGCGTGCGTCCCGACTCCGCGTCCTCGAGCGTCACGAGGCCGGCGGGCGGCATCTGTGCCTCGCGCGGATCGGTGATCAGCGCCGCGACGACGTCGTGCTTGCGGTTCGCGTGTCGCAGCACGGTCATGTAGCCCTCGTCGAGGAAGTCCGAGATCAGGAACAGCACTGCGCGGCGCGGCAGCACCTGCCGGCAAAACTCGAGCGCGGCGCTGATGCTCGTGGCCCGACGCGGTTCGGCGCGCTCGCCATCGAGGCGCGTCTGCGCACGCAGCTTCGCGAACAACGAGCGAATCGCGCGCGGCAGCGCGAGCATCGCCTTGCGGGCGGTGAGGCCGGCAGCCTTCGCTTGACCGCGAGCGAGCACCTCGCGCACGACACGTAGCGCGTGTTTCCCTCCCTTGCGCGGCGGGATGTAGAGGTCCGCACCGCCGTGGAACAGGAGCAAGCCGACCTTGTCGCCGTTCTCGACGGCCGACATCGCGAGGAGCGCGGACAGCTCGACAGCGGCCTCGAGCTTGCTGCGCCGGCCCGAGCCGAAGTCCTGGGAGGCGGAGACGTCGACGAGCAGCATCACGGTCAGCTCGCGCTCCTCGACGAAGCGCTTCACGTGCGGCTCGCCGGTGCGCGCCGTCACGTTCCAGTCGATCGCGCGGATGTCGTCGCCGGGGACGTAGGGGCGAACCTCGTCGAACTCCATTCCGCGTCCTTTGAACACGGATAGGTATGCGCCTGCCATGACGTCGGAGACCTGACGCCCGGTGACGAACTGGATGCGCTTGACGGCTTGCGCGATTTCCGCAGGAAGCATGGGAGACGTTCCAGATCAGGCGATCACGGGACGGGGACGTTCTCCAGGATCTGGGCGATCACGCTATCGGTGGTCTTGCCCTGCGCCTCTGCCTCGTAGCTGACGAGGATGCGGTGGCGGAGCACGTCGTGCGCGATCGTCTTCACGTCGTGCGGCGAGATGTAGCTGCGTCCCAAGAGGAGCGCCTGCGCCTTCGCGGCCTTGATCAGCGAGATCGATGCGCGAACGCTCGCGCCGTTGTCGATCAGCGTCGCGAGCTGCGGCAGGTTGCTCGCCTTGGGGTCGCGCGTGGCGGCCACCAGGTCGACCGCGTAGCGCTTGACCTTGTCGTCGACGAAGATCTGCCTCACGACGTCGCGCGCGGCGAGGATCTCGTCGAGCGTCATCACCTTGCTCGCGGTGGGCTCGCTGCCGGAGCCGGCCATGCGATCGATGATCTTCACCTCGTCGTCCTTGGTTGGATAGCCGACGCGGACCTTCAGCATGAAGCGATCGAGCTGCGCTTCGGGCAGTGGATACGTGCCCTCCTGTTCGATCGGGTTCTGCGTCGCGAGCACGAGGAACGGCTCCGCCAGCTTGAACGTCTGATCGCCGAGCGTGACCTGTCGCTCCTGCATCGCCTCGAGCAGCGCGGACTGGACCTTCGCGGGTGCGCGGTTGATCTCGTCGGCGAGGATGAAGTTGCCGAACACCGGTCCCTTCTTGACCGTGTACGTGCCTTCGCGCGGGTTGTAGATCTGCGTGCCGACGACGTCGCCGGGCAACATGTCGGGCGTGAACTGGATGCGCGAGAACGTTCCGTCGAGCGCCTCTGCGAGCGTGCGAACGACGAGCGTCTTCGCGAGGCCGGGTACACCCTCGAGCAACACGTGACCGCCGGCGAGGAGGCCGAGCACGAGCCGGTGAAGCATCTCGTCCTGGCCGACGAGAACCTTGCCGACCTCGGCCTTGAGAGAGTTGAAGCGACCTTGATACTTGGTGACGTCGTCGGTGAGGCGGTCGGACATATGGACTCGGCGGGAGAAAACCGTCCCGCGGGCGGCGTGTCAACCGGTCCGGGCGTGTGCTCATTCCCGGTAGCGCAGGCTACTTGCTGGGGAAAATCGCCTCATTAGCGACGCCATCACAAATTTTCGAGCATCCAGGCATCGACGGCGGTCGCATGCGGCTGTCCCGAGTTGTCCCGCGACGCTCGGAGCGGGCGATCGCGTCCTGCAATCTGGCGCGCTTGCGGTGCGACGTGTGTGGCACGCGACGTGGACCGGCGTGACCTCGCGATCGGGTGGCTTGTCGCAAGGAGCTCGTCATGAAGTCTGTCCTCTTGGTCTCTCTCGCCGCTGTGTCGGCCTGTGCATCGTTCACCGGTGTGACGGATCGCGATCAGCACGCGCCGCGCGCCGGCATACACCTCTCGCTCGCGCCGAACGCGGACGCGGCGAAGCAGATCGTCCCAGCGGCGATCGATCCGCGCCTCCCGAGTGTCGATCGCATGGCGACACGGATTCGCTACGAGCTCGGCAGCACCGTTCATGCGGAGCTCTCGCTGTGCGTGAACCCTGCCGGAGACGTGATGGACGTCGCACTCACGCGCACGACCGGCCTGTCGGAGCTCGATACAGCAATCGTCGATGACGTTCGTGTGTGGCAGTTCGCGGAGTTGCCCGGTGCGTCGGCGCTGCGTACGTGTCAGCGCGCGACGCTCGCGTACGTGGTTCGGTAGGACATCGCGTAGCGATCGTACTTTCTTGTCGCGTGCCGAACACAACGCTTGCCTTCTTCGATCGAGCGCGCGAGAGTAGGAAAACTCGGAGCTAGACCCATGCAACTTCCCTCGCACTGCCAGCTCAAGTCGACGATCTGCGTGATCGTCGATCGTGCTGTAGCCCGCGGCGGGGTTGCTCGGATCATCTGACCGAGTAAGAACCAAATCCCGCCGCGGGCTCCAGTGAAGCTGGGGCCCGTTTCGCATTTCGGGCTCCGTTCGAGCATCTGTCCTCTTCGCTGCGGCGCGCACGTGCATCGCGCCGCGAGGGCCGTGTCGTCATGTCTGTTGTTTCACTCGTCGCTGCTACGTCACTTCCATGGACCGAACGCCCGGGTCGCGAGCTCGTCAAGCTCGCCTGGCCGATCACGGTCTCGATGATCTCCTACTCCACGATGACGCTCGCCTCGACGGCGTTCGTCGCATCCGTCGGCGCGGACGAGCTCGCCGGTGTCGGTCTCGGCGCCGTCGTCGGCTTCGCACTGCTGTGCTTCGGCATCGGCCTTTTGCGCGGTGCGAAGACGCTCGTGTCCCAAGCCGTCGGCGCGAATCGACGCGATCTGATCCCCGAGCTGCTCGGCGCGGCGCTCGGCATCGCGCTCGTGTTGGGCGTGCTCGCCGCGATCGTCGGCAACCTGATCGCGCCGTGGCTCGTCGGGTTCTCCGCGAGTCCGCGCGCGGGACACTTCGCCGCCGAGTACCTCGTGATCCGCGCGCTCGGAGCGCCGCTCGTCCTCGTCTATGCAGCCATCCGCGAGGCGAGGTACGGGCAGGGCGATACGCGCGGGCCAATGCACGCGTCGCTCGCCGGCAATGCCGTGAACATCGCTGCGGACATCGTGTTGATCGTCATGCTCGAGCAAGGCGTCCGGGGCGCCGCGATCGCGACGATCCTCGGGACCGCGACCGAGCTCGTCGTGCTCGGATGGCCGCTGCGCGAGCAGCTGCGCCGCGTGACATGGCGCATGACCGCTGTGCGCGACGTGTGGGCGCAAGGCGTGCCGAACGGTCTCCAGTTCCTGATGGAGGTCGGCGTGTTCCTGATCCTCACGGTCATGGTCGCGCGCATGTCCGCGATCGACGGTGCTGCACATCAGATGGTCCTTCATCTGATCAACGTGTCCTTCTTGCCGGCGCACGCGTTGGCGGAGGCCGCGGCGGTGCTTGTCGGGCAAGCGGTCGGTGCCGGCAAGGATGCGCTCGTGCCTCACGTCGCGAAACGTGCGCTGTTGATCGGCGCGCTGTACTCGGGTGCGTGCGTCGTCGTGTTCACGATCTTCGGCGGAATGGTCGTCGGTGCAATGGCCGCCGGGGACGCCGTGCTCGCGGATCGCGCGCAGATGCTCCTTTGCGTCGGCATCGCGTTCCTGGTCGCGGACGCCGCAAACGTGATCGCGCGTGGCGTCTTGCGCGGTGCGAGTGACGTCCGGTATGCGGCCGTCGTCGGGATCGTGACGTCGTGGCTGACCACACCTCCACTCGCGTACCTGCTCGGCATCTCGGCCGGCCTCGGCGCGTTCGGCGGGTGGATCGCTCTGGCGATCGAGATCTTCGTCGGCGCGTCGCTGTTCTGGCTGCGTGTCCTTCGAGGGGGTTGGCGCCCGGCGGCGGCCGCCGCACGCCGAGCGATCGCCGGCGCGGTCGTATGAGATGTGGGGAGGGCTACAAAGCCCTGGGCTACACCTAGATCGTCGTTGATCTAGGGCACCCACCCACACCAGTATGGGTCCATGAGGCGAGTCCTTGCCCTCGTTGTTTTCGCCGGCTGTGCTTCGGGCTCCAGCCCGAACGCGCCGATCGATTCCAACGGAGGCACCATCGACGCGGCGTCGGGGATCGACGCCCCCGGAGCCGACGCGGCGCCGCCGATCGACGCTGCGCCGCCGATCGACGCGACCCCACCCATCGACTCGCCGCCGCCACCACCCGACGCGTGCGTGCCGATGGTCACCGAGCTGTTGATGAACGCGAACTTCGACGCCGCGGCGATCACCCCGTGGGTCGAGTTCCGTTACGACGCCACGATCCCGTTGATCGGCGCGTTCAGCGTCACCGCGCACTCCCCCACCACGTACACGTGGCTCGGCGGGTACGAGGCCACCAACGCCTCCGACTATGTCTACCAGCAGTTCACGGTGCCGCCGCTGACGACGCAGCTCGTCGTGTCCGGCTACATGATGATAGGCACCGAGGACGCGTTCCCGAACGCCGACGAGACCTTCGTCGGGTTCACGTTTCCGCCGAACTTCACGACCGCCCCGATCATCATCCTGAACAAGACGAACTCGGACGCGGCGCAGTTCACGACGTGGACGCCGTTCTCGCAGACGATCGTGACGCCGCTCTCGAACCAGATGGTCCGGTTCCAGATGGAGAGCGTGAGCGACTTCATCGACCGCTCGAACTTCCTGTTCGATTCCGTGTCCGTCCGGGCAACGCACGGCTGCCCCTGAGCAGTCGAAGATCCCGGTATCCGTGACCCGTACGTTCGTCCTCGCGGTGCTCGTCGCGCTCGCATCGCCCGCGTATGCGGACCCGGCGCGGGCGTGGGCGGCCGCGAAGTCCAGGCTACCGCCGTCGGCCGCGCTCGTGATGAGTACGAACCTCGACGCGATCATGGGCTCGTCGCTGTCCTCGTTCGCGGGCGCGCTCGTCACGACGCTCGGGGCGGGGAGCACCCTCGACAGCATCAAGACGACGTGCGGGATCGATCCCGCGAAGGTGATCGACGGCCTCGTGATGGTCGAAGGCGCGACGTCGGACGTGGGCGCATTCTACCTGTCGCTCGACGGCGTCGACGAGGCCGCGGTCGTCGCATGCGCGAACAAGCTCGCGAAGAAGACGACGGCGGAGGCGCCCGCGCCGGCGGTCGGGACCTCCGGGGCGATCCGCGAGCTCGCGCTCGGCGACAAGAAACTGTACGCGACGTGGATCGACACGGACGTCATCGCGATCGCGATGAAGCCGCACGACAAGGCGATGCTGTCGACCTTCACGAGCGGGAAGGGCGTCACCACGAAGTCCGCGCTCGGCAAGCTCGTCGCGAAGACGAACACCGCGTCGACGGTGTGGCTCGCGAGCACGAAGTCGCGCTCGGTATCGGGCACGAAGCTCGTGCAGGTGCACGGTGGGCTCGACCTGGCGAACAAGACGCTCGCGATGACGATGACGATGCGGTTCGCGTCGGCCACGGCTGCAACAAACGTCGCGAAGCTCGCGAACGATCAGATCGTCGCGTTGCTCGCGAGCGGACAGCTCGACGCGATCGTGATGGAGATGCTGAACAAGGTCAGTATCACGACGGACGGCCCGGACCTCGCGGTCACCGGTTCGCTACCCGAGAACCAGCTGATGTCGCTCATCGGCGCGCTGACGACGCCGCGCTAGTCATGCGCTTCGAGTGGTCGGTCGGCGCGCGACTCGTTCGATGGGCTCAGCGGGACCGCGGGCTCACGGTGTCACGGGGGCTCCCCCGAGCGAGCTCGGCAGCGGGGGCAGCTCGCTCAGCGCGGGGAGCAGCGCGATCTCGATGCGGCGGTTCTTCGCGCGATCCTTGCCGAGCGGATCGTGCTCGCCGGAGCCCGCGGGGATCAGGTTCTTCGCATCCATGCCCGCCTTCACGAGCGTGCGCGTCACGTTGAGAGCACGCGCGGTGGACAGCTCCCAGTTGTCCTTGAGAACACCCGGGGGACACGCCCGGGCTCCCCCGCAATTTGGATTCAGCGGCTGATCGTCGGTGTGACCGAGCACCAGGAAGCGCCGATCGGAGAGCTTCTTGAGCGTCACGCCGATCTCGATGATCGCGATCTGTCCCTTCTCGGAGACATCCGCGGAGCCCGACGCGAACAGGACCTCGGATGGGAGAGAGATCACGAGGTTGCCGTTGCGCGCTTTGACCTCGAGCTGACCAGCGTCGATCATTTTCGCGAACTGCTTCTGCACGTCCTCCATCGCGGCGAGGCGTTTCTCGGTCTCGGCGCGCTGCGTGCGGAGCGTCGCGAGCTCCTCCATGGTCGCGTTCATCTTCGCGGCAGCGTCGCGCAGCTGCGTCTCCACGGCCTTCGCCTTTTGCTCCTGCGCGGCGACGGTCGCCGTGCAGCTCGCGAGATCCTTCGATGCCGTCTCGGAGGTCTTCTGCGTCGTGGTCATCTCGCTGCGTAGCTTGCCGAGGTTGACCGCGCAGTCCGCACGATCGTCGACGGCCTGCGCTGCCTGCTGGCGGTACTGCCAGGTGAAATAGCCGCCCGCGCCCGCTCCCGCGGTCATCACGATCGCGAACAGCCAGAGGCGCCACGGAAAGCCGCGCTGCGGCGGTGGCGGCTTGCTGAGGACCTCTCCCGTATCAGGGCGTGCTCCACCCTCTCGTTTCGCCATGCACCGAAGTTACCCGCGTTCAGGTCGAGTCGAACAGGTTTCGTGCCTGCGCGATCGCCTCGTCTGAACCGGCCATCGCGAGTGTATCGCCCGCTGCCAAAGGCTCCGTCGGTGACGGTGTAGCCATGCCTGCGCCACCGCGCGCGATGGCGAGCACCGTCGCACCCGTGCGCGCGCGCAGATCGAGCTCGGCGAGTGTGCGACCCACGGCGGGCGACGACGCGCCGATCAGGATCGAGACAACGCCGCCGAAGCCGGGGAGCAATGTCTCGACCTGGGCGAGCTCGGCCTTGGCTTGCGACGGCGGATGCGAGAGCAGCTCGAGCAACATGGCGCTGCCCGCGCGGACATGACCGTCGAAGTCTCGCAGCGAGCGTCGTGCGACGACGACCAGGATCAGGACGTGGACGAGGATGACGACCCAGCCGCCGGGGATAAACGGCTGCGTCACCGCGACGAGCGGAATGCCGACGACGAGGCTGATACCGATCTGGAACGTGATGATCAGCGCGCGGCGCGGCGCGAGGCCGATGTCGTGGGTCTCGTTCGCCGGGATGACCTCGAGCGCGAGGATGCGCGCGATCACGACGACACGGCGCACGAGTCCGACGAGGAACGGCGTTGCAGTGATCGCAGCCGCGGCGGTGATCGCGAGGCGCGCGACGAGGCCCTCGAGCCCGATGTCCGCGAGGTAGCTGGTGGCCTTCGGCGTGATCGCAGCAGCGCCGATGACGATCGCGACGATCACACCCGCGTCGAGGACGAGGACGGTGATCGGATTGCGCAGCTTCCGCCACGGTGAGGCCTGGCGGGTGCGCAGACGTCCGAGCCACGCCTCGTAGAAGCTCTCGAACATCGCGATGCGTTTTGGCAGGCGGCGCGCGACCCAGCCCGCGATGGCTTGCGACTTCGTGATGAACACGCCCGAGGTCAGCGTGGTCACGCAACACACGCCAACGGCGATCGCGAGGAGTGCGGGGCTGGTGACGCCGCTCGCAACACCGATGCCGGCGATGACGAACGAGAACTCACCGATCTGCGACAACGACAGGCCCGCGCGTACGGCCGGCTGGAGACCGTGACCACCGAGAAAGACACCTAGCGCGACACCGAGCGGCTTGCCGACGATCACGAGCGCGGAGAACAACAGGATCACGTACCAGTTCTCGGCGAGCGCCGCCGGCTCGATCGACATCCCGACGGAGACGAAGAACACCATCGCGAACACGTCGCGGAACGGCTGCACGAGGTGGAACACCTCTTCGCCGCGTCCGGACTCGGCGATCAGGATGCCCGCGATGAACGCACCGAGCGCGACCGAATATTCGAAGTGATGGGCGAGCGCCGACGCGCCGAAGCAGATCGCCAGCGCGAGCACGAGCAGCGTCTCCTTGCGAAAGCGCGACGCGACCCAGCGCACCACGCGCGGAACGACGAGCAGGCCGCCGACGAGCAGCGCGGCGAGAAACCCTGTGAGCTGCGCGATCAGCCGGACGATCGCTTCGGCGTCGAGGCCGCTGCCGCCGGCGACGGCGGTGAGGACAGCGAGCAAGAGGATCGCGAGCAGGTCCTCGAATACGAGCACCGCGAACACGATGTCGGTGAAGCCGCCTTTCCAGCCGTGGTCATCGAACGCTCTTGCGACGAGCATCGTCGACGAGATCCCGAGGCACGCACCGGCGAACAGCGCCTCGAGCGGGTCGAGCCCGGCGGCTCTCGCGACGAGCATGCCGACACTGATGAGGAGCGCGACCTCGAACAGCGCGGTCAGCGCGGCTGGGACGCCGACCCGCGCGAGCGTCGAGATGCGGAGCTCGAGACCGACCGAGAACAGCAACAGGATCACGCCGAGCTCGGACAGGACGTGTACGAGGTCCGGGTTCGCGACGAGCGGGACCGGAACGTGCGGGCCGATCAAGAGACCCGCGAGCACGTAGCCGAGCACCACGGGCAGACGCAGCGCCTGGAACAGCACGGTGATGACCGCAGCTGTGCCCAGCACCACGACGAGCTCGAGGAGGACGCGTGTACCGGTCACTGCTGCTTACGAACCTTCATCGTGAGACGGTGCGGACAGACGATCGTCGTGGTGCGAGGGAGAGCAGCAGCGAGAGCAAGCGGGTTGGCCACGGGCCTCCTCGAGGAGCGTGCGCGACGGTAACACGCCGTGTTCAGACCTCGATCGGCCAAGTCATCTCGCGAAGCTCGGGCGCGATCGCGGCGAACCCGGCGCGTAACCGGGCGGCCGTCGGACGACGACTCGAATCACGCGAGAGCGCGGCGCGTAGCAACTCGGACAGCGGTCCGAGTCGATGGATGTGCGCGAGCTGTGCGAGGACGTCGGCGGCGGGCTGCTTCGAGAAATGATTCGCGATGACATCGTTGAGCGAGTCGCCCCGCACGAGCACCGTGTTCGTGAGCACCTCGAACGCGACACACGCCGCGGCGTACACGTCGGCAAAAAACGGCGGATCCGTCGCACCTTCCGCCCAGACCTCCCGCGCGCCGTAGTGAGGGCTGCCGCAGCCGGTGCGTAGCCTCCGTCCCGCGAGGCCGAAGTCGACGAGGACCGCGACGCCGTTCTCGGCGCGAAGGACGATGTTCGCGGGCTTTACGTCGAGGTGGGCGACCGAAACCTCGTGCATCGCGCCGAGGCCGGCAAGGAGGTCGTCGATGATCGCGCAGGCGCGCAACATGTCGAGCGCGTTCTGCTCGAGTGCGCGCTCGAGGTTTGTCCCCCGCACGTATTCCATCACGAGGATCGGCTTCGGCCTCGCAGTCGCGTCGAACGTCACGAAGCCGGCGAGGTTGGGATGCGCGGGGACGGCGAGTAGCGCGCCTGCCTCGTCGCGGAACAGCGCTTCGAACTCGGCCTCGGACAGGTTTCTCGCCGCGCCGCCCGAGTAGTCCGGCGTCTTCAGCGCGACGAGCTCCTTGTCGGGATGTGCGCGCTCCTCGACGCGACACGCGAGGAGGACGGAGCCACCCGCGCCGCGGCCGATCGGTCGCACGACGTGAAAGCCGCCGAGCTGGCGTGACAGCGGCACCCAGCTCGGGAGCATCGCGTGGGGTGTGGGAGGCGTCGCGCTAGCGTCGATGGCGCGCGGACGGCGCGCGATCCACAGAAGCACGCGCTCGACCGCCGCCGCGAGCGCCGCCGGGAGCACCGCACGCGTCGCGTCGATCGCGATGGCGATCGCTTCGTCGAGCGGAATCGCGTCGCGGAACAGCTCGCGCGCCTGGCTCTCGCGCATACCGCGCGGCCGCGTCCGAATCGCATCGCGTGCGTGGGCGTCGACCGCCGTGGCCGACGTCGCGTCGCGAGCATCGGTCGCGCTGGCCTCGCTCAGCGCGCTCGCGCCGATCGGCGCCATGGGTTGCGTCGCATCGCGCGCGGTATCAGATCGCGCGTCGGAGAACGGCGGGTGACTGCTGCTTCGCGTGCGCTCTCGTTCGGCGCGAGCGCGATCGGCGGCACGGATGGTGTCTCGGCGCGCCCGCATGCGTTCGCGCGTCTCTGCACGTCCGATCGCGTACGCGTCCGACGCGCGATCGCCGTCGGCGCGATCGTTACGTGGCGTATCGTAGATCTGCGCGGGCGTGTCGTCCGCGAGCGCGAGCGTGTCGATGCGATCGTGCGCTTCGCGGCGGAGCGCGCCGCCGATCGACCGCAGCGCGGCGTCGAGATCGGCTTCTCGCTCGGTCGCCTCGATGCCGAGGCGTTGATGTGCGCCGTAGACGCGACGCGCGAGCGCGGCGAGCTCGGTCGCGAGCTCCTCGAACGCGCCGTCGGGAATCGTCGAGCGGCTCGTCGCCGCCGTGATCCGCGCCGCGAGGTTTCCGATACGTGCGAGCGCGAGCCGCACCGCCTCGACGCGCCGCGATTGCTCCGGCGGCAACGCGTCCGCGAGCTCCGACCAGCGCTCGACGACGACGTGCAGTGCGCCGGTATCGTCCGGATCCGCCGCGGCCCACGTCGCTGCTTGCAAGCGCGCGTACGCTTCGAACACGCGCGTGACGTCGGGGATCATGGAGGCCTCGCGCACGATCGCGAAGTCGTCGTCGGGGAACGCCCAGGTCCACGCGAGCAGTAGATCGGTGATCTCGGCGAGGTCGTCGCGCAACAGCGCGTCGCCAGCGCGGGTCATCGCGGCCCACACCGCGCGACGCAGCGGCGAGTGATCCGCGGACGCCCGAGCCATGAGGGTTCGCACCGTCGCGAGCCGCGGCGCGAGCTCGCTATCCCGGAAAAGACCGCCAGGTCCACCATCGCGCGTGACGCCGTCTCGTCCACTCCGAGCGCTCTCGCGGAGCCCACGGACTCCATCGAGCAAGCGCACGAGTGCGCGCAGTCGTGCGATGCGCAGTCCGCCATGAGCGACCGGGCCGCCTTCCGGCGTTGCTTCGCGCGCGAGGAGCGCGGCTTCGATCGCTCCGAGGGCATGCGTGTACTGCGTGCGGGTCGGGTCGCCTTCGGGCGCGAGCGCGATCACCGCAGCGAGCACGTTGTCGGCGAGAACCTCGCGATCCAGCTCGCGCAACAAGCGCATCGAATGGCGACGATCGATCGGATCGTCGTCGGTCGCGCGCTCGAGCCAATCGGCGGCTGCGGCGAGCTCGTCGACAGCGATACGCGCCTCGCGTAGAGCGCGCGTCACGTCCCCCGCATCGAGCGCGGCTCGCGCGTTCGCGAGCGGTTCGCGCAGGACGTCTCCGGCGTCGCGGGCGAGCTGAGCACTCGAGAGCTGGCGGCGCTTCGAGGCGGTCGCGTCGGAGCTCGTCGCGACCGCCAGGTCGCCGAGCTCGACATCGAGCGCGTGGAGCAGCGCGCTTCGTCCGTCGTCGAGGAGCGTGCCCGACCCGTGCAACTGTTCGCGCGCCCACGCGCTCGCGAAGGCGGCGGCGGTCGGGAGCAGCGGTGCATCTTCCTCGCGGCGAAGGTCCACGAGCGCCTCGGCGCCGTCGAGAGGAGCGCGCTGGACCAGCTCGTGGGCGAGGTCATCCGCGGTGCTGGGCGCGTTCACAGCAAGACCGGCGAGTCCGAGGATCGCGCCGCGCGCTACGCCCGGGTCTTTGGCCGTGCGCGCGACGATGACGGGTGCCCAGCGAAGAGCCGCGCCACCGCGCTCGAGCGCCGCCGCTGCCGAGGCCGCACCACGCCGCAGCTCTGTCGACGATGCGTTCGGCCGCAGCTCGCGATCGATCGCCGCCGCGAGATCGAGGTCGACGTGTGCGAGGAGCCCGCGCGCGATCGCGGCAAAGCGCCACACGAGCGCCTCGCGATCCCCGAGCAGGCGTTCGATCGCCGCGCGGATGCCGGGCCGCACCATGATCGCGACGCCGCCACGATCGCCCGCGTCGTGACGGCGCAACGCCTCGCGTGCAGCGTGCGCGAGGATGCGCGCCGCGAGCCTGCGCGCGGGGAGCGAGCCCGTCGCGGGCTCCTCGATCCAGCTCGAGGCGAGCGACGGCTGCGCGCATAGTCCGAGCGCGAGCTCGCCGATCGCGCCGGCGCCCCGGGTCAGCGGTGCGGACAGAACGACTTCGGTGCGCGCGCGAAGGCTGTCACTCGCGACGAGCTTTGGCGCCGAGCGCGCGAGCGCGACGACGAGCCGCACGAAGCTGTCGCGATCCGCGTCGCGCAGTCGCACGAGCACGCGCCGCCCGAGCTCGCGTCGCTCCGGGCCCGCCGGCAGTGCCTGCGCCAGCTCGAACATCGCGAGCGCGCCCGCCGCCGGCGACATCCACTCGAGGTCGGCGAGGACCCCGTCTTCGAGCGCGGTGCGCACGCTCGCGAGCAACGCATCCGGTGCGATCCCCTCGAGGGGCGCCGGTTCGCGCTCGGCGATCTGGGCAAGCGCCGCGAGACCTTGTCGCGCGACTCGCCGGCGCTCGTCGGCATCGGCGAGCGTGCCGAGGCTCGCGAAGGCCGCGAGGTACGATCGCGCTCCCTGGACGCCCATGCACCATCGTACCGCTACGCCGGACGCAGAGCTTCCGGCGTGAACGTCTCCTCGTAGAAACGCTCCCCGTTGGCGCCAAGCCCGGTGGCACGCAGCTCGTCACCGTCGACATCGAACAGCCCCACGTTGTAGCGACTCGCGCGGAACAGCACGCCCGGGAGCTCGTCGCCGTACGTTCCGACTCCGCGCGCGAACGGACCGACCTGAAACTCGCGCACGCCGTGCGCGTGCCGATGCGCTGCGAAGTAGTGCTGATCGGCCGACACGAACAGCACACCCGGCACACCGACCAGCGCGTCGAGGAGCGCCTCGCGCTCCGTCGAGTATCCCTTCCAGTGATCGAAGCCGATGCCGTAGTCCAGCGGCACGCTCGAGAAGATCAACTTGAATGTCGCCGTGCTCGCGCGAACGCCGTCCTGGAGCCACTGGCGCTGCGTGGCGCCGAGCATCGTCTTAATGATCGTATCGGCCTCGGCTGTCGCGCTGCGGAAGCGCCGGCAGTCGAGGAGAAAGCACTCGAGATGCGCGCCTTGTCGCCAGTTGCGATAGCGAACCTGGCCGACGGTGTTTCGCAGCGGAAAGAACTCGTCCCAGACCTGCATCGCGGCCGCGTAACGCGCCGGTTCGCGCTCGACGAACACGGGGTTCCAATCGTTGCGAAACTCGTGATCGTCGTAGATCGATCGCACGCCGACGCTCGCGTGCAGCGCGCGCAGTGCCTTCGACGTGCGTGCCTGGTAGTGGCGCAGCCGGTACCCCGGGACGTCCTGCACGACCGGCGGGCCGTTGTCGCAGTACGGGAAGTCGCCGAGCGACACGAAGAGGTCGGGCTCCGCGGCGACCACGTGCTCGACGATCGCACTCTCGAAGTCGGGGTGCGGATCGAAGTCCGCCGACACGGCGATTCGAACGGGGCGTTCGTCGCCGGCGCCCGGGGCGGTACGCACGCGCAGCGGCTCGATGGGCGCGCGTCCGCGCTGCGTGACAGTCACCTCGTAGTTGCTCGCGGGTGACAGCCCGGCGATCACCGCGGCGCCGCTCGGTGCGAGCTCGACGCGCTGCTCGTCGACGACTTCGCCACGGTCGTCTCGCACGACGAGCGCGACCGCCTCTTCCTCCTCGTCGTAGATCGCGACGACGAACCCGTCTTCCGTGGGCTCGAGGATTGCCGCGACGACGGAGGCGGGCGCCGGTGGCAGATTGTCGCCGCACCCGGACGCGAGGCTCGCAGCGCCCACGCCGACGAGACGAAGCCACTCGCGCCGCCGCATCCCTCCAGCGTACGCGCTCGCGGGCGGTCTCCACCAGTGGATCATGTCGGGAAGCCCCCGATCGGCACGGCGCAAGCTCCTCGTCGCGGCATGCGCGACGGATCGGCGTCGTGCCGCCGGGTGCGCGATCGAGTAGTGTCGCCGCGTGAAATCCACGACCCTCGAGATCGCCGGCCTCACCACACGCATCGTCGAGCCCGCCTCGGGCGACGTCTCGTCGACCGTCGTGCTGCTGCACGGATTCGGTGCTCCCGGCGATGACCTCGTCGCGCTCGCGCCGTATCTGCACGCGCCGCGCACGCGCTTCGTGTTTCCGGCGGCGCCGCTCGAGCTCGGCGGGTTGTATGGCGACTCGCGTGCGTGGTGGCTATTGGACCTCGCGCGTCTCGAGGCGTCGCTCGCGACGGGCAACATGCGCGCGTGGATCGCCGAGGTGCCCGAGGGCCTCGAGAACGTGCGCGTACAGATGGTGCAGTTCCTCGATCAGCTGCAGGCGCGCTACTCGATCGCGAACGACACGCTCGTGCTCGGCGGATTCTCGCAAGGCGCGATGCTTTCCGTCGACACGGCACTCCACCGCGACGCCCCGCTTGCAGGGCTCGTGCTCATGTCGGGAACGTTGACGGCGGAGTCGATCTGGCAGCCTCGGTTCGCGAAGCTCGCGGGCGTGCCGATCCTCCAGTCGCACGGTCGCCACGACATGCTGCTTCCATACGCGATCGCGGAGGCCTTGCGCGACCGGCTCGTGGCCGCCGGCGCGAAGGTCGAGTTTCACTCGTTCCTCGGGCAACACGAGATTCCACCCGCCGTGCTCTCGGCGCTGACGAAGTTCCTAGCGAGCCGCGCGGCGGCGGCGGCGCAACAGCAGGGCCAGTAACACGAGCGCGAACGATTGCGGTGTCGCGATCATGCAGCCACCCGGCGTGGTCGGCGTCGGGGGCGGCGGGATGATCGGCGGACACGGCTCGACCGCCTGCGGCGCCGCGGGCGTGCCCGGCGACAAGAGCCGCACGGTGCCGTCGTACGATGCCACGACGAGTGAGTCCGCCGTTGGTGCCACCGCGCTCGTGATCGGCGCGCCGAGCTGCGTGGACCACAGCTCGCGACCGTCGTCTGCCGCATAGGCAACGAGGCGCCCGTCGAGGCCGCCGATCCACACGATGTCGCCGGTGACGACGGGCGACGCGGGCCACGCGGCTTGCGCGTCACGATAGTGCGTGAAGTTGATGACGCCGCTAGACGCTGGCGTGCGCCACAGCTCTGCACCGGACGTGGCGTCGAGCGCGACGAGGTCGTCCCACTGCGTCGCGACGAACAGGCGGCGATTCGCGAGCGCGGGCGTCGCCGTCACGGAGTAGTGCCACTCGGTCGCGCCGGGCGTGACGTTGCGCGACCAGATCGTGCTGCCCGACGAGAGCGTCGCGGCGGTCACGGTGCCCGCCGCGCTGATCACGTAGACGATGCCGGTGTCGACGACCGGCGACGCGTTGACCGCGACCGCGCGTCCGTCCTTCATCGACCAGCCGGGAAGGCCGGTGGCCGCGCTCGCGCTCGCGACGCCGAGCGTGCGGTTGAACGCTGCGATCGCCGTGCCGTCCGACACCGCGACCGCCGCGAGCGAGCCGAGCCAGTTGAACGCGGGGTCGTCGGGATCGCGCGCCCACACGGGGACGCCGGTCGCGAGATCGAGCGCGGTGAAGTTGCCCTGTAGCGAGACGTAGACGAGCCCGTCGGCGATCGTCGGAGGTCCCCATAGCGATCCGGAGAACGAGCTGATCCCGGCGGAGGCGTCGTGACTCCAGCGCGATGTTCCGTCGGTGAGGTGAAGTGCGTGGACGTGGCCGTTCTTCGTGGCAACGACGACGGTGTCTCCCGACACGGCCGCCGCGCCGACCGCCGGAAACGCGGTGCGATAGCGCCACCGCTCCGTGCCGTCGCGCAGGTCGAGCGCCACGATCCCACCTTGATCGCCCGCTGCGTTGTCGGTGACGACAACGATCGCGAGTCCCGCCGCGACCACCGGCGTGCCGAGCGTGATCGTTCCGCCGACGTTCGCAGCCCACCGCATGACCAGCGGCGGCACGATCGGTAGGTCCTGCGCGTTGTGGTGCTCTGCGGATCCGCCGAGCTGCGGCCAGTCCGTGAAGTTCGGCACGTTCGCGATCGCCCCCGCGCAGACCTCGATCGCGAGCTGCGTCTCCTCGCGGCGCCCGCCCGCGGACACGGCGGACAGCGTCAGCGAGTGTGTCCCGGGCGCGAGCACGCCGAGCTCGCCCCCGAAGCTCCATCCGCCCGCCGGGGAGAGCAGCTGCTCGGGCCCGCAGTCGACGCGAACCGCGACCTCCGGCGTCGATGCGTCGAGCGCTGCGGCGGCGATGACAGGGACGCTCGCGCTCGGCACACACGTGCCGGGGTGCGGGGCGATCAGATCGAGCTGCGGGCGCACCAGTCGCTCGCGATGCTCGACGTGAATCGCACCGTCGGGCGAAAATGTCACGACCCGGTAGCCCGACGCGCTCTGATCGATCGCGCCCATCACGAACGGTTGCGTGCTGAGCTCGACGACGCCGCCGCGCTGGATGCGCCGGTTCGCGTGCCAGTGCCCCGTGAACATGTAGTCGACGCCGAGCTCGTCCATCGCCTGGGCGACCTCGTCGAGTGGCGAGTGGTGCGCCATCGCGACGACCGTCATATCGCCGTCGACGTGTGCGAGGTTCGCGGTCAAGAACGCGATCTGGTCCGCGACCTCGAGGTTCGTATCCCAGACGATGAAGTGGACGTTGTCGATGTCGAAGCTGTAGTTGTCGACGCCGTAGTAGCGCCGGAAGTTCGTTCCGCCGTCGTACCAGTCGTGATTGCCGGCGACCGGGACCCACGGCATTCCGACCGTGGCGACCGCGCTCTCGAGGACGTCGAACTGGTACATCGCGTTGCCGGCGGTCATGTCGCCGACGATCGTGAAGAAGCGCGGGGGCTCGGCCAGGCTCGTCGCTTGATCGATCGCGTCGGCCAGATCACCGCCGTCCCATCGCCCGCCGTCGTTGTCGGGGTTCGGGACGTGGGTATCGCTCGCCACCACGAAGGTCAGCGGAGACGCGGCCTCGTCGGCGGTCAGCGGCGCGAGCGGCAGATCGATCAGCTCGTTCGCGATCGCTCGCGACAGCGGCTGCGGCCGGTACCCGCTCGGGATGCGCACCCATATCCGGCCCTGATCGATCGGCGCCTCGAGGTGGTATGCGCCGTTGCTGTCGGTCGTGACGAACGTCGAGCGCTCGAACGCGACGACAACGCCGGAGACGCCGGACTCGCCCTCCTGGCGGATGCCATCGCCATTGCGATCGGCAAACACCACGCCTCGCACGGGCGTTGTCGCGCAGCCACCGACAAGGCTGGCCAGCAGCAACGCGCGTCCCGGGGTCATCCCCGGATTCTACCCCCAAGAAGCTCGATCAGAACTGCTGCTCGATCAGGCCGCACAGGCTGTCGCCAGGACAACACACGTTGAGCCCGTTCGCGCCGCCGTACTGGTCGGTATGCACGCACACCTTGGAGCCCTGGGAGGGGTAGTAGTACGCCCAGAAGAAGCACATCTCGTCGTTCGCGCTCTCGCCGAAACCGATCTGGTCGTTGCTCGTGTTCATGTACGTGCACTCGAACTCGAAGCCACCGTCCTTCGGCACGTTGAACTCGGGCTTGTGTGTCGTGGTGACCGGCTCGCTCCAAAGGAATGGCTCGGGCTTGTAGACCGAGGTGAACGGACCCGTCTTCGACGGGCCGACCCGCACCTGTACGTCGGTGCCGAAGTGGTGGGTGTGGCCGGTGATCGCGAAGATCTTCGACTCGGACAGGTCGATGTAGTTCGGAACCTTGAAGAACTGTTTGAGGCTGAACGGTTGGTTCGGACCGATGTCGATGTCGGGGGAACCGATGAACAGGATGTTTGCCTCGTGCTGGATGTCCGACGGATCAGCCAGGTAGAAGTCGACGGATGCCGTCGCTTCGATCGGCTCGTCGGTCGCGTTCAGGTAGTGCATCTCCAGCTTGATCATCTGGTTCGGCTTGAACGTGTAGGCGACACCGTCGGGGAGGAACAGCGGATCGTTCGCGCGCTGCGTGATCATGATCGGTGAGATCATGCCGGTGGTGTTCAGCGCGCCCGTGAACGCCTGGCAGTCGATGGGCGTCAGCTGCTCGGTCGTGTCCATGTCGTCCCGGTACACGATGAGATGGTGGGAGCTCGAGCCGAGCGTGTTGTGCAGCTGGTGCACCTTCACCTCGGTCGTGTTCGGCAGCCGCATCCACACGCACTTCGTGCTTTCGGCCCCCGGCGCGACGGTGAATGGTGGATAGGTCAGCGAGAGCTTCTCGCCGGTCAACGTCGGGGCGTCCGCCGGCGGGTCTTCACCGCCGGTATCGTTTCCACAGGCGACCAGCAGGCTCAACGAAGCTACGAAGAGAACAGCAGCGCGCATCGAATACACCCCCCTGTTGGGCGGAGCGGACTTTACCGATGTCCCCCGCAATTGAACAAGGCTTCATTTTCGGCCAATCGCCGCCAGGTGCCGGGTGGGTGGTTTGACTACGGGATCCGCGTGATCTTGTAGCCCTTGCCCTCGAGGAGCTCGGGGACGCTCTTGGGGCCGACGAGGTGGAGCGCGCCGACGGCGATGAAGCCGCCGCCCTCCGCATGCATCTTCTCGATGGCCGGCAGCCACGCCGCATTGCGGCTGTAGAGGATGTCGGCCTGCTGCTGGGCGTATTCGGCCTGCGTGTAGACCTTCAGCGCCTTCTCCTTCTCGCTATCGTTGATCGTGAGGAGCTTCTTCTCGTCACCTGCGACGTACGCCGCGAGCATCTCGGCCATCTGCTTCTTGCCGTCGTCGAGGTGATCGAGCATGAGCCTGAGCGCGCGCACGTCCATCCACCGCGACAGCACCTTCGCCGCGTCGGCCGCGTCCTCGAGATAGACCATCTTCTTGTTCAACCGCTGCGCACGTCCTTGCAGCACGCCGTCCATCGCTGCGGTTTCGGGCATGAACTGCATGGCCAGCATCGTCGCGGCGACCATCGGCTTCATGCTCTGGATCTTGTCGACGGTCGCCTTGCCGAGCGCGTCCTCGAGCTTCGCGTACTGCGCGGCTGTGAGCTCCCTCTTGAGCGAGCACCCGACGCACTCGATGATCTTCTGCATCGCGGGACCCGCCGAGGCCAGATCGGTCTCCATCGCGAACGCGGGGGATGCGTCGAGCTTGTCGAACACGATCTGCGGCAGTCGCGTCTCCGCGTCGACGCCCTTGTGGATGGTGCCGAGCATGTAGCTCGTCGTTCCGTCCTTCTCGACCGACCACAAGAGCGGCTTCGGGAGCGGGTCTTTCGCAGGTGGTAGCTTGGACCAGGGATCGCCTTCGCCTGCCGGCACCGGTGTGGGTGCGGACGCCGTCGGCGGCACGACCGCGGTGGGCGCTGGCTTGGCGGTGTCCGTCGACGCTGCCCTGTCGGGCTCGGACTTCTTGCATCCGATGCCAAACGCCGTCACCAACGTCACGATCAGAAGCGCACGATTCATGGGCGGTGATTTAGCACGCTGGACGTAACCGCGCTCACAGAACAGCCGCCAGCCACTTTGCGAGGATGGCTGGATGAGGCGTGGGGCACTCGTGTGTGCGGTCGCATGGGCGAGCCTCGGCGTCGCATCGGCGAACTCGTCGAACACGAACGACGCCGACTACTGCGAGGTCTACGAGCGGCTGTGGCCGCAGGCGCCGATGAACAAGCGCCTCTCGATCTCGCAGGAGCTCGCGGACGCGTTCACCGAGCTTGGAGACAGCGTCAACCAGCACTTCGCTCAGCTGTCCGACGGGCGCTTCAACCTGACGTTCGATGGTCGCCGCCGCCGCGCGTTCGTGCGCATCGACGCGACGACGACGGATCGCTACCTCGTGTTCCATTTCTCGAGCGACGTCCACTTCACGCAAGGCGTCGCGCGAATCAACGCGAAGCTTTCGATCGGTATCGCCGGGCGCGTCCTCGAGGTCGAGCTCCCCGACGTCGAGATGGCACCGGCCGAATATCGCGGCGATCGCGGCGTCGAGATCCGACTGCCGCTGTTCAAGCGCCACTTCTGATCGCGCCGAAAGCAGCGAGGCCGCCGCGAATGCTCGCGACGGCCTCTTGATCGAGGTCGATCGTGTCAGCGAGCGCTCAGCGCCAGCCGCCCTCGACCTTGATCCACACGTTGCCGCGCTGCTCCCACCGCGGGTCTTCCCAGCGCCGGTTCGCGCGCGTGCGCTCCCAGTGCCCGGGGACCCACTCGTACTTTCCGTTGGTCCAGTTGTACTGACCGCGGACCCAGATGTAGCCCGCACGGGGCGCAGCGGGAGTCTCGGTCGGTGGTGGTGGCGGTGCCTGCGTCGGACCGTTGGACGGAGGTGGGGGCGGGGGCGGAGTCGGAGTTGGAGTTGGTGGCGCGGAGTTCTTCTCCCAGCGTCCTTCCTCCCAAACCCAGCGATCAGATCCTCGGACCCACTGACCCGGCTGCCAGTACATGTTCGGTTGGTTGTCAGACCACGCACCCGGCCTCCACACCCAGCGACCTGCATCCCACGTCCATTTACCCGCGACCCATGCTGCGTTCGGGTTCGGTCTCGGCGGTTGCGCTTCGGTCTTCAACGCAGGAGGCGCCTGATCCAGTGGCGGATACGCCAGAGGTGCCCAACGTCCCTCCTCCCAAACCCAGCGATCGGCTCCACGCACCCACTGTCCCGGCTGCCAGTTCATGTTCGGTTGGTTGTCTGACCATGCGCCGGGCTTCCACGCCCAACGACCGGCATCCCAAATCCATTTGCCCGCGACCCATGCGGCGTTTTGATTCGTTCGAGGTGGCTGCGCTTCCTTCTTCAATGCCGGCGGCGGCTGATCCAATGGCGGATACGGCAGCACGACGACTTGCCACGAACCATCCACCCAGACCCACTTGCCGTCACGCTGCTCCCAACGCCCATCGGTCCATTGCGAGTTCGCGCGCGTGCGCTCCCAATGTCCGGGCGCCCAATCCCAGTTCCCGTTGCGCCACTCCCACTTTCCGCGGGCCCAGACATAGCCTGGCTTTTGACCAGACGTCTCCTGGCGAATCGGCGGTGGTGCGGCCGTCGGATACTGTGGCGCTACTTCCCAATCGCCGTCGATACGAACCCAGAATCCGTTCTGGTTCTCCCACCGCGGCTCACGCCAACGACGACCTTGGCGTTCCTTTTCCCAGCGTCCCGCGCGCCACTCCCAGTTGCCGTCGATCCATTCCCACTCGCCACGCACGAACGTCCAACCGCGCCGTGGCTCCCACCGCTCGTCCCTGAGCGAAGGCGGTGCCTTGCGGGGGCGGTCGTCAAAGTCCTCCCAGTCCCCACCGATTTGGACCCAGACGCCGTTCTGGTTGTCCCAGCGAGGCTCGCGCCAGCGCTTGCCGCGGCGCTCTTTCTCCCAACGACCCGCCTGCCACTGCCACCGTCCGTTGCGCCACTCCCACGAGCCGCGCACGAACGTAAAACCGCTTCGGCGCTCGAAGCGCTCCTCGCGTAGCGCGGGTGGTGCTTCGCGTGGGCCGTCCATGCGATCGTCGTCCCAGCCCGCGTCGACGCGAACCCACGCGCCGTTGCGGTTCTCCCACTTGCGAGCACGCCAGCGCTTGCCGCGACGCTCGCGTTCCCAGTGGCCGGCTTCCCAGACCCACTGGCCACCTTTCCAATCCCAACTACCCTCGACCCAGACATAACCGCGTCGCTCGGCGCCACGATTGTCGGCTCGGGGAGGAGGCGGCGCCTCGCGCGGACCATCATCGCGCGGCGGCGGTCCACCACGTCGGTGATCGCGTACGGGTTGTGCCGAGGCGGTATCGACCGCGATCGAGGGCGCGAGGATCGCAACCCCGAGGCTCGACATCAGCACCAAGCGAACCAGCTTCGAACGCATTCGTCGCATCCATTCCTCCTAAGCGAGACGTGCGACGCAAATCTACCCCGCTTTATTCAGCCAGGGGTGGCACCATGCTGGGAACTCACCGTGGGTGCGGGAGCCTCAAACACAGCCCGGCTTTTGCTGTTCGCGGGGTTCGCGAGCCACATCGCGTGCGGGAGCGATCATTTGGGGCATGATGCCTCATCTCTCGAGCGTGCGATCGCGTCGTCGATCGGCGCGCGCCTCGGTGTGCCGATCGTCGCGCACTGCCTCGGGTTCGTCGGGTGCTCCGCGATGTTGCCCGACGGCGAGCGCATCCCGATCGTTACGTGGCCGAGTGAACGTGCGTGGGAGTGGCGGGTGGACGGACTCGTCGTGACGACCGACGTCCTCGAGCGCTACTTGCGCGGTGTGGTAGGCGAGATGGGTGTTGCGCAGGACGTACGCTGTGCGCCGAAGCTTCGCCGGATCGCGCCGGGCGATCGCGTGGAGTGCTTGCTCGCGAACGGCGGCAAGGCATTCGTCGTCGTGCGTGAAGATGGATCGACGATCGTGGAGGTCGAGCTCGACAAGCGGGCCGCCGACGCGCGGTCGGAGGTCGTGACGCCCGCGCGCGACGACCAGTTGACGAAGGCGTCGCGCGCGCTCGAGGACGGTGGTGGGAACGACGACGACGACGACGACGATGCATCCGCCGCGGCCGATGCCGGGGTGGGGGCGCCCGGGGTAGAGTCCGCGCCATGAGATTGGTCGCGGTGTTCGCGAGTCTGTGGTTGGTCGCGTGTTCGGGCCCGCCGAAGAAAGACGACGGGCCGCGCACGCCGCCGAAGCGCCGCGCCGGTTCGGTCACGCTGACGATCATCGGCACCAACGATCTCCACGGTGCGGTCGATCGGTTGCCGCTGCTCGCCGGCTACGTGTCGAACCTGCGCGCGGCCCGCGCGGCCGACGGCGGTGGCGTGGTGCTGCTCGACGGCGGCGACATGTTCCAGGGCACGCTCGAGTCGAACCTCGAGGAGGGCAAACACGTCGTCGCCGCGTACAACACGATCCGCTACACGGCGGCGGCCGTCGGCAACCACGAGTTCGACTTCGGCCCCGAGGGGCCGAAGGCCACGCCCGACGGCGTCGAGGACGATCCGCGCGGGGCGCTCAAGGCACGCGCGAAGGAAGCGAAGTTCCCGTTCCTCGTCGCGAACATCGTCGACGCCGAATCGGGCAATCGGATCAAGTGGCCGAACATGCCGTCGTCGACGATCGTCGATGTCGCGGGGGTGAAGGTCGGCATCATCGGTGCGAGCACCGAAGCGACACCATTCACGACGATGCCGGCGAACTTCGTCGGCCTGTCGATGCTCTCGCCTGCGAAGGAGATCGCGGCCGAGGCAACGGCGCTGCGCGCGAAGGGCGCGACGATCATCGCCGTCACCGCGCACATCGGTACGCGCTGCGAGAAGTACAACGTGCCGACCGACATCTCGTCGTGCAAGAAGGACGAGGAGCTGATCAAGCTCGTGGACGAATTGCCCAAGGGCTCCGTCGACGTGATCGTCGCGGGTCATACGCACGCGGTGGTCGCGCATCGGATCAACGACATCGCGGTGATCGAGTCGTTCTCGTCTGGACGCGCGTTCGGCCGTGTCGACCTGCGGATCGCGCCCGACGGTCACGTGACGAGCGTGAAGATCCACCAGCCGCGCATGCTGTGCGAAGGCGAGGATCCGAAGGGCGGCAACGCGATGCCGATCGCGCAGTGCAAGCCCGGCGAATACGAGGGCAGGCCAGTCGTCGCGGACCCGGAGGTGCAGAAGATCGCCGACGAGGCGGCGGCTGCGGCGGCGCCGAAGCGCAACGAGAAGCTCGGCGTCATGCTGACCGGCGTCGTCGCGAAGTCGTACGGGCTCGAGTCCGCCGAGGGCAATTGGTTCACCGACCTCATGCTCGCGACCACGCCCGCGCACGTCGCGCTGACGAACGGCGGCGGTCTACGCGCAGACATCCCGGCCGGCGAGCTCACGTACGGCGCTCTGTACGAGGCGATGCCGTTCGACAACCGCTTCGCGCATGTCGACGTGAAGGGCTCGCACATCCGCCGCCTGATCGCGACGAACCTCCAGCGCGGCGGCGCGATCCTGTCGTGGGGCGGCGTCGCCGCGAAGGCGCGCTGCAAGGCGGGCAAGCTCGAGGTCGAGATCAAGGTCGCGGGCAAGCCGCTCGATGACAACGGGTCGTACAAGCTCGTCACGAGCGATTTCCTGGCGTCGGGCGGCGACGGCCTCATCGGACGCTTGAAGCTCCCCGAGGGCTCGGTCGTGGTGACCAACGATGTCATCCGCGACGTGCTCGCCGAATATCTGCGGAAGCAGAAGGGCATGAAGATCGATCCAGCGAAGCTCCACGGTCCGAACGTGAAGCGGATGGACTACGAGGGCTCGCGTCCCGTCGAGTGCGGTGACAAGTCCAAGCCGAAGCCGGCAGAGGAGCAGCCGGAATGAGCTGGAGCCCACACAGCTGGAAGCAGAAGACCGCGCACCAGCAGCCCGCATACCTCGATACGGACGCCGTCGCGCGCGTCGTCGCCGAGATGGGGCGCCTGCCGCCGCTCGTCACGTCGTGGGAGGTCGAGCAGCTCCGCGGCGAGCTCGCGCGCGCGGCCGCCGGCGATTCGTTCGTGCTGCAGGGCGGCGACTGCGCCGAGTCGTTCGACGACTGTCGCTCGGAGCCGATCGCCGCGAAGCTGAAGATCCTGCTCCAGATGTCGCTCGTGCTCGTCCACGGCACGCGCAAGCCCGTCATCCGCATCGGGCGCATCGCCGGTCAATACGCGAAGCCACGCTCCGCCGATAGCGAGACGCGCGGCGATGTCACGCTGCCCGCCTACCGCGGCGACATCATCAACCGCGACGGGTTTACGATCGCGGAGCGCGAGCCCGATCCGGTGTTGATGCTTCGCGCCTACGAACGCGCGGGCCTCACGCTGAACTTCATCCGTGCACTCACCGACGGAGGGTTCGCGGATCTCCATCATCCCGAGTACTGGGACGTGTCGTTCGCGCAAGGCGCGGCGCGCGAGCAGTACGAGAGGATCGTGACCACGATCCGAGAGTCACTCGACTTCGTGTCCGCGATCACCGGCGTGGAGTCCGAGGTCCTTCGCCGTGTCGACGTGTACACGTCCCACGAGGCGCTCGCGCTCCCCTACGAACAAGCGCAGACGCGCCAGGTCCCGCGGCGATCGGGTTGGTACAACTTGTCGACACACTTCCCGTGGATCGGGATGCGCACGGCGCAGCTCGACGGTGCTCACGTCGAGTTCTTCCGTGGCATCCGCAACCCGATCGGCATCAAGGTTGGCCCGGCGATGACCACCGACTGGCTCCTCGGTCTTCTCGACGTGCTCGATCCGTCCAACGAGCCGGGCCGCATCACACTGATCCATCGCATGGGCGCCGCCAAGGTCGGCGAGAAGCTCCCCGCGCTGATCGAGGCCGTCCGCAGCGCGGGCCGCAACGTGCTGTGGGTCTGCGATCCGATGCACGGCAATACGGAGACGACACCCCAGGGCATCAAGACGCGCCGCTTCGACAACATCGTGGGCGAGCTGGAACAGTCCTTCGCGCTCCACACGCAACTCGGCTCGCGCCTCGGTGGCGTGCACGTCGAGCTGACAGGCGAGGACGTCACCGAGTGCGTCGGCGGTGCGCGCGGTCTCACCGAGGTCGACCTCGAGCGCGCGTACAAGAGCCGCGTCGATCCGCGCCTGAACTACGAGCAGGCGCTCGAGATGGCGATGCGGATCGCGAACCACCTCCGGCGCTGACTGCCATGGCGCCATGGGCCCGGTGGCGGCCCCCAAACCTTTGCGGCCTCCCCGATGGTCGAGCGACGCCAGCGTGGCCTCTTGGCGGCAGCCCTAGAAGCTACCGCTGAACGCGAAGCCCACCTGGTCGGGCGCGAGCACGGGCGAGAACGCCGTTCCATCGGAGATCTGCTCCTTGCCCGGTGCGGTCAGATACAGGATCGTGCCGGCGGCAACGGCGCCGAGCCCGACGACGAACAGGCTCGTGCCGATGTACCTCAAGCGATCTTTGGCGCTGTCGTCGCCGGTCGTGCACTCATCGTCCGCGCAGTACTTGCTCTGTTCGACGAGGCCGTAGATCCCGACACCGATCAACGTCCCGACGCCGGCGGCGCCGAGAACGATGGCGCCCTTGCGGCGCCCCGAACCTCGATCGACGTACTCCGGAACCGCGACTTCCTTGAACTCGATGGCGACGGCCCGGCTCTCGGCCTCTTTGATCGACAGCGTCTGGATCACCTTCTTCTTCCCAGTCGCGCGCGACACGATCTCGTGCGAGCCGGAGTCGACCTCGACGCGCCCGTATTCGGTGGGCTCGACCTTGCGACCATCGATGCGGATGTCCGCGTCGGGCGCCCCGACGACGGTGATCGACAAGACCGAGACCTTTGGCGCGTTGAGGGCCGTGTGCTCCTTCGCCGCGTTCTCGTAGTCGGTGAGCTTGTTCTCGGACGCGGCGCTCTGGGCCTTGCGGAACCAGAACAGCGACGAGGCGTATTTCTCCAGCTTCTCGTAGCAGAGGCCGAGGTTCAGCATCGTGCCGGTCGCCGTGACGTCGAGCTTGATCGCTTCCTCGAACAGCTCGCACGCCTTCTTCGGATCCTCGGCGGTCAGCGCCTTGCGACCTTCGGCGAACAGGCGGTCGGCCTTTTCTTGTGGTGTCTCCGCGGTCGCGCTTGCCAGCGACGCGCACACGAGCAGGATCGCTCCCCAAGTCCGCAGCATTGGACGATCATACCCCGAGCGGGGCGATCAGAAGCGACCGACCGCCGCGATACCGGCCGCGTCGGCTTCGAGGTGGGGTAGCAAGGTGACCCGCGGTGGGCTCTCGGTGGCCTTACGCCCCGTGTACCAGAGGACCGCACCGACGACGATCGCAGCGCCACCGGCGATCCCGACGACCGTACCGACGTTGCCGAGCGCGAGCGCGTTGTTGCGCTTCGTGTAGTCCTCGGGGAGGTCGCAGTTGCCGGCTGGGTGACAACTCGACGTGTCGTTGTAGCGGCTGCGTGCGACGAAGCCGACGACGATCCCGGTGATCCCGACCGCAGCCCCCGCTCCGCCGACGATGACGCCGATCGTGCGCCGCGTGCTCCGCACCGAGACCGACTTCTCGAGGCGCGGGATCGCGACCGTGTGGTGCTCGCCCTCGGCGATCGCGAAGGTCGTCTCCTGCGGCTGGTAGCCCGGCGCCGTGACCACGACATCGTGCGTGCCGGGGTCGACCGCCAGCTTCGCGAGCTTGGCCTTCGTATACGCTGTTCCGTCGATGACGATCGTCGTGCCGGGGACCTCGGGCGGCACGAGCTCGACGGTCACGTGTGGGATGCGCGGTGCCAGCGCGGTGATGTGCGTCATCGCGGCCTTCTGGTGCGCCGCGACGTCTTTGTTGCCGTTCGCGAGCATCTCGGCGGCGACGTCGCGCGCGAGCTTGAACTTCTCGAGCGCCGAGGCGAGGCGGCCGAGCTTCTCGTCGCACAACGCGACGTTGAGCAGCGTGCCGAGCGCGTGCGGGTTCAGCGCGTAGGACTCGGCGAATTGGATGCATGCCGCGTTGAGGTCGGTGCTCTGCAGCGCTTGCGCTTCCTTGAACAGCGCGTCGGCGCGCGCGACGTTGTCCTCGCTCGGCTTGTTTTGCGCGAACGCCACGGTGGGCAATACGAGTACGAGCGAGACCCAGCGCGACTGCATGGTCACTTCTTCGTGCCGCAGCCGCGGGGGTTGGCGAAGGGATCACACGACGGTGCTTCCTTCACAGGCGTCTCCTTCACGGTCTCCTTCGTCTCTTTCGTCGTCTTCGTGCCGGTCTTCACCTTCGTGCCGGTCTTCACCGTCTTCGAGCCTGACTTCGGGACCGTCTTCGTGGTGCCGTCGATCGGCGGAACGTTCGTCGCGCCCGTCGTCGTTGCCGGTGTCGCCCCCGCCGTCGATGACGTGTCCGTCGCCTCCGGCGTACCCGCAGTCGAGGGCGAGCCGCTCGTCGTCGGTGTCGCGGTCGTCATCGTCCCGTCAATCTTTGCCTTCGTCTCGGGCTTCGCGACCGGTGTCGTTTCCGTCGCGCCCGCCATCGACGGAGTCGACGGTGTTGTCGGGGTGGTCGGCGAGACGACGCGATCGTCTGCGGGATCGTCTCCCGACAGTCCGAGCGCGAGGCCCACGCCCACGCCGATCAGCGCGAGCATCAGAACCACGACGAGGAGCCCGCGCTTCGACGCCGGCTTCTGCGCCCCCCACTCGCTGTACGGTTGCGCCGACGCTGAGTGCTCCTGCGGCGCGTGCAGCGGAACAGCGCCTGTCACGGGCAGCGGCGTCGAGAAGCGATTCGCGGCCAACTCGGATCCGGCACCCTGCCGCCCCTGCTGCGCGTGCAACGGCTGACTCTTCGGATCGCGGATGTAGTTCGGGACGCTGCGGGTTCCGGTCGGCGTCTCCCAACCGCCCTCGCGGCTGTTGCGAAGCATGCGCTGCATGCGCTCGACGAGGACCGTGGCTTGCTGCGGGTCCTGGCAGAACGGAATGAGATCACGACCGACGTCCGCCATCGTCGGGTATCGCTGCTCGGGTGACTTCGCAAGGCAGCGAAGGATCACCTGCTGCAGCTCGGGTGGTGCATTGACCATCGGCTGCGGCGGATCGACCGCGACCTTCACGCACATCTCCGAAAAGCTCTCGGCCTCGAACGGCTTGCGGCCTTCGATCAGCTCGTAGAGGACCGAACCGAGCGACCAGATGTCGGTCCGCGTGTCGACCATCTTCGCGGACCGCATCTGCTCGGGAGACATGTACGCCGGCGTGCCGAGTAACGACTGCGTCTGCGTCAGCTGCATGTCGGTGCCCGTTTGCGCCTTCGAGATACCGAAGTCGAGCACCTTGACCAGCGACGTACGATCCGGTCGCCACGTGACGAACAGGTTCGCCGGCTTGATGTCGCGATGGACGATGTTGAGCGAGTGCGCCTCCGACAGCGCTTCGGCCGTCTGCAACATGAGTTGGCAAGCCCAGCCGACCTGGATGCAACCCTGCTCGTCGATGAGAGCCCCGAGGTCGTGACCCTCGAGGAACTCCATCACCATGTACGGCACGCCGGTCTCGAGCGTGCCGACATCGGAGACACGCGCGACGTATTCGCTCTTCAGTCTCGCCGCCGCCTGCGCTTCGCGCATGAACCGCTCGACCGCGTCGGGATCGAGGACGACGTCGGGCCGCAACATCTTGATCGCGACCAGCTCGTCGAGCTGCAAGTGGCGGCACTTCACGACCACACCCATGCCGCCCTGACCGAGGATCGACTCGACCCGGAACTTTCCGAGCAAAACCTGGTCGATGCGGACAGCCGAGTCTGCTGCTGGTCGAGGCGTTAGACCCACCGTGTACGAGGGTAGCCTGCCCCTTCCACTGGCTCAACCTCTCTACTCGGACACCATCGTGTAGGCACGTACGCACCGGACGCGGAGTGTTGGCCGCGGCGGTCTCGATGTTCGCTCAGTGCTGGATCTGATGGATCTTCAAGACGTTGGTCTGGACGCCCGAGCCGATCGGCACGGCCATGGTGATCAACACGTTTTCGCCGGGCACGGCGAGGTTGCGCTCGATCAGCGTCGCCTCCACGCGATCGATGAGCTCCTCGGTGGTCGCGGCCGGCCCGATCAACACGGGAGTCACGCCCCACACGATCGCCATGCGCCGGAAGGTGACCTCGTCCGTCGTCAGGACGACGATGTTCGCCTCGGGACGGTACTCGCTCAAGAGGCGCGCCGCTCCGCCCGAGTCCGATACCGCGACGATGGTCTTCAGCTTCATGGACTTCGCCGCGACGAACGCGGCGTGCGCGATCGCGTTCGCGCTGACCGCGAGCTCGATGCTCGCTGGCTCGGTATTGGCCTTGTAGTAAGCGCTCTTCTCGATCTCGTCGATGATGCGCGCCATCGTGCGCACCGCTTCGATCGGATGGGCGCCCGACGCGGTCTCGCCCGAGAGCATCAGCGCGTCGGTCTGATCGAGCACCGCATTCGCGACGTCGGACGCCTCCGCGCGTGTCGGTCGAGGCTGCTGGATCATCGACTCGAGCATCTGCGTCGCGGTGATGACGATCTTTCCGCGCTTGTTGGTCTCCTCGATGATCCGCTTCTGCCACAGCGGGACCTTCTCGGGACCGAGCTCCACGCCGAGGTCACCGCGCGCGACCATGCAGCCGTCGGCCGCGTCGATGATGTCGCCGAGCCGCTCGAGTGCCTGCGGCTTCTCGATCTTCGCGATCACCGGGATGCGCACGTTGTCGACCGTGAGCAGGCGCTTCGCCTCGATCACGTCCTCGGCTCGACGAACGAACGACAGCGCGACGTAGTCGACGCCGTGCCGCAGCGCGAACCCGATGTCGGTGCGATCCTTCTCGGACAGCGCGGGCGCCGAGACATCCACGCCCGGCAGGTTGATGCCCTTCTTGTCCTTGAGCGTGCCACCCGTCACGACGACGGTCTTCACATTCCTGTCGTCGACCGCGAGTACGGTGAGCGACAAATACCCATCATCGAGAAGGATCTGGTCACCTGGCTTCACATCGTGGGGCAGCATCTTGTGGACGGTCGACACCCGCTTCTCGTCGCCGATGACGTCGTCGGTGGTGATCGTGAACTCGGCCCCGGAGCGAAGCTCGACAAAGCCCTTCTCGAACTTGCCGACGCGGATCTTCGGACCCTGCAGGTCGAGCAGCACGGCGATCGCCTTGCCGCGCTTGTCGGCCTCGGCGCGCACGATCTGCAACATCTTGGCGTGATCCTCGTGACTGCCGTGCGAGAAATTCAGGCGGGCGACGCTCATGCCAACGTCGATCAGCTCTCCAATGCGCTCGGGCGTCGACGATGCCGGACCCAACGTACACACGATCTTCGCACGTGGCATTTCGTCGCGCAGTTAACCACGAATCGCGTTGCCGATGATCACACCGACGGGGTATGACCCCGCCCCGATGAACCGCATGGTGGGTTTCGGACTCGCGCTCGTGATGGGTGCGTGCACGGTGCATCAAGAGCAGCCGAACCTCGTTGGGCAGGACGTCCGCCTGACGTTCGTGCACACCTCGGACATTCACTCGCGGCTGTTCCCGTACAACATGATCCCGAACTCGTTCGACCGGAACGACGGGCTTCAGGTCGGGCCGTTCGGCGGCATCGCGCGCATCGCGACGCTGGTGAAGCGCATCCGTGCGAGCGCGAACCGCTCGCTGTGGCTGGACTCCGGCGACTGCTTCCAGGGCGCGCCCGTGTTCAACCTGTTCAAAGGCGAAGCGGAGATCCGCGCACTGTCGCTCGCCGGCATGGACGCGGCGGCGGTCGGCAACCACGAGTTCGACCTCGGCGCGAAGAACCTGTTCGACAAGCTCGACAACTGGGCGACGTACCCGATGCTCGCCGCGAACTATCTCTGGGACGACCCGCCGCCCGGCGCGGTCAACGCGGATGGTCGATCGCTCCGCGACGTGGTGCCGCCGTTCGCGATGTTCGACGTCAAGGGTCTCAAGGTCAGCGTGATCGGGATGGGCAACACCAGCACGATCTCGTCGATCTACGAGGGTGGGAACTCGCTCGGGTTCCGCCCGCTCGACGACGAGGAGGCGCTCGCGCAGTGGGTTCGCATCCTGCGCCCCGTGTCGGATCTGATCGTCGTCGTCAGCCACCTCGGCCTCGACGAGGACGAGAACCTGACCGCGTCGCAGGTCAACGATCCGAACCAGGAGTTCTCGAACGAGGTGCTGTCCGGCGTAGACCTGATCCTCGGTGGCCACCTGCACATCGTCACGGATCCGCCAAAGCTCATCCCCAACGACGAGAAGGGCAACAACACGCTGCTCGTGCACTCGGGCGCGTTCGCCAAGTTCGTCGGGCGCCTCGACGTCGTGGTGCGCGTCGGCACGAACAACGCCGACCCGGACAACCGCAGTCGCATCACGTCGTTCAACTTCGACAACATCCCCGTCGACAGCAAGCTGTGCAGCGGTGTCCCGTGCATCCCCGAAGATCCGGACGTCGCGAACATGATGTGGCCGTATTCGGTCAAGATCAACCAGGAGATCGATCTCAACGGCGTGTTCGCGTACGTCAACGCCGGCGGCGCGAAGGTGCTGCGGACGGATCAGAGTGGCGGCGACAGCCAGCTCGGCAACATGGTCGCGCGCTCGATGCAGCTCACGCAGGGCGTCGAGGCAGAGTTCGCCGTCACGAACTCGCTCGGCATTCGCGCGGACTTCGAGAGTGGTCCGCTCAACATCGAGCAGATGTTCAACGTGTTCCCGTTCGAGAACTCGATCACGGTCATGTACCTGTCGGGCTCGGAAGTTCAGGAGATGTTCGACTTCGTCGCGCGTCGGTCGGCGAGTCGTGGATGCCGCACGCAGGCGCAGGTCGCGGGCGTCGCGTTCGACATGGTGTGCCAGGGCGATTGTCCGAACACGGTCGACGAGCAGGGCACCGCCGTGCGCGCGTGTGCCAAGAACATCGCGATCGGCGACAACTGTCGCGACACGCCCGACGGTGCGATCAACTTCGCGCGCTGCCCGCGCCTCGTCCCGGAGAGCCTGTATCGCGTCGCGGTGAACGACTACATCGCGAACGGTGGCTCGGGTTTCCAGGTGCTCAAGCGCAACACGTCGAAGCAGGACACCGGCATTTCGTTGCGCGACGCGCTGCGCGTGTACCTGCGAACGACCAACGCGTGCACGCCGATGGACATGGACACCACGGTGATGCCGGCGGTGGCCATCGTCGAGACGTATGGCGAGATCGCATGCCTCACCGCGGATATCGAAAAGCACGATGGCCGCATTCGCCCGGTCTTCGAATGATGCGAGTCGCGTTGCCAAGGAGGTCCCCGATGCAGCGAGCACACATCATCCATGTAGCGCTGGCGGCGCTCGCCTTGGTCGGTTGCGTCGAGGAGCGAGATGCAATCACCGGCACGCAGTCGCTGCGGATCGATCTCGTGTCGCCCGCGTCGGGCGGCGGCATCGACAATCGCCTGCCGGACACGGCGCGCGACGTGACGGTGAACCTCACGGCGCTCGACGCGGACGGACAGGTCGACGTCGGGTTTGACGACACGGTCCGGGTCTACGCGCAGTTCCTCGGCACGTTGACACCGAGCCTCGAGGAGATGCCGCTCGCCCAGATCCCGATGGCGAACGGCACGGCGAGCGGCGCGATGATCACGTTGCCCGACACCGTACTCGGTCAGGCGACGCTGTGGTTCGACAACGGCACCGGCCTCGGCCCCGCGTACCAGCACGGTGCGGTGGCGGGAGTCTCGCCGACGCTGTGGTACCGCGATCCGTTCGTGCGCGACATCCAGACGCCGCGCGACGAGACGGCGCTCGATGCTCTCTCCGCCACGCCGCTGACCGACAAGCAGGTCACGGTCGCGGCGTCGCGTCACGGCGCAAACGGACGGATGGTGGTGACGAGCGTGTTCGCGCAGGGCTACACCGTGAGCGACGTGTTGTGCGGCGCAAACGGCGCGCCGCCGTGTACCGCCGAGGCGTACGACCACCTGCTGGTGTTCACGTTCTCCGCGCCGCGCGACGAAAACGGGCGTCCACTGCAGGTCGGCGACACCGTCCGTCGGTTCAACGGCGGCGTGGCCGAATTCAACGGCCTCACCGAGCTCGGCTTCCCGCGCACGTTCGTCACGGACGCGCAGAACATGCAGCTCGAGAGCGACGTGGGGCGGATCCCGCCGCCGGTGCTGTTCGATGTCGCCTGGTTCGGCCCGCTGTCGATGGCCACCGGTCGGATCAACTTCGAGCGCAACGAAGCAGGCGCCATCGAGATCCGCGGCGGCAAGGTCTGCCCGACCGACGACGAGTACACGACCTACAAGCAATGGAAGATCGATCCGGCCGGCATGGCCGGTACGTGCGGCAACAACGTGATCAACCTGATCACCACCGGCACGGACTTCACGACAGATCCTACGACGCTCGAGGGCAGGATCCTGCCGCGCGTGGTCGGCCTCCTCCGCCCCGTCAACATTGGAAGCTTCAACGTGTGGATCGTCTATCCGCGCGGCACGAGCGACATCGATCTGTAGAGAGAATCAGATGAAAACTAGATTCGCGTTCACATCGATTGGTCTGGGCCTCGGCCTTGCGGTTTCGGGCTCGGCGATGGCACAGCCCGGTGATCCGGTTGGTGTGCCGCCGGCGACCCCGCCTGCACTCGACGAGGCCAAGATCCGCGAGATCGTGGATCGGGAGATCGCGCGGGTGCTCACGGAGCGCGCCGCCAAGGAAGCGGCGGAGAAGGCGGCGAAGGAAGCGGAGAAGGAAGCTACCACCAAAGACGCGCCCGACAGCGAGCTCGTCGGCGCGAGCGGCTTCATGGATACGCGCCTGGCGTTCACGATCACGAACGAGAACATCCTCGCGAAGCCGGGCGAGACCATCCCGAGCGTTCCCGGCTGGCGCTTCGGCTCGCCGAACTCGCTGGGTGTCCTGTTCTTCGACAACTACGACACGCGGTTCTCGGGCTTCGAGACGCTGTCGCACGCGACGATGTATCGCAGCTACTCGAAGGGCCACCTGCAGGCCGAGGGCGCGTTCGTCCTTCGCATCAACGAGCTGTCGGAGACGAACATCTCGCTGTCAGACGCGGGCACGTACATCACGGTGTCCAACTGGAAGGATCCGACGCACAAGGATCCGACGCGCATCTCGCTGACCGCGTTCCCGGTGTCCGCGGATCGCTTCCGCCTCGGTTACTCGTACCGCCTGTCGTGGGGTGGAAACCCCGAGTACAAGCGCGCGCGCTCGTCGACGCCCGGAATGAAGCTGCAATACGACGGCGAGGGTGTGTATGCGTTCGTCGGCGCGAAGAGCGGCATCATCGTCGACCCCAACGACGGCGAGCAGAAGGCCGCGCTCGCGGGCCTTGCTGGTGGTGGCGTGGATCTCTCGGACATGCTGCGGTTCGAGGTGAACGGCGGCATCTTCGATCGCGGCTACAACGAGCTGCAGGACGTCCAGAAGGAGAAGGTCGTCCTGTTCGGCGGCTCTGCGCAGCTGACGGCGTGGAAGGGCGAGCCGGTCCGCAGCTCTGTCGACTACCGTCTCTACAAGTTCAACAACGAGCAGGTCAGCGGACTGTTCGCGCCGGTGAAGTATCCGGGAGGGCTCTCGTGGTCGGCGCAGGCCGAGTTCACGATGATGGGCCAGACGCTGAAGGACCCCGAGGCTACGGGCTCGACGAAGATTCAGAAAGGCTACGCCGGCGACGTAAACCTCCGCCTGAAGATGGACCGCATTCGCCTCCGCGTCGACGCGAGCTTCCGCGACCTGGCGTTCATCCTCCACAGCCAGCCGAGCCTGCCGCCGTATTCGGACTTCCCGGACGTGTACACGATCAAGCCCAACTACTTCATCTCGGCGGGCCTCGACAAGAACTGGGGCGATTGGCTGACGCTGGGTCTCGTCGTCGGTCTCGAGAAGCCAGCGGAGCTCACTGCACCAAAAGGCATCCCCGGCGCGATGACGGAAGGCACGTCGACGGCGGTCATCCGCAACAACAACATCGACACCTTGATCACCATTCTCCCGGCGGGCGAGCAGGCGGTCCCGCAGTTCGCGGGGAAGGTGACCGCGAAGCTCGACTTCGGTCGCGTGTTCTCGACGCTGCTCGAGGTGTTCTACAGCTACGACGGCAACCAGACCACGTACGAGCGTGCGTGCTCCGACCCGGACACCTGCAACTTCGAGTACGAGTTCGGCCAGCTCAACCAGCTCGGCGTGAACGCGACGCTGCAAGCGCGCTTTTAGCGGTCTCGACGATCGAAACGGGGAGAAGGAGAGACCTCTTCGGTCGCATCGACGCGGTCGATCGCTTCGCGACGAATGGATTGGTCGGCGCGGATCTGGTCGGCGGGATAACGTCCCCGAAAGGCCTCTCCCCTCACTCCCCTTCTCCTGTTTGTCTTCTGAAAACCGAGCGGACGGTCGGACGGATCGACACGGAGAAGGGGTGAAGGGGAGGAGATGTTTTCGGTCGCTTCGCGACGAATGGATCTGGTCGGCGCGGATCTGGTCGGCGGGTTAACGTCCCCCTTTCTCTCCGGATTGCCCCGAATAGATTTCGGCAAGTGAACGTGGTTTTCGGAGCCGACCAGACTGGTGGGGTAGCGAACAAGGCTAGACTTGACCAGTCAGTTCCATGTCGGCGGTCGCTGGGATCAAACAGACGATTCACGAGACGATGGTCTCGGTCGGAACATCGGTCGCCTCGATCGGCGCATCCGTGGTGGACTCGGTGGTCGCCGTTCGAGACTCTCTCGTACAGCTGCTTCGCCGAATCGCGAATGGATTCAGGGCGATCGGGCCGGTCGCGATCGGCCTTGCTGGTTGCCAAGCAGCGGTCGATGCGAAGGTCTCGAACGAAGCACCGGCGATCACGCTCGAGGTGGAAGAGCCAACCGAGGTCGACGACACACCGAAGCCGCTCGGTGACTTCAACATCACGTTCTACTACGTGGTCGGCGAAGAGGAGATCGCGGCCAAGGTCCGGGCCAAGGCGATCAAGATCGCGAACGACAACGAGGACTCCGGGTCGGGTGAGGGGAAAAACACCAACGAAGACGAGGTGCTCGCCGCGGTGAACACCGAACCACCGGTGACCATCTACACTGGGAACTGCGAGCCGCTCGTCGAGGTGTCCAAAGAGTTCGCGGCTGCGCTGTCGCTTCAGGGGACAGGGCTCTTACGCGATGGTCGCGTGGTGAACGTGTGGGGTCACTGCAGCTGTGACTACTCGCCATGCTTCAAGGTGACCGAGTCTAAGTGGGGCACCGCTGGCAACGGGCGTCCGCTCCAGCCGTTCCGCACGGTCGCTGTAGACCCCAAACTCGTGAAGCTGGGCAGCTTGCTTCATGTGCCGATCCTGGAAGGCCGGACCATGCCGGGACGCAGCCCGTGGGGCGGGTTCGTCCACGACGGGTGCGTGGTGGCCGATGACACAGGCGGCGGGATCGACGGGAACCAGCTCGACCTTTTCGTGGGTCGCCGGGGCTACTACCTGGGCGTCTCGGGCAAGGGCGGGAGCCATGCGTGGGCGAAGCACGTGCCCGTGTTCGACGGCACCAAGCTGTGCGAGCGCAAGGGTCGCAAGGTCGGTCGTAAGACCGGCGCGATCTGATCGCGCACGCGCGTCGCCATCGCTTCGCGCGTCATCGCATCGTGCACTGAGTCGTCCGCCGCGAACCTACGGCGTCGGTGGCGGCGTTGACGTGGGCTCGGCCGGCGGCGTGGGCTCGGTCGGTGGCGTGGGCTGCGGCGGGGGATTCGCGGGCGACTGCA
This sequence comes from Kofleriaceae bacterium, assembly GCA_046160585.1. Classification (GTDB taxonomy): domain Bacteria; phylum Myxococcota_A; class Polyangia; order Haliangiales; family Haliangiaceae; genus JABFXX01. Next base: position 58,211 of record JBJXGN010000046.1, read on the forward strand.
TCGGCAGTGGTGCCGGTTGCAGCACGGGTGCGGGTGCCGGCGGCTCGGGCGCGAGGGGCGGTGTGTCCGGCTTGTCGTCGGGCGACGTCGACACGGTCGTGATGAAGCCGACGAGGCCGGCGAGGATCATCGCGAAGCCGATGCTGCCGATCAGCTTCGCGCGATCCTCACACGCGACGTCGGGCATGCCCGCGATCTCCCCCATACAATCGGCGCTGGGGGTCGTGAGCGCAAGGATCGCGATACCACCGACGACGAAGGCACCTTCGGTGACCTTCGCGATCGTGCGGTGCCGGGCGTTGTCTGGGAAGCATGCACCGCAAAGGAGTGCACCCGACGTCACGAACGCAACGACTGCTCGCATGCGAGAGGTTGTATCAGAAGCTCGCGCGGCTGAGCAGAGCTAGCGGAGTAGCCATGCGACACCTGTCGGAGGGCACGAACCGGGAGAGCGAGTGTCAGCGACCGTGCGACTCCTGTCAGCGACGGAGAAACGCCGAGGACACGATCGTGCGATCTGTGCGCTGAGCGAACGCCACGGCGCCGGTCGTGCGCCACCGCGGATCGAGCTTGATCGTCGTCGTGCTCTTCTTGCCGGCGATCGCCATGCGCTCGAGGTGACGGACGACGCGATCGTGGGCGAGCGTCTCGCCGGCGTTTTCGCCGCGCGTGACCTTGGTGGTGGTGTTGTCTTCCCAGATCGCGATCCAGACATCGGCGTCTGCGGGCGCGGTCACCTCGACCTCGAGGTGTGCGGCGGACCACACACTCTTCGTCGGCAGAAGTTCAGGTTGCTTCGCAGCGGCGAGCGCGGTGGTGACCGAGAGCGAGTTTGATCCGACCACGCCCTTCGCGCCGCCCACGACGAGCTGCGGTGTGTAGATGCTTCGATCTCCGAGCGCGCGCGCATAGCCGCGCTGGCGCTCCGTCCACGCGGGCTTCGCGAACGGATCGGGCCAGCCAAGGTCGTCCCAGTAGTCGACGTGAAACGACAGCGGCGCGATCGGCCGATCTTCCGTCGAGTCGCGCGCGAGCTTGCTCAGAAGGCGATCCGCGGGGGGACACGAGCTGCAGCCCTGCGAGGTGAACAGCTCGATCACGACCGGGCCGCGAGGTTTCGGTTCGCCTTCCGCGTAGCTGCACGCGGCGAGCACACCTGCGGCGAGGACGGCGAGGGGAGCGAGGCGCATGAGCTGCCTACGCGGCGCGCGACCCGAGGTTACAGCGCCCGTGCGGTCCAGCTGGGCGTCCGTTCCATCTACGAGTGGCGTAGCGCGCGGACGATTTCTTCGCGCACGACATCGGCGAGCGCGTGCGGAGTCCCGCCGGGCGACATCGTCGGAACCGTGGCATCGGGCGCCGGCGCACATGCGACCACTGCCTTCGGCGCGCCTGACGTCGTCGGCGTCGGGCGGTCCGCCTTCGTGGGCGTCGTCGGGGATGTCGACGACGACGACGACGACGATGAGGGCGACCACGACGATGACCCGAGCAGCTGGGCTGCAGTCTCGACGGCGCGGCTCGCCGCGTGACCGATCCCGGCCTTCGCACGTGCGGCGAGCAGCGGCGCGATCGCGCTTTCGGGCAAGGGCTGCACGCCGCCGAGTGGCGCCGCGGCCACGGCGATCTTTGCGAGGTGCTCGACGAGCTCGAGGCGCAACAGCGCCTGTTCGGGATCTGCGCCCCACGCGATCACGCCATGGTTACCGAGAATCGCGGCGTCGACGAGCTCGCACCAAGGAGCGAGCGCTTGCTTCGCAGCGTCGCCGGGCTGTGCGTACGGGATGCGAGGGATCTTCGGGCCGAGCGAGACGAGCGCCTCGGCGATGAACGGGCGCTCGATCGGGTTCGGGCCGGCGATGCTCGCGATCGCGGTCGCGTTTGGCGGGTGTGCGTGGACGACGCAGCCGACGTCGCGGCGGCGCTCGTAGACGACGAGGTGCAGGCCGATCTCGCCGAAGATCTTGCCGGTGCCATGGACCTGGCCCTTCGCGTCGACCTCGACGAGTACGCGCTCGCTGACGAGGCGCTTCGACGTGGCGGTCGGCGTCGCAATGAAGCGATTGCCCTCGCCGCGTGCAGTGACGTTGCCGTCGTGGTTCGCGACCCAGCCGCGCTCCCACAGGATCCGCGAGACGTCCGCGACCTGGGCGCGCAGCTGCTTCACGCCTGCGTCTCCACGTGATCGACGACGCCGACGATGATGCTGCGGATCGGGACGATGTCGCCTTGCTTCAGGATCTGACGCACACCGGTTCCCTCGGTCAGCACGATGACGGTGTCACCGACGCCGGCCTGCACGTTGTCGACGGCGACGAAGCTCGTTCCGACGTCCTTGCCGGCGGCGTCGATCGGCTGCACGACGAACAGCGTCTTGTTTGCGAACGCGGGATGCTTGACCGTCGCCCACATCGGACCGACGACGCGGCAGCACCTCATGGCTTCGCGGCCTTCTTCGGAGCGTCGACACCGTCGACGATGCCGACGATCGCGGCGTCGACCGGGACGAACCAAGGATCGCACGCGAGCGCGGCTTCGCGCGAGCCGACGAGATAGACGAAGTCACCGACCCCAGCCTGCACGCGGTCGACGGCGGCCTGGATGTCACCGACCGCGGTGCCGTGCTCGTCGACGGGCTGGACCAGCAAGAGCTTCGTGCCCTCGAGGCCGGCCGCCTTGCGTTCGGCGACGACGGTGCCCTTCACGATGCCCAGGTACATGCGGGGACCGAACCTAGCACTAGTTGTCGTCGGTTTGGAACGCGACGCAGCGGTTGCCGAGCAACGGGATGAGAGCGAGCACCGAGGACACGCGCACCACCTCTTGCTGGCAGGTCGCGCAGTGGCGAATGCCCTCGACCCCCGTCGCCGACAGCTGTTCCCATGCGAGCTGGCAGCGCCCTGACGTGACAACCGCGGAGCGCGACGGTGCGGGATGCGGCTGGCGCCCCGCGATGTCGAACACGGCGGCCGGTGGCTCGCCGACCGACAGGGAGCGCAACGCGCGCGCGAACGCCGCAGGATCCGGGTAGCGCTCGTCTTGCACGCGCGCGACACCGCGCTGCACCACGTCGACGAGTCCGGGGGTGATTGTCTGTAGGGCAGGCGGTTCGGTGCGATCGATGATCGCGCGCAACATCTCGAAGTCGCCGTTGCCGTGCGCCAGGCGCTGTCCGGTGAGCATCGTGTACAGCGTGGTCGCGAGCTGGAACACGTCGGACGACGGTAGCGCGTGCTCGCCGCGAACGATCTCGGGCGACATCCACGCCAACCCGGTGATCGCGGGGCCGCGGCCGAGGTAGTTCGGGGCAATTCCAACGGAGCCCTGCTCGATCGGCGCGCGGAGCTTCGCGCGACCGTCGACGCCGACGACGATCTGCTCGGGGTTCGCGCGGCGATGCACGAACGGTCGTGACCGCCCGCCATCATGTGTCCCGGGATCCTCGACGGTCTCACCTGCATAGACGGCCATTGCGGTGATCGCATCCGCAATGCCGGCGATCTCGCCGACGGCCCACGCTTCTCGATCGCGCTCGTCTAGGCCGGCGTCGGCGAGCTGCGTCGCGGCGCGCGTGATCGATGGCCCGCGATCATCGCCGGTGACGATCACGAAGCGCGGTGTGACCGTTGACGCCGAAAGCACCGGTACGACACGCGGGTGGCGAAACCCGATCCACGGCTTCGTTCGGCGCGCGATCTGGTCGTAGAACCGAACATCGAGCTCGCGGAACACGTGCGCGGTCCCGATCCCACCGTCGACGCGAACGCGCCACAGCACCGCGTCGTACCCGAACTCGATGCGCTCGAGGAACTCCACGTGTCGACGGTAGCACCGCCCCGGGGCGTAGCGACCGAGATGTCTCAGCGACCAAGCGAGCTGTCCGCGTTCGGTGACAGCGGCGATCAGGTCGCGAGTGTCCTATTCGAGAGCGCGCGCTCGTCGTGCGACCGCGGCACCTAGCGGTTGTGCGGGTGCTCTTGCACCCAGTGGAAGCCGCGTGTCGTGATCGGTGGCGGCGGTTCGAGCACGAGCTCGACGTGAATCGTGCGGCCAGCGAACGCCCCGTCGAGGACGAGCCGATCGGAAGACGCGCGCGTGTACGCGAGCGTGTGGCGAACGAGGCCACCGCGGGTCTCGAGCGTGATCGTGCGGGCGTGTTCGTCGAGCTGCATGAGAAAGTGCGTGCGCCGGTCCGTCGCGAAGCGCAACGTCGCGCCGCGCTCGTGGACGATCAGCTTGCGCCACCGCGTGTCGTCGGTGAACAGCGGCGGGACGTCGACGCCGTCGCGCACGTGACGGTCGACGCGCCACGCGCCGTGCAGCACCGTCGGCTCGCGGTGTAGCGAGCGGCCGAACTGGATCTGCCCCCACGCCTGGAACGCGATCGACGCGAGCAATGCGAACTTCGCGAGCGAGCGCGTGATCTCGTAGCGAACGCTGCCCCGTGCGCGCGCGTGTACGCCGGATGTCGGGTTGCCGAGGAGCGCTCCGATCAGACGGCGCGCGTGTGGGAGCACGAGCGCGATCCCCATCGCGAGGAGCTGCAGCGAAAACAGCTTCACGCACACGTCGTAGTTGAAGTTGAGCAAGACGACGTTCGCCATCACCGCGATCGAAAGGAGAGCGCCGAACAGGTTACCGCGACGCCAGAGCAGGAGCAGACCGGCGAGGATCTCGGCGATGCCCGTGACGATCACGTACGGCTGCGAGAACTGCATGAACGTCCACAAGAGGCCCATCGGCGACATCTCGCCGAGCGTCGCGTCGTAGCGGCCTAGCCACAGCGGCGGGAACTGCATCGGCACGACCTTCGCGATGCCGTAGAGCAGCATCATGCACGCGAGGAAGTAGCGCACCACGACGAGCAACACGTGCTGCATTCGATCGTAGCGGCGGCGACGCCGATCCGCGATCGACCACACGAGTGTGCCGATGACGGCGATGGAACCGATCAGCGCGAGCTGCACGTAGTGCCACAACGTGTCGCCGCTGCCGGTGAACACGTGCGGCGGTGCGTCGATGCCGAGGACGCCCTCGGCGAACCAGGCGACCGCAGCTTCCCACGCGCGCTGAACGCCACGCTCGAGCCAGTCGGAGCCAGGGAGCAGGCGCAGCGGAAACGGCAAGACGAGCAGGAACGTCACGATCGCGACGAAGCGGAACGCGATGCGACGTGCGAGCGACCAGTCAGCCACGCGCCGAGCGTAACGCGCTCGCGACCTCGTCGTACACTGCCGTAGAGACGGGAGGAACGTGCTGGCGCAGGATCGCGGCGAACGTCGCCGGATCGTGGAAGCGATCCTCGGGGCGCTTCGCGAGCGCCAACTGGATGATCTGCCCGAGCTGCGGCGACGTGGTTCGCGGCGGTGGCGGCGTCGGATCCTCGACGATCGACGCGAGGCGATCGGTGCCGTGCTCGCCGCGCGAGAACGGATGTGTACCGTCGAGGGCGAGGTACAGCGTGAGCGCGAGCTGGAACACGTCGCTCGCCGGAGTCAGCAGCTGCAGCGTGATCTGCTCCGGCGAGACGTAGAAGGGACCACGGCCGGCGTCCGCGCGGAACAGGCCCGGTGCGAGGTAGGCGCGCAGCCGCGCGTTGCCACCGGCGTCGACGAACGTGCGCGGATCGCCGGCGCGCCGGTGAACGAAGCCGCGGTGGCGCGTCCCCATCGAAGAGATGCCGTCGCACAGCGACGCGATCTGCGCCGCGGCCCAGCGCTCGCGATCCAGCGGAGAGGCGATCCAGCCCGCGGCCGTCGCAAGCGTGGGCCCGCGATCGTCCTCGTGGACCACCATGAGGCGCCGATCGCGAGCGCGGCCACTCGCGAGGTGCGCAGCGAACGCGGCGTGCGTGACGCCGATCCACGGCTCGAAGTGATCGCTGATCGCATGCCAGTAGAGATCTTCTTTGTCGTCCGCGAGGAGCGCGATGCGAGGCGCGATGTCTCCATCGTGGACGAGCCAGCGCTCCACACGGGCAGCGAGATCGTCGGCGGGCAGTTGCGCGACGAGCTGGACCGCCATTACCGGATGCCGACGCCGAGCTTCGTGCGAAGCGCGAGCCAACCGGGCTGGGCGATCGTGCCGATCAGATGCGCGAGCCGTTCCTCAGATCGACGTGAACGCGCGCCATCGGCAATCGTCTTGGCATCTCCACCGACGAGCAACGCGGCGCGATCCGCGGTGCGCTCGCACGCGAGTAAGTGGTGCCGCACGTCGAGGACGAACAGCGACGTGGTCGAGAGCACCTGCTCGAGGCGCGTGCGGATCTTTACCGACAGCGCGGCCTTCACCATCTCGTCGTGACCGCGCTGGACATCCTCGTCGATAACGAGTGCGGCAGCGGCTTCCTTCATCTGCGCAGGACCGAACAGCCGGATCACGCTGGCGAGCAGGCGGGTCGCGTCGGCGAGCGGCATTCCAGCGAACACCACGTGTTCGGGGCGCGTGAGCTCCACCGCGCGCGCGAGCGCCGCGCGGACGACGTCGGGTGCGGTGCCGCTCTCGGCGGTAAAGCGCTTACCGAGGACGATCACCGGCGGCGCCGCACTCACGACGGTGATGTCCGGAGCGTCGTCGCGCATCATGAGGTTCACGGCGCTCGTGCCGAGCACGGTCGTCAAGCGGGAGAACATCGCGGCCGCGGGCGCCTTGAGGGTCGCGGGTACGCGGGCCGCGCCGGCGACGCCCATGCGCGCGAGCGCTTCGTTGAGATCGGGCCACAGCAGCGCGGCCGCCTCGGCGAGCGCGGCGGCGATCGGGCCGAGCGTGGACTCCTGCGGATCCGTGATCAGCGCGCGATCCCCGGCGTCGAGCGCGGTCTTGTACGACTCGTCGTCGCGCATCGCGTAGGGCTTGTGCGTGGAGAGGTACGCCGTCTGGTGCACATCGGCGGTGTGTCCCGACGCGATAGCGAGATCGAGCGTCGCGCGTGTCGCGTCTGCGCGATCGAGGCGGCGAAGCTCGTCGGCCCACGCGACGAGGTCGGGGAGGGCGCCCGTTGCAGCGGTGACTGCCTGCAGGTGGGCGACGATCTGATCGCGCTTCGCCGGGTCCGGATCCTGTCGCAACAGCTCCACGAGCCCGCGTCGCGCCGCCGTCGAGCCGTCGGAGTCCGGTGCGATCTGGACGGCGCGCTCGTACGCCTGGAGCGCCTGGCGTGCGTCGCCGCGCTGCTGCCGCGAGAGACCGAGACGGTATGACAGCATCGCGCGACGTCCCGCGTGACTCGTGCGGTCGTCCTTCGCGGTCAAGAGGCGCGTCAACATCGACGACGCGGCCTCGACGTCGCCCTGATCGAGCGCGAGGCCCGACGCCAGATCGACCGCGTCGGTGTCGTACGGATCCGCCTCGACGGCACGCTCCGCAGCGCCCCGCGCGCGCACGCGATCGCCCTCGGCGAGGTAGTCACGCGCCGCACGCAGGTAGTGCGCTGAACGCTCCGTCGGTGTCGTCCCGAACGCGGCCATCAGCTCGGCCGTGCGCGCGGCACCCGCGTGATCGTTCGCGAGGTCCTGGCGCTCGAGGAGCTTCGTGAGCAACGGGACGTGCTTCTGCTCGAGGGGCTGCGCGGACTGCACCGCGGACGCGAAGCATTGTCGCGCGCGATCCTCGTCCTGCAACATGAGCAGCGCCATGTCACCGAGCGCCTCGAACAAACGCAGTCGCTCGGCCGGCTCCTCGGTACCCGTCGCCTGCCGCGTGAGCAGATCGGCGGCCTTGCTATGATCGCCCTGCTCCATCGCGATCTCGGCGAGCGCCTGGAGCGCCGGCGCGTAGTTCGGTTTCAGCTCGAGCGCGCGCTGGTACAGCGGCGGCGCCTTCTCCGGACGCAGGCTGCGGATCTCGGCGAGCGCCGCGTGATACAGGCCCTGTGCGACCTCCGTCGGATAGCGCGGCGCATCGTCATGCGTCGCGAGCGGAGAAAGGTGCAGCGCGGCCTCGCGCCAACGCCGCGCCTTGTAGCGGTTCTCGCCGAGCGCGAGCTTGATGAGCAGGTGACCGCGGTGGAGGCGATCCGCGGCGACGAGCGTCTGGTACGCGTCCTCGTCGCGGCCGAGCTTCTCGTGCGCGTTCGCCATGCGGCGATGCAGATCCGCGATCAGCGCCGGCGGCGCCGACTGCAGCACGGAGCCCTCGGTGATCTCCTTGAGGAACGCCTCGAGATCGTCCCAACGCTCGCGATCCGCGTAGAAGTCTGCGAGCGCGACGATCGCCGGGATGTGATCCGGCATGCAGCCGAGCGCCTCGAGGAGCCTGCGCTCCGCCGCGGGCTCGACACCCGCCGCGCGTGACAGCGCCGCGAGCTGCGTCATGATGCGTGCCTTCTCCGGCGGCGTGAGCGACTCGTCGTCGAGCTTCTTCTCGAGGACGCGCGCGGCGCTCTCGGGATCGCCGCCCTTCTCGACGAGGCCCGCGAGCGCCCACGTGGCCTCCGCGTGATATGGGCGATGCGCGAGCACGCGCTCGTACGTCGCACGCGCCGCAGCGATATCGCCGACACGTTCGTTGAGCACTTCGCCGGCGGCCATCAGCGCGGCGAGGCGCAGATCGTCGTCGGTGGCGCTCTCGGCCTCGCGCAGCTTCGCATCGGCGAATGCGCTCGGATGTTAA
>JBJXGN010000047.1:0-42802 GCA_046160585.1 Kofleriaceae bacterium
GGCAAGTGGGTCTCGAAGCGCACGCCGTACACAATGAGCGACCGGCGCAAGGCCGAGCGTTTCGCCGAGCACGCTCAAGAGCTACTCGACAGGCAACGCCTCGACCCGACCGCGACGCCACTGATCATCGACACCGTAAGCGCGTTCGCGCTCAACGTCTGGATCAAGGAGCGCGAGCAGGCCGACGAGGACTGGAAGAACGATCTCGGTCGGCTCAAGCATCACGTGCTTCCAGTGATCGGCGACAAGAAGCTCACCGAGGTTCGCGCGCCGCACATCGTCGATCTGTTTCGCGCGATCCGGTTCCCGAAGGATCCGGAGAACAAGCTCGCGCAGCGGACGATCTACAACATCTACGCTGTGACGAGCGCGTTGTTCCGCGACGCGCAGCTCAAGGGGCTAATCGAGGCGACGCCGTGCGTCCTCACCGATCGGCAGCTCGGGCCACTCGTCGACAAGGATCCCGAGTGGCGACTCGGCGCGGTGTTCACGCGCGAGGAAGCCGAGATCCTGATCTCGCACGAGCAGATCCCGTTCGATCGCAAGCTCTACTACGGCTTCGGTGTGCTCGCCGGGATGCGGCCCGGCGAGATCGCGGCGCTTCGCTGGCGTCACTACGCACCGGAGATGGAACCACTCGGGCGAATGACGGTCGCGCACGCATACAACACGCGGAAGAACCGCGCGAAGGGCACCAAGACCAACTCGGTTCGCTACGTGCCGGTGCATCCAACCCTCGCGGCGATGCTCGCCGAGTGGCGACTGTCCGGCTGGGTTTCGATGATGGGTCGGCAACCCGAGCCCGATGATTTGATCGTGCCATTGCCACCGAACGCCGCCGAGCGACGCCGGCATCGCACGGGCGAGGCGTACCGATCAGGCGACTACGCCTCCAAGCGCTGGCGCGAAGAGGATCATCCAATGCTCGGCTGGCGGTACCGCGAGCTGTACGCCACCAAGAGCACATTCATCACGCTCGCGCTCGAAGATGGAGCCGATGCCGATGTCATCGAAGCCCAGGTGACCCACACCAAAACTTCGCGCCGCGCTTTCGATGGCTACGTGCGGGCCCAGCAGTGGGGGAAGACCTGCACGGAGGTCGCGAAGCTCAAGATCGCGCGACGGCAGCCCGAGTTTGCTACATCGCTTGCTACAGTGATCCCTTTGTCAGCGGAATCACTGCGGAATAGTAGTGGAGGCGGCGGGAGTCGAACCCGCGTCCGAAGATGCATCGGGACAAACGTCTACGCGTGTAGGCACGCTGTTTGAGGTCTCGGGCTCGCCGGCAGCGGCCGGCCTGCGAACCCAACAAGCCGACTAAGTCTCGACCTCCATGCGTCAGCAAGTCAGGAGGTCCAGTCTGATTGTGTCGGTGTTTCGCAGCTACAGACGGAAGCTGCGGACACCGTCGTTACCTGGTTTTATCAGGCAGCGAGAGCAACAGCGTTATCGTTCGCAGTTGCAGGTTTGCCCATTTTTACGTGGCCATGGGCGCCACGACGCGCAATCTGAACATCAACATCCTCGTCGAAACCGGTACGCCCCCTTGTCAAAGACGAGTCGGCGCGTGAACGACGACTCGCCGCCACTATAGCAGATGCGCTGCGCATGACACCCCGTGCGACCCGCCCTTGGCGAGAAGCGACACGTGTCGCTTTTCGATCGAGAGGCCGCTGGCCTGGACTCACGTTGGCCCCATCGCATTCGAGGAGGTCCACATGAGCTATCGCAATGACCACGACGCAGCACTCCATCGCGTTGCCGTGCTCGAGCGCGAGCTCGCGACGTTGCGGGGAGAGACAAAGCAGAAGAGGGAGGACGGCGAGGACGACGGGGACGTGCGTGCCCGCGAGTACGGTGGCGAAGACCAGCTGATGCGGGTGCTCGTCGGCAGCGCGGCCGCGATCTTGTGCGTCGTCGGTCTCGCGTGGCGCGTGACGAGCCAGGAGACGGCACCGGAAGTCGACGAGCACGATGTGCCGATGGTGACGCCGGCACCGATCGCCACGCCTCCGGCGCCGAGCCTAGTTAGTTCAAATCCCAGATCGCTGTTCCTCGTCGAGGAATCGGCTGCGAGTCGGTGATTTCGCGGGCCTGGCGGGTCGCCGGGCCCGCGAGAATCGGCGAAACACGCGGCGAAATTGCTGCTCGGCCACGCCGCAAGCGGCGCCCACGTGGGCGCGTCACCTCGATCGCAGTGCGTCGATTAGCCGAGCGAGTGGCGCGCGAGCATCACGAGGTTCGCGGCGATCACGGAGCCCCAGACATACGTACGAAAGGATCCGTACGAGCGCCACGCGCAGCGGTCCCAGCCGAAGCACCGCTTGAGAAACGAGATGATTCCTTCGATGCCGGCACGGAAGTGGCGAAGGCGTTGGTAGAGCCATGTCCGTTTGACCATCTCCTTGATGGCCAGGCCGGGAGCCTTGCTGAAGGCTACGTCTCGAATGCCGAGCTTCTTGATCGCGTCGAGGTTGTCGCGCGAGCTGAAGCCGCCATCGAAGACGATCTGTTCGGGTTTGGTGCCGAGCACCTTGATCGCGCGCTCCGCGAGCTTCACGGCCTTGGTGGAGTCGGTCGGGTTCCCGCGCTCGACGACACAGTCGATGATCAGTCCGGACGCGCCGCCGGTGAGAAAGGCCTTGTGGCCGTACAGCGTGTCGCGGCGATCCTTGCGGATGATGTCTGTGTGCGGCTCGAAGATCGAGACGATCTTCTCGGGCGCCGGCACGGTCTCCCCGTCAAACACACGTCGTCGGGTCTGATCGAGCACCTTGTCGGCGAGCTTGACGTAGTGCACGAGTGCATCGCGGAGCTCGCCAAGCTCTGGTTGTTGAAACGCCTCGGACGGGAAGTGCAGTTCGAGTTTCTCGACGGAGAATCGTGCCGATGCCACCATGTTCTCCGCGACCTTGACGAGATCGCGATATAGCGGCAGCCGCTGCTCGGCCTTGGCTGCGTGCTGGATTGCCATCGCGCGGCGCTTGGCTCGCTTATGGTGGTTGGTGAATTGGAGAGCGACGTACTCGCGGGCTTCGCGAAGCAGGCGAGTGAGCACGCGGACACAGTCGACAAGAAGGCTCGAATCTGTGGGCTCGTGAATCGCCGCCTTGATGACGGTCGAGTCGCTACGCAATCGCCGTCCGTCTTCGACTCCTTCCGCTTGTGCGTGCGCGACGAGTGCCCGGTTCACGCGCTCAAGCGTCTCCGCACGCACCCGTTTGAGGTTGCGTTGCAGCGTCGACTTCGCAGGCGGCTTGTCGGCGAAGCCGAAGAGACAGAATGCGCGGTAGCTCTGCGAATCGACGAGGTGGAAGGCGAGGCCTTCGTAGCTGAATCCGTTTGCTTGTTTGATCACGAGCGCGCGAAGAACCTGCTCGCCGCTCATTCCGCTGCGGCCCCGATCGGCAGCGATTCCACCGGCGAGTAGATCAGCCTGCACCCACCTCGCGAACTCCGGATGAGCGTCGAGAATTGCGCGGACTGCTTGGAGCTCGCGGACGTGATCGTGGCCGAACGGAGCTGGAACGAGCGACAGCTGGTCGCGTACACTTTGGCGCATCGGGGACCTCGGGTGTTGAGGACGTCAAGCACCCACAAAACTCGGGGGACCCGATGCCCTATTTCCGGAATCCTCGACGAGGATTTAGTCGTTTCGGCTCGCGCAGTTAGCTGATTCGGGACTGGAACTAGTTAACGAGGAGGCGTGCGCGCGCCAGATCGAGCACTGGGCGATGCGCGACGCAGCGTTCGCGGATCCGCGCGGCGCGTCGCCAAGGCCGGCGGCCGAGCTGATGCGCGGCGGGTTGCCGTGCGGTTCGAGCGATGGGCCGGCGTCGGCCGAGGTGCTGAACGTCAGCTCGCTGATCACCGCGTACTACGAGAACGATCCGGTGGCGCTCGATGGCTATCAGTCCGCGGAACAACTGTGGCGCGAGTATCACCGTGCGCGCGTGAAGCGCTGAAACTGACATGTCGAGCTCGCGCGAGTCGCGTGCCGCGCATGAACAGCCGCGCGACGCACCGAAGATCCGATCGGTGCTGCGCTAGACATCGAGGCCCACGAAGCTTGCGAGGCGGATCGCGCCCCCCGATCGGGCGCGCATGGCGTCACGGTTCACCGGGCCGGAGAGTCGCCCCCCAGCCTCGACGGGATCCCTCTAGGTAGTCTCGTGTAGTTATGAGCGCGGGCATTGGAACGGGGCGTGCTGGAAGCACCGGCGAGGACAACTCGATGACAAACCTGCGCGCCCTGTCGATCGTGATCCTGACGTTGTTCGTGTTCGGTTCGACCGCGATCGCGAAGCCGAGCGACTGGGCCGACATCGTCGATCCGAACCCGAAGCAGAAGATGGCGTACGACTCGAGTCGGCGCATCGATCGCGCGCCGATCAAGAGCGCACGCGCCGAGCCGACCGAGCCGACCAAGGTCGAGAAGGCCAGCAAGGCCGACAAGAAAGTCAGCAAGGCCAAGGCGAAGAAGACCAAGGCGAAGGCGCGAAAGACCAAGGCCAAGCGCGGTCGTCGCTGAGATCGTTCGCAGCTGCCCGAAAGGGCGGTGAAACGGTATGGCGGCAAAGGGGCGAACTCCATCAGACTGCGTTAATGAGCAAGGTCGAAGAGGTTCGCGGAAAGCTGGTCACCCTCCGGTTCGAAGCGTCCAAGTGCATCCACTCGCGCGGCTGCGTGCTCGGGCGACCCGACGTGTTTGTCCCGAATGTAGAGGGTGAGTGGATCCACCCGGATGCCGCCACCCCCGACGAGATCGCCGAGCTCGCGCACAATTGCCCATCCGGCGCGATCACCTACGAACGCAGCGATGGTGGCCCCCAAGAATTGCCGCCCAAGGTGAATCTGATCAAGATCCGCGAGAACGGCCCGCTCGCCGTCTATGCGGACCTGACCATCGAGGGGAATGGTTCGATGCTGCGCGCGACGCTCTGTCGATGCGGCCACTCGGCGAACAAGCCGTTTTGCGACGGCGCCCACGCGTCCGCAGGCTTTGTCGCGACAGGCGAACCGGCGACCAAGCCGTCCGAACCGTTGGCGCTTCGCGATGGCCCCCTCCGCATCACGCCTGCGGAGAACGGCCCGTTGCTGGTGTCGGGGCCCGCCGAGGTGGTGTCGGGCACCGGGCGAACGACCGATCGATGCGAGAAGGCTGCGCTGTGCCGCTGCGGTCAGTCGGCGAACAAACCGTACTGCGACGGTACCCACCGCAAGGTCGGGTTCGTGGCACCCGGCGCGAAGTGAACGAGTTGCTTCGCGCATGAGGCCGCAAAGCCTCTGGCGCCTGCGATGAAGTCGTTGGCGCCCGCGATGCGTATCGTTCTCTGACGGTGACGATGCCTCGTCGGTGGGTTCCCCAACGAGGCGACGAACTTTCACCACCCGTCCAACGCGGTGTTGCGACGTTCGCTCGCGGTCCGGCCTTTGCCCTTCACCTCGGACATGCTTCGCATTGCTTGTTTGCTCGTCGCTTTGCTCTCGTTGTCCACCGTCGCCTGTGTTGACCCCGTCGAGGACTATCACGGCGTGACATGGATGCTCGACACCTCCGTCGCCGACTGCACCGAGGTCAGAATGACCGTCGTGTACGAGAGCCGATCCGAGACCCGCGGGCCGTATGGCTGTGTCGCGTCGGGCGGGTTCGAATGGACCTCGGATGATCCGCCGCTGTCGGTCGAGTTGACAGCGTTTCACGTGTGGGAGGAGCCGTGCGAGGGCCTCTCGAGCTTGTGGTGCACTACGAGATCGCAACAGGAGATCGTCGGCACCGCCGACGGCGACCTCGACCTCGCGAACGAGTCGACCGCGCTGACGTTGCGCCAGGTGGACGCTCGAATCCGGCGAGCGCGTCGACCTCTCAGTTGTAGAGGTGGAACATCAACGTCACGGTCGGATCGAAGATCAACCCGAACGACGTCGTGTTCGTGACGGAGACGAACCCGAAGCCCATCTCCTCGCGCTGGTGCGCGTACGTGATCAGCGAGTTCGTCGCCGACAGGCTGATGTTCAGGTTGCGGAACGCCCAGAACCCGACGGCGACGCCGTAGCCCAGGGACACCGTGCTGATCTCGAGCTTGTCGTCGGGGTTCGAGTCGTTCGGGTCTTCGCTCGCACGGTTCGCGGCGAACGACGCGAGCACTTCGAGCGCGGTCCGCTTGCGTGCCATCACCGGCAGGCGCGCGAGAACGCCGACGCCGACCTCGCTCGCAGTCGCTGTCTGCGTCATCCCGACGTCCACCTCGCGCGACGAGCTCGCGAGGATGACCGACGGCTCGAACGTGACAGCGTTCGGCAACCGGAACCGCACGCTGGCCGTGTTTGGCGTTTGCAGCGACGTTGGTAAGCGATAGCCCACGCCGATGCCGATGGAGAACCCCGTCGGTCGATCGTGCACCTCCTCCGGCGCCACCGGCGCGACTTCGCGAACCACGGGTGGCTGCGGCGGTTGCGGCAGCACAGGCGGTGGGTTCGGTACGGGTTCGGGTGCCGTGGGCGGCGTCACCAACGGATCCGCGGGCAACGGTTGCGCGCTGGCGACGCTCGTCGCGAGAGCCAGGGATGCGAAGAGACCGACTCTCATCATAGAGCGTCGGCGAAGACCGGTTCGGGTGGATCGGGTGGATTGCATACGGGCTCGCAGTCGCGTTCGATGGTTGCGCAGCTGTCGTTACCGGAGATGCACGCCAGACAGTCGTCGGGGATGCCGACGCCGCCTCCGATCTCCTCCGTGCACTCCGCGATGCAGCGATCCTGCAACGTGGGCAACGGCGCCGCTTCGCAGCGGCAGATCGCGGTACACGCGGACGCCACGCGCTCGGAGTCCGACAGCTCGCACGCGGACACCAGACAGGCCGCCGCCATCACCAGACGCGTGTACACGGCCCGAGCCTACGCCGATTAGAGCGAGTCGAGGTACTGGACGAGATCGTTCAATTGATCGGACGACAAATTTGACGTGTCGCCATGGACACCGGGGCCCGCGTTGCAGCGGCCAAAGCGATCCATCATCGTCGTCGCGCACCCCGTGTGGAGGAACGGCGCGCGTGCACCGACGCCGAGGAGGCTCGGGGTCTTGAAGGCGCCACCGGTTCCGACATCCGCACGCTGGTTGTTCGTGAGCAGCGGGCCGCTGTGGCATGCGACGCATCCGACCTCGCCGTTCTCGAAGATCGCGCGGCCGCGCTCGACGGCCGCCGCGTCACTCGCGAGCGACTGCGGAGCGGGGATCCGATCGAGCCACGGACCGAGCGATGCCTTCTGGCCGGCGGTCAACACGCCGCCGGACATGCGCTTCGCGAACACGTCATCGAGCAGCATGGCCAGCGTCGTCTCCTTCGCGTCCCAGTGGAACGGCGCGCGATCGAGGAGACTACCCGCGAGGCTCTGCGTGCGGCGCTGTCCTTCGCTGGCGAAGTCCCAGACGAGTCCGTCCTCACGACCTTCCGGGTGGCACGACGCGCACGCGACGCCGAGGCTTGTCTGCGCGTGGAACACGTTGCGGCCCTGATCGTTGTGGCCGCGACCGGGCAGCGTGATCCGGTGCGCCATCGGGCCGCCCGCGACGCGAACGATGATCGCCGGCGCTTCCGGATAAAAGATGAGGAGGTCACCGGACGGCGTCCACGCGACCGAGGTCGGCGGGCCGAGGCGCTCGTTGCTGTTGTCGTCGTCCTCGTCGTCGTCGTCGTCGTCGTCGCAACGAAAATCGCGATCCTTGTCCTCGCAGCACCCACCCATCGAGCTGCCGGGGGGCGGGACGGGTAGATCATCGCTACCACCGCTCCCGCCGCTGCCACCACCGGTGCCGCCACTGCCACTTCCACTCCCGTCCTCACCACACGGTGTGGGCTCGGGCGGCTCGCAGCGATCCTCATCGGGCGTCGACAGCATCGTCGACGGAACGACGGTGACCGTGCGGCTACCGGCGGTCACGACGGCGATCTTGTCACCAGCGACCGATGCCGCGATATCGACGGGGAGCGCGCCATTGCCGATGCGCCCCGCGGCGCGTGGCGCCTGGCCCGGCGCGATCACGGTGACGCCGTCCTCGACCGGACCACCGCCGCAATCACCGCCGTAGCCACCCGGCTGTTCGCTGTCCAGCACGCGCTTCACGCGGCGTTGGTGCGACATCACGATGCGGCCGTCGGGCATCGCGATCGTGCGATACGCCGTGTTCGCCGGCGCGTCGAACTGACCGGACTCCGGGATGCCGGCGCCGCTGCCACCGTCACCAGGGATCGGTCCACCGAAGTCGAACCGCGGCACCGTCGGCGGCATCGTGCGCGTGACAACCGCGCCGGTCGCGTCGAGCGTCAGGATCTCCGCCGTGCGGAACTTGGTGACGAGGAGGTTCGTTCCCTGGACGACGACGTCGCGCAGGTCGCGCTCGAGGCGCAGGCTGCGGACGGCGCCGCCGCCCGACGCTGCAAACGTCACGAGCTCGCCGCTGCCGCAGGCGATGTGGATCTGATCGGTGGCCGCGTCGAAGGCGAGACCACGTGGCTCGACGCACGCGGCGCGGCGATCGATGATCGCCCCCGCTGCGGTCATCGTCAGAAGAGCGTTGCCGCGACGAAGTGCGACGTGCACGCGCCCCGCAGCGTCCTCGATCAAGCGACCGGGCTCGTCACCCGTGTCGAGAGGGAGCTCGGTGATGACCGCTTGGGTCGCGAGGTCGACCTGAAGGATGCGATCACGATCGGGATCGGAGATGACCGCGCGCGAGCCGTCGCTCGTCACGAGCATCGTTCCGCCGCTGATCGGCACCCCGAACGGATCGGGCGTCTGCCCGCGTTCGTTACAACCACCAACGACGAGCACCAACGGCAGTAGCGTTTTCATCGACACGATCGCCTCCTCAAACAGTCAACGAACCCAGACTCGCGTGCACCGAGCATGCCGCGATCATGGTGTCGGAAGACAGCCACTTTCTTCACTCGCGACGCGGAATTATCGGCATCGGGCCCGCCAGGCCCTCAGAAATCTGAGACCTCGCCGTGATCGGCCGCGCAGAAAAAGTACTCATCGGGGGCGCCCTCCCCGTTCTCGGGGCATGCGGAAGACGATCGTGCTCGCGAGCCTCCTGGCGATGGCCAGCTGTATCACCGAGGGGACCGATCCCCAGGTCATGCCGGACGGCGGGATGGCTGCCGACGCGAACATGACTCCCGACGCCTGCGTCGGCGCTGGGTGCGGGACGATGACCGGGAACTGCCCCGCCGGCATGGTGTGGGTCAGCCCCACGACGTGCATCGACGCGAAGGAGGCCACGGTCAGCGACTTCCTCCAGTTCGCGAACAGCCTCGGCACCGCCTGCGACGATCCGGGCCCGACGTGCACGGCGTGCGGCGGCAAGCGCTGCTTTACGTCGAACGTCGACAACCCATGGGGCTACGAGGACGGTTCTTGGTACATCGAGGGCGCGATCGGCATGTCGCTCCAGCATCCCGCGCGCTACGTCACCCACGCCGCGGCGAAGTCCGCCTGCGCGTTCAAGGGCAAGCGCCTGTGCCGCGCCGACGAGTGGGAGCGCGCGTGTTCGGGGCCGACAGGCCTCGCCTATCCCTACGGCAACACCTACGAGGCGGGCCGCTGCAACAGCGGCAGCGGTGTCCTCGGAGGAACCCCCTGGAAGGTCGGCGACCGCCCGCAGTGTTCGAGCACGTCGGCCCCGTCACTCGTCGACATGTCCGGCAACGTCTGGGAGTGGACCAGCGAGTGCTCCGGCAACAACTGCGTGCTGCGCGGCGGCTCGTTCAACGTCGACGGATCGTTCTTCCCGACGGCGCTCTCGTGCGACGGAACGAAGACGCACGATCAGGCCAATGAAGTGTTCGGCACCGACTACGACTTCGGCTATCGCTGTTGCGCCGCGCCGCTGTGATCACGCCATCGTCATCGCCACGACGAGCAGCCCGACCGCGATCACGATGCATAGGGCGATCACGAGCCACGCGCGACTCGCTGCGCGACGCTTCAGCATCGCGTCGCCGAGTGCCGGGTTCATCGCGACGACGCTCTCGCGCCTGCGCTCCATCATCGCGGCCTCGAGCGCGGGCAGCTCGGCGATCTCCTCGACCTGACTCTGGATGATCTCGTCGAGCGCGACGACGGCGCTGTCCTCGCGACGCAGCGGCTCCTTCTGCGCGAACGCCCACTCGACCCACGAGACGAACTGGCGCTGCGTGAGCCGGCCCGCCGCGGCAGCGCCGATCGCGTCGCGCATTGCACCGGCGGTCTGCCAGCGCATGTTCGGATCGCGCATCAGCGCGGTCAGCACGATCTGATCGAGCTCCTTCGGTACATCGGGGTTCGCAGCGGACGGCGGCGGGATCGGCATCGTACGCACGCGGTCGAGGATCTCGCCCTGCTCCGGCGCGTCGAACAATCGACGCCCGGTGAGCAGCTCGTACATCACGACGCCGAGCGCCCACAGATCGCAGCGCGCGTCGAGCTTGCCGGAGAGGTACTCCGGCGCGACATAGTTGAGCTTCCCCTTGATCACCCCTGCCTGGCTGATCACCGACGACGACTTCGTCTTCGCGAGGCCGAAGTCGATCAGCTTCACCTGCCCGGTGTTCGACAGGATGACGTTGGCCGGCGACACGTCGCGATGGACGATGCCGAGCGGCAAGCCGAGCTCGTCCTTCATGCTGTGGGCGTGCTCGAGCGCGTCGCATAGCTGATACGCGATCTCGAGGACGACCATGTTCGGGATCATCCCGACGTATTCGCGACAGTGCTCCTTCAGCTGGAGCAGCGTTGGCCCCGGCACGAACTCGAACGCGATGAAGTAGGTGCCGCGCAGCTTCCCGAACTCGTAGACACGCGCGATGCCGGGGTGCTTCAGGTGCCGCGCGAGACGCGACTCGTCGACGAACGCGCCGACGAGCTGGCGATTGGTCGCGAGGTGCGCGTGCAATCGCTTCAGCGCGACCATGCCCGACGTGACCGCGCGTGTCTTCGCGAGGTGCACCGTGGCGATCCCGCCGGAGCCGAGCTCTTCATAGATCTCGTAGGATCCGAAGCGCTCCCGCATCTACTGACGACACCAGCATCGAACCGACGTGTCAATCACTAGAGCAACAGCACGGTGATCGTGAGTGTGCCCTGCAATTGCGGTGCGCTGGCACTCGACACGTTCGCGATCGCAGCGTTCGGATCCACGCCCGCCGCGCGCACCTCGAACGTGTGATTGCCGGCGGGCAGGGTGTACGTGCGCGTGAACGACCAGTTCGCGATCGTCTGTCCGAGGCCGGCGGTGTTCGCCGCGACGACGCGCCGTTGACCACCAGCCGTCGAGATGCCGTCGTCGATGAACAGCGCGACGTCGACGACAGAGTACGCGGTGCCGGCCTGCGAGCACTGGATGCCGCCGCTCGTGTCGACCCGCACGCGCGCGCCGGCGGGGACCGTGACGTTCGCGGTGAGCCCTGGCACGGCCGAGAAGTTCGTCGCGCTCGATACCTGGAGCTGGCCCGTGCCGTACACCTCGACGATCTGTTGGCCCAGCGTCGACGCGGCAGAGCCCATCGGCCCCTGCGGTCCCGGATCTCCAGGGTCGCCCTTGTCGCCCTTCTCGCCCGATGGACCGCACCCGACCAGAAGCGCTGCGAACGAGAGACCGACGACCCGCATGGTCCTCAGTTGTACACGCCTATCGCGAGCCGATCGAGAACGTGTCGAACGGACGACTCAATACGACCTCGGCTCCGGCGGCGCGCACGCGCTCGGTGATGACGTCGAGCGAGTCGGCGAGGAACTCGAACGGCCGCGTTCGTGCGCGGTCGCTGGCACCACGCAGGAAGTCGGTCCCCGGTGGATACCAGTCGGCGCCGCCCTCCGAGTAGAGCACGAGGCGCGGCGTCTTCGACACCGCGGCGAGATGCGCGAGCGCCGCGGCGTCGTTGCAGCAGTTCTCCGTCGGCTGGACCCACTCGTGGATCTCGCGGAACAAAAACTCCCACGTGTGCTCGATCATGAAGCCGCGCTCCTGACGGCGCGTCGCGAACACGGGATCGAGCTGCAGTCCGAGCGAGGACAACATCGGATCGTCGGCGAGTGAACGCCCCGCGTAGTCCGCACCGCTGTCGACGTGGACGAGCGCCGCAGCGTCGCCGGTGCGCAGGGCGTAGGTGAGGCCGCGATACGCGATCCGCGTCGGGTCCTCGCCGTAGAACGGCAGCGCGATGACCTCGGCGTTCGCGCCGAGCGGGATGCGATCGCCGGCGACGAGCTCGCGCACGTCGCGGAACCCGAGGTACTGGAGCAGCGCGACGGTTTGCGGCCGCACTACCGCGTCCTCGCGCTGGCGCGGCACGTACAGCGGGACCGCGCGGTCGAGGCGGATCAACGTGTCGACGTTGACGTGATCCCAGTGATGATGCGTCATCAGCACTGCCGCGATCGGTGGCAACTCGGCGGTCGTCCACGGGCGCGTCGTGTCGCCGGCGCTCGGCGTCGGCAACCACGGGTCGACGAGCACGTGCGCGCCGTCGAGGTTCGCGAGCAGCGTCGCGTGGCCGAGGTGAATCACCGCGTCGCGCGCCACCTCGCGCACGACGGGCGCGGGCGCCGGACCGAGCAGCGAGGCGAAGCGCAGGCGGTGCAGCACCTCCTGCAGCGGCCCCGGGAGCTGCGAGGTGAGCTGCGCGAGCTCGTCGCTCTCGATGCCGTTCGCGAGCCGCGGCAGCAACGCGAACATGGCGTCACGTGTCTGCGCGAGGTCGACGCGGATCGGCGGCTGCCGGAGGTGCGCTGGTTCGCGGTCGCCAAAGAACGAGATCGCGTCGAGCGGGAAGCGGACCTGCGCGGACTGGATCGGCGACGTCGGTACGAGCCGAAACGGGCGCGCGAGCTCGGTCCGCCCCTGCAAGATCGCCGAGGCCGCCCACAGCTCGCGGCCGAGCGCGTCGAGCACGTCGACGAGCATGGTCGCGTCCGGCATGCGACCTCGACTCAACGACGCGCTCGCCATGCGGCGCCACGCTTCGCAGAGCGGAGTCGCGAGATCCTGCAGCGCACCGAGGAGCTCCGGCTCGACGAACAGCGAGATCGGCAGCGAGCTATCGGGACGGACGCGACCGGCGCGTGTCGCGACGGCGGCGAACCTCGACTCCACGTGCGCTTCCGGGACGAGCGCGACCCGCGTCATCCCGCCCACCAGTCACGGATCGCGAGCGGCGGGTCGTTGTCGAAGCGCACCTGGATCGCCTCGAGCGCAGTGCGTACGTCGACGTGCCACGTGTCCGCTGGAGCCGGAAGATCATCGATCACGACGACGCCCACGCGATCGAAGACGCGGATCGCGGCGACCACGCGGAACGCGGAGTCGGCGGCGAACACCACGACCTCGAGCGGCCACCCGGTGGCGGTGCGCGTCGCGAGCGTAGACACCTTGCGCACCCCCGCACCCGCGTGCGCGACCTTCTCCAGCCCGGCTCCCTCGCCGGTGGGCTCGGTGATCGTCACGCGCGCGATCGCGAGTGTCGGAGGCGGCACGAACACGAGGTGGATCACGAGTCCCCACCGGGAACGAGTACACCGTAGTCGAGCATGCGGCGCAGCGTCGGCTCGTCGACCGCGGGTTGCCCCTCGCCGGCCACGAGATCCGCGACGGGCTGACCGCGCCAACCGAGCGCGCGCTCGAACAGATCGCGATCGAGATCGAACGGATCGTAGCCGAGCCCCTGCGGAGCGGACCGCACCTTCGATCCGTTGATCTGGTAGAGCGCCGCGCGATTCGATGTCACGCGCTCGGGCAGCGTGTCGTCCTGCAGTCGGCCGAGCGCGCTCGCGACGACTTGGATCAATGCGCCGAGCTCCGCGCCCCCGATGCGGACCACGTCTTCGCCCGAGAGTGCGCTCGCGATCTCGTACGCGCGCACGTAGAGCTCGCGCTCGCGCCCCTGCCACGCGCCCCACATCCGCGCGTACGTCTTCGGATCGGCCGGGACGACAGTGTCGTTGACGCGACCGTCGGGCCGCTGGTCGTGGAGCAACATCGCCTCGAGCGCGGCCCCACCGATGTCGAGCGAGATCAGAGCGTGCATCGTGACCGTGCGCTCGAGCCCGCGCAGGAGCCCCTGCGTCGCGCGCCAAAAGACCTTGCTGCGTGTCCCGCGATCGAAGCGGCAGAACCACGTCGAACAGACCGCATTGCGATGACGCCACACGCCGCAGCGTCCGCCCTGCGTGACGTAGAACGGACAGCGGACATCCTTCACCCGGCCGAACGCGGGATGCGACGGCTCGATGATGCGTTCGTAGATCAGCGACGCGAGCGGATCGGCCGAGATCGTCATCGGCGTGACACCGACGCGCTTCGCGATTCGCATCTCGAGCATGTCGTTCGCCCACGCGAGCGACCGATCATGCTCGGCGCCTCGCAACACGCCACCGACCTGGAAGTTCGCGAGCGTGGGCTGATAGGTGCAGCACTTCGTGTCGGCGCGGAACGGAATGGTCGGTGTCTCGCGACCCGGCGCGGCAACCATCGCACAGCTATCGCAGGTCGAGCGTGGCTCGCTCGGAATCGTCGAGCCGAGCGCGTGCTCGAGCCACGCTTGAAACAGAGGTGGAAGCATCAGCGACGTTTAGTCAGCAGGAATCCGCCGAGGCCCGAAAACAGCGCGCCGAAACCGATGAAGATCGCGGAGAGCGCAGTGTCACCGATCGCTTCGCGTCCCGTCTTCACCTTGCCCATCTCCCAGAGAAACTCCGGTTTCACCGCGCCGACGACCACGAACATCAGCCCGACGAAGATGACAATCCACGGGACAAAGATCGGGATGGGCGGACGGTCGGGCATCGCGGACGTATCGTAGCAGTTCTGGAGGTATCATCGCCGTCGTGGCGAAGGCGCTCCGAAACAATCATCCATACGCGATCGAAGTCCTCGATGGAGAAATGCGGTTCGCGCGCACGGATCGCTCCCGTGCGGGGTTGTTCGCGTTGATCGCGGCGGGCCTCGCCGCGATGATGGTGATCAACGGTGTGGTCCAGATGGTGCTGACCCACCTCGCGGCCGGCGCCGTCCTCCTCGGGCTAGGCACGCTCTTCGTGCTCGTCGCCATCCTCGTCTTCAAGAAGCGCCGGCCACCCACGACCACGACGCTCACGCTCTCGAAGGGCACCCTCCGCGATGGCGAGACCGCGATCGCGGCGGCGTCCGAGATCCGTCCGCAGGTCCAGATCGACTGGACCGATGGCATGGGTGGACTTCGCTTCGCCAGAGTGGTCAGCTTGCGCTGGAAGCACGGAAGGCTGCCGATCTTCAAGACGTATGACAAGCGCGAGGTCGGCGAGATCCAGCGCTATCTCGCCGACCACGGGATCCAGTAGGAGAGTGCGATGGCAACCTGGGAACAAACGAAGAGCCACCTGCGCGAGAAGTTTCTGCTCGCGGTCGACGAGCCTGCATGGATCGGGCTCGGCTGGAAGTTCAAGGCGAAGAACGGCGTCGACGACGTAGTGCAGCGCCAGCGCATCGAGCTTGCGCAAGCGTTCGGACAACCGCACGTGATCGTGATGTCCGATATCGTCCCCGTCGAGAAAGTGCCGGAGCGCGTGGTGCTCGTGCACAACATGACGCTCGCGATCGGCGCGATCGCGATCTCCGAGGGCGTGTACGTCCTGCGCGCGGTGCTGCCGCTCGACGGAGTCTCGTTCGAGCACCTCGATCGCGTACTCGAGTACGTGGCTCACGAGGCCGCGCGTCTTCGCGAGTCCACACCGCCGTGATCACGCGCCTCGATGGGTGGACCTGGTCGGTCACCGACGAGGCCGTCGTGCTGGTGCATCCGCTCGGTCCCCCAGCGGGCGTGATCAAGTATCGCGAGCGCATCACGCCGATCCGTCCCTTGCGCGCGCTCCTCGACAGGCGTCCCGCGCCATCCGCGATCATGCACGACGCGCCAAAGATCAAGCGCATCATCACCGACGAGGGCGAATACGGTGCGCTCGCGGCCGTGTCCGGCGTGCGCTCCGGCAATCCGACGCATCGCGTGCTCGCGCTCGTGTTCGGTGACGACTGGTACGCGAAGCTCACCGGCTCGGCGCGCGATCCAGCGCAGTTCGACGCGCTGTCCAAGACCGTCGAGCAGCTCGCGTGTCGCGATCGGCTGCTCCTCGGCCATCCGCGTCGCCGTCGGTTTCACTACGACCCGCCGATGGGGTGGTCGAGCTACGCGCCGCTCCCACTCGCCGCGTGCTGGTTTCCGCCGGGCTATCCCGACGACTCGCGGCTCATCACCGTGTATCCGGCGCTGCCGCATCACAACGATCAGCGCCTCGAGCTCGACGCGCTGCCGATCGGCCCACCGCTCCCCGCCGCCGTGCTCGACGAGGTGGAGGCGCCGATCGATCTGGTGCACGGCCCGCTCGTCGGTCGGCAGTGGGCGTTTCGCATCAAGAACGAGCGCGGCACGTTGATTCGTCGGGTCGTGCTCCTGCGCTCCGCGTTCCACTACTACTGCGTGTTCGGCGACGCCACCGAGGCGACGCTCGGCTCGCTCTCCGTCGAGCTCACAAAACTGTGCGACTCCATCGAGCCGCTGCCCGCACCGCGCACCGCGATGGTCAGCAGCGTCTTCGATCACTGGCTCTAGATCACCAGTCGGTGACCGAGTTCCACGCTGACGAAGCGGCGCTGCCGATCGCCGAACCCGCCGCCGAGATGCCGTTCCACGCGTGGCCGAGGAGCTCTGACTTCACGTCGAACGAGAACGGACCGAAGTCCGCGCCGAAGCCGAGCTCGCGAACACCGTCGCCGTCAGCATCGCCGTAGTGCGCGCGACCCGCGAGACCGACGCCAAGCGACATGCCGAAGCGCGCGTTGTGCTCGTCGGTACCCGCCGACACGGAACCTTCGATGATGTTGGCCTGCGCACCGATCGAGGCGGTCTCGTCGTTGACCTTCGCGCCTGCGTTCGCGGTGAGCACGCCGACGTCGAAGCCGAACGGGCCGAGCGCGCCGCCGCGCTCCATACCGAAGCGCGCGAGGGCTGCATCGCCCTCGATGCCGTAGTTCGTCTTGCCGGACTCGTCGCGCCAGCCGCCGAGGTGACCACGCGCTGCGAGGACATCCGCGCGGGCACCACCACCGAGGGGTCCGGAGAGGAGGCCCGCGCCGACGGAATAGCCGTGCGTGTCACCGGCGGCGTTCTGCTCCGAGCCCGCATACGCGAACGGACCGCTCGCCTTGCCATCGGAGCCCTGCGCACCCCACCCGTGGTAGTTGTGAAAAAGCTCGCCGAATCCCATGGTCGCGATTTTACGCTCGGACCCCGGGTCTGCTTCCTGCCGAAGTCGGTCTTTTTCGCCCGCGATGTCAGTTACTTGGTGCGGTCGGCAGAAGGCTCGGACCGACGATCACCTTCGAGGGCGCTTCGGAGCGGGCGATCTGTTGCCACGTGGTCGACCACTTCGCCCAGTACAAAGGCTCGCGACCATACAACGCATGGCGGCGTGCGAGGTCGATCAGGGGCCCGTCGTAGCTCGCGCCGCGGACCGTGGGGGCGAGCCGCGACGACCGGAGCGTGTACACGATCTCGGTGTCGAACGCGTTGCCGGGCCACACCACGATGCCTTCGTCCGAGACGTCGTACGGCGGAGCAGTTTGACCGGGTCCTTCGACCAGCGCGTGTTCGAGCTGCTCGCGCACGAGATCGATCGCGGACAGCTTGTAGAACCCGGCGAGGGCGATCTCGAAGATGTCGCGTTGCTCCGGTGCGAGCTGCGCGACCCATCCGAGCGACCGCAGGCTCGCGACGAGCCAGCCGGATTGCAGCTCGAAGCGGATCGTCGCTGCATCCGGCGACACGCTCGGACATCGCAGTTCGATCTGGACGCGGTTCGATCCGATCTCGACGTGTCCCGAGGCGACGTCGGTCGCGCGGAACGCGACACTCTCGTTGAGCATCGACACGAGCTGGCGATCGACGAACGTGACGACGGCCTCCTCGACGTGATGTAGCCCCTCGGTGGCCCGCGCCGCGGCGGCAGAGTCGTCCCGCCAAGCGGCACGGCGGAGCTTCGTGAACAGCTTCGGGATCGTGCCGGAGTGAAAGCCCGGTCGTAGGAGGCGCACCATCGACTCGCCGTGGTGACCGATCGCGAGCGGCCGCAACGTTTTCGAGCGCGTGCGCCGGTACAGCCGCCAGTTCTCCTTGAGCTCCCACACGAGGAAGCCTGCGAGGCCGGGGAGCACGAGCACGGTGAACGCGGCAAATCCTGCGGCGAGCTGCTGACCGAGGAACACGGACGTCACGTTCGTGATGCCCTCGAGCATCGAGGGAATGAACGGAATGATCAGCTTTGCGGCGACCGTGACGACAGGGAAGTGCTTGACGGGGTTCGTCGTCGGCTCGACGAACAGGTTCACGTACAGGCGGATGATGTACGTGATCACGAACCACAGCGTGCCGAACACGCCCTTGAACACGAGCTTCATCCACGACTGCCCGGTGCGAAACCGCAGCCACTCGTCGACGCGATACAAGAAGCGATCGAGCGACTCGACCATGCGCGCGAACAGCTCGAGCGTCCACTTCACGAGGCCGGGCACGATGTGACTCGTCACCTGCCGGCTCGAACGCACGAGCCAGTCGATCGTGACCTCCTCGGCGCGACGGCCGAAGCGCGAGCTGATCACGATCGCCGCGACGAGGAACGATCCGCCGACGATGAACCAGCGTAGAGGCTCGATCACGTCGAACGTCGAGAGCAGCACGATCGCCGCCGGCACCGCGGGCTTGACGATCCAACCCACGAAGCGGCTCGCCATGAACCACTGGACGGCGCGCATGCGAAGGATCGCGACCGGTGCGTCGAACAGGACGAGCCGTATGATCCGCCACAACCCGCGCGCGAGGAGAGACATCGCGCGGCGGAACAGCGCCAGGTGGATCAACAAGAACAGGAACCCCGCGCCGGCGAGCAACGTGACATTCGTAGCGATCACGGGCATGACGCCGGTGAAGAGCTTCCACACCGGGCCGACCATGTGCTGGAGACCCTCGACGATCGCGAACGAGCCGAGCAGCGGCAGCATCAAGTACAGCGTGAAGAAGCGTCCGACGGGTGTGCCGAACAGGACCGAGGAGATCTTCTGCAGCGCGCGCATGTAGACCTCGCCGCGGCGATAGACGCCGTCGAGCGACGTCGAGAGCAGCTTGTCCGCGCGCAGCAACTGATCGCCACGCCCGAGGTCGGACAACGCGAGGTCGGGCAGCTTGAGATCGCTACGCGAGATCGCGTCGCGAAGATCACCGAGCGTGAACCGCCCGAGCGTGACCGCGCGATCCAGCAGCTCGTCGACGAGCTTCTTCTCGCCGACACGCTCGGGGAGGCTGTGGGGATGGACGTCGACAGCGTCGAGCGCGGCCTCGATCTGCGGCCGCAGCGTCGCGCGCAGCTGTTCGTCCGCCGCCGCCGCGATGCCGTGCAGCGCCGACGCGAGCTGCGCGTGATCCTCGGGAGATGCGAGCTCGCACGCGACGGGCTTGGCCGCCGCAGCGTGTACGTGCTTCGCGATGCGGACCTCGCGCGTCGCCGGCAGCGAACGTACGAGCGGCTGCTTGCCGCGCGACAGCGCCCAGCCGAACACGTCGACGGCCTTGACGTCGTGCTCGGAGACCATTCCCGCCTTCTGCAGATCGTGGAGCAAGCGCGCGCCCGGGTTGAAGCGCGTCGACCGCTGGCGCGCCGCGAAGATCGCGACCGGCAGCAACGCCCGCGTCCACTCGGGCTTTGCCTCGGTGGCGAGTACCCGCGCGAGCTGCGCGATGATCGTGTCGAGCTCCTGCGATGCGCCGTGTTCGTCTCCGGCTCTCGCATAGAGGATGGCCGCGCGAGCGTGGTTTCCTTTCTTGCTCGACTTCTGTGCGAGCGGGCGCGCGAGCGGTGTGGTGACCTCGGGCTCCTCGGTGACGGGTGGTGCTTCGTGCGCCACGACAAGTGGCTTCACCGGTGCGCGCGGAGGACGCGTCGCGGCGAGGAGCGCGATCGGATCGACGTCGAGCGCGATCGTCTCGTCGATCGCCTTCCGATCGAACACCGCAGGGAACGTGCGTGCAACGGCGTGCGGTGCAAAGTGAACGAGCTCGAGATAGAGCGCGACGAACTCGACGTACGTGCTGGAGTCGTCCGTCGGCGGCAGGAGCAGATCCTCCTGGCGCAACACGGACCGGATCTCGTCGAACTCGGTCTGGCCGACGCGATGGATCCGCTGGCGGATCGCTGGGATCGCGAGCTGCTTCTTCTCCAACAGCTCCTCGAACGCCTGGTGAACGCGCGCGTGAAACAGGTGTCGCCACAAGAGCGACGTTTCGGCCGGCTTCCCCTCGACGATCGCGTCGCGATCACCGCTCGCGATCAGCACACGCTCGGGTAGCTCGTCGAGAGCGACCTTCGTGTCGTCGGGCTCCAGCAGCTTCGCTAGCGCGGCACGCGGGAGCGTGTAGCACTGCTCGTGTGGTACTTGCAGGCCAAAGCCGCGCACCTTGCGATGCTGCTTGATCACGCGCCGGAGCACGCGCTCCTCGACCAGTACCGCGCCGAGCACTGCGAGCTCCTGGTCGATCGGGTCCAACGCCCGTTGTGTACCAGCGATAGCGCGTGTCAGCTACCGGGTGGCGGCGTCGCGAACATCACGCAATTGTCATCGGCCGCGTACGCGGTGTACGCCTTGTCGACAGGCCACGCGTAGCCGAAGATCATGCACATCTCGTTGTCGCCGATGCCCTCGCGGATCGTGCGGTTGAACGTGTTCTCCCAGGTGCACGAGAACTTGATTCCCGTCGCTTCCGTCAGGTCCACCGGCGGATCGTAGAACGTGAGCACGCCGTTGTCGGGATCGTAGCCCTGCGAGTCGAGGAACGCCTGACCATCGAACGGTCCACCGACGTAGTTCGCGTCGAGTGACTTGCCGAGCTTGTGCATGTGCGGGAGCAAGGACACGACGTGCATCGGATGCTCGCCCGGGAGCACGCAGTCTGCCGTCACGGTCTTCGTCGACAGCGGCGGGATCGTGAAGTTCTGGTACATCCAGATGAAGGCGCCGATCTCGCGCACGAGCTTGGTCTCGTCGATGGTGAACCACTCATACGAGGGCGACACCACGAGCTCCTGGTCGCTCGGATTGAGGAAGTGCATGCGCGCCACGATCTCGAACGTGTCGAGAACCCGGTACGCCTCGCCGTCCGCGAACCGGTACCACTCCTCGCCGGAGACTTGCGTCGACGAACCGAACAGCACGTTGCCGCCCATCGTCACGTCGGTCGCCGGATCGGTGTTGTCGTTCGGACACCGGCGGATGCCCTCGCCGGACTTCGGCCGCGTGGTGATGTTTCCGTGGTGCATGCCGGGTCCCGTCCGCAGAACGGCGCCGCCGACGAAGTGCGACGGACCGACGAGCTCGAGCGGGAAGATCCAGCACGGCTCGATCTCCTGACCGGGCGCGAGCGTCGTCTCGGGGATCTGGATCCGGAAGCTGCCGACCGTGTTCGCGGGCGGCTCGCGCGTCGGGTCTGTCCCGATCGGCGGCTCCATCGGGTCGGGCGCCGCATCCTGGCCGCACCCGACGAGGAGCAGAGCGCAACAGAGCCAGATTCTCGACGACATCGCCTCGAAGCTACTACGGACCGGGTCGGTGATCCTCCCCGAGCGTGTTCGCGTGTGCGCCGATCGAGGCGATGGATGTCCTTTGCGAGCGCCGAGTGTTGTCGGGCCCACGATAAAATCACCCACGCGCAGGACGCGGTCGGTCGTGAAGGTCGCCGGCAACCCTCAGGTCGCCTTCCACAACACACCGCGGGCGACGAGCGTCGTGAGCATCGAATGCAGCTCGACCCACCGATACGGCTCGCCGCCGCTCCACGCGAGCGCTTCTTCGGCCACGAAGTGCTGGTGTTGCACGAGCTCCTTCGCGAATGCGACCGCCGGCGCGGTAATCGCGATCGGGCCGCGCGCGGTCACGAGGAAACCGTTCGTCGCGGACGCCGGTAGATACGACACGCTCGCGACATCGATGCGATCGGTCGGCTCGATCACGACGACCGACGACACGGGGCGCGGCGCGAGCGCGTGCATCGCCTGGTGCCACAACATCGGCCCCGCTTCGGCGAGCGAGTCGACCGCCTCGTGTAGCTCCGCGATGCGCGCGGCGAAGAACTCCGCCTGCGTCGCGGGAAACGCCTCGACGGCGATCGCTGGGTCGAGCGCGCCCGGTGGCGGTTCGCGCCACGACGACGACGCAGCGAGCGTCTCGCGCAGGTACGGGAAGATCAGCTCGAAGAATCCGCTGTAGTTGAAGTTGACGTTGATCGACAGCGAGATGTCGTCGACGGCCTCGGCGGCGTGAAACGTTCCGGGTGGGAGACACAACACGTGGCCGGGCTCGAGGACAACCTCGATCATGTCGAGCGTGCCGGGGAGGTTCGCACGTTGCTCCCACGGCGACGGCGGCGTGTGCCAATCGAGGCTGCCGTCCGGTGCGATGCGTACGTTGTGGTGCGGCCACGGAAGGCTCGTCGTCAGCGCGTACTTCCACTTCTTGCGACCCGCGATCTGCAGCGTCGTCGCGACGCGCGCGTCGAAGTGCGTGAACGAAAACCCGCTGCCGCGCGGCGACAGGTACGCATGCACGCCGACGCGCCCCGGAAACGCGAGCTCGCGCTTGAGATCGCGCGCCAGCTGAGCGAGCGCCGGGTTGCCGAGATCGATCCCCGACACGCAGATCGTCTGGCCCGCGGCGAGCTCGGTGCCGATCGCGGACGCGTCGATCTTGCGCATGGCACCCGCGCGTACGTCGAACCCTGCCGGCCCCGCGTCGGGCCGTCGTGCCGCTGCCGTCACCGCGGCGTGAAATGCGTCGACCGAGAACAAGTCGCCGACCTTGGCCGCGGTCCCGGGAATGTGAACGGAGCGCTGGAGCCAATACGTGGCGAGGAACGCCTCGGGGCTCATCGGCGCGAGAAAGCGAGCGAGCGCGTCGCGCTTCATGCGTCTCCAGCGTAGCTCAGAGGAGCCCGGGGTTGAGGATGCCGTGAGGATCGAAGCGCGCCTTCAACGCACGCAGCTTCGCGAGGTGCTCGCCGAACTGGCGCTCCGCGAACTGCGGATCGTCGAGCTCGATCGACATCAGGTACATCTTCGCGCCGAGCTCCATGGCGCGATGCCCGATCGCGCGGAGCGAGGGCAATAGCGCGGGTGCCGCCTCGACGGGGAGCTTCGGCCGCAGCGCGATCATCATCGACGTGTCCGCCGGCAGCGGCGCGAGAGGGAGCCCCGGTTCGCGCGCGACGATCATCACGGAGTGACCGTCCTTCTGAAGCGCGGGGATCCCCGCTGCGGCGACCATCGGCTGGAGCTCGGCCCACGCGTCGACCGCGCTCTCCATCGGCAGCACGAACTCGAGCGCCGGGCACGCGAGCTTGTCGTCGGATTTCTCGGCGACGAGCAACCGATACAGGTCGATAAAGCCCGGCGGTTGCACCATCTCGGGGTGGAGCTCTCCGATGCGTGGATCTGCGTCGGCACTGCTCGCACTGCGGCCGACGACGGCGCTGATCACCGTACGTGCGCCCTGTACCTCGATGCGCGCGCGAGAAAAGTCGTAGAGCTCGCGCGAGGTGATGACCTCGGCGTCGCGCACGTAGTCGGCGAGCGAGCCCCAGCTCACCTTGCGAACGACCATCCACCATGGACGCCGGATCGTGCGCAGCGTCGCGTCGACGATCACGCCGAGCTGCCCGCGCCCCGCGAGCGTCCAGCCGAACAGCTCGTCGCCGGGCCCCACGCGATGGAGCTCGCCGTCGGGTGTACACACCGTCATCCGTACGACGTGACCGATCTGAAGGCCATGCAGGTGCGCGGAGTCACCGAAGCCGCCCACGGCGAGCGTGCCCGCAATACTCGAGCGCAGGTTCGCGGTCACCGACATCGGGCGGCGCCCTTGCCGGTACAGATGCTCGACGACCGCGAGCCACCACGCCCCACCCTCGACGGTCACGGTCTCGCCGGCGGGATCGTCGTCGACGACGCGTGCGAGGTGACGCATGTCGATGACCACACCCCCGTCGATCAGCGCCTGTCCGCCGGAGCTGTGCGCGGCGCCGCGCGTCGTGTACGGCGTGCGTGTCGCGAACAGGTGACGCATACACGCGGCGAGCTGCTCGCGATCGCGAGGACGGAGGAGCGCGACCGGACGCTTCTGGACCACGCGGCCATAGTCGATGCTCGAGTCCTCGCGGAAGTTGCCGGTCCAGCTCGTCGCGAGCTCGTCGCCGATGAGGACCTCGGTCCCCGTGGTCGCGAGTGGCTGTAGGTCGACCATGCCGGGCCTATGTTACGGCACGAGAAATCCCGATACAGTCCGGCGTATGGATCGCTTCGGGACTTTCGAGCAATTCGCGTCGTTTTTGGAGTCCAACCAGGTGCGGTGCAATATCGACCGCAACCTCCGGATCGTCGAGCTCACGGTCAACGCACCGCCGTTGCCCGGCAGCATCTACGTGAAATGGGAGACCCAGTTCCCGGTGTTCACGTTCATCCAGATCATGATCGAGAACATCCCGCCGGAGCGCGTCTCCGATCTCGAGACCGCGATCGTTCGTCTCAACACGGTGGCCGAGGTCGGGGGGTTCTCGTACGACCACTCGCGAAACCGGATCTTCTGCCGGCTCTCCGTGCCGGTCTTCCCGCAGGAGCCGATCAGCGCGAACGCGTTCGACCAGGTGTTCAAGATGGTGGTGATGCAGGCGCGTGGATTCGTGCCGATCTTCCAGAAGGTCATCGACGGCGCGAAGGGCAGCGACATCGAGAAGATCACCGCTGAATACGCCGCGCAGCTCAAGGCGCAGGGCGGAGCGCCCGCGCAGTGACGGCCGCGCTCGCCATTGTCGGCTCGCTGGTCGTCGTGGTGGGGATCGTCGGCGTGTTGCTGCGGAGTGCGAAGTCCGATCTCGCCGCGAGCGCACCGACGATCGCGAAGCAGAACGAAGCGTTCCAGGTCGTCGGCAAAGAGCTCGGACTCGTCTTCGTGCCGTCCGAGACCTACGGCGAGCTCCGCGGCCGGATCGGGAGCGTCGGTGTGACCGTGCGCTTCGGCTTCGAGTCCCTCGTGTACGCGATGCAGATCCGAGTCGTGGGGCCGAAGCACCTCGCCGACAACCTGACGGCGAAGCTCCCAGACTCGAAGGTCCGCGTGATCGGCGACGAGCTCGTCGTCGAGCCGCGCATCGTCAAAGAGAAGCACGGGAAGCTATGGCACTACGTGATCGTCGATCCTGCCGTACTGCGGCGATGGATCGAGGACGCTGTGAGCGTCGTCGCGAAGTCCTAACTCTTCGGTTTCTCGACGAGCCTGTTCAGCACCGCGATCGCGGCGAACAGTGGCCCGGCGATTCCACCTGCGAAGCCGCCAAGCGCATAGCCGCCGATGCCGAACGACTCGGAATGCGCCGTCATCGGGAGGATCGCGACGAACGTGATCACGGCCAACGCGAGGAGCGCGAGGATCCCCGAGCCCGCGACGCGACCCGGCGTCGCCGGTTGAAGCGACGCGATGCACGCGAGGACGAGGAGGCCGCCGCCGACACCGAGCCAGATCTTCCAGACTCCGTGCGCGTGCACCTTCCAGTCGGCGACGTCGCCCACCGAGGCGAAGACACCAACGGCGGCACCGAGCAACGCGAGCGACGCGAGCGACGCCAGCAGGATGCAACGACGCAGCCACCGTAGATGTTCGTCGTGCGCGCTATCGACGACAGTCTCCGTGCGCAGGAGCAACCGCGAGACGACCGCGCCGAGCCCCGCCGCAGCGGCGACGCCGAGCGCGAGCAATGGCAGCGCGACGAACGTCCCCACCCAGAACTTCGCGGGGGCGTGGAGCCCGACGATGATGTCGTAGCTAACGAGCACCATCATCACGGGAACGAGCAGGAGGCGCTCCGGCGCTTGCTTCTTCTTGCGCAAGGTCGTGTACGCGACGACGAGGGCGATGAAGTACGCGGCGAAGCGGAACGAGAAGAACACTCGCTCCCACCAGATCGAGTCGGACAGTGATGGCCACCACGAGATCCACACGGGCTGCCCGTAGAGCAGCACTACGGCGATCACGAAGAACAGACCGGTCGCAGAGCCGACGACGACACCGAGTGCGGTCTTGGTGGCGAGCGCTTCGCGCGTCCGGAGCGCATAGAGCAACACCAATGCACCACTCGCCACGACGTAGCCAACGAGAATCCCGACGACGAGGCCGGGAATCGCACGGCGATGATCCAGGTATCCCAACACGACCGCGGTCGTGATGAGCAACCCGAATAATGGTGCCACGCCAGCCGTCGCCCGGAGCAGCGGATGCTTGGGACGTTTGGGTGGTGAAGTCGTCACCGCCCTACACTACCGCGACGGATCACCAATCGGTGATCGCGTTGAAGCCACGTGCGATGCCGCCGCCGATCGCGGCGCCCGCGTTCATCACCGTGCCGACCGCACCACCGATACCACCACCGATCACGCCGAGGCCCGTCCCGAGGCCGCGACCGATCATGTTGTCGCCGAGGAGGCCAGTGCCGATCGAGCTACCGATGTCGTAGCCCGTGCCCGCGCGGTTGCCGATGCCGCCGAGGAACGACGCGTTCGTGCCGTCGTCGTTCTCGCCATACCAGCCGTGATCTTCTGCGTACTGGTTGCCGTACGCGCCGAGACCCGCCAGACCCGCGGCGATCGCGAGGGGCGGTGCTGCCATCGCGAGTCCTCCTAGGATGCCACCACTACCCGCCATTCCCATACCAGCGGCGATGCCCGCAGTACTCGAGAGCGCACCGAGGCCACCCGACGCGAGATCGAGGACGCCTTGCGACGTACGACCTTCCGCGATGTTGTGGACGCCCTCGGCCATTGTCCAGCCGGCGAGCGGTAGGCCGAGCACGCCCAGGCCGACGCCCAGGCCGTTCATCAGGCCAGTACCGTGGCCGACGTGTGCTAGTTCGAGGCCGCCGTGAGCGAGCTCCGCCACGGAGTGCCCAGCGTGGGTGCCATGAACTGCGTCCGAAACCGGATCATGATGTCCACCACCACCACCCATGGGTTACTCCTTCGTTCCGAAAGTTGGGGTTACCGTCATTCTACGCGAGCCAGAGAACGAAACTCCCCTGACGAAATCATCTTTGTGAGCTCAATCGATCCAGTGCTGGATCGCGGATGTCACGATGGGGGAGAACGGAACGACCGAGTCCACGAGGGTACGCAGCACCGCCTTGTCGCCGTCGGCATCCGTCGCGGTAACTATTCGAAGTTCCAGTAGATACTGATACTGCATGTCACCCATCACCACGAAGCGAGTCTTCCGGATGGGCTGCTTGGGTCGCTGAAAAACGACATCTTGCTGCTCGAACGTGACGCCCCTGGCGCTCGTTCCTTTCTCGACCGGGCTGACCGAGATCACGCTCGACCCCATACCCTCGAGGTAGGTGTGGACGCCGTCGAACGAGGCGCGACCGATCGAGACCGGACTTGCGGGGTAAACGACGATGCTCGTCTCGTGCGCGGGGTAGTCGGGTGGGATCCACTCGACCATGAGGCTGCGGCGAATCGGCTGCCATCCAACGGGCGGCAGGTACTGGAAGCGACGCCGGCGCAACCCGAGTACGAGGCTGTCGTGCTGCATGGCCTCGCGAAGGGCACCGTGCACCTCGACCGCGATCGATGGATCGAAGGTCGTCGCCATCGACGACGTGTAGAAGTCATCGGTGAGCACGAAGCCGAGCTCGAGCTGGATCGGGCGGTTGCCGAGCGTCCCCGATCCGCCAACGAGCGCGGCAACCTCGCCTTCGTTGGTGACAAACCGATCGACCGCGCCGAACGAATTCACGGACAGATTCGGCCATCCGCTCACGATCTCGCGAGCGAGGAGATCGATCCGTCGAGGGCGCCCCGCCCGCTCCTTGTAGTGGATGCGCGCGACGTCTTTACCGCGCGGGTGCACGAGCATGATCGCCTCGGGAAGATGCTCGAGCGTCCATCCCGACGGGATCGGGATCACGGATCCTCCACGAATAGCTCGGCGACACACGATGGTGACGTCGAGCTCCACAGATGCGGGCGTGCAGACGCGAGCAATGCGGCGATCTCGTTGCCACGCTCGACGATGACCGTGCTCGACGGCGTTCCCGTCACGCGCACGACCACAGCGCCGACGTACATCAACATGTGATAGAGCGCGCCGACACGCCGCTCGCGCTCTTCGCCGTTCGCGTCGACGATGCGAAGGTTCGTGACCGTCATCGCCCAGCCGCTGCGCGTGTGCTTCGTCTCGTCGGCGCCGAGGTACTCGACGCGCAACCCCGGCGCGACGTCGCGCTCGAACACCTTGCGCGGGTCGAGCCCGGACGGCGTGGAGAGTGGCGTCGCCATCGCGTGAAGCTTCTTGTCGGGTGACGAGAAGAGGGTCCAATCGTCTTTGCGATCGACGCGCCAACCTTCGGGCTGGTCGAGAAGCACCCTCATCAGCGGTCTACGAAAACGCGAAAGGCGCGCGCCGTCAACACGCACGAGCCGATGTCATCTGCCGAGGAGCGACGTTTCTGTCATCGAACGTACAACGGTGGGATCCATGGTTCACGCCCGTCGAACGGTTCAGGACATGGAGCTGCGTGTAGACGCGTGGCACGGTCGGCAAACGGTCGGGAACGCTACGACTACTCACCGTCGCGACGCGAAGGTGCCGTGAAGCGTCCGCCAGATGTGGTGCAGGCCATCTCTAACTCGTTCGCGGGGATCGGAAAGCTCGCATAGTAGACGTCGGTATGTTCCTGCTGCGTACACCGGCCCGTCATGTTGGCGGTCGGGCACGGGACCATCGAGAACGTCGCTGTCTTCGCGATCCCGCAGAGCTTGGCGAGGTGGTCGCTGCCGGCGGCCAGGTTGTTCGCGTTGTACTCGCGGCAGTTCCCGGCCGCGCCGAGGTTGCACGAGGCGACGTCACCCAACACGCGTCCGTCCTGCCGGCTGCACGCGAGGGCGAACACGAGGGCGATGGCGATTCGCATCGCACCGACTCTATCCAGGTCCTGGCTCACAAACGACAGGGAACGCGGCGATGTCGAGGTGTCCGTCTTCATCCGCGGGGAAGAACGCGTCAGCACCAGCGGGCAAGCGCGCGCGATCGATCACGCACGCGGCGTCGAACATGCGGAGGATGATCGTGCGGCGCGGGCGAGCGCTCGTGTTGCGCGAGCTACCGTGCAACGTTAGGCAGTGATGGATCGAGACGTCGCCGGGCTGGAGCGGAAGCGACCGCGCGTTCCCGACGCTTGCCTGCTGATCAGCGGACAGCGTGGGAACCAGCGACGTCACGCTCTGGGCGACGAGCGAGCGATCATCGCCGATCGCCCCCCACCGATGGCTGCCGTCGACGGCGCGCATACAACCGTTGGTCTCGTCCTCGCGCTCGAGCGCGATCCGCAGCGTCGCCACGCGCGCGGGGACGAGGAAGCCGATGTACGTACGATCCTGATGGAGCTCCACGCTGCCACCGTGGTGCGGTGGCTTGTAGAGCCACGAGTCCTGCAGTAGCTGCACGCGTCGCGCACCGAGCACCTCCGCGACGAGCGCACCGAACCTGGCGTCGGTCGCGACCGCCATCGCGGGTGGATAGCCGCGCGCGAGCCCGGTCAGCTCGCGCACGACGCCGTCGGCGCCGGGCGGATAGGGGATCTCCGGAATGATCGTCATGAACAGGTCTCGGAGCGCCACGATCTCGGCGGCGGGGACGACATCGCGAACGACGACGCATCCATCGCGTTCGAACAGGTCGTGCACCTCCGAAGCCATCACTGCATTATGCTCCGCGCATGACCACGCCGGAGCACCTCGACATCATCATCGTCGGTGCAGGGCTGTCCGGAATCGGCGCCGCGTATCACGTGCAGGCGAAGTGCCCGAAGAAGTCGTACGCCGTGCTCGAGGGCCGCGAGCGACTCGGCGGGACGTGGGACCTGTTCAAGTACCCCGGTATCCGCTCGGACTCGGACATGTACACGCTCGGCTACCGGTTCCGCCCGTGGTCCTCGCCGAAGGCGATCGCGGACGGCCCGTCGATCCTCTCGTACGTACGCGAGACCGCCGAGGCGTACGGCATCGACAAGAAGATCCGCTACGGCCATCGCGTCGAACACGCGACGTGGTCGAGCAAGGACCACCGGTGGACGCTTCGCATAGCCGGCGAGCGCACGCTCACCTGCAGCTTCCTCTACCTCTGTGTCGGCTACTACGACTACGCGAAGGGCTACACGCCGGAGCTCGAGGGCCGCGAGCAGTTCCGCGGGCAGATCGTGCACCCGCAGTTCTGGCCCGACGATCTCGACTACGCGAACAAGCGCGTCGTTGTCATCGGCAGCGGCGCGACTGCGGTCACGCTGGTACCGGAGCTCGCGCGAAAGGCCGCGCACGTCACGATGCTGCAGCGATCGCCGACGTACGTCGTCACGGTGCCCGGCAAAGATCCGATCGCCGAGATGATGCGCGGCAAGGTCCCGCCGCGCGCCGCGTACGGCATCACCCGCTGGAAGAACGTCCTGTTCGGGATGGCGTTCTTCGCGTTCAGCCGGCGCTTCCCGAAGCGGGCGAAGCGGTTCCTGATCAACCAGGTGAAGAAGTCGCTCGGACCGTCATTCGACGCGACGCACTTCACGCCGAACTACAGTCCGTGGGATCAGCGGCTGTGCCTCGTCCCCGACGACGATCTGTTCGCCGCGATCCGCGAGGGCAGCGCTAGCGTCGTCACCGATCACATCGCGAGCTTCACGCCGACCGGTATCGCGCTGCGCTCGGGCGCACATCTGGACGCCGACATCGTCGTCACGGCGACGGGGCTCGTGTTGCAGATCTTCGGTGGCATGTCGCTCGACGTCGACGGCAAGCGGATCGTTCCGTCCGAGGTCCTCGTCTACAAGGGCATGATGTGCAGCGACGTGCCGAACCTAGCGTTCGCCTCCGGCTACACGAACGCGTCGTGGACGCTCAAGGCCGACCTGACGAGCGAATACGTGTGCCGGTTGATCAACTTCATGGACAAGCGCCACCACACGTCGTGCCGCCCTCGCCGCCCGGCGAACATGAAGGAGCTCCCGATCCTCGATTTCTCGTCGGGCTACGTCACGCGCGCTCTCGACTACCTGCCGCGGCAAGGTACCGAACGCCCGTGGCGCCTGTACCAGAACTACGCGCTAGACCTCGTGACGCTTCGCTATCTCGGCCTCGACGATCCGTCGATGGAATTCGTGTGAACGATCGGTGAGCGCGTGAAAGCGATCGTCGTCGAAGGGGGAGCGATGCGCGGCATCTACGCCGCCGGGGTGCTCGACGTGTTCCTCGAGCGAGACTTTCACCCGTTCGATCTCGCGATCGGCGCGTCCGCCGGGGCGTGCAACCTCGCCTCGCACCTCGCGGGCCAGCACGGGCGCAACCGTCGCTGTTACACGACGCAGATGTC
Source organism: Kofleriaceae bacterium (assembly GCA_046160585.1). Classification (GTDB taxonomy): domain Bacteria; phylum Myxococcota_A; class Polyangia; order Haliangiales; family Haliangiaceae; genus JABFXX01. The sequence continues at coordinate 31,508 of JBJXGN010000047.1, forward strand.
GCGCACGGAGTTCGTGGATCCGCGCCGCTTCTTCCGCGGCGGTCACTGGATCGACATCGACTACTTGTGGGACGCGTTCGCGCGCGAAGATCCGCTCGACGCACGCGCCGCCGCGGCGCACACGACGAGGCTCGTCGTCGCCGCGACCTCCGTCGACACGGGCGACCCGACCTACTTCGAGCCGACCGGCGACTCTCTGATCGAAGTGCTGCGCGCGTCGTCCGCCGTGCCCGTGCTGTTCCGCAAGACCGTCGAGATCGACGGGAAGCGCTTCGTCGACGGAGGTGTGAGCGCGCCGATCCCCGTCGAGGAAGCGTACCGCCGCGGCGCGCGCACGATCCTCGTGGTCCGGTCGCGACCCGAGCGTTTCGGCGGCCCGTCGCGCGTCGAGTCCGTCCTCGCGTCGCTCGCGTTTCGCAAGCAGCCGGGGCTCGCGCGCGCGTTCCGCATGTACCGCGATCGCTACGCGCGCTCGGTCGCGTTCCTGCGCCGCCCACCGCCCGGCTGCACGATCATCGAGGTGGTGCCGTCGCGCCATCTGCGCACGGGCCGCACGACGCGGGATCCGCGAGCGCTCGCGGAGGACTACGCGGCAGGACGCGCCGCCGGGCTCCGCGCGATGCAGCGTTGGCCGCAGCGATAGCCCCGCGACGACGACGCCGTCAGGCGAGCGGCAGCATCACGCGGAACGTGGAGCCGACGCCCGGCGCGCTCGTGACCTCGAGGCGTCCCTTGTGCGCCTCGACGATCTGGCGCGCGATGAACAGCCCGAGCCCGAGCCCACCGTAGTGTGAAGGCACGGCGCGCTCGAATTTGCCGAAGATGCGCTCGATGTCGTCCTCGGAGACACCGATGCCGTGGTCCATCACCTCGATGCGGGCGCTCGTCGCGTCGCCTCCTGCCGCCATGCGAACAGGGCGACCGCGGCCGAACTTGAACGCGTTGTGGAGGAGGTTCGTGAGCACCTGGTCCATGCGCAGGCGATCCCATCGGCCGCGGACCGACGACACGTCGATGACGAGCTCGGAACCCGCAGCCTCGGCGCGCGGGCGCATGCGATCGGCGACGTCGGCGACGAGCTCCGCGAGATCGAGGTCCGCGAGATCGAGCCTGATGACGCCCTTGGCCGCCTGTGCATCGAGGAGCATGTCGATCAGCGAGGTGAGACGCCCCGACTCTCGGACCGCGGCGTCAGCGAGGACGCGCAAATGCGCGCGCGTTGCGCCGCGATCGAGAAGGCGCTGGAGGTTCTGGAGCTGGAGGCTCACGTTCGTGAGCGGAGCGCGCAGCTCGTGGGAAGCGATCACGAGGAAGTCATCGCGCATGGAGAGCGCGTGCTGCGTGGTCGACAGCAGATCCTCGCGCTCGGACTCGAAGCGCTTGCGGTCCGAGATGTCGCGGATGATCGAGAACAAGCAACGCCGCCCAGACATGTTCTCGCCGCGGGAGGAGACCTCGACGGGGAACGTCGATCCGTCGCGGCGCTTGTGGAGCGTGTCGAACAAGATGCCCTGCGTGTCCGCGATCCGCATCTGCTGGCTGACGATGCCGGGATCCGGACGGAGATCGAAGATCGTCATGGCGAGTAGCTCGTCTCGGCGGTAGCCATAGGCGCGCTCGGCCGCCGCGTTGACATCGACGATGCGTCCGTCGTCGGCATCGATCACGAGGATGATGTCGCGGGCATGCTCGAACAGGTAGGCCGTGATGTCAGGGTCGTGCTGCATTGACCGGGGCGCGCCGCCACGTTACAGCGCGGCATGCACGTGCGCACCTTGTTCCTGACGATGATCCTCGTAGCTGCCTGCGGTACCAAGGACGGCGGCGGCGAGGGTGACAAGACGACCAAGAAGAAGTCCGACCGCCCGACAAACAAGGACGTGACGTCGTTGTTTACCGGAACGACGGTCACGCTGCCTCCGGAGGTGGCGAAGGCCGCGTTCGATACGAAGAAGGCCGAGGTCGAGAAGGCGCTCGGCGAAGACTCCGGCTACATGAGCAGCAAGACGCACGCGGACGTCTCGTACGATCTGCAGTACACGCGCGCCGAGAACCTCGAGAAGATCACGGTGACAACGCGCGGCACGAAGCTCGAGCCGATCCTCACGAAGCAGTGGGGACCCGCGGTGAAGCTCGAGAAGGGCGCGATGTTTTGGTTCAACCCGGAGGCGGGCGTCCGCGCGTGGATCCCGGAGCGCGGCGATGGCGAGCGCGTCACGTTCTCGAAGTACGAGGCGCCACAGGTGCTGCTCGGCGGCAAGGGCTTCGACCTCGCGATGGCGAAGGACAAGCCTCTGTTCGGCGCGACGCTCGACGAGCTGCACGCGGCGTGGGGCGCGAAGCTGTGCGACTGGGAGCGCGAGTCCGCAACACTGAAGAAGGCGTACGAGGAGAACGCGAAGGACAGCCTGTATCGGCTCGAGAACTCGAACCTGAAGCTTCGCCTGTGCCCCGCGTGGTCGCGCACGATCGAGGAGTACTCGCCGAACAGCGACACGGTCTACATGGGACGCGACGGCAGAGTGTTCGCGATCGGCCTGTCGTTCCCGACGGGTGGATCAACGGAAATCTCGGCGCAGCTCGTGAAAGTGTTCGACGGAAAGTTCGGCACTGCAACCGAGGTCAAGGACGGCGACAGCACGGAGCGCTTCTACTTCGATCCGGCGGCGAAGATGCGAGCGATCGCCCGCGTCGGAAAGGACTACATGAACCTGATGGTCGGCCCGTACATCCCCGTCGCCGAGTTGATCGGCGATGCGAGCAAGCCCGGCTTCGCGATCGAGACCCCGAGCATGGTCGGCGGCACCGTCGAGCAGATCAGCAAGGAGAACGAGAAGACGATCCACCACATGGGAACGCTGCACGAGCTGGTGTACCCGCCGACCGAATGGACCGTGTGGCAGACCGAAGTGGATCTGCGGTGGATGGCGAAGGAGACGAAGAGCGACGGCTATCGCATCGTCGTGCACCACACGAACCACGAGCCGGGTGGCGACGCGGTGTTCGAGCTGCTGAAGGCGAAGTACGGCGAGCCCAAAAAGACCGAGGACGTCGACAAGGGCAAGATGTACACGTTCGCGAAGGGCGGCCGCACGCTGAGGGCGTGGCGCGTGTCGCAGCAGTGGCAGCTCAACGTCACGAAGTGAGCGAGGCGGCGCTCACTCCACGGTGAGCTTCGCGCGGAACACCACGTTCGTCGTCTTGGCCGGATAGTTCGCGTGCAACCGCACCTCGTAGCTGCCGGCCGTCGCAGGGGCCGGTAGCGTCGCGCGTCGTGCGTTTGGAACGACGTACTCCCACGCGTCGTACGCGGAGTCGGCCGCGCCCGCCTTGACGACGGTGACCCAGTACTTCTCCCCGGGCTTCGCGATCATCGGCCCCGGGAACAGGATCTCGATCTTCGCTCCCGCCGCGATGGAGGTGCTCGCAAGCGAGAGCCGTTCGCGAGTCGCCGCCGGCACGTCCGGAGCCTCCGCGGGCGCCTCCACCTTGAACGGGATGCGATGCACGACGTTGTACGATTGCGTCGGGTAGTGCGTGTAGAGCCGCGCCTCGTAGTCGCCCGGCTTCGGCGGTCCCTTGAGCGAGGCGGAGCTCGCCTTGTCTCCGACAAACGACCACGAGATGTACGACGTGTCCTTGCTGTTCGCGGCGGAGATCGAGACCCACGACTGATCACCCGTCGGCGAGGCGACGCGCGCGGGGAACTTGAAGACGATCTCGCTCGACGGCGCGACGGTCGCGTCGGCGAGCGCGAACGTGGTGACCGCTTGCACCGGCGTGCCGGGCGTCGCGATCACATTCTGCGTCTTCGGCGTCTCCGTCTTCGCGAGCTGGATGCAGCCCTCGCCCTTTTTCTCCGTCCCGTCGGGGCACCGCGGAGCACCAATGCACTTCTTCTTCGCGCTCGACCACGCCTGATCGCGCCAGCAACAGTTGCCGGCGGTGTCGGCGGTGCGCTCCTGTCCATCGGGACATGGCTCGAGAACGTGCGCGTGCCCCGTCTCGACCGCCGCGTCGAGCGCGACGGCGATCTGCGTGCCCGCGTCGAGCGCGATGGCGACCTGCGTGCCCGCATCGATCGCGACGGGCGCCGGCGGTGTCGGCGAGTCGGCTTGCGTCGCCGCGGTACCACCTCCGCGCATCGCGAGGAACACGCCGCCACTCGCGAGGAGTGCGACGAGCGCGACGACACCGAACACGACCGGAGCCGACGAGCGCGGCTTCTGCGCGGGCTCCGGCACGAGCTGCGCGGCCGCGCTGCGGTTCGTCGTGATCGCGCCGCCGTGGGTCCCGGGCGCGACCGTCTGACCGTACGCCTCGGCGCCGGTGAAGCGCTGTCCGGTCACCGCGGCCGATGGATTGCGCGGCACCGATTGCCCGGGCTGCGTCGGCGAGTGCGCGCCCGCATCGACGAGCGCCTGACGCAGCTCGAGCGCCGTCTGAAACCGGGCCGTCTTTTCCTTCTCGAGACACCGCCGCACGATCCACGCGAGCGACTCCGGGATGTTTGGATCGAGCGAGCGCACGTCGGGGGCCTCGTCGCGCAGGTGCGCCGCGATCAACATGCCGGTCCCGTGATCCGACTTGAATGGCGGCCGTCCGGTCAACACGTGGAACAGGATGCAGCCGAGCGAGTAGATGTCCGTGCGGTGATCGAGATCCGACGCACCCATACATTGCTCGGGGCTCATGTACGCGGGCGTTCCGATCAGCGCCCCGGTCTGGGTCTTGAACGACGATTGATCGTTCGCGAGCTTCGCGATGCCGAAGTCCAGCAGCTTGACCTGAAGACCGTCGGGCATCATCTCGTTCGGCACGAGGAAGATATTGTCGGGCTTGAGGTCGCGATGAACGATGCCGCGCGCGTGCGCGGCCGCGAGCGCACTGACCACCTGCGCGAGCAGCGACGCGCCGAGCAACGCGGGGATCGGACCGGCGCGGCGGAGGCGCCCCTCGAGGCTCTCCCCCTGAAGCAGCGCCATCGCGATGAACGCGCGCCCGTCGGTGTGCGTGCCGAAGTCGAAGATCTCGACGATCCCAGGGTGGTCGATCGCCGACGCCGCGCGCGCCTCGTTGAAGAAGCGTTGCACCATCGCCGCGTCGTTCGAGATGGAGGGCTGCAACATCTTCACGGCGACCGCACGCCCGAGGAGCACGTGCTCGCCGCGATATACGACGCCCATACCGCCCTGACCGAGGACGGCCTCGATGCGGTAGTTGCCGATGACCTCCCCGATCACGTGTCGAGTGTGAAAGGTCGGGCGCGCCGGCGCAACCAGCCGACGTGAGGAACCTAGAAGATCTGGCCGACGCAGCTCGCGATGTCGAACACCATGAAGGCGAGTGCCTTCTCTTGGGGCGTCATCGGACCGGCCGCACAGCGATCCGGGAACAAGGTCGCCGACGTACCGCTATCACCGCTGACGTGCATGTCGGTGAAGACGACCTTGCCGCAGCGCTGTTCCTTGGGCATCTCGATCGGGGTGGTGAACTGGATCGTCTGCGGCTTGTTCGTTCCGCTCGCGTACAGCCACTGCTCTGCGATCGTCTTGTCGACGGTGTCGCACATCTGCCGCGGCGACTGGATCGGCACCACCCCGAGGGTGGTCGAGCCCATCACGTGCTGCATCCATTGCGCAAAGGCAGCGCCCTTGGGGTTGGACATCTGATCGATGATCGCGGTCACCGGGCCTGTTCCTTCGGACGGGCACGACGCCACGCGCGTCCAGTCGGGCGACGGTGTGGGGATGCCGGTGCCACCGCCCGTCTTTCCGTCGATCCAGATGTTGTGGTAGTGCGAGCCGAACACGCGACCGCCGAGGTCGGCGTACGCTTTGATGTTGTCCATCATCACTTGCGTCTTCTCGGTGTCGCGCTGACCGCACTCGCACGACATGAACACCGCGTCGTACTGCTTGAGCTTGTCCAGATCGCCCCACAGCGCTGTCATCCGGGACAGCGTCTGGCCACCCGTGATCGAGGTGACGCCGTTGCTGCTGTAGAGGTGGATCGAGCCAGAGCCGCTCTCCGTCGTGAACTCCGAGTCTGCGACGCCGATCTTGCGCATCAAGCACTCGAGCTCGTCACAGCTTCCAGACACCATCGCCATCTTCGGGATGTCGCCCTGCAGCTTCGTGCGTGGCAGCGACGTCTCGAGGGCCGGGAGCGGGTTGTCGGTACAGTCGCTGACGTTCGGCACCGTGATCTGCCGGCGCCACTTGCCGACCTGGATGACGATCGGGATGTTGAGACCCGACGGAACGTTGGTGAGAACGAACTGGCCCTTGTCATCGGTGACGACGTGCACGAGCGACCCACCTTGGAGCGTGTCGGTGCAGCGCGAGCACTGGAGGCCGGTCTCGAGCGGGCCCGGATCGCCCAGTGGGATGTAGACATTGACGCCGTACAGCGCGAGCGTGCCGTTGGGCGCGAATACGGTGCCGGAAATCGTCGTCGGCGGCTTGCCCTGCTGCTCGCACTTCACGATGCGGCACTCGAGGCCCTCGCACATGTCTCCCCCACCATCCCCAGAGCCACGATCGGTGGGTCCACAGGCGGCCATCACGAGCAAACAGGCGAACACGAAGCGCATACGCCCGCTTATACACCAACCTGTTCAGAACTCACGTGACGGATCCTGACCGGCGTAGGTCCGCGTCAGCGCTTGAGGATCCGGCGTAAAAAGCCCGGTTTGGTGGGCTTGGCTGTCACCCGTTTCGCCCCCTCGAGCGCCTCGCGCATGTCGTTGGCGGACTCGAAGCGGTCGTCGCGCGAATGCGCCAGGGCCTTGGCGACGATCTGATCGAGCCAGCCCGGAAGCTCCGCGCGGAGCTTCGCGGGGTGGCGCTCGAGCTCGCCCTTGAGCACCTTCGGTAGCAGGTCACCCTTCGACGAGAACGTGTAGGGCCATTTGCCGGTGAGGATCTCGAACATGACGACGCCGAGCGAGAACACGTCTGCGCGTGCGTCGACAGCGGTCGGATCTGCCGCCTGCTCGGGCGAGATGTAGAGCGGCGTGCCGAGGAGCTGGTTGCGCGTCGTGAGCTTTCCGAGATCGTCGTCGACCTTCGCGAAGCCGAGGTCGAGGAGTTTCACCTGGTCCTCGCCCGTCGGACCGATAACGAGGTAGATGTTCGCGCTCTTGAGATCGCGATGGACGACACCGCGCTCGTGCAGCGCCTGGAGTCCGCCGAGCACCTCGATGGCGATCTGGATCACGCGACCCGGGCTGATCGTGCCCTCTTCCTTGCGGATCGAGTACAGGTCGCGCCCCTCGAGACGGTCCATCTCGATGAACGCGCAGCCGTCGTCGGTGGTGCCCGCGTTGTGGACGGCGACGAACGCAGGATGTCCCATGCCCGCGGTCTCGCGCGCCTCGCGAACGAAGCGCGCGCCGAGCTCCTGGTCGACGGCGAACCGTTTGTGCAGGACCTTCAAGGCGATGTCGCGCTGGAGCACCCGATGGTGCGCCGCGTAGACCGCCGCGATCCCACCGCAGCCGAGCAGCGCGCCGATCTCGTATTTGCCCTGGATCGTCTCGCCCGACCGGTGTTCCGGACAGTGCTGGATGCCCCCCGCGTGGGAGCTCTCGCACATCTCGCAGCGCGCCATGGCCCGCCCATTCTAGCTCTTACGCGAGTTTCGCAGGCTGGGGCCGCACAAGATCGTGCTTCCGCACCGCCGAGGATCGGGGTAAGTCCAGCGTGCCGTGCGCCGGTTCTATATCGAGTACCTGGGTGACTTCGTCGAGCTACCGCTCGGCGAGACGATCATCGGGCGCGATATCGGTTGCATGCTGCGGTTCAACGATCCCGCCGTGTCGCGGCGCCACCTCCGCTTCGTGAGGCAGGATCACGAGGTCACGGTCGAGGATCTGCACTCGAGCAACGGCACGCTGGTAAACGGCGAACGCTTGAAGCGACCGCGCGCGATCGCCGACGGCGATTCGATCAAGCTCGGCACTCGCGAGCTGACGGTCCGCACCGCGGACAACGCGCATCCGCTACCGTCGACGCTTGTCCTCGACGAAGAGGCGCCGGGTGCGTCGCGCCGCGCGAGTACGTCGAAGATCCCGATCACGGCGCCACCGCCGTTTCGCTTCCAACGCTGCCCCGAGTGCGGCGCCGCCGTCAGCCCGTCCGACGAGGTGTGCGGCAAGTGCGGCCACCGCTGGGACGAGTTCCGCCCGAAGCAACGCACCGACGTGAAGAAGAACCCGCTGCTCGCGCAGAACGCGATCCCCGGCGATCGCCGCGCGGGCGAGCGACGCTTCATCGAGCTGACGGTGCTCTACGTGAGCCGCGAGCTCGAGATCGAAGCGACGACCCAGGACCTGTCGACGAGCGGCGTGTTCGTCTGCACGCAAGTGCTCGATCCGATCGGCACGCGCTGCCAGCTGACGCTGCTCGTCGATGGGGGGCCGCCGCTCGCGATCGCGGGACTCGTGCGGCGCGTCGTCGAGGCGCCGACCGACAGCGAGCCCGTCGGCCTCGGCGTGGAGTTCCTCGAGCTCGGACCGGCCGCGTTGTCGTGGCTCGAGGTCGTGCTCGAGCGCGCGTCCACGATCAGCAAAGAAGAACCGGTCCTCGTCGATTGATGCTGCCGAGCTCCACCTCGATGTGCCCGAGACTCGGGCTCAGTAAAGTGGTGGATGCGCGTCGTCCGAGGCACGTCGCGGCGCAACATGCAGAGGAGCCTACCCGGAAATACGGCCGGTCGAATTTCGTGCGACGAAACTCGATGGACCACTCCGCCCCGTGATGCGCTTCTTCCTTGTCGTCGCCTTGCTGTGGTCGGTCGCCTACGGCGGCGTGAGTGATACCGGCACGTACGAGACCCGCGTCCCCGTCAGTGTCCCGGCCTACTACGGCATTCAACCATCGATCTCGCTGGCCTATTCATCCTCAGGCGGTAATGGCACGGCAGGCGTTGGCTGGCAGCTGAACGCGGGCTCGTCGGTTCGACGCCTATCGAGCACGCACGGATCGCCAGGTTACGACCTGACGGACGTCTACTACATCGATGGCCGCGAGCTCCTGCCGTGCAGCGGTGTCGCGAGTGCAAGCTGCAGCAACGGTGGAACGCACGCGTTTCGCACCGAGACGTTTCAGAAGGTCGTATTCGACTCGTCCGCGAATACGTGGACAGTCACCGGGCGCGAGGGAACGCAGTACATCTACGAGCCCAAGCTCGGCACAACCGCGAATTCAATGACAACGTTCAGTTGGAGTCTCGCGCGTGTCGTCGATCTCGCACGCCACATCGTCACATATAGCTACTTCTGCGACGGTGGCAGCGCTTGCTATCCACAGCTCATCTCGTACGGCGACGGTATCGGGTGCAACGCCATGCCCGATCAGGCGCCTGGTGCACCGGTTCCTGGCGCCCGGATTCAACTGCATTGGGAAGAGCGCACAGACGTCATTACGGCCGCGACGGGACGCGCCTTCGAAACGTTGCGCTATCGCCTCAAAGCGATCGAGGTGAAGCACGCCGGCAAGATGATTCGAGCGTATCGGCTGCGCTACGCGCCCGGAACGACGAACGACTCCTCGCTCCTCGAAAGCGTCGAAGAGTTTGGTAGCGACGCAGTGTTCACCCCGGCCGGTGACCTCGTATCCGCCTTGGTGTCGCGACAGCCGACCCGAACGTTTGCGTCGCCGGCGATGACTGCCTCGATGAACCCCGTTGCGACGAGAACCACCGCAACCAATGCGTTCGATACGACGACGCTCGCACGAACCTTGCCGAGAACGTGGCCCGGTGTCTCTGTCCCGTTGATCGAGCACAACCACGTCGTAGCCGACGTCGATGGAGATGGCCGCGTCGATGTCACGCAGTGGCACACCAATTCGTCTTGCACGCAGATCACGTTGTCGACACGGCTCGCCGGAAGCGCGCTCGATCGAACAACGTCCCTCTTATGGACGAGTATGCAACCGCAGTACGGACTTCAGCCATCAACGTGTGCGTGGTATGCGCATCGGGCTGATCTCGACGGTGATGGCCGTCATGATCTCCTCTTCGAGAATTGGGGCTACCAGTCCAATGGAGCCTACGGGCTCCACGTCGTGAGCATTCTTTCGCGCGGCGGAGGTAACTGGGCAAATCCATCACCCGAGCAAGACGCGCAGATAAGCCATAGCAACAAGGTCTACGACGCGCGGTTGGAGCCGAACGCTGCCTCGTGTCTGGTTGGCGACTACGATGGCGACCGGCGCGACGATCTCGCGTGTCAGGTCGACCAGCTCCAACCGAACATCTCGACGCTGCTATCCCGTGGTGACGGGACGATGGTGCAAGCTGGAGGAACCTCGATGCCGGTGACTGGTGTTGGCAACAAGGTCGCCGTAATTGACATCAACGGCGATGGGCGCACCGACATCGTGCGCGTCGCGGTGAAGTGTCCCGCCGCGTGCGTATGGACGATCACGACCGGAATCGCGACGGGCAGTGGCGGCTTTCAGTTCGAAAACCAGGACACGGTAGTGCCTGGCTCTCTCTCCTACGACGAACAGTGGCGGGTGATGGCTGGGGACATCGATGGTGACGGACACGGTGACTTCGCAATCTTCCTCGAGACGGCGGTGCCAGCACAGCCGCGCGGCTTCGCGGTCTTCACCGGGTTGAGTCGTGGTCGTGGTGCGCAGCGCTGGTCTTTCGCGAAGGTGGCGAGCGGCGACCTTGATGGTCACGGCGGAGTCGCTCTCGCTGATGGTGACGGTGACGGTGCCGACGACTTGATGCTCGCGCTTCTTCACCACGGTCACACTGCTAGTCGGTGCGGCACCTCGATCTCGCACGCACACTACTCCTTCTGGCTCGGTCGATCGCTGCGCGATGGAACGTTCGCGATGTCGGCGAACATGAACGCGGCATGCGGGGTTGAGTCGACGATTGCATTCATCACGAACGGTCATACGCTCGGGACACCGCGCGTCCAACATACCTACGCCGTCGACACGAACGGTGACCGCAAGGCCGACTGGCTGTCAGTCGCACCTGTTGGCAACGAGATCGACGGATACGTCAACCTCATCACCGACGAACCGGCACTCAACGGCAACGCGGACCCGACACGCTGGCAGCGCGCCGATCTAGACGGCGACGGGCGCGAAGACTGGGTCTACGTTGGCTATGCGAATCCGGGATTCCAGGTGTTCGCTCGTACGCGTTCACGGGGCGCACTACCGCGCGGCGATCAGGGACGGCGTCTTGCGATCGTGTAACGCGGCTTGAATGGCGGAGTTGAGATAGGTGAGGACATCTCGGTGCTGCTTGCGGCAGGTGTGA
>JBJXGN010000048.1:0-55715 GCA_046160585.1 Kofleriaceae bacterium
GCGCGAGCTTCGAGAACGGTTGACGCAGTCGAGTTACGTGAGCGGGGATGTCCAACGCGTGATGGTGCGCATTGCCTTCGACCGGACCGACACCAAACGGGCAGCACGGCTGATGCGCGAGGTCGACCGGCTCCGCGCCGGCGTCGAAGCCGTGTCGCCCGGCGTTCGGATCGGTGTCGCCGGAGGAGTGTCCGTCTCGGTGGTCGAACACGATGCACTGGTGCGCGGAATGACGCTGTCCGGTGTCGTGACTGCGGTTCTGGTCGGGCTCGTACTCGTCGGGTTCTTGCGCAGTCTGCGGTTGGTAGTGATGGCCGGCGTCACGCTCGCTGTCTCAACGACGATCGCGTTCGGCGTTGCGGCGATCACGGTGGGCCAGCTCAACATCGCGACGGCGTTTCTCGGCGCGATCATCGCGGGCAACGGGATCAACTACGGGATCCTGTTGCTGGCTCGGTACCAGGAGGAACGGGCGCGGGAGCCGGCCGTCGCCGCGCTCGCGAGCGCGATCCACGCCACGGTCCGGCCGACGCTCGTCGCGTCGTTGGCGGCCTCCGTCGCGTACGGGTCGCTAGCGCTCACGAGCTTCCGCGGGTTCGCCGACTTTGCGTTGATCGGCGGGGTCGGCATGCTGGTGTGTTGGATCGGCGCGTTCGTGTTACTGCCGATCCTGATCGTCGGTTTCGATCGGTCCTCGAAGCCGCCAGAGCGGACCCCGCTGGTCGGTACGATGCTCGCCCGGTTGTTTGGCTTTCGCCGCCCGGCCCTGGCGCTCGCACTCGCCGCAGCCGTGGCAGCGGCCTCGACCGTGATCGTGGTGAGGTTCGTGGCCGACGATCCCCTCGAGTACGATCTGCGACGCCTGAGGTCGGACGGCGCTGCCGCGCACGAGGCTCGCCGATGGATGACGGTCGCCGACCAGGCGTTCGGGCCCGGCCTCATCAATCGATCGGTGATCGCGGTCGACGACGCGGCCAACGTCCCACTCCTCGTCGAGACACTGCGCACCCTCGAAGCAGGTGTGCCAGCACCGGACCGTTTGATCGGCGAGGTTCGATCGATCCTCGACGTCGTTCCGGCCGATCAGGCAGAGCGGCGCGCGGTGTTGGACGAGCTGCGCGACCTCATCGACCATCCGTTGCTCGCGCATCTGGACGACGCGATGCTCGCCGAGCTTCGCGAGCTGCGGCCGCCCGACGGGCTTGGTGAGATTCGACCTCGCGGCTTGCCGGAGGAGCTGGCTGCGCCATTGACCGAGCTCGACGGCTCGATCGGTCGGCTCATCGCCGTGCGCCCGGGGCCGGGCTTTGACGAATGGGACGGTCGATCATCGATCCAGTTTGCCACGACGCTCCGCCGGGTTCTCGCGGTCGTAGATGACGGAGTCGCGATCTCGGGCTCCACGGTGATCTTCGCCGACTTGATCGATGTGATTCGTCGCGACGGTCCGCGCGTCACGTTGTTTGCCGTGATCGGGCTCTTGCTTCTGGTGCCGCTGATCGTGGGACGCGACGGTCGTGCACTCGCAGCGTTGGCCGCGACCGGTCTGGGAGCCGTCGCGATGGTAGCGACGTGCGCGCTCCTCGGCATTAAGGTCAACTTCCTCGACTTCGTCGCCCTACCGATCACGCTCGGTCTGGGGGTCGACTACGCGATCAACCTGGCGCATCGCCAACATGTGGACGGCGGAGACCCGCTCGGCCCACTGCGGACGAGTGGCGCAGCTGTGCTGGTGTGCTCCTTGACCACCGTCATCGGGTACGGCTCGCTCCTCGCGTCGCAGAACCTGGCGATCCGCGACTTCGGACTGGCCGCGTTGATCGGTGAGATCACCTGCCTGCTCGCAGCCTGCGTGGTCGTACCGGCGATGTTGACCCGTCGCTCTCCTCGGAACGCTCACAGCTAGCGCGCCGCGCGCCGGCGCTTGGTGGCGAGTGGATGTACCAACTGGGCAGCGAGGTTGTTCGGCATGTCGTCGTCGCCGGGGAACCCGAGACGTATGTCCCTCCCGTCGCCGGGGATCGCTGCGGTCCCGAACAGGTAGTCCCACACGCTCAAGGTGATCCCGAAGTTCATTCCGAACGGCCGATCGGGAGGCAGGTCGCGTGCGTGGTGCCACACGTGCATCACCGGGTTGTTGAGCACGTATCGCAGCGGACCATACGTGAGCCGAAGGTTTGCGTGATTGAGGTGGCCGATCGCGGTGGCGATCATGTGCACGACAAAGAAGTCCTGCAGCCCGAAGCCGATCATCGCCAGCGGTACGTATTGCAGCGTCTTGTAGACGACGATCTCCATCCAGTGGAATCGGAGGTGGGCCGCGAACCCCATCTGTCGCGTGCTGTGATGCACCTGGTGAAAGGTCCAAAGCCACGGAACCCGGTGGAGCAACCGGTGGATGTTCCACTGCACGAAGTCGGCGATCACGAACATCGTCAGCAACTGGGCCCAGACCGGCCAGCTGCGAACTTCGATGGCCACGATGTTGTCGAACCCGAGGCTTGCAAGGAATCGGGTCCATAGGTCCACCGCGACCTCGCTCACCGCGGCGAACCCCACCAACGCGAAGCCGAAGAAGTTGATGAACATGTACACGGCGTCGGTCCAGAACCCCTCCCGTAGGCGCGGTTGGTCGCGACGCCAGGGGACGAGCAGCTCTGCGGTCCAGGTCGCCAGCGAGATCGCGATCAACGCCCAGAAGTAGTTGCGCCAGTGCGGATGCGCGATCTGATCGATCATGTAGGACCACGTGTTCGCGTAGGTCTTCGTGATCAGATCGAGGTAGTGGTCCACCACGTTGTCAGAAGAACTGTTGCACACCGAACGCGATCCCGTGGTTGCCCCCGGGAACTAAGGTGAACGCGTAGTCAAAGCGTAGGGTCAGGCGGAAGACCTTGGGTGACAGAAGCCGCAGGCCTGCGCCAGCGCTCGTCACGAACGGGCGGTGCTCGGTGCCACCCGCATCGACGAAAACATCGTGCTGCACGACCAGCCACGGCGAGACGAAGCTCGAGATCCGGTACTCGACATTGGCGTACCAAGCGCGCCGGCCGGCCAACTCGCCGTCGGCGAAGCCGCGCACCGCATCGAGACCACCGACGTATGTCAGGTGCTGCGCGTTGGTAGCGGCGTCGACGTTGCTCGCGCTTGCCACCAACCGGGTGACGATGTTCTGCGTCCTACCCAGCCGCCACGCCGAGATCCCCTCGAACGTGCCGCGTACGAACGTCGCCTCCGATCCCCATGCGCCAGATGCGACCTCGCCGGTCACCGTGGCCGTCTGGCCGCGCACGAGATATACGTCGAAGTCGAGGCGTCCGAGCTTGAGCCAGGTGCGGCCCAGGACGGTCCGCGCAGACACGGGCAACGCTGGTCCGTCGGGTGCCTGGTTCAGCGCGATCGCCTCCTCGGAAAGTGCCGTCTCGTCGAAGCGGTCGACGTCGAGCTCGATGCCGACCCCGGTCCGGAGCCAGGGACGAACCTCGCGCTCGAGGAAACTGTTGAGCTTCTGCCGTTGCAACGTAAAGCCGCCGCGAAGATCGCCCTCCACGTCGTAGAGCTCGCGGGGGCGGGTCACCTTCCACACATCGAGACCGACGCTCCAGCGCGTTCCCAATAGCCGCGGCTTCCGGATCCACGCGACGCCGGAGTGCGTTCCGCCGAGGTTTTCGTACTGACCTCCCACCTCGAGGTATCGCCCGAGAAAGTTCACGTCGTAGGTGCCCAGGATGACGTACGTCGTGCCTCCACCGCCGGCGAAGCGAAAGATCGGGATCACGGTCCACCGCTCGGTGAGCCGCACCTCGATCGTCACCTCGTTGTTCGCGGAGACAGCGGTGGTGGCATCGACCGTACGAAAGATGAGGAGGTTGCGAAGTCGCTGCAGGCCTTCCGCGAGCGCGTCGGCGCGAAACGATGCTCCGACCACCACCGATGCCAACTCGAGCTCCTGACGCACGACATGCTCGTGGGTCCGGGTGAGTCCTTTGACGTGGATCGCCAGGATCGCAGGTGCGATCGGCGCCGATGCCGCTGCGTGGACCGGAGCGGTATCGCCACTGCTCGCGACGGATCGCGCGGGCGACGCGGCGAGCGCGACGACCGCGAGGATGGTCGAGCGCAGCATGCGCAGGTGACCGAGTCGTCGATGCAGTCCGCGCCAGAAGCGCGCTACGTCGTGGGCGTCGTGCATGAGATGTCTCGGGGCACCTGGCCGATGCGCAGCTACTCTTCGATCGGGGGCACGTCGGCCCGATGTGCGGGTGCGAGCATCCGGCCCCACTCGGCGTTGTATGGATGTACGAACGTGGTCGGCGTCTCGCCTTGTACGAGCGGTCGACCTTCATTGGCCCACCGAAAGATGGAGCCGTCGAGGTTGGCGACGTTGGTGTAGCCAGCCTTCTGCAGCGCCTCGCAGGTGTTGGACGAGCGCACTCCCACCGCGCAGTAGCAAACGATCGGAGCGTCGAGCGAAACGCCCGCGAGCTCGCGTGAGCGCAACGCCTCGGCAGGTGCCCCCGGTTCGACGAGGCGAGCGCCACGCAGGTGGCTCACCGCAAACTCGGCCGGGGTTCGAACGTCGAGCAACAGTGGTGGGCGGTCACGACGCATTGCTGCTTCGACATCTGCCGGCGCGATCTGGCGAAGCCCTGGGTGGTCGGCCGCAACGTTGGCGCGAACCCGTCCCAGGTCGTTTGGCGTGGAGCTGCACGCGCTGACGGATACGGCTACGAGCAGTGCCGGTAGGAGGTGGCGCCACGAAGCGCGAAGCGATCGCGACGCGTGACGAGCGTGGTGTGTCAACGGTTGGTTCATCGAATGTCCCGATACCAAGTGGCGAGTGTGTCCGGCGACACCCCGAGTCGATAGAGGAGCGGCATCACGTTGACTGCCAAGGTCATGAGCACCGGGCTCGCGACGAAGCGGCGAGCAGACACGTCGACGGTGGCGGGGACCGTGGCGATGCGACCATAGCGCCGCAAGCGCTTTGACAGTTCGAGATCTTCCATCAACGGCTGATCCGGAAATCCGCCGACGGCGCGAAACGCCGTCGTGCGTGCGAAGATCGCCTGGTCGCCGTACGGCAGGCCCGTGTAGCGCGAGCGGACATCGGCCAAGCGCATGGCCGCTGCGTACCAAGGTGTCCCTGTTGTGCCGACAGGATCCACGACGTGGCGAGTCCGGAACGCGCCGGCGCAGGCGGCTGGATCCGCGAGCGAGCGGCGCACGTGGCTGATCGCATCGACCGGCAGCGTCGTGTCCGCGTGGACAAACAAGAGCACATCGCCGGTGGCTTCTGCAGCGCCTGCATTCTGCTGGCGGGCCCGGCCACGCGGCGCGGCGTGAAACACGACGGCTCGCTCGCGAGCGATCTCTTCCGTCGTGTCCCGGCTGCCACCGTCGACAACGATCACCTCGGCAACTCCAGGCAACGCCACCAGGTGGTCGAGCGCCGCACCGAGCCGCTGCGCCTCGTCGAGCACGGGCATCACCACCGACACGCGCAACGCACGGCGAACGCCTGCAGTGGCCGGCGCGACGATCTCGCCGTTCGCGATCAGCCGATCGAGACGCTCCAGATCCGTCGGCTCGTCGACGTCAAACCATGGCGCCAACACACGCGTGCGGAGGCCAGCGCTCTCGAGCCGGGCCAGCGTAGCGGCGGCGGTCTGTGGAGTGCTCCACGGCAATCCCGCGAGGAGGCCGGGAGGACATCTTCGAAGTCCGAGCAAGTAGAACCCGCCATCGTCCGAGGGTCCCAACACAGCGTCGACGCCCTCGTGGAGCGCAGCGATGGCGTCGTCGGTCAACGTGGTGGGTCGCCCGGGAGAGTCACCACCGATCGCGATGGCCCACGGTGCGTCGATCAGCGCGCGTTGCAGAACACGCTCGATCCGCGCGCCGAGATCGCCGTCGCCCTGGGGCCAACACGGCATCGCCAGCTGGGACAGAAGCGTATCGTCGAGAGGGCCGGTCGAAGCCAGCACTGCATTCGCATCGGACCGGCAACGCAACGGCGCGCATGTGTCCAGCAGGAACGCGCGCGCCAGCTCGGCGGCTCCGCCACTACCGAGTGCAGGGATCAGTCGTGTCTTCGCCTGGCCCGGTACGGGAGGTTTCGCGAACACGCAGATGGTGCCGGCGATCATCCCGGCTCCGTCTGTCATGCGAGCGCCCCGCCGCAACTGGAACCGGCCCCGGCGGTGCAACCCAAGCAGTGGGTGTCCGTCGTGATCGGCGCGCCGTCGAGACGATTCAGGTCGTCGAGGTCCCAGACGGTCATCCTGCGTGCGCCGAGCGGCAGCTCGAGCATCTGGTTGAAGTCGCAGTCATAGACGGTACCGTCGTAGCCGATGCTGAGCAGCGATCGGCACATCACTGCATCGGCCGCAGCTGGATTGAAGTTGTGCTCGAGAAGCCCGAGGTAGTCTTCGAGTTTGCCGTCGCGGCGCAGCGCATGATCGAACCGCTTGATCGGCATGTTGGTGATCGTGAAGAGCTCGTGGAACTCGATGCCGAAGTGCGCCGACAGCTGCGCCTTGTACGTGGCCTCGAGGCTGGCCTGCGCAGGCGGAAGCGTCGGTCCGACGGGGTTGTACACGAGGCTCAATCGGAGCGGACTGTCGGGCCGGCCGTAGCCCAGCTTGTTGAGTTGCTGTAGCGCCTCGATGCTCTTGTCGAACGCACCGCGACCGCGTTGCTTCTCGAGATTGGTCGGGCTGTAGCACGGCAAGCTCGCGACCACCTCGACCTGGTTGTCGGCGAGAAACTCGGCGAGGTCTTCTTGCCCGGGCTCGAACAGGACGGTGAGGTTGCACCGGTCGATCACTCGTCGGCCGAGCGCGCGGACCGACGTGACCATCCATCGAAAGTGAGGATTGAGCTCGGGGGCACCACCCGTGAGGTCGAGAAGGCTGACCGACGCATGGGTCTCGATCAACGTCACCACGCGCTCCGCGATCTCCCGCGTCATCTCCTCGGTGCGCTCGGGGCCCGCCTCCACGTGGCAGTGGAGGCACGCCATGTTGCACCTCATTCCGAGGTTCGCCTGCAGTGTGGTGACCGAGCGTCGCCGAAGCGGTGCGAGTCCATAACCCTCGAGGCAGGTCGCGAATCGGTCGGGCCACCGATCCATTCTGTCTCCTGGAGCGGAGGAAGGGAGGGTCGGCAGCGAGAGGGAACGCATTGCAATTAGTACGTGAATGCCGCAATTCGTTACAGCCACTGTAACGAAACGTCCGTGGTTCGTACTCACTAGCCAGATGTCGCGCCAACCCTCCGATCTACAGGCGTTCGTTCGTGAGTACTACGGCACGCTTCTCGCGTCGAGCAGCGACCTCAAGACCAACGCGTGTTGCGCCAGTGGTGCACCCCCGCGCTGGATCGCGCAGCGGCTTGCCAACGTGCATGAGGATGTCGCAAGCCGCTTCTACGGCTGCGGCTTTCCGATCCCGCACGGCCTCGATGGTCGCAGGGTCCTCGATCTCGGGTGCGGCACGGGCCGCGACGCGTTCGTCTTGGCCCAGCTCGTCGGCAACGCCGGGCACGTGGTTGGCGTTGACATGACCGAGGCCCAGCTCGAACCGGCGCGTCGGACGGCGGCATGGCACGCCGCGCGAATCGGTCTGGACGCCCCCAATACCACCTTTCATCACGGCTACATCGAAGACCTCGCTCCGCTCGGCATTACCGACGCCAGCATGGACGTCGTGGTTTCGAACTGCGTGGTGAATCTGAGCCCGAGCAAACAGCGCGTGATGGCGGAGATCTATCGCGTGCTGCGCGCAGGTGGGGAGTGTTACCTGAGCGACGTGGTGGCCGATCGTCGTCTGCCGCCCGCGATCGCAAACGATCCACTCTTGTATGCCGAGTGCCTCGGTGGCGCGATGTACGGCGGCGACTTCATCAGCGTAGCCAAGCGCGCCGGATTTACGGACCCGCGAGTGGTCTCGAGCTCGCCGATCACCATCAACAATGACGAGCTCGCCCATCGAGTCGGCACCGCTTCGTTCCGCTCGGTGACCTACCGGTTGTTCAAGCTCGACGGCCTCGATGACCAGTGCGAGGACTACGGTCAGGTCGCGACCTACCGGGGAGGGATGGAAGGTGCGGAGGTCGTGTTCTGGCTCGACGATCACCACGCCTTCGAGGTGGGGCGGCCAGAACGAGTGTGCGGAAACACAGCGGCGATGTTGGCGGATACTCGGTTCGCGCGCTGGTTCGACGTAACCGGCAACCGAACACAGCACTTCGGATTGTTCGCGTGTGGGCCGACGATGGCGGCAGCGCAGTACCAGACACGTCCGAGCGCTGGGGCCGCATGCTGCTGAGATCGCGCCCGGATCCAAACGTCGGCCGCAGTTCGGTGGGCGCTTCTTGCGGCGAGCTCGTGGGTGTCGTCGCGGTGGTGCCCGCTCTCGACGAGGCGGCATCGATCGGCGGCGTCGTGAGCGATCTACTCCGGTACGGCATCGGGCACGTGATCGTCGTCGACAACGGCTCCACGGATGCCACCGCAGCGGTCGCTCGGGCAGCAGGCGCGAACGTGGTCGAGGCGTCGCCGCGAGGCTACGGAGCGGCCTGCCAGGCGGGCATCGCGGCGCTTCCGGCACACACGATCGCGGTGCTGTTCTGCGATGGTGATGGGGCGGATCAGCTGATGCGGATCGACGATGTGGTACGGCCCGTCCTTCGAGGCGAGGCCGACCTCGTGATCGGTAGTCGGACACTTGGGGGCGCCGTTGCAGGCGCGCTCACCTGGCCACAACGCACGGGCAACTTCATCGCGGCACGACTCCTACGGATGCTGTTCCGCGAGCGTGTCACCGACCTCGGCCCGTTCCGGTGCATCTCGGTGTCGGCGTTGCGCGAGCTGGACATGCGAGACCTCGCGTTCGGCTGGACGGCCGAGATGCAGACCAAGGCATTTCGTCAGGGCCATCGTGTCCTCGAGACGCCGGTGACCGCGCAGCTGCGTCGCGGTGGCCGCAGCAAGATCTCCGGTCAGCTCGTCCCGGTGATTCGGGCTGGCTGGGCAATCCTTTCCACGATCGTTCGGTATCGCGTCGCGCCGCGGCGCATTGTCTCTGGAGGTCGCTGATGCGTTCGATTCGATCACGATTGCTACCGCTCGCTGGTTTCATGCTCTCGATTCTCGCCGCGATGATCGGCTGCAAGAAGCAGCAGGTGGCCATTCCACCGGAGGCGCGCGAGGCGCGCGAGCTGCCTGCTATCGACGCCGAACACTCGCAGCTGGCGCCGGTGCTCACGCGCAGCGTACGTCCCACGGGAGTCGACTACGCAGCCCTGCGTGCGAACCACGCCGACCTCGACACCTACAGAGCGCAGCTCGCCGCAGCCACGATTCCCGAAGCGCCGGCGGAGAAAATGGCGCTCTACATCAACGCCTACAATGCGTGGACACTCGCGCTCGTCATCGAAAAACTCCCGACTGATCCAGCGGCGTGGCCAGCCTGGTCGATCAAAGATGCTGGGTCGCTGACGCAGAATGTCTGGAAGACGTTCGAGTTCGAGCTTGCTGGAAAACGCTACACGCTCGACGCACTCGAGCACGAGCTGCTACGGCCGATGGGCGACCCGCGGATCCACTTCGCGATCAACTGTGCGTCCAAGAGCTGTCCGCCGCTCGCGGCGACGCCGTATACGGCGGCGGGTCTGGAACGCCAGCTCGCCGACGCCGTGAAGGTCTTTGTCGACGATCCGACGCAGCTGCGGCTGAAGGGCAAGAGCCTCCAGGTCAATCCGATCCTCGACTGGTTCAAGGACGATTTCAAAGCGGGCGGAGGAGTCGCGGCTTTCTTGAAACAGCACGTCACCACACCTGCCGTGCGCGCGCATCTCGCCGCGGGTGGTGACTTCACGTATTTCGACTACGACTGGCGCCTCAATCTGGCGACACCGTAAGAAGTCGTAGCGATGGCGCTGGAACACCTACTCGAGACGCTAAGTCTGGGTGCGCTCGCCATCTACGGCGCCGCGATCATCATGCTCGCCTGCTACGCGATGCATTCGCTGTGGCTGCTCTCCGCCTTCGTGCGTCGGCGACGCAGGCACGCAGCTAGCGTAGCGCGCGAGGCTGCGTCCCCATTGCCCACCACGTTGCCGATCGTGCTGGTGCAGTTACCGGTGTTCAACGAGCGCGACGTGGTCACCCGGATCGTCGAAGCCGCTGGCCGGCTGCGCTGGCCGGCGGATCGGCTGCGGATCCAGCTGCTCGACGACAGCACGGACGACTCGGTCCTGTTCGGGCAGCGCGCGATTGCCGCACTTGCCGCCCGAGGCCTCGATGCAACGTGGGTACATCGGAGCGATCGCACGGGGTTCAAGGCCGGAGCGCTCGATCATGGCTTAGCGCTCGACGCCGCTCGACCCGACGGCGCTGCGTCGTTCGTCGCGATTTTTGACGCGGACTTCGTGCCGGCCGCCGACTTTCTCGAGCGCGCCATCCGCCCGTTCCTTGCTGACCCCCAGCTCGCGCTCGTGCAGGGCCGCTGGGAACACTTCAATCGCGACCACGACGGGCTGACGCGTGCGCAGGCCGTCGGTATCGACGCGCACTTCGCGATCGAGCAGGGAGCACGCGCCTGGTCAGGCCTTCCGATGAACTTCAACGGAACCTGCGGCATGTGGCGAGTCGCAGCGATTTCCGCCGCAGGCGGCTGGGAGCACGACACGCTCACCGAGGACATGGACCTCAGCTACCGGGCCCAACTCGCTGGCTGGCGCTGCACGTATCGGCTCGATCTCGCTGTCCCCGGCGAGATCCCGACCACCGTCGCCGCGTGGCGCGCCCAGCAGTTCCGCTGGGCGAAGGGATCGATTCAGACCGCGCGCAAGTTGCTTCCGCGGGTGTGGCGTTCGGGGTGGTCGTTGCGACAGAAGCTCGCGGCAACGTTCCACACGACGCACTACTTGGTGCACCCGCTGATCGTGGTCAGCCTGATCGTCGCACCGCTTGCGTACCCGGCTCTTCGCTCGCAACCGTCGGTCGTGTTGACGGTGGGTGCGGTGTTGTTCCTCATCGGCGTGGCCACACCGTTGACGTTGTACGTGGCGTCCCAGATCATCTTGCGCGGATGGCACGCGTCCCGCTACCTGCGCGACTACCCGCGAACCATCGCGATCGGCACTGGCCTCGCGATCTCGAACACGCGAGCGGTGTGGCAAGCGCTGCGCGGTCAGGTCTCACCATTCGTCCGCACGCCGAAGCAAGGCGACCGGCCCACGAGCAGCTATCGAGCTGCCGCTGCCAGTGGAACGGAGGAAGTCGTCGCCGCCGGATGGGCCACGTTCGGCGCACTGCTCGGCGCCAGCGGAGCACACCCGTGGCTCGGCGGGGTGCTAGCGATCTACGCCATCGGCTTCGCCTGGATGGGGCTCCGGATCCGTCGCGAGCGCGACATCCCGTTGTTCGCGCCCCAGAACGGTCGGCTGGGCTGGGCTCCCGTTTTGGGAGCGGCGCTCGTCGCCGGTATGGGTGCGCTCGTCGTCGTCGAGAAGCTCGGCGGCGGCTGGCGCGAAGAGCCCAAACTCGCCGCCGGCATCGGCCTCGCGCTCGGTGCCGTTTACCTTCTGGCGATCTGGGTGTTCGAGCGGCGGCCACCCGGCCGTGCTGCCTTGCTGGTGATCTGTGTCGTAGCGGTCGCGATCCGGATGATCGCGCTGCCACTCGCGGCTTCCGATGACGTCAACCGTTACATCGTCGAGGGGATGCAGGTCGCGGCAGGTGAGAACCCGTACGTGGTGGCTCCCGCCGATAGTGCATTGCGCAGCGAGCTCCCTGCGAACGTAGTTGCCGCAGTCAACCATCCGACGTGGACGGCGATCTATCCACCCGGTGCGCTGCTTCTCGAAGGCGCGCTCGTCCACGTCGCTCCGTCGCCTCTGGGCTTCAAGCTCGTGATGCTGATCGCCGAGCTCATCGGTTTGTTCCTCGTGCTCGGCCTCTTGACGCGTCGTGGCGCCCCGCTCCACCTGATCGTGGCTGCTGCCTGGTGTCCACTCGCGCCGATCTGGGGCGCGGGCGAAGGCCATCATGATGTCGCCATGGCGACGCTGCTGGTCGCAGGGCTATTGGCGGCGAGCACGGGCCGTCCCGGCCGCGGCCTCGTGTTGGCGACGGTCGCGACCTTGATCAAACCGTTCGCCGCCGTGGGCGCGTGGACGATCGCGCTGCGCGCTCGCTGGTGGCACTGGCTGGCTGCGGGCGTCATGGCGGCGCTCGCGTACGTGCCGTTCGCGGGCGCGGGTACGGGGCTGTTTAGCAGCCTCGGTCGCTTCGGATCGGAGATGCACTTCCACGGCGTACTCGAACCACTCGTGCGATCGCTCGTCGGTGATTCCGGATCAGCGGCGCGCGCCACGCCGTTGATTCTGGGTGGCATCTGGGTGACTGCGAGCTTGGTGATCTCGTGGGTCGCCGTGCGGCGAAGAGTGTCTCCCGTCGAAACAACCATCGCACTCTTCGTCGTGCTCCTCGTCTGCGCTCCGACGTTGCACCCTTGGTACCTCGCGCCGCTCGCGCTTCTGGCGCCACTGACTCGATCGTGGGCATTGCGAGTGTGGCTGGCGACCGCGCCCGTATATTGGCTCCACGCGGTGGCATTCGACGGTCCCGGGGGCTGGGCCGAGGTTGGTTGGGTGACCGCACTGGCCCACGTGCCAGCAGCACTCGTGTTGGTCGTCGAACAGTGGCGCTCGCGGACACGCGCCCAAGAGCCCGACGCCAGATTGGACGCACCGGCGACGATCGAGACGAGGGTGGCTGCATGATCAGGCGCTACGCGAACTGGTTGCACCTACGCTGGCCCGCCGGCCGCGTCGAACGTCTACCATCGCTTTGCGACGAGCACGGCCGTACCAACGTGCCGGGGGTGTTCGTCGTCGGCGATCTGACGGGCACTCCGCTCCTCAAGTTTGCGCTCGATAGCGGTGCGGCTGCGGCTGCGACGATCGCGGACGAGCTAGGCGACACGATGCCGGGAGCTGTGACTCCGGTCGGTCTACACGTGGGTACCGAGTTGGACGTGGCGATCCTGGGCGGCGGCGTTGCCGGCCTGAGCGCCGCCGTCGAGTGCCAACGCCTGGGGCTTCGCTTCCAGGTCGTCGAGGCATCCGAGCTACTCTCGACACTCGCGAGCTTCCCCGCGGGAAAGCCGATCTACACCTACCCGACCGACATGGTCGCGCGCGGCACGCTCCAGGTCGAGGCGACGTCCAAAGAGTCATTGATCGCGGAGCTCCGCGAGCAATTGGCGTCCTACACGCTTCCGGTGATTCGCGCGCGCGCGACCCGCATCGTGCGGCGGACGGGTGGCCTCACCGTCGAGCTCGATGGCGCTCCTGCACTGACCGCTCGGCGTGTGATCGTCGCACTCGGTCGCAACGGCAACACGCGCCGACTCGCGGTACCCGGTGAAACGCTACCGCACGTTGCACACAGACTGATCGATCCAGCGGCACACGCGGGACGGCGCGTCGCCGTGATCGGCGGTGGCGATAGTGCGGTCGAGGCAGCGACAGCGCTCGCCGATGCCGGGGCCACCGTCCATCTCATCCACCGCGGTGCCGACTTCGCGCGAGCCAAGCCAGCAACCCGCGCGGCGCTCGAGACGCGCGTCGCGGACGGCCGGGTCCGGTTGCACCTTCGCAACAAGGTGGTGGCGATCGAGCCGTCGTCGGTGAAACTCGCGGCTCCCGCGGTCTCTGGATCCGACGCCGTGGCGATCGACGACGTGGTGGTGTTGATCGGCCACGACCCGCCGCTTCGGTTCTTGCGCGACTCTGGCTTGTTGGTACGCGGCCAGCGCCGCTTGCCGGCGTGGATCGGCGTGGTCGCCTTCGCTCTGATGGCGACGCTGCTCTACGCCATGAAGGCGTTCGGCTTGTTCGGCGACGCGTCCTGGAACCCTGCACATCTGGCTCGCGACTACCACGCGTACCACCTCGAGGTCGGTGCGCCACGCGGACTGTGGTTCACCATCGTCGCGTCGGCGTCGAACGGTATCGGCTTCTTCATCGCGCTCCTGTACTGCGTGGCGGTGACCTCGTTCGGCATCGACCGGATGCGTCGACGGCGGACACCGTACGTACGCGCGCAGACCATTACCCTCATCTTGATCCAGTGCCTGCCGTTGTTCGTGCTGCCCGAGATCGTGCTGCCGTGGCTCGGTCACCAAGGGGTGTGGGACGCCGGCGTCTTGCGCGAGGTCGCCGACGCGCTCTTTCCCCGGGCCGACTACGATGCCAACGGTCGCGAGTACTGGCGCGCGTACGGCTTCATCTTGGCGTGGCCGCTGTTCATCTGGAACGTCTTCACTGCGCAACCACTCAAGGCCTGGCTGGTCATCAGCTTGGTGCAGACCTTCGTGATCATCCCGTTGATCGTCTGGCGGTTTGGCAAGGGCGGGTACTGCGGATGGATCTGTTCGTGTGGTGCGTTGGCCGAGACCATGGGCGATCGGTATCGCGACAAGATGCCTCACGGCCCGAGCTCGAACCGGTTCAACTTCGTCGGGCAGGTGTTGCTGGCCATCGTGCTCGCGATGTTGTTCTTTCAGTTCGTGGTGTGGGTCACCGGGTGGGCGTGGGGCACTGCCACGATGCAGGCCGCCGTGGTGAAGGGCTGGAAGCCGGTGGTCGACTTCGCGTTGGCCGGTGCCCTCGGCACGGGTCTGTACTTCGCGCTCTCCGGCCGGCTGTGGTGCCGCTTCGCATGTCCACTGGCAGCGCTGATGAACATCTACGGTCGCTTCTCGCGCTTCCGCATCTTTGCGAAGAAGGAGAAGTGCATCTCGTGCGGCAAATGCACGGCGAACTGCCATCAAGGCATCGACGTGATGGGCTTTGCCAGCCGAGGTGCCCCGATGGAGGACCCGCAGTGCGTGCGTTGTTCGGCGTGTGTCCAGGTCTGCCCGACCGAGGTCTTGTCCTTCGGCCGCGCCGACAGCAACGGGAAGCTGATCGCTGTCGATCGCTTGATCGCCACCTCGCGGGTCCGTGCTGCGCGACGTGCGCTGCCCGTCCGGTCGAACGACGAATCGTCACGGTGAGCTGACCTGAAACTTAACCGGTCGCGGTCTCCGTAAGCGTGAATCCGAGGGACCGCGCGGTCTCCGTGAGCGCTGCGAGACGACGAGCTTGGAACTGGTCCTCGTACGCCTTCTCCCCGACGTCGACGTAGTCCTGACCATAGCGCAGCATGCGGTAGATGAGCCGAGCGAGCTGTCGGGCGGTGGCGAAGGGCCACGGCGCGCGACATTCGAGATGTTTCAGGAGCAGTGCAGCCTCATCGCGAATCACGTTGCTCGGTTCCTGTAACCACCACCCGCAGGAACGTCGTCGTGGTCGTTGACCTGGTCGTGGTCGTAGTCGTGAACCTTGACGGCGACGGCGACGGCGACGTGGAGGTGGACGCCACCTTTGACGCAACCGCGGCCTCGTCTGGCCGATGCACTCGACATGCTCAGCTTCCAACGTCTCGACGTCTATCAACGAGCCATCCAGTTCCTCGCCCTGGCCTACGACATTGTCGATCGCCTGCCGCGAGGCCACGCAGACCGCGCGGATCAACTGACCCGAGCGGCAGAGTCCGTGGTGCGCAACATTGCCGAAGGCGC
This sequence comes from Kofleriaceae bacterium, assembly GCA_046160585.1. Taxonomy (GTDB): domain Bacteria; phylum Myxococcota_A; class Polyangia; order Haliangiales; family Haliangiaceae; genus JABFXX01. The sequence goes on from JBJXGN010000048.1 coordinate 15,639, forward strand.
GGGCCGCTGGTCAGAAGCCGACAGCGCCAACCGGTACAAGATCGCTCGCGGCGAAGCGATGGAGTGCGCGGCATCACTCGATGTCATGAAGCTGCGCAAACTCCTCACCGAGCCGGATTACGCGCGGGGAGACCAATTGCTCGAAGGCGTCGTCGCGATGCTCACTAAGATGATCTGAGCGTCAACCGTAGCGTCCACCTCCACGTCGCCGTCGCCGTCAATGTCCACGACCACGTCGCCGACCAGGTCAACGTCAACGAACGTCAGGCGGGTTCGTGATCCACAGGTCATGCGACTCTGTTTAGCTGCGTTCTTCCGTCGGGGCGTCGAGCTCGTTCCGAAGCGCTCGTTGCGCGACGCGAGTCGTGACAACGACGGTCACGAGTGCACACACAAGACCGACCCAGTAGATCCAGGTCGCGAGCGAGCCAGTGACCGGCTTCTCGGCGAGCTCGGCCGCACTGGTGATCGCAGACCCGAGGTAGACGTAGAGGACCGTGCCGGGCAGCATTCCGATGAAAGAGGCCGCCGCATAGTCACGAGACCGGATCGCTGACACTCCGAGCGCATAGTTGAGGATCGAGTATGGGAACACCGGCGAGAGCCGGAGCAGGCACACGATCTTGAAGCCCGCACCGCCCATCGCACGATCGATCGCGGCGAATCGAGGATGGCGATCGATCTTATGGGCGATCCGTTCGCGCCCGGCGCGCCGCGCGGCGACGAAAGCGAGCATCGCGGCGAGCATGCTCGTGGGGACTACGAGGATCGTGCCCCATACCGGCCCGAACGCGAATCCGGCCACCATCGTCAGTGCCGAACCCGGGATCAGCAGCAATGCGGCAACGACGTACGCGACGACGAACACGATGACGCCACTTTTCCCCGCGGCGTGGATCCAACGCGCGAGTGACACGGTCCACGCCTGGACCGGGAGGACGAGGATCGCGACGACGATCGCGGTCACTACTCCGACTCCGGCCGCGAGTCGCACCGCCGTTCGCGTCGTCATCCGATCCACCGAACAGCAGAGATGCGCTCAGCCCGTCGGCACTGCGCGTGACACGTCACGAGCGAACGGCCAGGCGGCGCGCGAGGATCGCGGCCAGGCGCGTTCGCGCCGCGCTGTCGATCGCGTCGGGATCGGTGACCAGCGCGGTGTCGAGCGACGTCTGGCAGGTGCACGGCGAGCCTGGAACGAACGCAGCGATGGTGCGCGCCACGATCCGCCGGGCCTTGTCGACGTTCGCACGCAATACGCCGAGCACATCGGCAACGCGCACCTCGTCGGTCTTCGTGCGCCAGCAATCGTAGTCGGTGGGGAGAACGAGCGTCGCGTAGCAAAGCTCCGCCTCTCGGGCGAGCCGAGCTTCGGGGAGGTTCGTCATGCCTACGACGTCGGCGCCCCAGCCACGCATCAACTCGGACTCCGCTCGGGTCCCGAACTGAGGGCCCTCGATGCAGACGTACGTGCCCTGCCCGTGCACACGGTCAGCGTCGGCACGCGCGGCGTCGACAAGTGAATCCGCGAGTCGAGCGCACACAGGATCGGCGAGGCTGACGTGCGCGACGACGCCGCTGCCGAAGAACGTCGAGGGTCGGCCGACGGTGCGATCGATGAACTGCCGAGGGAGGACGACATCGCCAGGGGCAATCTCTTCCCGGAGAGAGCCGACGGCGGAGACCGAGATCACATGGGTCGCGCCGAGGGCCTTGAGCGCATAGATATTCGCGCGCGCGTTGATCTCCCCGGGGATGTGGCGGTGGTCGCGGCCGTGTCGAGCGAGGAACAGCACCCGGCGATCGTCGAGGTGCGCGACGACGATCACCTCGGAAGGAGATCCGAACGGTGTGTCCACGCGGACCTCGTCGGTGATCGTGGCACCTGGAAGGTTGTAGAAACCGCTTCCTCCGACGACGGCGATCGAGGGCGTCACGCGAGCCCGGCTTTACGTGGGAGGGTTGCAGGAAGCTCGGACATCAGGGCTCCTCGGGAAAAGCGAGTAGAGAGGTCGAGCATATACGTAGACAGGCAGCCAGGTCGTCTCGTCGGCCGGTCCGGCCTTGCACCCGCAGTGTAGAGTCGACCACCCGATGGCGCGCCGAAAGGTCACTCTGCCGCTGCTACTCGACGAGATCCGCGCGTGTCGAATCTGCGAGGACGAGTTGCCGCACGGTCCGCGCCCGATCGTGGTCGCGTCCGCAACGGCGCCGATCCTGCTCGCGGGCCAGGCTCCGGGCGCGCGCGTCCATGCATCGGGCGTCGCGTGGGACGATCCGAGCGGCGACCGGTTGCGCGGTTGGCTCGCGATCGATCGAGCGACGTTCTACGATCCGGCGCGGCTCGCGATCGTACCGATGGGGTTTTGCTACCCGGGGACGTCGAGCAGCGGTGATTTGCCTCCGCGGCACGAGTGTCGTGAGGCATGGCACGCCCGTCTGCTCCCGCTGCTGACCGGCGTGCGACTCACGATCGTGATCGGTCAGTACGCGCAGGACTACCACCTCGGTGATCGCCAGAAAGCGAACCTGACCGAGACGGTGCGCGCATTCGCGGAATACCTGCCGGCGATGTGTGTCGTCCCGCATCCGTCGCCGCGCAACGCACGGTGGCTCGCCAAGAACCGGTGGTTCGAGCGCGATTGTGTGCCGCAGTTGCGCTCGGCGGTGAGGCGCGCGCTCGAGCCGAGCATGGCGCGGCGGTAGCTCGAATGCGTCGTCGGAGCGCGGCGCCGGGAGTCGATTGGAGGGGGCGGTTGGCTGGTGGACAATAGGCGCCGATGCGATGGGTCGCACTGGCTGGGATCGCCACCGCGGGATGCGGCCGCGTGGGGTTCGAACACCAAGACGCCGCCCTCGACGTCATCGACATCGACGCCGCGACGTGCCCGACCCCATCGTCGTGGAGTGCCCCCGTTCTGCACGCCGCACTCACGAGCCCAGTACAGGACTGGTCGCCGGCGCTCTCGGGCGACACGTTGCGGATCGTGTTCCAGTCCGACCGCACGGGTGACTCCGAGCTGTTCGAAGCGACGCGTGCGAGCGCCACCGCGATGTTCGGCGGCCCTACCGCCTTGACGCCCCTCAATAGCATGGGTGAGGAGCAAGCTCCCACACTGTCGGTCGACGGGCTCGTCATCTTCTTCACCAGCGATCGCTCGGGGGCGCACGTTCTGTACCGCGCCACGCGGGCTGCGGTGTCTGCGCCGTTCGATCCGCCTGTGTCGATCACGATCGCCGGCGCTGCGGAGGTGTACGGGCCGACGATCAGCGCGACCGGGCGCGAGCTGTTCTTCAACGACGCTACCGAGGAAACGGCGTATCGCGCTGTCTTCGACGGCTCGCAATTCAGATTGGACCGCATGCTTGCGGAGCTAGGTCCGTGCTCGTATCCGAGCTTGTCGGCGGACGAGCGGACGATCTACTTCTCTCGCCTCGACGGTGTGTCGCGGCGGTTGTTCTCGGCCACGCGTTTGTCCATCGACGCCCCGTTCGGACTCGCGACATTGGTCGAAAACGCCGACCTGTCGGGCGATGAGGACGACCCTGAAATCGGAAAGGACAACATGACCATCGCATTCGCTGGCGACGTCTCGATGGGCAACGCGCAGATCTATCTCTCGACGCGCACGTGCCAGTGAAGCGGCAGGGTTGCCACGATCGTCCGACGCAACAACCGTGACCGACCTGTAACCCGATCGAGCCTCCGATACACTGGATCCCAGTGAACCGATTGCTGCTCGTGCTCGCCGCGTGTGGGGCGCCGACGCCGCCCCCGGCGTCACCCGAAAACCTCGCGGGTCCCGCCGAACTCCCCACGAAGCCACCGGGGGTCGCGGTGCAGCTTGGCTATCGCGGGACGTTCATGATCGGGCCGCCGTTCGCTCACGTTCCGCCGTTCACGCTGCTCGACGACGGCACGCTGATCGTCGCCAAGGGCAACGATCCGATCGTCACGACCAAGCTGTCGCGTACCGAGGTCGACGCGATCGTGCGCCGCGTGCGTGACCTGGGCGTCGAGCGCCTCGAGAGTCACACCGAGAGTTGCAGCAAGCCGACCCCGCGCGGAATCCGCGTGTGCGTCTCCGACAGCTCGTTCAGCGTCCTACGTGTCGCGCTGCCATCGGGACTACGCGAGATCGTGACGTACGATAACTTCTCCAACGACCCCGAAACGCACGAGCAGATCGTCGGATATCTCGCCGGCTACCAGCCGATCGCCGCGACACTGTATCGCCCGACGTTCGGAGTGCTTCACGTGCAAACGCATGCGCCGGCGGGCGCGTGCACGGCGACTGATCCCGCGCTACTCCGGATCGCGAACGACTCGGACGTGTGGGGCTTCCGACTCGAGGGCGCCGCGTTTGCCGCAGTTGTCGGGCTCGCAGCCGAGCGCCGCAGCTTCGTCGCGTGCGCCGCGGGCAGACGCTTCACCGTGACGATCGTGCCCGGCATCCCCGGCGCGGACCACCTCGACGCCGAGCTCGCCGTCTACAAGCGCTCGTGATCCAGTCAGGGCAGGACGAGGTCCGCGGACTTCACCGCGAGCTCGTCGCGCTTCTTTCCGTCGAGGATCTTCACGCCGGCGTCGGGCTCGTACGAGAGCACCGCCACGCGCGCGGCGGTGATGAAGTACGGCTGATCCCGCTCCTTGAAGAACAGCATGCCGAGGTCCCAGTCGACGCGATCGACGAGGCCCATCTGCCAGCGATCGTAGACGCCGTCCGTGCCGCTCGGCAGCGGCTGATCCGGGAACGCGAATACGCGCGCACCAACGACGAGGTTCTTCTTCGTCGCCGGCACGCTGCGATAGGCGGTGAACGCCGGCTTGTTCCCGTCCGCACGCGGGGCCGGGCGCTTCGGTCCGTCGGTGGTGAACACGACCGGATACGCGGTCTTCAAGGTGGTCGTCTCGACGACGTTTTTGACCCAGAACCATGCCGCTGCGGGCAAGCAGTGATCGACCGCGGCGGTGCACGAGAGACTCTCGTCGCGGATCCACCAGTGCTCGAACACGATGTCGAGCTTCACGGGGTGCCCCTTCGACACGCCGGACCACGGGTTCGCTGGCTCGCGCGACACGGGAAGGAACACGTTGACGCCGCCCACGTGTGAGCCGCTCATCGTGAACGGTCCCTTCGACTCGACGATCGCCGGCGCTGCTGCGTCGGGTGCCGTCAGCGTCTTCGGCGCGTCTGCGGGGACCTTGTCCGCGCTAGGTGGAGGGCCCTGCTCCGCGTGGACCACCTCGGAATCCTTCGAGGGGCCCGCCGTCGATACGGGGATGAACGAGCAGCTCGTGAGTGCGAGAAAGGCTGCGCGCAACATCACTTCACCGCCACGCCGGTGACAAACGACGGGGTCGTGTTGTTCTTCGGATACGCGGCGACGACAACATCGTCGACGATCGAGACGGTCATGCCGGCGGCGAGGCCCGCCGCGTACTTCGCGCGCACCTTGATCGGAGGCGACGGCTCGACATCGATCGTCTCGTTCACCCAGACGTCGCACTTGTATTCGTAGACGAACTGACCGAAGTCGTTGATGCGCTGGATGCGATTGGTCGTGTGGCCCTTCGTGCAGCGCGTCTGCTTCACCTTCTGCTTCTGGAACGTGACGGTCGCCGTCTCGCCTTCGATCTTCACGCTCGCCATCGCGGCGATGGTCATCGCGGTGTTGCTATCACCGTCGATGAAGTCGCGCTTCAGGTCGGGGAAATCGATCTGGGCGTCGCGCTGATCGAGCTGGAGTCCTGCCGTGAGGATCGCGGTCTGCGTGCCGGTACGAGGACCGCGGAAGCCGGGCCAGCGTTCGAGCGTAGCGCCGATGACGCGCGTCAGGGCGTCGGTCTTGTTCTCCAGCTTCGCGCACACGTTGAGCGCGAGTGCTCCGAGAAATCCCGTCGGTGTGGCGATCGCGAACGGAACGAACTGCGTGAGGAACGTGTTGCCCGGCTCGCCCTTGATCGTCGCCGCGGTCTTCGCGGGGACTGCCTCCACGGCGACCTTCCACGCGGCCTCCGCACGCGCCATGCAGCCCTGACTCGCGCGGCGGGAACCGGACGTGTGCGCGTCGTCGAGATCGTTCATCAGCGCGAGCGCCGTCGCATCGGCGCTGGCCCACGTCTTGTGCGCTTGCTCTCCGAGCTGGAACATCTTCTCGTACGCGGGGTCCTTGTCGCGGAACGCCTTCGCCTCGGCGTTCCACTGCGCGAGCTTCGCGACTGTTTCGTACGCGACGATGCGTGCGGTCATGCGGTCCGAGAGCTCGTGCGATTTGTCGGCACCGATCTCGGCGTAGATCTTCGTCAGGTCGAGCGCCGCCGCATCGGTGGCGCACATCGCGTACGCGACGGGACCATCGTCTTGCGACGCGCGCCCCATACACGCTTGCACGTACGCGAGGCGGCCGAGCATGGTGATCCTCGCGCCGAAGGCGTCGGCGAGATACGCCACGTCGATGTTGCCGGTGGTGTCGTTCAGCACGGCGAACTGATCGAGAGCGCTGTACGAGGACAGCGGCGCCGACCGGTCCTTCGCGAAGAAGTCACTCGAGTTGCGACTGTAGCGTGGGTAGTGCGCCCACTCGTTGACGTCGACCCAATCGGTCTCGGTGAGCCCGAGCTTCTTCGACCACGCCTGGCGCGTCGCCTCGATCTGCTTCGCGTAGCTCGCGATGTCCGAATCGGCGTAGCAGGTGGCGCCGATCAGGTTCGTGAGCGCGTCGCGTGGATCCGTCTCCGAGAACAGCGACTTCATGTCGTAGGAGGGCTTGTCGCGACCTCCTTTGCACCACGCAGGTGCGGCGATGGCGGTAGCGGTGTGAGCGACGAGCGTGGCGGCAGCGCCGAGGAGGAGGAGAATTCGCATGGACCGGACCAGGGCAATCGCCGTGCCGGTCGGGACCTGCCTCGTTCCGCCCAGTTGTCGTCGGTGCCGTCGCGCTGCGTACGCAATTCGCGTACGCGATCGAAATCATGCGCGTACCGACATCTGGGAGTCGGGCTTCTCTAGTCGCGCACCAGGATCGGGCGCGCGGAGGTCTCGCGCTGTTCGCGAAGCTCGTGCGCGATGTGCAGCAGCTTGTTCGGTAGCTGCTCGCCATCACGCGGTCTTGTGAGGGACGATAGTTGGTTCGACGAGCCCAGCTCGAACGCACCGACGATGTGTGCCGGTGGGACGGCATGCAACATCACCTGCATGTCGGGCTCCGCGAGGCGGTCGTCGAGATCGCGGGTCGCGATGTCCGGCCAGAACGTGCGCGGCACGAGCTCGGCAGGGGGTGGCAGCGCTTGCTGCAGCTGGCGCCACGGAACGCCTTCGCGCTTCCGGACGAAGCGATCGATGTGTTCCGTGTCGTATCTCGCGAGCCAGCGACCGAGCGCCTCGGCGTGCGCGCAGAACGTCTCGATCTCGAGGCGATCGAACGAGCCGCGATGAAAGCGCGCCGGCTTGCCCCACCACGACACGTCACGTGCGACGAACTCGACCTCGAACAGGTTGTGCATGCAGCCGGCGCAGGCCGCGTAGTGTGGATCTTCGGCGAAGTCGCGCGGAATGGTCAGGCCGTAGCTGCGCGCGACGCGGTCCTTGTCATCCCAGCTCGCCCGCAGGTAGGCGCGCTCGAACTGTACGAGCGTCGCCGCGTCGGGAGTTCCCTCGACGAGGCCGGGCGCGACGGAGAAGACCTCGTGCGTGATCATGTCGCGCAGATCGCGCTTCGATTCGCGAGCCAGAGCGAGCAACGCGCGCGTCTGGCCGAGCTTTGTCTCGACGGCGCTCGTCGCGAAGGCGCGCAGCGACCAGTAGCGTGCGAGCTCGCCGTTGCCGATCGCGCCGACCACGAGCGGCGAGTCGCGCGGAACATCGAGGACGATCATCCACGCGCGGTTCTTCTTCCACGCGCCGCGCTGCGCGAAACGGATCGGATCTCCATCGCTACTGCCGACGGGTGTCGTGCACGCGAAGACGTGTGCATCGACGCTTGTCATCGCATGGGCCCAGTCACGACCACCGTGGGGACGCAGCCCCTCCTCGAAGATCTTCTCGATCATCGAGCGCGGACCGCCGGTTCCGTGGAACAACAGCATCAGAGCGTGCGCCGCAGCTTCGCCATGCCGCCGATCCAGCGATCGTTGGCGTTGTTCGCAAACGCGCAGCCACGATTCGCGGCTCTATCGGTCCCGTCCATCATTCCGTGAAGATCTGGCCCCAGGCTTCCTTCATCGAGTCTTTGCACTCGGACTTCTTGTCGCCCTCTTCTTCGAAGCACGAGACCGCAGCCTTGCTCGCGGTGCAGACCTCCACGAAGCGCGACTTGAGCTGACCGAGCTCCTTGTTCGCCTGCGCCGCCACCTCGGGGCTGCTGTCCGCTGACATCGTCTTCTTGATTTTCTCTTCAGCTACGGGAAGGCGCTTCGCGAGGATCGCCGCGCACTGCTTTCCACGATCCTCGTTCGAACCACCACAGGCTGCGAGCAGCAGAACGAGAATGCCCAGATGAGTCATGGCAAGGAGGGTAGTCGACAACCGTCCGCGTTGGATCCGGGATCGCAACATCCGTGCCCGAGGTCGAAGCGCTTCTTCTCATCGAGCACGTTCTTCACGAACCATCCGTGCGACGGCCGCACATCCGCCGTTGGCGGAGCGCCGAGCGATTCGTTCCCTCACCCAGCGCGCGACGTGTGCCCACACGCGACGAGAACCCTCGGTGAGCCGAGCGATTTGACGACGTTGCTCGAGGCACACAGGGTGCACTTCGAAGACCTCTGTGGGTGCTTCGAGCCCGACGGTTCCGATGACGTTGTCGGCCTGTACACGGGTGCTCGCACGCGCTACGTGGTGGACAGCCTGTTGCTCCCGACGACCAAGGCGGAGGCGCGACTGTACGGGACGGATCTCGACGGCGACAGGTCCGGGTTTCGGGCACCGGTGTTTGCGGTCCCATGACGTAGGTCGGCGGTCAGCCGACCGCGGCAGCCAGAGCGTCGACCCACGGGCTCGACCTGTCACGCACGAGCAGCACTCGACAACGCGCGATCGACGCCGATCGAGGTGGCCGGGCGAAAGTTGATTTGGAATTCTTGCGAGATAGGCGGCGACGCTCAGCACGTCGCCAACTGGCACGCAGATCGCTTTGGCTACAAACATGACCAACACCAACGAGCTCACGACGATCGATTCCGTTGACCTGACCCACGTATTGGGAGGTATGGGCGGAGACAAATGGGAGAACGTGCTCGGCGATGCCGGCAATGCGGGTGGCGCGGCGCTCGGGGCACGCTTCGGCGGCGCACCGGGTGCGCTCGGGGGCGCCGTCGCTGGCGGATACCTTGGGCGAGCCGTCGGGCGCACGATCGACAACTACAGGGCACCGGGTCCGCTGCCGGCCGGTGCCGGTTACTCGCAAGGACGCGGTCCGGGCAGCCTGAACCGTGGTGCGAGCGGGCCGTTCTGACCCGACGGCTGGATCGCCCCAAGGCTCGAGTCCGCGAGCGTCGAGGATTCGGTGAGCGCGTCCACGGCTGTCCTCATCGCCGGGGAGAGCTCGCCGAGCCTTGACGAGTCGCGTCGGGTGGTGAGTCCACGAACCGTGCGCTCTCGGTGAGCCGATCGATCTCGTCGGCGAGGTCACCGATCGGCGTACGCTCACCACACCGGTCGTGGTCCATCGTGTGGTGTCGTCCGCGACTCGTGGCGGTAATGACCACGTGCGATGTGTCCGTGCAGACCGCCACGACCGTGTTGATGATGATCACCCGCTTGCCATCTTTGGTGACCTCCTCGCTGAACTTTGGTTTTGGAATCTGCCCGCTCGCGTCGCGCTCGAAGAACTGCGCCGTCGCGAGTGCGCGATCGAGCGCGAGCAGGTTGTCCGGTGCGATACGCGCGGTGCGAGCGCCGATCGCAGCGACGTTCGCCCCGCCCTCCCACACCACGCTGCCATCTGCCCTGGCGATGATCTGATACACCGGGCAGGTTCCCAAGCACGCTGTGCGCGCGAGCGTCACCATGAAATCGGTGGGCACGGCGGCCGTGTCGGCGGGCGGGTTCGCGTCCGCGATGATCGGCTCCGCGACGACCGGCTGCTGGACGACAGGAGCGCGTTCCGTTCGCGAATTACACGCAGCGAGCACCACCAACGTATGCAAAGCGACCGACCGCATGTGTTTCCCGAGGAAGGGTAGACGATCCGGTGATCGTCGACTATGCCGTTTTCCGCGCGTGCACTACTCGTCTGGCTGCGCCCGCCCTCGACGACCGCTGACGATCTCGGAGGCCCGAGGATCGCGTTGAGATACCATCGCAGCATGAAGGGGAAAGTGATCGTTCTCGTTGCTGTCGCTGGGTGTGCTGGTGTTGGCAAGGACGAGCCAATTCCGAACCAACACGATGCGCGCTCGTGATCATCGGCGAGTGTTCCGATGCGATGCCTCGCGAGATCGTGATCGAGATGTCAACGGACGCTTCCTCGAACACGAGCTTTGGCGGCGCGGGCGGGACGCTTGTCAGCGTTGGCGGCTCGACGACGTGGTCGCACGACAACTTCGAGTGGGCGTTTTGTAGGTGCGAGAGCGCCGATCTCGAGGCGTGCAACCAAGGCCCGCTCTAGTCGACCACGTGGCCTGGACGTTCATTGCATTCGTCCGCGATCTGAACACCGGATCGTGTGACGAATCTGCGGTAGCGCCGACGACGGCGGACTTTGGTAGCCTGGTGGGAGTCATGTTGCGCGTCGCCGGCAGAGCTCTCGCGTCGATCGCCGTGATCGGATCGATCGCGAGTTGTGGCGACCACACGACGGCGTCGTCAGGCGACGCGGGTGTCACGAGCGATGCCCGCCCCCCTGGGATGGGCGGAGCCCTCTACTTCGATCGCAATGACCCCGACGCACACGATTACGCCAAGCTCGCGGTGTTGCCTGCTCCGTTTGGCGAAGCCGAGTATTCGGTGGAGTTGCTGATCAAGCTCGACGACTCGTTTCCAGTCGGGCCCGTCCCCAACGGCACCGAACAGCAACGCTCGAACTGGTACGACGGTGATCCAGCGCCGTACTCGAACTCGGAGTGGTGGTACTCGGGGAACTTCCTGCTCGACGGCCACAACAACAGCGCATTTCATCGCGGCACGTTCAGCTTGCAGTTCTATGCGGGTGGGGCGCTGCGTTGGCTGATCGGCGACAATGGCGGGGCCGGTTCTGGTGGCGTGTGGGCGATCGAGGTGCACCCCGCAACCAACCAAGACTCGCTGCTCGACGGTGCCGCTCATGCCGTTGCATTGGTTCGCCGTTGGGAAGGCTCGACGAGCGCGCGCTACGAGATGTGGATCGACGGAGTTCTGCGCGCGAGTGAGGTCTCGCCCGTGCGAACGAACATGCGGCAGTGGTGGACGGACTGGTCTGACTTCCCTCCCAACCAAGATGGCTGGTTTTGGGGTGCCGAAAAGCAGGCCGCTATCGGAAGCCTCCCGCAGTACGAAGACTACAAGGGCTTGCTGGCCGATCTCAGACTGTGGCCGCGAGCGCTATCGGCGCAAGAGATCGCCACACCTGGCCCCGACGGCAATGGTGTCGCGCGCTTTCAGTTCGGTGAAGGCAGCGGCGACTCGACATGCGCTGACCAAGCGGTGCCGTGTATGTCGTTGTTCAACATCGACGGCTCTGACTGGCGCGCGGCGCCCTGACCTATCCAGGGCAGCGTCGTCGATTTGTCACGACGAACTGGTGATGGTCGTGCCGTTCTGGCACCGAACCTTCGACGTGGCAGTGCACGAGGGTCGCTCGTAGGATCCGTGGGTGTTCGCGACCGCATTCCACGAGCATCGATCCCTCGCCATCCTCTTTGCCGTCGCCCTCGTCCTCACATGCAGGCCGACGGTCTCGCACGACGGCGCAGCCGCGAACGATCCGGTCAGCGTCACACAGGATCCTGCACCCGCGCCCGTCGCGCCGTTACCTTGCACGGCGTCGACCAGCAACGCGCGGCGGTGCGCGCACGCACTCCACGTGGCCCGCCAACCCCGAGCGGCGGCAAAGCTGCTGTGGAGCGTCATCTATCCGTGTTGCCATTCCGGTCCCGATTGGCGCGTCCACAAAGGTGTGGCGTCGAACCGACCCTGGGGCGAGGCGTTCGAGATTCGCGACCTCGCGTCCCGATATGAGCGGCTCGCAGATGAGCTCGACGCGCTCCGCGAGACCGATCCGACGGTGGCCTACTGGCACCTGGCGGTCCTGCGCAAAATGGACCTCGAGCTCGGCGGTGTCTACGCCGTGGAGATCTGGGCAAGGCTTCGTGACATCGCGCCGCGTGCAGCGAATCACTATGCCAAGGGCAAGACGGTGGACGACTGCGTCAGCTACTCCGAGCCCGCGGCGATGGCGAAGGAGCTCGGGATCGATGTCGATCCACGCGCGGCGAGGTGCTCCAGCCGGACAACGAACCCGGGTCGTCGCAAGCGGCATCGGTAAGTCCTCACGGCGCACAAGCCTCGATCACGAGCACGTAGCCGATCTCGAAGGCGGCGTTGTACGCGCGAATCCCGATCGTGCCGGCAACGGGCGGAGAGTCGATCTGCGTCGATGCGCGGTTGTCCTCGATAACTGCCGATCCTCCGATCGTGGCAGCACCCTGCGCGTGCTCGAGGCGAAACTCTGTCCCTTGGAGGACGCTCGTCTCCAAGGATGTGCTCGTCTCTGTCTCGATCACAAAAGCTCCCCCATTCGGTTCCCCGGCGCGAACACGTACCGCATGCAGCACGATCTCGGACGCCGGTTGCTCGACCAGCTCTGTGATGGCTCCGATCGCGATCCCCTCGACACCGACGAGCCGCTCGATCGCGCTGTACACACCCGCCACCATCGGTTGGTCGACGGCGCGGTCTTCGATCGACGTGAACCGCCCGGTCAGTTGGATCGTGGGTTCGACAAACGTCCCTTCGATCTCGATCAGCTCGTGTACCGCGATCGCGGTTCGATGAACCAGACGATCCCTCTCTACCTCCCACACACCCACCGTATTGAACGATCCGGGCGGTAACCTCTCGAACGGTTCGAATGCCGCGATGCACTGCGCCGTTGTTGGGTCCGGGTCGCACTGATCACCGAGGCCGTCACCGTCTTCGTTGGCTTCGTCGTTGGATGCCAGGTGCGGACACAGGTCGCACGCGTCCTGAATCCCGTCCTCGTCCTCGTCGTGATTCGACACCACGCCGTCGCGCGTACACGTGGAACGATCGAGCCCGTACGCGAGATCGCAGCCCGCCAACACGACCACCAGTGTCCATGACCCTCGCACGACTGCAGTGTAGTCACAGTCGACGCACGTGGGCCACCGCCACAGAATCACGTTCGCGGTCACCGCAACTCGACGGGAGGAAACGTGGCGCCTCTATCGCGGCGACATCGATTCGTTCGATCGGGCGACGTGCGAGATCGGCGAGATTCTAGGGTGGCGTGTTTCGAATGACGTGTCACGAGGAGTGCGCATCGCTTCGATTCGAAGAACCGCGAGGCTCGAAGAAATCCTGCACATCAAGACGTGGTCGCACGTCTAGGTTCGCGTGGGCGTTCCTCGTCCTGATCGCTGGATGTTGGCTGGCACCCGCGCAGTCACCCATCGCACCGTCGCGCCCGACCTTGGCGCCGACCTTGGCGCCGCCGACGCTCGGGACGAGCCTCGGCTCCCAGGCCGGTTGATCTTCGATCGCGACGGCCAATCGTGGGAAGCCGCCTGCGACGGGAACGCGCTCCGGATTCGCCCGTGGGAAGGCGGCTCGTTCCAACCGGCCGGAGCGTGCAACGCGGGTGACGAGATCCACGCGTATCGCGGGTACGACGACTACACCCAACGCGTCTTCGTCGACGCGCCTGATGGGGTCGTCTCGAAGGTCGGAGTGGTTTCGGACAACCGCGGCACCGTCACGACGGCTCGCTGGCGTGGACGACCAACCGCATGGTCTGGGCGATCTGGGGTGCGAGCACGACCGAGGTCTGGATCGCAGAGGCTCGCGATCCACGCTCGCGCTATCTCGACCTCATCGCGCTCGATCGCGCCACGGGCAAGATTCTCAACGGCTCGCGCGGCAGGATCATGCTCGGACGCTACGACGCGTACGGCAACCATCTCGCGATCGCGGGCATCGCACCGACCGCGACCGGGCCCGTGATCCGCGGTGTGTTCGGAGGTCGACTTTCGTCGGGCCCCGCGCAGCTTCAGACGAAGACCCTCGGTGCGATGTGCTGGTGGAAGAACCCGCACGATGGGGATCGGTATGCCATCCCGCTCGACGTCACCTGCAGCGGCCGATACGCGAAAGCGATCCTCACCGAGCACGCGTCGTTCGTCGCGACCCACGTTCGTTCGTTCCAGCAACGCAGCACGGAGCCGCGCTAGCACGCGCTAGCCGGCGCTAGCCGGCGCTAGCCGGCGATAGACCGACTCGCACGATCCCAGAACAGTGCGCGACACAGAGCTCGACGTTCGCGGGACCGAGCAGATCGTCCTCGAGTCTCTGCGCGTATCTCGTCGTTGCGACCCATCGTCGAGGGTCTCGAGATCGATCACGCGTGCGACTTCGGTCGTCGTCGAGGGTGTCGAGATCGATCACCATCGCGCATCACCGACCTCCCGATCTCTCCGGACGATCGCGATCCGCTGCTGCTGGCACGCGACTTCGCAGGAAACCCGCCAATCCTCGTCGGGGACCGGCCACCGCGGCGCTCGAGACGAAGGTGCTGTCGGTGATGGAGGCGCAAACGTCTGACGTACGACCCGTGGGCAGAGGTACGATGGCGGGGATGACATTCCGAGGATTGGCGATAGTCCTGTCCATCGTCGGTTCGGGGGCGAGCTGCGTCTCGCCCGACCTGCGCGAGTGCAACGATGGTTGGATCTGCGGCAGCGAAGGCTACGTCTGCGATCCTCGTGGTGGCGGATGCGTCCTCGGTGACCTCGTCGATGCCTGTGCCGGTCTCGAAGACGGCGCGCGCTGCGAGGTCGCCAGCATCGGGGTGGGGACCTGCGCCGGTGGCGTGTGCAACCCGACTTCGTGCGGTGATGGCGTGGTCGATCAGGGCGAGGAGTGCGACGCGGGCGCCGGCAACACCTCCGATCCCAACGCGCCCTGCCGGCCGGGCTGTGTCCTCCCCTCATGCGGCGATGGCGTGATGGATGATCAACGTGGCGAGGTCTGCGACGACGGCAACCTCGTCGAGGCCGACGGGTGCCGCCCCGACTGCGGCTCCTCGGAGGTGTGCGGCAACGGCGTGATCGACTTCTCGGTCGGGGAGCTGTGTGACGACACTGCGCGAATTCCCGGCGATGGCTGTTCGGCCACGTGTTCGCCGGAGCTGCCGGTGTGGACCCGACGCCTCGCCGCGTATCCGGGTCTCGGGCCCGCGGTTCTCGATCCAGCGCGCGACCGGCTTGTCACGTTCACCACGACTGGCGAGACCCACGAGTGGGACGGATACGCGTGGCGCCACATTGTCCCGCGTGTCTCGCCGCGCGCGCGGACCGGTGCGACCATGGCGTACGATCCGGTTCACCGGGTGGTCCTGCTGTTCGGCGGGTTCCGCGGCCAGACGGTGCAAAATGATCTGTGGGCATGGGATGGGTTTGATTGGAGGCAGCTCCACTCTCCGGTGATGCCACCGCCTCGCCACGAGGCGGCGCTGGCGTTTGATCCGCAACACGACGCGATGCTGCTCTTCGGTGGGCTTCGCGACGAATTCCCATCGCCGAGCACGCTGTACTTCCAGGACACGTGGCGGTGGGACGGAACGAGCTGGGTCGCGCTGTCTCCGTCGACAGCGCCTGCGCCACGTGCGAGCTCCGCGATGACGACCGACCCGCTCCGCGGCGAGATCCTCTTGTTCGGCGGACGAAACTACAACGCGTCACTCGCGGACACGTGGGTGTGGGACGGCGATGATTGGAGCCCGCGATCGTCAGCCACGACACCTTCGGGAGGCGAGCTCCCGATCGTGTTCGATCCGGGGCTCGGCCGGATCGTCGTCGGTGCCAGCCCGGGATCCGCCGATCGGCTCTGGAGTTGGGATGGCGTGTCGTGGCGAGAGGAAGGCTCTCCTCCAGTCAACATCAGTCCCAGTGTTCGCCTGGCGCTCGATCCGCTGACGCGGACGGCCCTCCTGATCCACCATCAGAGCCAGGCCGTGTACCGTCGCGACCAGGCGAGCTGGCCGGCGGTCCCGTCGGCGCTGGCCCCCTCGCCACGCGGCGACGCGCTTCTCGCCACGTGGACGAGCCGGCAGAAGGTCGTCCTGTTCGGGGCCGAGGTGTGGAGCTCGAACGGCATGACGACCAATCTCAACGATACGTGGGAGTGGGATGGCATTCGATGGACCCTCTCGACAGGTTCAGCGCCTTCGCGGGGAACCGCGATGGCCGAGGATCCACTCGAGGGCGTGCTCCTCTACGTCGGTCCGACGTTCAACACGCCCCCCGAGACCTGGCGCTACTCCGAGCGGGGGTGGGAGCAGCTCGTCGTCGCGACCATGCCCTCGCAGTCGTTCTACGGCGCGGTCGCCACCTACGACCGGATCCGCGGCGTCGTGGTGCTGGTGAATGCCACCGAGACCTGGGAGTGGGATGGAACGGGTTGGTCGGATCGCACGCCAATTTCCGCGGTCCCACCCGCACGCTATGCGGCGAGCCTCGGGTTCGACGAGCGTCGCGGCCGCACCGTGCTCTTCGGCGGCTTCTCGATTCCCGGGTTCGAATCCGTCGACGACACGTGGGAGTGGGACGGGACCAGTTGGACTCGGATCGGTGCAGGACAGCTCGCACCGCGCCCGCGCGGGCGAGCTGCCCTAGCGTATGACCGAGACTTCGGACGGCTCGTGTTGTTCGGCGGGCTCGGGGACGGTGCGATGGGCGATGCCTGGGACTTCGATGGCACGACCTGGCGCCCTCTCGACTTCGATGACATCCCGAGCATCCGGTTTTCGTCGACGATGGCTCCCGATCCTCGAGGAGGGTTGATGCTGTTCGGGGGTCGATGGATCACCTTCAGCAACCAGACCGTCGTCTTCGGCGACACCTGGCGCTTAGGCTATGGCCCCGACTCGAACGCGTGCGCATCTGGCATCGACATCGGGCGTGGAGCAGGATGTGCGGATCCAGCCTGCTGGCACGTCTGCTCGCCGTCGTGCCCTCCCGGCTCGTCGTGTCCAGCGGGTGCGCAACGATGTGGGAACGGAGTCGCGGATGCGTTCGAGACGTGTCGAACCTGCCCTCAAGACGTGGGGGCCTGTCCACCGTCGAGCCTCGCGTGTGGCGACACGATCTGCGACCCTGGTGAAGCCGCGACCTGCCCCGGCGATTGCTGATCGCGGGCCCGAAGAACACTGCCAATGATGCCATCACAGATCGGTCAATCAGTGCCACTGATGTGTGTGGTGTTGGTAGGAGTGTCAGCCTGCAGCGAGCCCACACCAACGCCGCTGCCGTCCAACGTCATCGTGATCGGGAAGTGCGCGTTCACCGGCCTGACGAAACCCGTCATCGAGAGCGGAGACGTGTTCCTCTATGCGCTGCGCGACGATCAGGGCAACCTCGACGTCCTCACGGGGGTCTCCTCGACATCCGATTCGTTGCTCGACGTCACGGTTCGCCAGTCTGGTGCCGTGCTGCCTGCCCGGCAACGCGAGCCGGATCGACTCGAGTTCGGCGGCCTCGCAGCCGATCGCACGGGCGACGCGGATCACTTCGTCTCGATGGGTAGTCTGGCCGGAGAAGTGTTCACGTCGATCGGCAGCACGTACGCTACCGAGTTCGCCTACCCGATATGCGTATTCTGGGAATGACGACATCTTGTTTCCGAGCGCCTCGCGGCTCGGCGTTTTGCTAGGTCGCAACTCGTTCAGCCGTGTGATCGACGTGCAGGCAGAGTGCGGATCGTTGAACGCCGACGAGGCCACGATCCCCAAGAACGTTGGTCGACGTTGCATCAGTCGTAGTCCACGACGATGTCGTCGAATCGATATGTCCACGTCGTGACGGTTCCGTTGACCAAGGTGGGGCCGCCCAGATTGAGACTCTGACTCGCGGCCGGGTGGGGCATCGACGCCTGGACCGAGAGCACTTCGAGGCCGTCACGCGTCGCAGAAATGCGTCCGTCGGTGTGGTTCACCACGAGCTCGTATCGATGCCACGAGGCGTCCACCGTGCCCACCGTGTGATACACGACCCCGCCGCAGCCCTCGTAGGTTTCCTGTACCGCGATCGCGTTCTGGGATGACTTCACCAAGTAGACGCCGTAGGCGGAGCAGCCTGCCGGCGGTGACTCCTGCCGAAGCCATAACAGGTCAACTTCCAGCCCAGCGTCTGCACTGTCGATCTGGAGATCCACTCGAACTCGGGTTTGGGTGGTCGGCGCTCCCAACGAGACCAACAGGCTCGGCCCGGATCCGCTTGGCTGGGGCGGGAGCTCGACGTGCAGCGCTCCCGGCGTGTCGTTCCCGTTCGTCGCATCGATGGCGAGAGAGCCGGTGCCCGCCAGTTGGGATGACCACGGGCCCAAGACATCACTCCGATCGAAGTCGTCACAGAAGGTGTGATCCGTGGTGCACACGCTCACCATCGTGTCCGACGAGGACGCATCTGCGTCGGCGAGATCTGCGAGATCGAAGGCGACCCGGCCGCACCCGCCCAACAGCGAGACTACGAACACGGCCATGTGGTGCCGCATCGGTCTAGTATCACACGCTGCAACGGCGACAGTACCGGCGGATGGTCACCAGCGAGAGCGCGCGCACGTCACCACCGTCCGCCACCCCGCGTGCGGCGACATCACGATCACCACGGCGAGATTGTCGTCGGTCGGGTGAGCGAGCCAGCAGATCGCGGCGTCGGGGTCGATCACGGCCGGCACCGCGATGCTCGCGACCGCAGCGAGCTCGGACACGGCGAACCAGCGGGCCGGAGGGCGCAACGAGAGCACGCGGGAAAAGTGAGCATGCCGCTCGTCGACGAGCAGCTCGATGCAAGCCTCCACGGGATCTGTCGTGTGAAGGATCGGCGCCCACTGATCGCTCGGCGGGGTGATGGCCGGCGCCGGCGGAGCCTCGACGGGGCTGGGCACCACCGGGGCCACGAAGCCCCCCGTCGCGATCAGGGTCTTTCTCGATGACATCTCCTCGGCCGGGACCGGCGCGACCATGGTGTGGCCGGAGTGTCCGCTCGAAGCGCGCTGCGCGCGAAACGCATCGTACTGCGCTGCATGCCCCCGCAGATCATCGAGCGCGTGCGCGACGTCGACCATCGACTGGAAGCGTGTCTCGCGAGATTTCTCGAGCATGCGCTCGCACAGCGCCGCCCACTCGGGCGGAACGGCGGAGTTCCGTGAGAGGACCGGAGGGATTGGCGTGGACAGGTGCCCCCTCAAGATGGTCCCGATGTCGCCGCTGAACGGCAGCGTCCCGGTGAGCATCTCGTAGAGCATCACGCCGAGCGAATAGATGTCGCTCCGGTGATCGATCGCGCCCTTCCCTTCGCACTGCTCGGGGCTCATGTACGGCGGCGTCCCGATGACCACACCATATTGCGTACGCCGCATGCCCGGTGTCGGCGCGGCGAGCTTCGCGGTGCCGAAGTCGAGCACCTTGACGAACAGTGGGTCGAAGCGTCGATCGCACAGGAAGACGTTCGAGGGCTTGAGATCACGGTGGATCACGCCTTTCGAGTGGCACGCAACGAGCGCGCTCGCGATCTGCCCCATGACGTGTGCGATCTCGTCGAGCGTGAGCGGCTGGCGCCGAATGCGCTTGTCGAGGCTCTCGCCTTCGAGGGACTCCATCATTAGGTACGTGCGCGAGCCGACCGGTGTCTGCAGCGCGCCGTAGTCGATGATCACGATGATGTTCGGGTGACCGATGTCGGCGGCTGCCTTCGCCTCCTGGAAGAACCGCGCGACTTGATCCGGGTCGCGTGCGTGCTCGTCGTGCAACACCTTCACTGCCACCTCGCGCTCGATCAGCGTGTGGCGGCAGGCGTACACGGCGCCTGTGCCACCTTCGCCTAGGAGACGATCGACGACGTAACTGCCGATTCGCTGGCCGACGAGATCCACGAGCTCACCGCGTGCGAGCTTCGTGCCTGCGTCGATGCGTAAACAGCGCAAATCGAGCGTTCGATCCGCGAGTCGTGCGCGTCTTCCCGCCGTAACACGCGAATCTTGCGGCACCGCCCGAAAGACCACGCGCAATGTGCGCGATGCGTGCTCCAGACCTGCTCAGACCCTCCAGACCAGTACGGGGTAAGTGCAGCCGCGTGCCCAGTCACGGACGAGACCCGGACGAGACCCGGACGAGACCCAGCATGAGACCGGAAGGAGACCTGTACTGGGTAAGTGGAGCCGACCGGAAGGAGACCTGCACGGGGTAAGTGGAGCTGCGGGAGGAGGCCAAGCGCGGCGACAGCGAGCACGGCCCTCGTGATCGAGGCGACAGGAAGATCGACTGTGGCGTGACCACCTCCCGCTCGCGGTCGGCCCCGCGACGTGGGTCCACCGCTGGTGACCGCAGCCGCGACGCCGACGACGCTCTCCTCGCTGAGGGCCTCGAGCGCGAGCTGCTCCTCGGGGGAGTCGCAGCCGATCCCGGCCAGTATGCACCACGCTCGGCGGTCACTGCTGCACGAGCGTCTCGACGAGGGCGGTGAGCTCCTCGTCGACCCGCTCCGTCGCCGCGTTGGCCACCGCCACCACGGCGCGCCCGCGGTCGGGTTGCACGACCATGAGGGCGAAGAACGTGTCGGCACTGCCGTTGTGGACGTCAGCGCGCACCCCATCGACCTCGGTGGTGATCCAGCCAAACGCATAGCTGGCGCCGGGAACGATCTCGGGATACGTCGAGGTATGCAGCGCCTCGATCGCGGCGGCCGGAAGCAGATCGTCGCGTCCGGCCATCCCGCGGAGGTGCGCCTGCACGAAGCGTCCGAACTCCCCGATCGACATGCTGACATTACCGGCAGGGCTCATGAGGTCAGGGAACTGCTCGCCGGCATCATCGTGGGCGATCAGCGTCACGCCATCGAGCGAGTAGTGGCCGATGGGAGCGGGAACACCGCCGGCAGCCGGCCATCCCAGGCCTGCGGTCTCCAACTCGAGCGGTTCGAACACGCGATCGCCGATCAAGGCCTCCCAGCTCTCTCCGGCGGCCTGCTCCAGCATCGCGGTGGCGACGACATACCCGGCGTTGGAGTAGCCGAACGTGTCGAGGTTCGACTCGGGGGCCTGGGTAACTACCCAGGTTGCGAACGCACGTCTCCGCTCGGGCGCCGAGCCGGTACTTGGAGGCACCGCATCGAGGTCGGAGAACAGCCCGAACGCCGGGAGCCCGCTGCGGTGTTGCAGCAACTGACCGAGCGTGACCTCTCGGTAGACGGCGCGCGCCGACGTGGCGAGCTCGGGCAGGACGTCCACCATTCGAGCATCCCACGAGATGATGCCGTCGCGGACCAACGAGGCCGCGACGGTCGAGGTCATCGACTTCGTCACCGAGCCGAGATGGAAGCTGTCGTTGTCGGTGACCTGATCGCTGCCGCCCTGAACGCGAAGGCCAGTTGCCGCAACCACGATGTGGTCGAGGTCGATCGTCGCGGCGGCCATCGCCGGAGCGCCGGCACGGATCCGAGCATCCTCGACGGCGGCGGCGAGCACGTCTCGCTCGCCGGGCGGGTCGGCGCACGCGGTCAGGGCCGCGACAGCGATGGGGATCCACATCAGGATTCTTGCAGTGGTGCAGTGTCCGGGCATGCCGCCACCATGAGGACCGGTGTGCCGGTCGGCAATCGGGATGCGGACGACAGGCAGTGGCGAAGCCACCAGTGGTGGTTCGATGAGCCCGGGCCGTTTCACGCCCGTCGGCGGACACTCATCGCCCCAGGCGTCACCCACACCCGAGCGCCGGCGGCCGCGATCGACGCCGGCGACGTGATCGGCACGTTCGTGTGGGTCGCGCTCGAAGCCGCGACCTCATCCAGAAGGCACCATGATCTCGTTGGGTGGCGCGATGGCACTCTGAAGATGTGTCGTCGCAGTCGTGAAATCCCGTTGTGTGATTGCGCGTAAGGCGGCGCCCATGAATCCGGCGTAGGTATATCGAACGCTCGAGAGGTCTTCGCTAGCGAGCTCGGTGCGCGCCTCGGCGCGGGTGCGGGCCGCAACTGTCAAGAGGCGGGCTAGCGACTGCGCAAAGGGCGGCCAAACTGATCGCACATGTCCACAGCTCGCGTCTCGTCGATCGAGTCGTACGACGTGACGAGTTCAGGGCGGCCAAACAGATCCGATCACGCGGCGCGGATTCGCCGACGTCGATCGAGCCGCGCCGCACCCTGCGTCCGCGGTTCGCCGGAGGTGTTGCCGCGCGCGTCAGTGCGCTGCTCGACTACCGTGCGTTCCTCACGGCGTACCGGGCCGCGCGACAACGCTGGCTCGAGCATCGCGAGGCAATGTTCCCGCCCGGCACGTACTGGCTCGCAAGGTTTGCCGCCGTTCGCGTCGCGTCACTTTCGCCGCCCGCCTGACAAGCCACACGCTGGTTCCGAAGTCACCCTACCGCTCGGATGCGCCCTCGGCTCCGTGCGGCGCTGCTGCATTCCGGATCCGCCGGAGTCCGCTTCGGTCGCTCGTCGCGTGTCGAGACTCGGCAGCGTGTCGGCGTCCCCCGCGCAAGAGCAACAGCCATCACAAACCCCGTTCCGGGTTCCCCGTTCAAGCCACACGCTGGTTCCGAACTCACCCTACCGCTCGATGTGCCCTCGGCTCCGTGCGGCGCTGCTGCATTCCGGAACCGCCGGAGTTTCCGCTTCGGTCGCACGTCGTGTCGAGACTCGGCAGCGTGTTGGCGTCCCCCGCGCAAGAGCAACAGCTATCACAAACCCCGTTTCGGTTCCTTCTTCGTATCCGAACAAACCCCGTTCCCTCCCTAATTCGCTTCGCGAACAAACCCCGTTCCGGTTCCCCTCCCGTTCCGGTTCCCCCTGTTCCGGTTCCCTCCCTCAGCGTCGATCTCCCAGCGTATACTGGCTCGTGCCCGGACGTGAGGCTGAGTGGAACCATCCCACGTCGATGGTACTTGCCGTCATGGTCGCCGCGGCTGGATGCGGTCGGATCGGCTTTGACGATCGGCTCCCGAGTGAGATCGACGCACAACGAGCGCGCGCGCTCGCGATGGGTGGGAAGTTTAGTTGTGCGCTTCGCGATGCTCGGGTGTGGTGCTGGGGGGACAATGCGAGCGGCCAGCTCGGCGCGACAGATGGAGTGCCACGCCCGACGCCGGTGGAGATCGCTGGCCTAAACAACATCCGTTCGATCGACGCGGGCGATGCCTACGCGTGCGCGCTCGATGATGCCGGTGACGTGTGGTGTTGGGGCGAGAACGAGGACGGTCAGCTCGGTCGCCCAAGCTCGGCGCCAAGCTCGATTCCGCAACGCGTGACCTTGCCGCAGCCGGCAAGCCAGATCACCGCGGGTGCAAAGTTCGCGTGTGCCCGACTCGTTGACGGTCGCGCCTGGTGTTGGGGTCGCGAGTCTCACTCGCAGATCCTTGGAGCCCCCCTCTCAGGTGACATTCCACCGACCCAGCAGCCGCTGGAGAACGTGATCGCCATCGAAGCCGGGAGACTTCATACAGGGGCGATCCTTGCGGATGGCACGGTGTGGACGTGGGGGTACGTCGCGCACGGTCGCTTGGGCCGTGATGGGGAGGGGGACGAAGCGATTCAAGTCCCGGGGATGGCTGAGGTGGTCGAGCTGTCGTTGTCCGAATGGACCTGCGCCCGCGACCGGAACAACGGAGTGCAGTGCTGGGGCAAGAACTTCGATGGCCAGCTCGGCGATGGAGAATCCGGAACGGAGCGTTCGGAGGCAGCCTCGCCGATCGGGCTCCCCGCCGCGGTCTCGTTGTCCACGGGAGACGCACATACCTGCGCGATCGCCGACGACCAGCAGGTGTGGTGTTGGGGGGCCAACGACAATGGCCAGCTCGGGGTTGGCGATCGAGGAACACGGGTCCTTCCCCAACGCGTAGGACTGGGCGTCGCGGTCGCCCTCGACGCGGACGGTTCACACACCTGCGCGGTTCTCGACGACGGCTCGATCTGGTGCTGGGGACGCGGCTCGAACGGCGAGCTGGGGAATGGGACGCTCGGTGCGTTCACACCCCACGCGATCGATCTCGGTGCGCCCGCAATCGCTGTCTCGGCGGGCGAGCGCCACACCTGCGCGACCACGTCACTCGGGGTTTCCTGCTGGGGAGCCAACAACGAAAGCGAGCTCGGCGATGGGACGGTGATGCAGCGAACGGTGCCGACAAACACGTTGCAGACGAACGCGACAGCGATCGCGATCGGGTTCCAACATACGTGTGCGATCGATTCGGCAGCCGAAGTGTATTGCTGGGGCGACAACGGCGAAGGCGAGCTGGGCAACGGCACCAGTACGAGCTCGCGATCACCGGTCGCTGTAACAGGGGTGGCGCAAGCGACCCACGTCGGCGTCGGCTACAGATTCAGCTGTCAGCTCGGCACGCCCGGCCTTAGCTGTTGGGGGCGGGGACATGACGGGCAACGTGGAGTCAACTCGACCTCGAGCAGCGAAACACCCGCTCCGATCACGACAGCCAGCCAGGCGGTGTCGCTCGCGGTGGGGGCAGATCACGCGTGCATCACTACCTCGACGGAGCAAGTCTATTGCTGGGGCGGCAACACGTCGGCTCAGATCGGCGATGGAACCATCGACAATGCACTTGTCCCGACGCTCGTCCCCGTTGTTGGCGCGCTTGGGGTCGCTGCGGGCGAACGTCATACGTGCTCGGTGCTGCGGTCTGGTGTCATGTGCTGGGGCGAAAACGCACGAGGGGAGCTCGGAACAGGGACCGGCGCCGATTCACGTGTTCCGACGCCGACGATCGGGCTTCCGACCATCGACAACCGAGTGATCGCGACGGGGCGCGCCGCCACCTGTGCCGCTGCGGGTGGCGGGATCTGGTGTTGGGGAGCGAACGATGCAGGCCAACTCGGCGACGGCACGAGTCGCGACCGACTCAGTCCGGTTCGGGTCCTCGGTCTCGGTACGCCCACGTCGCTCGCCGTCGGCACCTCCCACGCATGTGCGATCGTCGCTGGAACGCTGTGGTGCTGGGGCGATGATTCGGACGGTCAGCAAGGTCGTGGCATCACGACCAGCGTGCTGGTGCCGGCGCGAATCGCGTTCCCGTAAGCCCGCGTCGAGGTGCGGCGGCCAATCGCGTTCCCGTTAGCCGCGTCGAGGTGCGCAATCGCGTTCCCGGAAGCCCGCGTCGACGTGCGGCGGCCAATCGCATTTCCGTAAGCCCGCGTCGAGGTGCGGCGGCAATCGCGTTCCCTTTCGCGTCGAGGTGCGACGACGCTGCCACGATGCGCACCGGTCCCTAGCGTCGCCGGGCGGACGTCGACGGCGAGTCGCGAAACAACGGGAGACGGCTACATCGAGTTACAAGAAGCCGAACGCGCCGAAGCAGCCGCAGAAGGTGAAGCAGGCGCCACCGCCCGAGGGCGTGAACAAGAAGTTCGACGAGAAGAAGCCGGACGAGAAGATGGAGGTTAAGAAGTCCGACACTCCGGTGAACCCGCTCGACCATGAACGAACGAGTTCGATGGGCTCAGCCTCGGGGCTCGACCTCGGTGGCGAGGTTGGTTCCAGCGGAGCCCGTCGCACTAGTCAGGTTGACACGAAGCTGCTCCCCGACGCCGACGCGGATCAGTCGACGACGGCGTCGTCGGTTGATTCGATGAATGCCGATTACAGCGTCTCCAGTATGTGTCTCGCTCCACCCCTCGCGTCTCGCTCCACACCTCGCGTCTCGCTCCACCTCGCGTCTCGCTCCACCCCTCGCGTCTCGCTCCACATCTCGCGTCTCGCTCCACATCGGGGGACGTGCCGTCGTACGCTCGCGTTGGTCTTCGTTGCGAGCTAGTCACCGACGGGATCGCGGGGGGAGGACCACTCGAAGAACGTGTCCACGCCCACGACGTGGCGCGCAAGATGTTCGATCACGAGCCACCCATCGGCGAGACTGCTCTCGAAGTCGCTCGTCGCTCCGGCCTCGCCACGCACGATGCTACCTGCGACGATGAAACCGAGCGGCGCGTAGGTCGCGCGGACGTAGGCCTCGAGCTCGTCACAGGCGGCGTCGAACGGAGGCACACGCCAGATCATTTGCGCTTCTTCTTGGGTGTCCCAGCGGTCTCCTTCTTCGGTTTCTTTGGCTTCGCAACGGGCTTCTTCGCAGCGGTCTTCTTCGGCTGCTTTGGTTTCGCAGCGGTCTTCTTCGGCTGCTTTGGTTTCGCAGCGGTCTTCTTCGGCTGCTTTGGTTTCGCAGCGGTCTTCTTCTTCGGCGTCGCAGCGGTCTTCTTCTTCGGCGTCGCAGCGGTCTTCTTCTTCGAAGCCTTCTTGGCCGGGTTGTATGCGTCGTGGATCGCTTGGTCGAGTGCGGCGCCGAGCGCATCGTCGTCGCACTCGAGACCCCCTTGAATGATCTCGGCGACGGGCTGCGCCGCGCCCGCGCGGAACACCACACCAGAGTCACCCATGTACGTCCACACGTCGTACGCGTGCGTGGATCCGTCCACGACCTTCCAGTGGTCCACGCTCATCAGCACTCGCGCGGGAAGCGGGTCGGCAGCAAAGTCATCGTCGATCGTCACCGGTCCCGGCGCGCCGAAGAAGAGGCTTCCGATCACCGCCAGCTGCTCGAGATCTTGGGTGCTCAACCCGTTCATGGTCGTCAATGCTCGGCGGTCGGTCAGCTTCATGTGGCGAGCGTACGCTCCTCGGGCGTTACTTGCCGAGGTCGCGGCTGCGAACATGATTCCGTGCGGGTGAGCGGCCGCGATCGCCCGTCGCCCCGGTCCGCGCATAGACGCAGCGACACTCGGTCTTGCGGTCGTCCAGTCAGCGAATCGTCGTCTCGAGGCGCATCGCCGCGAGCGCGGCTCGGATCACCGCGGGCTTCGCTGCCACCTCCTTCCCGAGACGCCTTACGTGAGCGGGCATGGTGCGAGCCGAGGGCGCGCGCGCGAGTGAGAGCACAAAGGTCTCGTCGTCCCGCATCATCCAGAACGACGCCCCGACCTCGGCATCCAGCTTGTTCACCGCCGACACGAAGTCTTCCGGATAAAAGATGTTCCAGCCATAGAGCGCGAGGAGGCGACCCGGCGGGCCCGGCACCACGACCAGGTAGTGGCGGTCTCGCTCCACCCACACCGTCGCCGATGCGCCCGCGGTGCGCGCCTTCGCGACCCACGCGTCGCATGCTTCGTCGGCGGAGGGCGCGCGGAAGAATCGCGCCGGGACGTTGCACAACCGGCGCTTCTCGGAGGGACCGATCGCTGTCTCGATCTCCGCGCAGAACGTCTTGTACGCTGGCGCCGCCGACATCGCGCGCCGGCTGGCCCGTTCTGCCTCCGCTTCGATCTGGATGCGTCGCGAACTCTCTTGCTCCGCCGGCGATGTCTTTTCGATCACCCAGCCGCGATCGACCTCGTAGATCGCGTTGTCATCGGTCGTGATGGCGATCGTGTGGATCACCTGACGGCCGTTGCGCACGACCCTCAACGAGCGCGGACGGCGGACGACAATAATGGGAGACTTCTCGCTGGCGGGCACCTTCCACAGGCGCTTCTTCACGATCGCGCGATGCTTCTTCATCGATCGATGATGCGCGACAGAAGATGCATCGGCGGCAGCGTCTCGCGGCGCGCGAGCAAGAGCGCCTGGTCGGCGCGACCGATCACCGCCCGATCGCCTCGACAGCGGCGCGGATGTCTTGGCTCCACGCGTTGAAGTTTCTTGCGCTCGCGTCCCAGAACAGCGTGCGCTGACCTGCCTTGTCGTACACGAACGTGTCGTGCTTCACGGCGCCGGCCTGCATCATGCTCCATGCCGTCCGACCCGTGGATGGATCGCGAAAGATCGGTACCGCCGTACGTCCGACGAAGTCGGTCGCGTTGGCGTCGGAGAGCACCACGAGCTCGACGGGGTAACCGTCGTTCACGAGGCCGGTCACGAGAGCGTCGATGGTCCCAGCCTGGGACCGGCAGACGCTTCAAAACCCTTCCAACAACACGACCACGACACTCTTGTTCGCGAACGTGTCCAGACCATAGGTCTGGCCCGCTCGAGGAGACGTCGGCTGGACGTCCTCGAGCGTCCACGTGGGCAGAGCGCCTCCGACGATCGCATCGATAGGAGCGTCGACGGCAACCGGAGCATCGATGCCGCCGCCCGACTTCTCGCTCGCGCAACCGGTAGTGAAGAGCGACGCGATGACGGCGAACAAGAAGATACGGTTCATCATGGAGAAACCTCGTTGCGTAGTTGATCGACGATCTCGACGATCCTGCTTGCGTCAGGACCCACGAGCAAGTGTGTTCGAACGCCTTTGCGATCGAATACCTCGATCGCGGGAAGCCCAGTAACTCCAGCCGGCAGCGTCGGTGCTGTCGGCCCAGGCCACTCCGTGGCGTCGACGCGTTCGATGGTCACGTCGGGCCACCTGGCTCGGGCTGCCTCGAGGTCGGCGTGGATCTGCTTACACGCCGTGCACCAGGTCGCCCAGTAGTCGACCACTGTGATCCTACCGGGCACGGCTCCGCGAGAAGCGGGAGAGCGTGCAGCCGGCGGCGGTACGCGGTGCGTGTAGGCCAGCGCGACGAAGCCGCCCGTCTGAGGCACGAGCTGGTTGCCGACCACGTCGGCCGCTAGCGAGACTCGTACACCCGCAGTGGCCGCGAGCCCTCCACCGAGGTCGAAGCGGATCGATGGTGTCGTGCTCCACCACCAACCACCAGCGTTGGCGCTCTCGATCCGGGTCATCGTGAACGGGTCGGGTTCGCTCGCGCCCCCACGCCACGTGAGGTCGGTCGATGCGAGCGCCGACCACCGCGCCGAAAGTCGAACGCTCCCACCGACGGTCGCCCGGAGCTCGCTTCCCCAGTCGAACGCATCCGAGGTCCGGTGCAGCGGGAGGCGCGCGCTCGTCTGGGCGAACACCGACGCACGCGGTCCGGCACGAAGCACGACCTCGAGCTCGCCGATGCCCCACGCGACACCACGGCCGAGCGTCAGGGTAGCGGCTTCCGGCGGAAGATTCGCCGCGCCGCTTCGCGCGACGTACGGTCCGGTCGGCAGCGCCAGCCCGACCGTCGCGGTCAGTCGAGGAACTCTCCACGAGCGGGGCGTGGCCTGGCGAACCCGCAGCTCGAGATCGCCGAGGCCGGTGTCGGTGACGGTGCCTTCGAAGGTCGTCGTGCGCAACGAGCCGAAGGGAAGCTGCACGTCGAGCGACGTTCCGCTCGGGGCAGTGCCAGCGACATGCAGCGTGCCCAGGTGCACGTCGATCGCGAGCTGGTTCGGGTTGGGCGCCTCGGACCTTCCCTGCTGGAGCTTGCCGTAGGGTACGAACGTATAGGCGAAACGCGACTGTGCCGACCAGCCGGCGTCGGCTTCACTCGGTCCTTCGCTCGCTCCACCCGGGAGCGCTGGGTTCACTCACGTCGTGCATTGTGCGGTCGCGTCCGATGGCCACGCGGCAAGCACGAGCACGACGAGCCAAGAGCTACGCATCGACACTTGGTACGCCTTCACGGAGAACTCGTTACATGCGTTCTTGAGGGAACGCGATGGTCGCGTTTTCCGCCGTTCGCGACGCGCATCAAGTTAGGGGATATCGGGGAGTTAAGGTTCCCGTGCGCTTGCTGAGTGCAGGCAGGGTGTGGTCGTTTCTTTCGAATGGCGTCGCCTCTGCGCAAGACCATCGTGAAACCTGTCGCGCTTCCTGCCGCCGCCCGGAAGAAGCTCGATGCGGCGATTCGCACGCTCGACGACGATCCCTCGCCGGCGACCGCCGAGGCACTACTCGCGACCGCCGCGAAGGAACCGTTCGATACCGACGGCGTTCGCATCAACGCGGAGTGGCAAGCCCTCGATGCGTTGGTCAAGCGAGGTGACCTCTCCGCCGCTCGAACGGTGTGGACGAAGCTTGCCACCAGCTGGTCCGCACAGCCGCACGTCGGTGGCATGGGCTGGTACGTCCTCGCACGCACACTCGGCACGCTCGGCGACAAGCTCCCTTCGAAGGCGCGCGCGCGGTTTCGCATGGCGTGGGCGTGGGGCGTGCTCACGCAGGTGTTCGAGTACAAACACGGCACGTCGACGACCGCGCGCTCCAACGACGGACCGGCGCTCTGGAAGCAAGGCTGCATCGAGATCACGCTGCAGCAGTTCGAGCGAGCACGCGCGTCTGTCGATGCATTGCACCGCGTTCGCGGCTACGAGTATTCCGCGAAGTGCCTCGACATCATGCTGCGTCGCGAGGAGGGCGACACGCAGGGCTCCCGCGACAGCCTTCGCGAGCTGGTCGCGCTCGCGAAGAAGAAGAAGTCGTACGCGCAGTGGGACGTGATCGCCGCGCTCGCCGTGATCCTCGGCGAGGACAAGACGCTCGCGCGAGAGATCCTTGCCGGATGGAGCAAGGACAAGGCTCCCGCGTCCGCGATCTTCGAGGGTTGACCTCATCGCGAAACCGAGAGGTCGGCGCCGCCACGTTTCGGAGCTACGCCGGCGATTCGATGACCTGCCCCGAGCGCACGACCGAGCGGCGCAAGCGGCGCAGCGCGACGTGATCGCGGGTGAGGATCACGAAGCTGATCACGCCACCGATCGCGAACATGCCGAACGCGATGTGCGTGAGATGCGCCACCGCAAGGAACACGGCGAGCCACGCGATGAAGTCGCGGCGCACGATGTACGGCGCGTACGTCGCGAGCCACGCGATCGGCTTGGGCAGCGGCTTCGTCGGCACGATGGCCTTGGCCGCCGCGGGGCGCAGGCGAACGGTGCCCGGTTGCGTGCCGGGCACGGCCTCGAAGCGACCGACGTAGTCCTGGCTGTTCGCGGAGCCGACCGCGACGATGATGTTGTAGTAGATGCAGTACATGCACCACGCGTAGGTCCCGATGCTGATCCACACGGCGAGCAACCACGGATCGACGCCGAGGTCGCCGAAATAGTTGCGGCCGAAGTGAAGATGGCAGTGATAGCCGATCGCGATCATGTAGCCGACCGACGAGAGCTCGTCGACGACGGTGTCCATCCACGCGCCGAAGCGCGACGACATGAGCTTCACGCGTGCGACCTCGCCGTCGCAGCAGTCGACGTACGACGCGGCGAGGATGAGAACGGTGCCGCTGATCACGCGCGCGAAGTCGGCGGAGAACGTCAGCCAGCATCCGATCGCAACCATCGCGGCGACGATGAACGACACCTGGTTCGGCGTGATCGGCGTCCACACGAGGAAGCGCGTGAGCGGGAACGACACGGGCCGATACAGGTAGCGCGTGATCACGTTGTCCTGCGGCTTGACGAGGATGCGGTAGAGCAGCTTGTGCGCGGCCGCGCGATCGGCGGGTGTCGCGATCGAGTGGCGCGCGATGTCGCCGTGCACGACGCGCGCGGGAGACGCGATGAACGACGCCGTGTCATCGCCGCGTGCGATCGCGACGGTGGCGTCCCGCGCGCGATCCGCGACGACGAGGTATGCGCCGACGAAGTTGTCGTCGGGATCGACGGCGATCGCCGCGCCGCGCACGAGTGCATCACCGATGCGTTCGATCACCGGCTCGACGAGCGGCGTGTGTACGAGTTGGTTCGCGGAGATCACGAGCAGCGCGTGATCCGCGCGTCGCCAGGCGACGATGCGCGCACGATCGTCCGCGTTCTCGACGAGGAACACGCGTTGTGCGCCGACTTTTTGCGCCACACGACGTGCGCGTTCGCGAGCCGGAAGGCCAGCGATCTTGATTCGCGCGAGTGGGTCGTCCGCAATGACGACCGCATCGAAAGGCACCACGCGAAACTTCTACATGGTGGGGACGGTGACCGCCAAGTGACAGGATTTGGTCGGATCCGTAGCGCTCCCATGGGCGAAGTGGTGAAAGTTGAACAGGGATTTGACTCAAGTGACTGGAATCACGCGAAGCATGCGGATTGCAGTGCCACGGGCTCATTCTATGAAGGCAGTTATCCTGGCCGCCGGCTGCGCAACCCGACTTCGTCCGTACTCCGATGATACGCCGAAGACGCTTCTCGCCGTCGGTGGCGTACCGATCTTGCGGCGCACGCTCACCAGCCTGCTTCGCTGTGGCTTCGACCAGTTCGTGATCGGCACGGGATATCTCGAGCACATGGTCCGCGACGCGGTCGCGAGCTGGTTCCCATCACTCGACGTGGTCTTCGTCTCGAACCCAGACTTCCGCTCGACGAACAACGCCTATTCGCTGCTGCTCACGCGCGAGCACGTCGAGAACGATGGATTCATCTTGCTCGACGGAGACGTCGTGTTCGACCTCGATGTCGTGGAGGAGCTCGTCGAGCGCGGCCCGGACTGCCTCGCGGTTCGCTCCGTGGGCGAGATCGGCCTCGAGGAGGTCAAGGTCACGGCGGATGCGCAGGACCGCGTCCTCGCGATCGGTAAACACGTCCCCGTTCGCTCCGCCATGGGCGAGTCGGTCGGCATCGAGCTGTTCAGCGCTGCTTCGTCGAAGAAGCTGTTCGCGGCCCTCGACGCGCGCGTGAACGGCCAGAAGCTCGTGAACGAGTACTACGAGGCGTCGTTTCAGCAGATCGTCGACGAGGGCTGCACGCTCTACGGCGTCGACATCGGCTCGATGTACGCGACCGAGATCGACACCATCGACGACCTGATGGCGGCCAATGCTCGCCTCGCACAGCGCCCGGCGTTCGACGTCCGCGTCAATGGCGTGCGGCTCGCAGTGTAATTCCAACTACCTTCGCTACAGCGCGATCGGTGCTGTGAACTGTGCGTAGTCGGTACAGGCCCGGTCTGAGGCTGCGAGATCACGATCCTGCCAGAGGAATCTCGTTGCCTGCGGAATAGTGCCGCGCCGATAGTCCCGGCTATGTCGTACTCGGCCCACCTCGCGTTGGTCCTCCTGGCTGTGACGGGTTGCGCGCAGGCCGGTGGTGCTGCGATCGAGCAGGACGCAGGTGGCGGTGGAGACCGCGCGGACGGTGGTTCAAACCCGATTCCCAACATCGATGCAGCGCCGCCGATCGACGCGGCTCCTCCGATCGACGCGCCTCCCGGATGCACGCCGATGACGACGCAACTCCTCGTCAACCCGAACTTCGACGCGACGCCGATCGGTATGGGCTGGACGGCGATGCCGATCAACGCGACGTATCCGATCATCACCGCCGACGGAACGCTCATCCAGAGCGCGCCGAACAAGGCGTGGATGGGCGGCCTCGAGGCGACGCCCAACATCGACGTGCTGTACCAGGATGTGATGGTCCCTACCGGCACGACGATTCTGTCGCTGACGGGCTACTACCAGGTCCGCAGCGGCGAGCTCCCATTCCTGCCCTTCGATTTTATTGATGTCCAACTGACGACGACGACGGGTACTCTTTTGGAGTCGGTGCTTGCACTCGACAACATCGACACCACCACCCAATGGACGCCGTTCACCAAGAACTTCGCGATGCCGCACGCAGGGCAGACGGTGCGCCTGCACGTCTCCACGGACAGCGACCGGTCGAACGCGACGTCGTTCTTCCTCGACACGCTCGCGCTGACTTCCACGAAGTGTCTGTGAAGCTCGCGGCCCTCGCGGCCGTGCTGCTGTTCGCGGGGTGCGCCAGCGCCGGCACCGGCGTGACCGACATCGATGCGATGGAGACCACCGACGCGCCGCCGATGATCGATGCGCCGCCGATGATCGACGCGCCGGTGACCTGCACGTCGCCGATGATGGTCAACCTCCTGACGAACCCGGCGTTCGATCTCACACCCGTCGGCATGGGTTGGACAGAGACGCAGCTCGACAACGAGACGATCATCCGCGGCGACTCGCTGATCCCCGAGGACACCGCGCCGAACCTCGCATGGCTCGGCGGCGTGCCGATCACGAACGGCACTGACGCGCTCGATCAGACGGTGATGGTGCCTGCATCGACGACCGCGATCTCGATGTCGGGTCGGTACCAGACGCGTTCGTCCGAAACGACCGCGAACCTCGATACCGCGAAGATCGGCGTCC
Organism: Kofleriaceae bacterium; assembly: GCA_046160585.1. GTDB lineage: Bacteria > Myxococcota_A > Polyangia > Haliangiales > Haliangiaceae > JABFXX01. Next base: position 49,759 of record JBJXGN010000048.1, read on the forward strand.
AGCCGATGGTGGGCAACACGTACATCGGCCCCACCCACGACCTGTCGAACTCGACCAACGCCGCGGCGTGGACCGATTTCAACGTGGTGCTTCCCGCCGCGATGCTCGCCGGGCAGACGGTGCGCATGCACCTCACCAGTACGAGTGGCAACGCGACGCTTCCGACCTCGTTCTACGTCGATACGATCGCTCTGACGGCGACGTACTGCCCGCCCTGAACTAGTATGGAGTGATGGTTCGATGGGCCTTTGTCGTCGCAGCGCTCGGAGCGTGTGCAACGGCCAGCCCCGACGAGCCCGGCCCCGATGCGTCCGTCGGCATCGAGGAGATCACGCCCGCGGGTGATCCAACGTACGCGTCGATCACGCTCTCGCAGACCGCATCGCAGGAGATCGCGCCGCAGCGGTCGGTCGCGTGTGGAAACCGCGACGGCTCGACGGCGGAGAACAGCTGGTATCGCGTGTTCCGCCTCGCCGACGCGAACATCGGTAGCGGCCTCGTCGTGAACTCGGTCGTGATCGGTGTGCAGGAGGCGTGGGGCTCACCGGAGATCGAGATCAGACTCGCGACCTATGCGGGCGATATCTCGCCGTGGCCCGAAGCGCTCGACCCCGGACTGATCACACCGCTCTCGTCGACGCCATATAAGATCCCCGACACGTTCTCGACCGCGCCGCGCCTGATCACGATCCCGATGCGCGCGAACGTGCCCGCGCTGTCGCAGCTCGTGTTCGAGATCTACGCGCCGACGTTCGAGGGCAACTATCGCTACTTCTATCTCGGTGGCAACGACGCGGGGGAGAGCGCGCCGTCGTACCTACGCGCGCCGTCGAGCCTGTGCAACGCGCCCGCGCCGCGCACCACGTCGAACCTCGGCTTTCCGGAATCGAACCTCGTGTTCGCGGTGAACGGAACCTACTCCCCTCGCTGATTGCGATCGAGCTCGCAGTCGAGCAGACGACGTCTGGTCGCCCCAGCGCGTTCTACCGTGCGAGCACGAGCGCGGTCCGCGGTGGGATCGCGATGCTCGCCGCCGTGTAGCTCCGCTCGCGATCCGTTGCGATGTCCGCGAGCGTCGCGAGGATCGCCTCGAGCGCGGCACCGACGGAGACATGATTCGCCGCGGCGATCCGTTCCGCGGCGTCGCGACGTAGCGGTGCGGCGTGACCACCCAGCATCTTCGCCTGCTGTTCGCGATCGACCGCCGGTGGCGATGCACGCACCGCATTCAGGATCGACAGCGGCACGAGCTGCAGCATCGGATCCGGCGAGCGGCGAACAAATGGTACGAGTCGCGCGGGGCTCGCGAGGTCGAGCTCGGCATCCGGGTGAAACTCGGCGACACCGGCGCTCGGGATCGCCTCCGCGACCTCGTTCCGGATCCCGTGCAGGAACGCGCGATCGATCACGAGCTCGGGCGCGATCACCATCGCCACCGCCGCGTTCGGCTGCGCGAGCATGTGCTTCGCTGCGCCGACCCATGTCGGAACGTCGGGCGTTCCCCACAGCACCTCGACCGCGACCTCCCCTCGCTGCCGCGCGCCGCGCGCCCACGGGCACAGGTCGTACCGCTCCACGATCTCGACGAGATATCGATCCAGCAGGCGGATCACCTCGTCGCGGCGTGGATTTGTCGTCACCGCAACTACTGTACGACGGACGTGTCATCTTGAGTGACGTGAAGCCGGTCTGGTTGCTCCTGTCGATGCTGGTCGCGACGATCGCGCGGGCCGACGACCGGTGCGCCGGTGCTGCCGACCTCGCGAAGCAAGGTGATCTCACGCGTGCGCTGATCCGCCTCGACGGCTGCGAGGACGAGGCGTCGGTCAAGCTCGCGCGCGACCTCAAGAAGAAGGCGCGCGGCGCGGACTACGCGGAGCTCTCGATCGTGAGCGATCCAGCCGGCGTGGCGTTCGAGCTGAGCAGCGTGCCGGGCGAAAAGTTCACCACGCCGTCGACGGTGTTCTTGAAGCCCGGCACCACGACCATCACGTACGCGGTCAGCGGGCAACAGTTCCAGAAGGTCACCGAGACCAAGCCATACTCTCGATCAGCAGTCCTCCTCGACGCGGTCGTGAGGCAAGCGGGACCGCCCAAAGACGGCAAGGTGTCGTTCGAAGAGGAGAACGCAGCCGAGCAGCAGGTCGGCCCACCACCCGACGTGAAGCGAGGCTCGCTCGTGAAGGGCAAGTGGACGGGCGACCTCGGCCCACGCGGTCCCGAGCTGGACGACCCGCTCGCGCTGACGGCCCAGCAGGGCGCGAAGCCATGGTTCGGGGTGCGCATCGGCGGCGGCTTTTACGACGACACCGCCACAGACGCGAAGCTCCGTCCGGGTGTGGGCATCACCGCGCGCATCCCGCTCGTCGACCGATTCTTCCTCTCGGCGCGCATCGACTGGTCGCGCCGCGGCGGGATCGCGGGCGACTCCGTCGACGCGGCGGGTATCAACGCGGGCGCGGGCTACACGTTTGTTGCGAGTCGAGCGATCGCCGTCGCCGCGATCCTCCAGTTGCGCGGCGAGCTGCACTTCGCCGACACGCGCGATCAGATGTCCGTCTCTCGTGGCGGCGCAGGCGCCACCGGAGGCGTCGAGCTCGCTGTCGCCGGCACGCCGCTCACGGCGGGTCTCCGCTTCGAGAACGGGTTCACCGAGCTCGTCCCCGGGGCACGCGATCGTGCGTTCCTCGTCGAGCTCGGCGTCGACTGGCGCTAGTCATCGGCCGACCGAACAGACGAGCGCGCTCTACCGGCGGTCCGCGTCGATGGCGTCAGTAGGCACCCGGGTTCATCAGGGGATCGTCGAGATCGAGGAGCCCGGTCGGAATCTCCTCGGGGGCGACGCATTCACCACCGCCGCCGCCGCCGCCACCGCCGCCCGGACCGCCGCCGCTGCCACCGCCGAAGATGTCCGGGACCCAATCCGGGACCTCGGGGAGCGAGAGGTCCGGGAGGTCCAGCTCCGGCAGCTCGTAGTCATCGAAGCTCGGCAGGTTGTCGAGGCTCGGCATCTCGTAGTCGTCGAGGCTCGGCATCTCGTAGTCGTCCGGGTTCGCGATCATGTCGGGCACGTTCCAGATGTCCTCGAGATCAACATCGAGGTCCGGCGCGTCCTTGATCAGCTCCGCGATCATGTCCGACTTGACGTCGAACGAGACCGGGCCGACATCCAGGCCGAAGCCGTTCATCTCCATCTCGCCATCGCCATCGATGTCGACCATGTGTCGCCGTGCCGCCGCGCCACCGCCATGTGACAGACCGAAGCGAACACCGCCCGCATCGTTGCCTGCGGTGAGCGATCCTTCGATCGCATTCGCCGACGCACCGGCACTTTCGGTGCGCCGCGTGAGGCCATCTTCGCCTTTGTAGGTCTTGTCGTAGACGCCGGCGTTCGCCGTTCCGAGCCCGAAGTCCCAGCTCATGTCCTGGCCGAGGATCGTCATGCCGGACTGTTTCGCCGACGCTCCGGTCTTGTACCCGCCAATCTCGGCGTTGGCGCCGTTGTAGACGGCGCCGTCTTTGTCAGTCCACGTGCCCACATCCGCGCGTCCGCCAAGCACCTTCGAGTCTCCGGCACCGTTCCCATACCCGAACTCGACGCCGGCGCCGTTCTCGTTCAGCCGAGTGTCGCCGTCCCACTTGCCGTTCTCCGGCATGTCCACGATGTCTCGCGCGAAGCGTTCCGAAAAGAATCCGAACGGGTTCAGGTAGTCCATCACCGACATGAGGAGACAGACTGCCCTCGTCATAGATGTGACAGGTCAGGCGGCGGCGGCGTCGGCGCGCTTGAAGATCTTGTAATGCAAGGACAGTACGGGCAGCCCGAGGAACCGGACCTGGTGGTCGCACCGCAGCACGCCCGTGTCGTCGACGAACACGCGGAAGTGCTCCTTCAGCGATGTGATCTGCCAGACGCGAAGCCTCCCGGGCCCTGCCTTCTGCATGCGATAGAAGCCCGCGTCGCCGAACGTGCGACCGCTCGAGTCGAGGATCAGCGCTCCATCGGGCGCGACCTCCGGGCGGAGCACAACCGTGGCGTTTCCGTTCGGCATCGGGAATACGACCTTCACGCATGGGACGCCGAGTGTCGGTGACGTCTCCGTCATGTAGAACCCCGTGTACAGGACGTTGTCGCCCTTCGCGAGTGTGCGGAACCAACCGGTGTAGCGAACGGTGCCGTCGGGACGGCGCATCGAGATGATCTCGCTGACCATGCCGTGTGCGGTGTCGAGCGGCGACAGCGGGAAGTTGAGCTGGTTGACTTGGCGGCTGATCGTCTTCACGAGGAGCCACATCCCGATATTCGCCGGGAAGTACGTCTGGCTCCACACGTCCATCGAGAACGAGGTCGTGTGCTCGTAGAACTCGCGTACGAGCGGGTGCACCTTGGTCGGATCGAAGGTCGCCGAGCGGAGCTGCTCGAAGCTCGGGACGAGACCGCCGTCCTTCGCGTGGCGCTCGATCGAGAGGCCCTCCGCCTCGCAGACCTCGCGATAGGCGGCGTCACCGATCGTCTTGCCTCCGATCGGCCCGACGAGCCACGGCATGTCGTCGCGCTTGCGTGCGCGGCCGAACAGCCAGATCAGAAAGTAGATGAATCGCGCACCGAACCACCCGACGAGCGAGGCGAACCACCCGATGCGCGGCGTCGCCGTCATTCTCCGATGAGGATCACTCCGTTGCAGTCGGCAGGCAACGAGAGCATGTCGTTGGGGAACAGCGATCCGCACGTCGTCGTGCGCAGCTGCGACATGCAGCTGGCGTACGATGCGGTCACGTCCACCGCGGCGTCGCAGTCGAGCGCCGTCGACACGTCCGCCACGCACTGCGCGTGCGTGCCCGCCGACGGGACGCAATCGACGGCGCGATCGCACACGAGGTCGACGAGATCGTCGCACTTGTCGGGCGGGGTCTCGCTCCCTCCACCACCGCACGCGACCAGAACTACGAACACACACCCCAGGTTTCGCATGGAAATAACCGTATCACGTGGTGTCGTTCAGATGCCCGACGCGAGCAAATCGGTTGCAACCTTCATTGGACCTCGAGTCCTCGATCGGTACGTGTGATCACGCGATCGTTCGGCGACACCTTCGACCACGTGAAATCGGGGACGAGGTCCGCCGCCGTGATCGGCACCGGTGCCGGGAGCAGGCCCGCGGCGTACGCGAGGATCCCGACGAGCGACGGCGCATCGTGGTGCTCGCGGATCGACGTGAACGGGATCGAGCCGTGCAGCTTCGCGAGCTTCTCGCCGCGCGACTCGAGCAGCAATAGGTGGTGGCGATACCGTGGCGTCGTGATCTCGAGCGCGCGCTGCAGCAGGATCTGCGTGGCCGTCGACGGAGCGATGTCGCGCCCTCGCACCACGTGCGTGATTTTCGTGTCCGCATCGTCGGCGACGACCGCGAGGTGATACGCGATCACGCCATCGCGGCGCCGCACGACGGGGTCACCCATGTCGATCGCCGGCGTCTGCGAGAGATCGACACCGCTGTCATCGACGAGATCGACGCGATCATCGTCGAGGCGCGCGCGTAGCGGCTCGGTCGCGTCACGCCAGTGTCCGAGGAGCGGCCGTGAGCGGCACGTGTTCTCGTACGCCCAGCCCCCGTCGGGTGCGCGACGCCCACCCGCGCGATCGGCGCGCGAGCACGAACACGGGTAGAGACGCCCCGCGGCGGCGAGCGCGTCCATCGCGGCGGCGTGCACACCGGCGCGCTGCGTCTGCACGATCGTCTCGTCCCAGTCGAGCCCGAGCCACGCACACGCGTCGATGATCTGCTGTGCCCAGATCGATTTCACGCGGGTCGTGTCGAGATCCTCGAGGCGAAGCAGCGCGCGCCGGCCGAACCTTCGCGCGTCGAGCCACACGAGCAGCGCCGAGAGCAGCGTGCCCGGATGTGCTTCGCCTGTCGCCGACGGCGCGAACCGCGTGTTCACATCACCGCCGCGTC
>JBJXGN010000049.1:0-32370 GCA_046160585.1 Kofleriaceae bacterium
GGGCGCATCGTCGTCGCGCGTACCACGCTCGAGCGGCTCGGCTCCGAAGCGGAGCTCGCCGGCGTGCTCGCCCACGAGATCGCGCACATCGAGGGCCGGCACACCGCCGCGGCGTTCTATGCGCCACACGCCGACCACGAGTGGCTCACGATCCGCCGCGATGCCGAGGCGATCGCCGACGAGCGTGCGGTGGTGCTGCTCGAACGATCTGGCTACGCGCCGACCGCGATGGGCCACGCGCTACGCGCCGTGCTCGGTGTCCCCGACGATCCGCTGGCCGCTCATATCGCCGGTCCCGATGACGATCACCCCGCGATCGCCGACCGCCTCGCGCGCGTCGACGAGCTCGCCACGGGGCGCGGTGGTTTCGAAGGACGCGCGGAGTTCCTCGCCAAGCTGTCCGGAATGATCGCGGGTCGCGACCGTCGCCTCGGCGATCGCATCGGCACCACGTGGGTCGTGGCCTCGCTCGGCATCGCGATCCCGCTTCACGAGGAGGACGAGCTCCGCGCGCACGACGACGTGTTGTCCGTGACCCGCGGTGACACCGAGCTGACCGCGTATGTCATCGGCGGTCCGTGGGCACGCGAGCTCGGTGCGAGCCTTGAAGATCGCAAGACCCGCACGTCGCCGCTCGGGAGCGTGACGAGCGGCATCGTCCCGCGCACGATCTCGGCGGACGAGAGTCCGCTCGGCAAGCTCCAGCGAGCGATCCGCAGCACGCTGCCGCAGCCTCACGCCGGTGCGCGCGTGGTGATCATCGATCGCCCGGCGGGCGCTCTCGTGCTCGAGCTCGGCGGGTCGAAGGACCTGTCGTTCAAGGTGCGCCCGGCGACCGACGCCGAGCTGTCCTCCGCGGAGCCCGCTCGCATCGTGCTCGAGCCCGCACCGAGCACCGGCGCGATCGCGAGTATCGGCATCTGCGATGGTCGTCTGCTCGATGATCCCGCGCGTATCGTCTCGCGCGGCGCGCTCGTCAAGTGTTCGGATCGTACGGCGGCTGCTTCGCTCGCGGGAACTGCACGCGATGGATCGTTCCACGCTCGGGGATTACGAGCAGCACTCCAGTCGCACCTAGCGCGACATTGAACGCTACCTCGTATTCGAGGAGCTGCCTGCGTGTCGCCGCGGTCGACAGATCTGGCGCGGCATCGCCGGTCTTCACCTCGGCGACGAACAGCGCACCCTCGGCCTCGACGAGATAGTCCGCGCGCAGCTCCGTCTCGTGCGGCTCGCCATCGATCGTCGGCGTCCACCACGCGCGCGCTTGCTTCGCGACGATGCGATAGCCCGCTGCTTCGAGCAGACCGACCGCGTCGCTCTCGCCCTCGCCAGCTCTCGCCGCACGCATGCGCGCCCGCCGCGAGCCTCGCCACGACCGCATCGTGCGCGCCAGCACGAGCGCGACGAGCGCGCCCGCGAGCAAGCACGCGACGAGTAGGCGAGTGTCACCGAGCATCGCGCACGCCGTAGCGTAGTTGCAGCGCGCGCCCGAACACGAACGCGACCATCAAGCACACGACAAGCACACTCGCATCGCCTTGCATGAACGAATCATCACGGCCAGGTCTGACGACGAGCCGCGAGTTCTGGTCGCAGCCGCTCGAACATATAGATGTCGTTATCGGTGCCCAGCTGCAGAGGAGCGCCGGGCGCGCGATTCAGCGACGACGACGTCGACGCACGAGCGCCGCGAAGAGGCTCCCGACGGCCACTCCAAGCCCAGCGCCACCGCCGGTGCTGCAGCCACCGTCGCCACCGTCGGTCGGTGGATCCTCGCCACCGTCGTCGAGCACCGTCATCCGCACCGCGTCGACGACGAGCTTCTGCCCCGCCACGCCGGTGTTGTCGCCGAGCTGAACGTACTCCGTGCCGTCGCCGGCGACCTCGAGCTCGCCGAGCATCGCGAAGCCGCTCGACGTCGCTTGATCGATCGTCACGCGTGTCGTCCCGCTCGCGAGCACGATCTCGTACGTCGCCATCGCCTCGCCGCCATCCGCGTACGCTTCGATGCGCACGCGCGCCGGTCCGATCGGCGGCACCTTCCAGCGCGAGAAGTTCGACGCGGATGCGTTCGCCGTGGTGTTGGTCCACTCGCTCGCGTCGCCGTAGCCGGTGGTCTCGCGGCGCCAGTACCGAGGATCGCCGGCGGCGAGATGACACGGTGTGCGCGTGTCGATGACCCCGTCGGCGGGCATCGCGGTACAGGCGTCCGACGTGCGCCAGAAGTCTGCGCCCTTCTCCTCGTAGAGATCGATCCCGTTGTCGCGGTACCGTTCTCCGCGACCGAGGCACGTCGCGCTCTGCGAGCAGCAGCCGTTGTACCGGCACGCGAGGAACGCGCCCCACCCGTCGGTGACGGGGTTTCCCGCCTCGAGCGGGATCGAGTTGATGTAGTCGACGGCACCCATCCAGTCATCGATGCCGTCGATGCTCTGCTTCATGCGCTCGACGAGAAACGCGACGACCTGCGCCGTGTTGCCCTCGATCGTCAGGATCCGGTCGCCGTACGTCGCCAGCGTCTGCGCGTAGGTTCCCGCATCGAACTGGAACATCCCGAGGCCGCCTTGCATGTCGGCGCACGGGCCATCGGCGCCACCCGCGATCACGGGCTCGCCGCCGCACGACGGAGACGCGGGCCCCGGACATCCAGCGGCGATCTCGCCGTAGCAGTGCGCGAGCCCCGTCTCGCTGATCGCGATGCCGCCGATCAGCGCGGCGTTGAACACGCCGACCTCGCGCGCGGAGTCGCGGATCAGCGCGAGGCGATCGTGGCGCTGTTGCTGCGTGAGCGCGGCCTGCTCGACCGTGCTCTCGGACGGCGGCGCGGCGCACGCCACGAGCGGCACGAAGATCAGCGCGCGGTTCATTATCTTCATCGGGCCTCGTTCGTCCACGCGCAGCGATAGGTGTGCGCGGCGGTCGGGGCGTTCCACGTGCTGTACGTCGGGTACTGGTCGGTGAAGGACGTATTCGTCCAGCGCACGACCATCACGTTGCCCTGACCGAGGTCCGACGTCAGGTTCCACTCGTTCGTCCCGTTCGGCAGACCAGCGCGGATCGCCTCGGTGTAGTCGCGCTCGCTCGCGAGTTGGCCGCCTTCGGCAGCACATGCGGCGATCGCGACCTCGATGCGTACGGCGGCGCGGTCGGTCGAATCCATCACGAGCTGCGCCGGCCCGACGGGAGGCGCGACGGTGAAACAGCCACCGCTACAGGTGGTAGGGGGTTGCCACATCGGATCGACGGGATAATAGACACATCGCGACGCATAGCTTCCCGTTTTGTAGTCCCACGTGTTCGTGGTCGGGTATTCGTGCGGGAACCGCGGGTCGGTCCCGAGCCAGCGCACCGTGGCCGCGAGGAACTGGCTGCTCCCGTCGTAGCCGACCTGATCCGCGGTCCACTGATAGGTGTTCGCGCCGTTCGGGAGACCTTGCACGATCAGCTCGGCGAGCTCCGCCGCACGTGGCAAGTGACCGCCGCGCGAGAAGCATCGATCGTGCGCCGCGATCCACGTCGAGGTCGGTCCGTCGACCGCGTCGCTCTTGTACAACCCGCCCGGTCCCACGTATTCGTTGACGATCGGGTTCGGGTGCGTCCCCGAAATGAACGAGGATCCCGTGCACCGGAACGGGGCGGGGTTCTGCAGGAGCACGGACGAGACGTTCCCCGATACGGTCCAACCCGCCGCGGCGGTCCACCGCATCATCGTGGACTGGCGATAGTCCGAGTGATCCGCCGTCGCGATGTACACGCCCGAGCCGGGGGCGCCCGCATGGATCGCGTGCGCGATCGCGGGGACGTCCGCGAGGTGGCCACGCTCCTGCGCGCACTCCCAGATCGCCGAGCTACGGCGAATCGCGGGGCGATCGCTCCTGTCGATGTTCTGTCGCCCGAAGGAGACGCACTCGTCACCGGGTGGCCCGAAGCAGCGCGTCCCGCCGAAGAAGGCGGGCTGCGGCGGCGCACACACGCAGCGATACGCCTGCAGCGTCGTGACTGCCGGCACCGACCCGACACCGTCGGACAAGCGCAGCGCGGTCTGGAGCGTGCGATTCGCGGGCGCCGCCGACCACAGCGGCGCGGTCGACGTCGCGGTCCCGATCGCGCCCGACTGCGTCGCGCTCACGCGATACAACTCCGTCGGCGTCGGCAGACGCGCGCCGAAGCCCGCACACGCGGCCTCTGCGTCCGCGAGCGTCGCCGCTGCACGCTCGACACCGTCCCACTGCGCACCCCACGGATCCGGCATCGCCGTCTGGAGGCCGACGTCGCAGCGCACCTCGCAGCGCCCCGCGCGACAATCCTCGTCGGCGGTACACGGCGCGTCACACGCGCCGCAGTGCTCGCGATCCGTGGTCGTGTCGACGCACGTGTGTGCGCAGACCTCCTGCCCCACCGGGCACATGTCCGTGCACTGGCCATCGCCGCAGACCTGGTCCCCAGGGCACGCGTTACTGCACTGACCGCAGTTCTCGAGGTCGTTCGTCGGATCGATGCACTCCGAGTCGCACGGGATCTCGTCGGGGCTGCACGCCACCGTCGCGCTTTTGCTATCGCATCCGGCCATCGCTCCGAGGAGGGCGATGACCGCACCGAGGGCGAGGCGGGCCGGCATCGAGACATCATACCGAAACGGCCGACGCCGCAGGGCGGAGAGAGGGGATGCCTGCGGCGTCGTCGGTGCCTCGAGGGGTTACCCGGGCACGAAGTCTGTCGATGTCGGTTACCGACCCCGCATCCTCCGCGACGGAACACGGGTTTGCGCATCCTCGGAGAGCTCGCCGAGCGTGGCCTTCAGTGTCTTGGTGCCGTTTTTCTGCGTGACCACCGTGAGCTCGACCACGGTGCCGGGTTTGATACCGCCGACCGTGCGCGTGAACACGTCGCTGGTGCGGATCTCCGCGCCGTTGATCTTCGTGATCACGTCGCCCTCCTCCAGGCCCGCTTTCGCGGCGGGGCTGTTGCGCTGCACATCGGTCACGACCGCGCCGCGCGACGCGCCGAGGCTGTACTCCTTCGCGAGATCGGGCGTGCTACTCGTGATCGACACGCCGAGGTAGCCGCGCGAGACTTTCCCGTTCTTCACGAGCTCGTCCATGATCGGGCGCGCCATGTTCGTCGGGATCGCGAAGCCGATGCCCGCATAGCCGCCCGTCGGCGAGGCGATCGCGGTGTTGATTCCGACGAGCTCGCCCTTGAGGTTCACGAGCGCGCCACCCGAGTTGCCCGGGTTGATCGCCGCGTCGGTCTGGATGAAGTCTTCGTAGTCCTCGATGCCCATGCCCGAGCGGCCCTTCGCGCTCACGATGCCCATGGTGACGCTCTTGCCGACGCCGAACGGATCGCCGACCGCGAGCACGACCTCGCCGAGGCGCAGCGCACTCGAGTCTCCAAACGCGAGCGGCTTGAGCTTCGGCAGGTTTGGGCCCTGCAGCTGCAACACGGCGAGGTCGGCCTTCTTGTCGATGCCGATCACCTTCGCCGCGAGCTCGGTGCCATCCTGCAGCGCGACCGTGATCTCGCTCGCGCCGTTCACGACGTGTGCGTTGGTCAGGATGCGCCCGCTGGCCGACACGATCACGCCCGAACCCTTACTCATCTGTCGCTTCTGCGACGGCTGCTGGCCGTAGAAGGGGGAGTCCTCGTCGACGAAGAACGGATCGTACGAAGCCGGTCCCTTCTGCACGCTGTGCGTCTGGATGTTCACGACGCTATCGACGACGCGCTCGGCGACGTCGGGGATGCTCGCGTCGGTCAACGCGACCGCGTTCGGCGCGGCCCACGCCGGCGCCGTGGGTTGGCTCAGTGCGATGCCACCTGCGGCCATACCGGTCATCAGCGTGAGTGCTAGCAACGTCTGGCGAACCTTGGTCATGCCTTCTCTCTCCTCAGATCCATGAAACGGCGACATGGATACGAACCTTGGACCGGGAAAGTGGTTGCCTCTATTCCTGCCGGGTAACTCCCTGAAGTGGCAGGGGTGTTAGCGTTGGTTGAACGCCGTAGCGACGGGGAAGGTCCTCCCGATCGCGGGCGCGCCGTGTGGCGGCGCCCTCGAGCTCGAGCTCGGCGAGAAGGCTCGCCGTGGGTGATTTCGAGGGGAGGAGGCGAGAACACCGCGAAGCCAACCCCTGGCTCCGCATCCTACCGGCTCGGCGATGGGCGTTCTTCGCCGCCGAAGCGCACGCGATCGCGGAGGCGTCGGCCGCGATTTCGCTGAAACGCGAAGCTCGTAGATGGGCGTCAGACCTTGCCTCGATAGGCCTTCCCGAACGCCTTTGCGAGGCGTGCCTTGATCCGCGGATCCTTGACCGCGATCGACAGGACCTCCAGGGGTGGCTTCGCGGCAATCAGCGCGTCGATCGCTTCGTCGGAGATCTTGCGCACTCGGAGCACGCGTAACGACGGTTTCGCGATCACTGCCATCGCAAGGATCGAATCGAGATCGTCGTCGTAGCGAAACGAGCGAAAATTCGCTGCGCGTTCGACGAGCGGCACCAGTGCTGCTAGGTCCGACCGGAACGAGGTCAACTCGATCTCTTCGAGCGCGGGCAATCGCGCGCTACGCAGCACGTCTTCGTCCCACTGACCTAGCGTGTAGAACGTGCGGACGTTCGGATGCGCCAATTCACCGTAGACGCCTTGGCTCGACCCGAGATGTTCGAGAGCGGGAATCGCGGACCACAGCTTCGTGCAGTCCACGAACATGTTGCCCAGATCGAGTCGCCGTAGGCCGGGTACGCCACGGATCGCGAGTAGATCGATGCATTTCTGCGAGCATCCGACGAGGCGGAGCTCGATCGGCTCGTGCCCGTGATCGTCGATGATCCGCGTCAGTGCCGCGATGGCTCCGCCGAGGCCCTCTTCGACGATCGCCGACTTCTTGTCCGTTGACGGCATGACGAAGAACGAGCGGTAGCCCTTCTCCTGTGTCTCTCGGATCAACTTCGCTTTCTGAAACTCGACCATCGAGGGAACCTTGGTCGGGGAAGCACTCTCCCACTGACGGGGCACATCCCAGAACGCCGCCGACTCCCACGCCTTGCCCTCGCAGATTCCGGTCGCGATCGGCTCCTTGAGCGAAGCAGCGATCCGAAATCCGCCTTTGACCGCTTCAACCTCAGCCGATTCGAGAACATCTCGCGCCGATGGAATCGCGCCGAAGATGTCCTCCGGGATGCACGCGCGGATCTTGCCGTCGTCGCCCTGCGCTTCGACGAGCAGCCGCAATGCGAAGCTGAACCGCTCCGCCATCGAGCTGTTCTTCGTGACCCGCCCGGACTGCTTCTGCGTCGGATGCACGAAGAGAACGACCTCCTTCGCCTTGGTGACCGACTCGACCTTCACTGCAAACAGTGTTGTTCCCATGCTGGTATGAGTATCGCGGGCGCCTTGATCGACATACTCGCTGCCCGTAGCGAGCAAACCTGGCGAGATCCTTCGAGGACTCGGCATGCGCCCGCGCGAAACTCGATATGCTCGCCGCGTGGGAAAGTCCACGTCGAGGCGCGGCCGGCGACCGAAGCTGCAATCACCGGAGCTGCGGAAGGAACCCGTCGAACGCGCGACTGCAACGTTCGAATCGTTGATCGTCGCCGCGCAGCGCGTACTCGAACAGCACGGCGTCGACGGGCTCACGACGAATCGAATCGCCGAGGTGGCGGGCGTCAGCATCGGCTCGCTCTATCAATACTTCCCGAACAAAGAAGCGATCGTCGCGGCGCTCACGGATCGCTACTGGTCCGCGATCATCACCGCGGTCATGCCGTCGCTCGGCGATCCAACGCTCGAACCGCGTGTGGTGTTGTCCCGAGTCGCGGACGCGCTGTGCGATGCGTACGAACGGCTCCCGCTGATCCATCGGCACCTCCGCGATCTGCGCGCGGCGGCGGGCAAGCACGGCAGCTACGACCGCATGGTCGACAACTTCATCGCCGCCGTCACCGCATACATGCACACGCGAAAGCTCGTCGCGGAGCCCGACGTGGCGGCGTTCGTGATCGTCTCGACCATCGAGGGCTGCATCATGTCGTACACGATCCGGCGGTTGCCGTTCGACGTGCGCCGGATGGCGACGGAGCTCGAGCACATGCTCGTCGCGTACGTCACCGAGCGTGCGTCCGATTCGGCGTAGGATGCGTACCATGTGCCGCCTCGGGTTCTCGTCGCACTCGCCGCGTGCGGTGATGAAGGGCCGTCGACGCCGCGAGCGATGCGGATCACGCGCGCACCGATCTCGTGCCCACCGTCAGCGGACCGAGCTCGTGCGTCTTGCAGCGCCAGAAGATAGATAGGGAGACGTTCCGACCACCGTCGCGAAGCGACACAACGGTTCGTCGGGCCGTCTTCCCGTGTGCGGATCGCGGAATCGACGACGCTGATCAATGACCAGCGCGTCGAATCGAACCGCGATCGACTACGGCGTCGCGGGTGCCGGCGCAGGTACCGGCGCCGGTGCCGCAGGGGCTGGTGCTGGTGCCTTCTTCGGCGCTGGTGCTGTTGTCGCAGGTGCCTTCGTCGGCGCAGGCGCAGGCGCCTTCTCGACGGGCGCGGCCGCAGCACCATGGGGCGCGCCGTGTCCGTGGCCCGCGTGCGGATCGGCATGTGGCGACGCAGCACCCTGCGGCGCACCGTGCGGTGACGGTGCAGTGCCACCCGGCGGGCCACCCGGCGCTCCGTGCGGAGACGGCGCAGGTCCCGGCGGCGCGGCCGAGCCGTTGTTCTTCAACATGTCGGGCTTCACCTTCCCGAACGGGTTGCCCTTCGGGTCCAGGCTCGGCGGCTGCGGGTTGTCCGAGAACACCGTCGGCACATCCTGTTCGGCGCGCTCCGCGGTGTCCTTGCGGACGACCGCAGGTACGCGCGTGCGCGGGGTCATGATGAAGTATTCGGTCTCGGCCTTTGGCGGCTTCGCCATGTCGACGGGCGCGCCCTCGGGGAGCACGGCCGGCTTCTCGCGCTTGTAGAGCGTGAGCGTGCCGAGAACCGCATTGCGCTCGTCCTTGTACGTGAGCTTCACGATCTCGGGCGTCGACGAGCTGATCTGCGTCTGGGCCGAGTACTCGGTCGGGCGCAGGTTGTTCGCGTTGTCGATGAAGTTGGCGATCGTCTGGTTCGCCTTCTTTGTCTGCGGATCGCCCCAGGTCTTGACCTGCTGACCTTCCCCACCGGCGGTGACGCGCACCGCGGTCTTCGACTTGCCGCCGGCCTCGATGGTGACGCTCGCGATCTTCTGGACGTCGAAGCCGCGCGGGTCGGTCAGATGCAAGCTCGACTCGCCGATCTCGAGGCTCGAGATCAGCTCCTTCGAGAGCACGTAGGCCTTGCCCGACTTCTCGTCGACGACGTAGCGATCGCTGCCGCCGTAGACGGTCCCACCGACGAGGAACGAGCGCTTGCCGTCTTTGAACGTCACGGTGATCGTCGTCTTCGCCTCGTCCAGCTTGTAGTCCTTCTTGGCCGTAGCGCTCGGGGTTCCGAGGTCACGCAGCGCACGCGCCGCGAGGTAGTTCTTCACGACCTTCTCGCCGCCATCGCCGAGCGGGAACTCGCGCGTCTTGCGCGTCTCGACCATCTCCGGCTCGGGGGGCTTGGCAGCGGACCCTGCACCGGAGCCCGAACCCGCCGCCGAACCTGCGGCCGAGCCCGCCGAGCCCGAACCTGCGGCCGAACCCGCGGCCGAGCCCGACGCCGACCCTGAAGCCGGTGCCGCCGAGCCCGCCGCCGATCCGGCAGCCGCCGAGCCCGCCGCCGATCCGGCCGCAGAGCCCGAGCCGGCATCCGTCGGCGCCGGTGGCGTCGCCGGCTTCGGCGCTGGCTTCTTTTCGATCGTCGTGTCGGTGCCCCACCAGTACGGCGGGGTGTCGCTCGCGCTCTTGCGCTCGAGCTTGACGATCTTCTTCTCGCTCTTCCATTCGATCGATAGGAGGTCGGCCTCGCTCTTGTCCCAGAGGACCACGCTGCCGACGTTCACGGTGTGCGTCTTCTCGCGCGTCCACGTGCGATAGCCGTAGACGAGCATCGCGACGAGCAGGATGCCGTGGATGATGGCTCCCTTCATAGCGTCACCTCGCTCTTCTTCTTGCTGCTGCGACGGCGTCGCGCCCACGTACCGACGAGGCCGAGCGTCAGTACGACGAGCGGCCCGAGGACGATCGTCAGCGTGAACCACTTCGCGTCTTGACCCTTCGTGTGCTTGATCGGCTTGTCGTCCTCGGAGACGACGTCACCGACGAAGTTCTCGTCGCCGCCGAGCCACTTGATCGAGTCCTCGAGCAACGGGCCGGACACGAGCACCACGGCCGCGCGTCCCATCGCGTTCGAGAACAGGACGTCGGCGAACAGGTCGGCATCCGCGAACACGAGTGCGCGGAAGCCGTCTTTGTCCTTGCCGTCCGGTCCCTTGATCTTCGGCCCCTCCACCGCCGCGCCGATATTCCAGCGCTGGCGCTTTTCGCCCGCGAGCTGGTCGAACGCGAAGTTGTTGTTGAGGTCGAGGAACGACGACTCCATCGAGCGAATCGTGATCGTCTTGCTCGGTGCCGGGGTCACCGTGTATGGGGTCTCCTCGAGGGCGCCCGAGTCGATCAGGATCAGCCCCTTGTCGACCGAGCGCGACAGCGACGTCGTCGACGCGTGTGCGCTGAACTGCGTCGTGATCGCGAACCGGCGATCGGCAACGGTCCCGCGCTGCGGCAGGAACGCCTTGTCATCGGTGAGATCGCCTGGGTTGAACCGGAGGCCGAGCCGGCCTTCGAGCACACCAAGCGTCGGTTCGCTCTTTGGATCGAGCGCGATCATCACCTTGCCGCCCTTGGCGAGGTAGCGATCGAGCGCTTCCCACTCGGCCTGCTGCAAGCCGACCGTCGGCGCGAGCATGATGACCACGGTCGCGTCGTCGGGCACGTCGGACGCGAGCTCGATGAGCCCGAGGTCCTTCACCTCGTAGTTGAGCTCGCCGAGGCGCTTCTTGAACACCGTGGTCCGGCGCTCCGGGATGCGCCCCTTCAGGTCTGGCGGGACGCTATCTGGGTCGTTCATCTCACCGTGGCCCGTCATCACGTACGCCTTGCGCTTCTCGCGAACGAGCTTGAGCAGGAGGGTGTTGACCTCGCGGTCGAGATTGCGGAGCTTGCCGGCGCCCTTGCGCGCCTTGTCGATGTCGGTGTCGAGATCCATCGACTGCGACTTCTCCTTGTCGTCCTTGCCGCGGACGAGGACGATCGTGCCGTCCTTGGTCACTTTGTACTTGCTGGCGAGGTCCGCATCGAGGAAGCGGTCGTGCTCCTCGACGATGATCTTGCCCCCTGCCGCAACCGACAGCGCCTCGAAGTAGCTCTGCACTTGCTCCTTCACCTCGTTCACCTCGGGGAAGAACAGGAGCACCTTGATCGGGTCCGCGCTTGCCGACGCGATGTTTCGCGTCGACTCGCCGGGCTGCGAGGTCTTGAAGTAGCTGACGTCCTTTTGCACGTTGCGCTGGTTCGCGACCGAACACGTGACCATCAGGAACGCCATCGCGAGGCCGATCGATAGTCCCGACCAGCCGATCTCGCGCACTCGATAGAGCTCGACGGCGTCTTCACCGGCGCCGTGAATGTCGAAGTTCTCGCGCATCGAGATGCCGAGCGAGAGCTCGATCATGATGACCGGCACGATCGACACCACGAGCAGCACGACGAACAGCACGGTGAACGCACCCGCAAACCGCGCCGATGCCGCTTCGCTCATCGCGAGCTTGCCGAGGCCCCAGTTCGTGGTGAGGGCATACAGCACGAGCGCGACACATGTCGCGATGTGACAGAAGAGGAGCACGCGCTCCACCTTGCGGCGGCTTCCTTGCGAGCCGATCATCGTCCACGCGCGCATGGCGGTGACGCCGAGCACGAGGACCACGCCGACCATCGTGAAGATGCCGCGAATGCCGGTCTCGTGGGCGAACATGCGTTCGCCCAGGAACATGGACAGCAGCCCGAGCCCGAGGACGAGCGAGAGCCACCACGGAGATGCTGTTCTCATTGCCATCGCTTCGCCTCCATCGTCTTCACCGCGAGCAGCAGGAAGAAGTAGATGAATGCCAGATAGAAGATGATGTCCTTCAAGTTCAGCACGCCGCGCATGAAGCCCTGCTGGAAGTGAACCCACCAGATGTCGAGCTCCTTGAACACGTCGCTGACCGGCGCGTCGAGCCTCTTCGCGAGCGGAAACAACAAGCAAAACAGGAGCGTGATGCCGAGGGCACCGAGCGCCGCGACGACCATGTTCTTCGTGAGCGAGCTCGCGAAGATTCCGATCGCGAGCACCGTCGACCCGAGGAGAAAGAGCCCGACATAGCCCACGAGGACCTGCGCCATCGTGATCTTGCCGTTCACCTTGATCAGCATCGGCATGTAGAACGACAGCGCGAGCAGGATCGCGAGGAACGTCTGCGCCGCGAAGAACTTGCCGAGGACGATGTGCGAGTCTCGCACCGGCGAGGTCGTGAGGAGGATCATCGAGTGCGTCTGGCGCTCCTCGGCGAGGAGCCGGAACGACAGCAGGATCCCGGCGCCGATCGCGATGCCGCTCGAGAGCCAGAAGAAGCGCTCGAGCACCATCGCGGACAGCTGCTCGCCGGACATGGCGTGGGCCTGGAACAGGACGCCCTGGACTATCAGAGCCACGAACGCGATGACCCAGTAGGAGGGGGCTCGCAAATACGCGCCGAGCTCGCGGCGATAGATGATGCTAATTGCTCGCACGGTTTCCCTCCACGAGACGGATGAAGGTGGCCTCGAGCTCGCTACGCGAGTAGTCGAGCTTGAGCAGATCGAGCTTCGCGTCGACGATGGCGCGGCTCACCTCAGCGCGGCAGTCCTTCGTCGTCGTCAGCGCGAACGACTGGCCGCCACCCTCCATATATGGATCCGCGACGGCCTTCACACCGGAGACGACCTCGAGCACCTTGCGGATCCGACCGATCGGATCGTCTCCATCGGGCGGGCGCACGGTGACCGTGATCTGACGAATCTCGGCCTCGCTCGCTGCGAGCTCTTGCTCGCTGCCCGATCCGAGCAGCTTGCCCTTGCCGAGCACGAGCAGGCGATCACACGTCTGGCTGATCTCGGTGAGGATGTGACTCGAGATCAGGACCGTGTGGGTCTGCTTGAGATCGTGGATCAGGCGGCGCATCTCGACGATCTGCACGGGATCGAGTCCGCGTGTCGGCTCGTCGAGGATGAGGAACTTCGGCTGATGGATGATCGCCTGCGCGACGCCGACGCGTTGGCGAAAGCCATGCGACAGCGTGCCGATGATGTCCGTCGAGACCTCGGTGAGATCCGTGGTCTCGAGGACGTCGGGCATGCGCCGCTTGACCTGACCGCGCGACATGCCGCGTAGCTCGCCCGCGAACGACAGATAGTCGATGACGGACATGTCCTGATACAGCGGCGGATTCTCCGGTAAGAAGCCGATGCGTTTCCGCACCTCGTGCGGCTCGTTCACCGCATCCACGCCGCCGACCTCGACCGTCCCGGAGGACGGCCGGAGATCACAGGCGAGGATGCGAAGTGCGGTCGTCTTGCCAGCGCCATTGAGGCCCAGAAAGCCGACTGTCTCGCCGTTGTTGATCTCGAACGAGATCTGCGCGAGAGCGGGTTTGCTGCCGTAATACTTAGAGAGATTCGATGCGCGAATCATTCGACCTCGCGGTGCGCATAGGCGCGTAATCGCTGGGCTTTGTTAGAACAAGGACGCCATTGTGTCAAGCTTTGGCGCGCGCTCAAACCGTCGGATCCATCCACCTTCTTCCCGCTCCAGCACGATTTCGTCGATCGGCTGCGACCCGGCGGTCCCGGCCCCCTCGATCAGGTATGCCGGTCTTCGCCTGGGAAACGCTTGTCGAGAACTCGCAACATGTCCTTCGTGCCTCGCGGAGCCCCGCTCCCGCATCGTTGCTCGTGTCGTGGCCCCGCCCGATGGTGGCCGATCTCGCGGGCATGCTGTCGATGGCGTGCGCGCGCTACGCCCCACAGATGCTGTTCGGGCCGACCGTCATCGGTCGTGACCGGATCCACACCATTGCGAGCCTTGCCGACGAACGCGTCGAGATCGGCGTTGTTGCGAACGAGAACCTCTGTGTCACGTACATGCTCGCGAGTCGCCCCGACCTCGTCCCCGACGCCTCGCGCATGATCGACGCCATGTTGACGCAGAACGCCTGACAAACTGGCAGCTTGCTTGAACGATTGTGAAGACACGGGCCCAAGGCACGTGCTCTGCACATACTCGCTACATGAGGACGTTCCACTCGTCTGCTCTCGTCGCGATCGCATTTGCGGGTGGCTGTGTCTCGCAGACGGACGCCACGCCCGAATACGGCGGCGACTATGCCGGCATCTCGTCGGGTCCGAGCTACGAGAGCAGCGATGGCTATGGATGGAGCGGACCGCCCGGCGGTGCGATCGATCCGGGGTTCGGCTACGACGATCCCTCGCTCGCTGGATCTCCGTCGGCGCAGGGAGCAGATCCGAGCATGTACGGCGGCGCGATGTACGGCGGCGCGATGTACGGCGGCCAGACCTACGGTGACGCGTGGGCCGATCCGAACGCCAGCGGCGGCGAACCGGCTGTCTGGGCGGGCGCGACCGCCGAGGTCACCGACGCCGAGATCGACGTGACGCTCGAGGCGTACGGCGAGTGGGTCGAGGACGTCGACTACGGTCGCGTGTGGCGTCCGAGCACCACGGTGGTGGGCGCGGATTTCACACCCTACGAGTCGTGCGGTTCGTGGATCTACACGGACTATGGTTGGACCTTCCAGTCCTGCGACGCGTGGAGCTGGGGCTGGCTCCCGTTCCACTTTGGTCGCTGGGTCTTCCTCGACAGCGGGTGGTGCTGGTCGCGCGACTACACGTGGGGCCCAGGCTGGGTCGAGTGGCGACACGGCCGCGATTACGTCGGTGTCCGCCCGATGCGCCCGACGCGCCAGATCCGCGATCACCGCGATCGCTTCAGCGGCCCGCGCATTCGCGATCATCGGCGCGGGAAACATGACGAGTGGCGCTTCACGCGCACCGATGATTTCGGTCGCGGTCAGATCCGTCGGTCGTCGATCACCGTCCACGAAGGTCTGCGGGAGACGACCTCCGTCGCACAGCCGCCGCTTCGCGGTGACGTTCGCAAGCGCGCGTCGACGGTGATGGCCGGCCGCCTTCGCGATCACCAGCGCTTCGAAGCGCGCACGCGCGGAACGATCGGTCAGAGCACGCGCGGTTATCAGCCCGCGCCCTCGCGGACCCAAGGTGTCGATGGTGCGCGCGGGTCGTTCGGCGCCGCTCCCTCGACCAACCTCGGCAACCGCGCGCATGGCTACGGTTCGGCTGGCTACACCGCGCCGTCGCGCGGCCCAAGCCCGACGCGCAACCCGAGCGGCGTCACGCCCGACCGAAATCGCCCGACGTGGAATCGTGGCAACACGGGCTATCGCGCGCCTGGGTCGCGCCCGACACCCTCATGGAACGGCAGCCCTTCGCGCCCTACGCCCGCGTGGGGCGGTTCGCCGTCGTCGCGTCCGACGCAGACGTGGAACGGAAGCCCGTCGGGCCCAGCGCCGGCATGGGGCGCGCAGCCTCCATCGCGCCCGTCCCCGACGTGGGGCGGATCGCGCAACACCGCGCCGTCGACCACGCGTCCGAGCACCAACTGGAGCGGCCCGCGCTCGAGCCCGCCCGCGCGCAACTACAACCCGCCGTCACGCAGTACCTACTCGCCGCCGTCGCGCGCGTCGGCGCCCTCGCGCTCCTCGAGCACCGCACCATCACGCTCGTCCAGCAGCCCGTCGCGCAGCTACTCGTCGCCATCGCGTAGCTCCTCGAGCTCCTCGTCGCGCGGCTCGTCCTCCTCCTCGAGCTCCCGGGGCTCTTCGAGTGGCGGTCGCGGCGGCCGCAGCCGCTAAGGAGCGATCGCTCATCGCCGAACGAGAGCTCCAACTCGGACAGCGAGAGCTCGTAGCGAGATGGGAGCGGTGATCTGGAGCGCTCGCTCGAAATCTGTCTCTTCGAGGGCGCAATCCAAGACCTCTCCGCTTGTCGCAAGCCAGCGTAACGATACGCATCTGCTCACAAGCGGACGTGGCCTGGGCGATGCAAACCGATCGGGTCCTCACCCCAGGAGCCCCCATGTCCCCTATCGATCTCGATCTCGTCGTCGTCACTGGTGGCAACACCAATTACCCCGTTCGGATGAGTGCCGCCCAAGCCGCCACGCGGCTCGAGCAGGTCCAGCAGAACGTCAGGAGTGCGGTTCGTGGCAACTCCGCCAACGACCTCATGCAGGTCCCCTCCCCGAATTCCATGATGATGATGGGACTACCTCAGCCGCGCTGACGAAAAGCCGCGGTCCGAGGATCGCGATGGATCAGCGGAAGCAACCACCGCTGAAAGAGCTACTGAGCGTCTGCCATCACGAACCGGATCTTGAACCCGCGTACCCGTACCGCGACCTTCGCTCCACCCTTCTCTCCGGGGGAGAACGGACACTCCTTCACCGCCTTGATCGCCGCCTCGGTCAGGCCGTAGTCGAGCCCGCTCACGACCTTGATGTCCCGCGCGCGGCCCGACTCGTCGACGACGAGATCGAGCACCACGACACCCTCGATACCCGCCGCCCGCGCCTCCTCGGTGTATTTCCCCGAGCACCGGCCCTGTGGCAGCGGCATCTTCGTCACCTCGAGCGCCGCGACCGGCGCGGCGGCGGGCTTCGTCGTCGGCTCGCCCTGGGTGGCCTGCGGTGTCGTCGTGTTGCCGACGGGAACTGCGGGTCCCTTGCTACCTTGCGACGTGGACTCCATCGTCACGCCGAACACGGGCGGCGCACTCGACTCGGGCGCGACGACGGCGTTGTCCGCGATCGGAACATCCTTGGGCACCGTGTCCTGCACCGTCGCCTGCGGGACGGGCTTCGTGGTCGGCTTCTCGCGCACGACCTTCGGCTCCGGCGTTGGTTCGGGCTTCGGCTCGGGCGGCTTCTCCGGCTCGGGCGGCGGAGGCTCGGGCACGCGCGGCGGCGCGACGACGGCGACGTCGATCTTCTGCGGCGGTGCGTACGCCTCGCGCGGCGGCAAGAGCGACACCGCCTCGGCGAGCATGAGGTGCCCACCGACGGAGATCGCCGCGCAGATCAGAAGTCGGTGATCGATCACGCGCTACGTACCTCCCGGCACCGTCGGCGAGACCATCTCGGCCGGATCAATCTGGATCGCGAACGACGTGATGCCGAGCGACTTCACGGTGTCGAGCACCCACACGACGCGGCCGTGCGAGACCGCCTTGTCGCCGACGATGATCGCTTGCGTCTTCGGGTCCTGGGCCATCGCGGTCTTCACTGCAGAGCGTAGCGCATCGGGTGTCGTCGGCGCCGAATTCAAGTAGAGGGCGCCGTCGCGCGTGAGCGTGATCGTCAGCGTCGTCGGCGGAAGCGTGGTGCTCTGCGACGCGCGCGGCAGGTCCACCTCGATCGCCTGCTTCGCGATCAGATGCGCCGTGAGCATGAAGATGATGAGCAGCACGAGCATGATGTCGACGAGCGGCGTGACGTTGATGTCCGTGATCATGCCGCGACGACGTGATGCACCGCCCGCCACCTACGCCGCCTCCTTCTCCGCCGGCGGGCGCTCCGTCTTGAGGTAGGCGAGGATCGTGTGCGCGGTCGCCTCCGACGAGGACATCGCAATCTCCACGCGGCGCATGAACGCGTTGTACGTTGCGACCGCGGGCAGCGCGACGAGGAGCCCCACGCCGGTCGCGACGAGCGCTTCTGCGATGCCCGACATCACCGCCTGCGTGCCCGACGCGGTGTTTGCGGCGAGATCGTTGAACGCGCGGATGATGCCGAGCACGGTGCCGAACAGCCCGATGAACGGCGCGTTGTTGCCGAGCGTGCCGAGGAACGCGAGACGCTTCTCGTGGCGCAGCCGCTCCTCTTCGAGGATCGCCGCCTTGTGCTCCTCGACTGCGGCGGGGCCCGCGGCCGCGTGTGCGAGGCACGTGCGCGCGACGGCGGCCTCCATCGACGGCGCGCCTTTCAGCATCGCGAGCGCGTCGGGAGCTCCCTTCGCCACGAGCGCCTTCAGCGCTGCGGCGATCCGCTCGCGCGGCGGGCGCTCTTGCACGAAGAACCAGACGCGCTCCGCGATCACGGCGACCGCGGCGAGGGAGAGGCCGAGCATCAACCACAGCACCCAGCGCGACCCCGCGCGGAGCATGAGATCGAGGAGCTGCGCGTCGATGGTGTTTTCGTTCGTCATGACTTCTCCTAGAAACGGCCACGCAGGCCGATAGTCGGCAGCACGTAGCGAATCGTTTGGCCCGCGCTGACCTCCTCGGGGAGCAACGCGATGTTCGTGATGTCGACATAGAAGTCGAGCAGCCACTTCCTCCACACCACACGCTTGTCGACGCGTAGATCGAAGCGCACGTAGCCCGCCGTGCGCGCCGTGTTGTAGCCCGCAGTCGTCGTGACTGGCTTACCACTCTGGTACTGCAGGCGCAGGCCGAAGTCCCAGTTGCGACGCAGCGGCAATCCGGCGACGACGTTGATCAGGTGCGTGCGATCGAAGTCGTAGGGCACCCACTCGCCCGCACGATAGCGCTCCGAGCGCGACAGCGTGTACGAGACCCACCCGAAGAGGCCGGTCTTCGCCGCGCGGCGGAGCAGCACCTCGAGGCCGTAGCTGCGTCCGAGCTGCGGGCGCGTGAGGCGATCGATGAACTCCTGCTGATCCGTGTCGGTGATGTTCGTCGTCGGAACGAGCGTCGGGTTCGCGTCGTTGAGTACTGACGGATCGTTGACCGATAGATCGAAGATCGTGGGATCCAGGTAATTGAAGAAGCCCTCGGTCGTGAGCTGGAAGCGCTCGGCGAGCGGCACTTCGACACCGAGGCTCGTCTGGTAGCTGCGGAGCAGCCCGAACCTCAGCGGCATGATATCGAGGCCAGGCAGCGGCAGGATGAACCGCGGCGGCTGGTGATAGATGCCGGCCGAGCCCTTGAGCCACACGGCACTGTCGTCGCTGTCGGGCGGAACGTCCGCGAGCTCTCGCCGCGCGATCTGGTACCGCGCCGTCAGGCGTGGATCGACGGCGGACTTCGTCGTCTCGTTGTCGGACCACACGTCGAAGCGCACGCCCGGCCGGATCAGCCACTGCTCGGTCGGTCGCCACAACGCTTCGACGAGCGCGGCACCGTTGACCAACCGATCGAGGCTACCCGTGATAATCGAGCCCGCTTCCATCGCGGCCCCCGGCGTCTTCTGATCGATCGACTTGAACGAGCCCTCGATGCCACCAACCAGCTTCAGCGTTTTGTCCTTCTGGAACGCGAGCTGGATCTGCGGCTCGCCGACGAGCACCGAGAAGTCCGTGCCCTGCGACTGCGTGCGGTCGTAGCCGACCACCGTGCGATACGTTGCGAGCAGCCGCCCGTGCGTGCGATGGAGCCGCAGATCGAGGCGATGGAACCCGAGGTTGAGTGACGGCACCAGCGGCGGGCTCGGATCGTCTGGCGCCGCCGTCGGCGATGGCGTCTTCAGCTCGTCGTTCGCGCCGAACGCGAACACCGTCCAGCCGTTGTTCGCGTTGCCGCCATCGAAGCGCAGCTGGTAGTCCCAGTACGACAGCGACACCTGGTTCGTCGCGAGCGACAGGATGAGGCCCGGATAGCCGTAGCGCGCGGCCGCGGTCATCGTCGCGCCGATCTGCGGGATCGGTTGGCGCACGAGGCCGCCGGTCTGCAGGAGGTTCGCGTCGATGTCGATCAGCTTCTCGTCGCGACGCGCGCGCGCGGTACGCCCATCGACGATGCCGCCCGTGTACCCGCCGTACGGCACCGGCGCGCCGCCGGGATAGAACTGGATCTCGTCGATGAAGTTCGGGTGGATGACGCTCGGTCCGCTCAGCAGGTGATAGAGGAGCGGCACGCGCGTGTTGTCGAGCAGGAAGCCCGTCGAGCTCGGGCTCGCGCCACGCACGATCGGGAACGGCAACAGCGACACCGTCGCCGCCACACCAGGCAGCGCCGACACGACGCGGAACGGATCGCCAAACGTGCCGGGGATCTGTTTGATCTCCGGCCCGCGCAGCGTGATGCGCGAGACCTCCTCGCGCCGCTGCTCGCCGGTGACGACGATCTCGTACGGATCGTAGCTATCGCGCTCGACGAAATACGTGACCGCGAGCGCCTGCTTCTCCGCGAGGACCTCCTGCTGCAGGAACGGATTGTGTCCGGGCGCGGTGACGAACACCTTCGCAGCGCCCGGCGGCACCGACATCTCGAACTTTCCCTTCGGATCCGCGTCGGCCTCGTAGCGATGATCACCGACGACGACCGTCACCGTCGCGCCCGGCACCGGCGCACGCGTGCCGAGCTGCACCAGCTTGCCCTTCAGCACGCTCGTCTTCGCGGGGCCTTTCTCCGCCGGGGGTGGTGGCGGCGGCGGCGGCAGGAACGTGTGCGTGAACGTGATCTCGACCGGCACCGGGTTTCCGCCGTAGCGACCCGGATCGAACGTGAAGGTCTTCACCGCCGCCTCGACCGCGTCGTTGAACACGGGCTGAACGGGCGTGATCGGATCTACCTTCGCGACGGCGCCCGTGACATCGACGAGCAGCTTCACCGTGACGACGATCGGCGCGTCGTGCGCGGGCGCGTTCGCGGGATAGGGCACGTCGGTCGCGCCGATCGCTCTGGGTGGCTCGAACTCGGGCTTCGCGGGCGGCGGGTTTGCCGGCGGCGCGTCGGCGGGTGGCACACCCGCATCGACCGGGGCCTGCGCGAAGGCGATCGTCGACGACGCGAGGAGCGCGATCACGACGCACGCACGCCACGCGCCGACGACGTTCGCGCGAGCGTTCGTAGCCTCGGCGCGCACGCGACGCGCATCCATGTCCCTGCGAGCGCTCATCGCCACGCGAACCCCGCGGTGAGCGAGCCGCCGACGTGGGGCCACCACTGGCGGCGCTCGATCGCCTGCCCCGTGTCGGGCTCGAGGTTGCCGGTGTCCTGCACGCAGCCGGTCCATTGGCCGAGGAGCTCGAACGACACGTGAAACTGCGAGCGCGGCCCCATGACGGTGGCCCACTCGCCGCGCACGAGCGCCGCGGCGCCGACGCCGCTACAGCTCGCGATCGGCGAGCTCGCGTCGGGGAACGTAAAGCTGGTCTGCAAGGTGTCGGGCGCCGGCGACGCGTCCATCGAGCGCGCGATGTTCCCCTCGACGACACCGCCGAACCCGAAGCCAAACGCGAGCGAGAGCGACGGCGTGATGTGCCATGTCGGATCGAGGGTGCCCGCGAAGCGCAGGCCGGAGAGCTCGTCGGTGCGCGACGCCTGCGCGTACATGAACGACGACAGGAGCGACCAGTCCGCGTCGAGGCGCACACCGAGGCGCAAGATCGGACCGAGCAAGCGCCCACTCGGCGCGCCGCCGAGCCCGTGGAACTCGCCGTAGGTCATACCGAGCGCGAGTCGGAAGCCCGGCTTCTTCCATGCCTGGCGATCTTCTTCCGTCGGCAGCGACAGCTTCGGGGGACCTTCTTCCTCGTCGGTGATGAGGGGCTTGTTGTCGAGGTTCGTGTCGGTCGCTGGCGGTGTCGTCGGCGCCGTCGTCGTCGTTGTCGTCGGCGTCGCCGGTGTCGCGGATGTCGGCGTGGACGGTGACGTCGTCGGCGTCGCGGAGGTCGGCGTCGGGGTTGTCGGTGACGTGGTAGGTGTCGTCGGTGTGGGTGGCGGCGGTGGCGGCGTAGGTGGTGCCGGCGTCGTGGGGGCAGACGTCGGTGGCGCGACCTGCGCGACCGCGTGCGTCGTGAACAGCGCGACGAGCGCGATCGAGTGTTTCATCGTGTCACCGGGCACGGCCACCACGACGGCGGGTTCTCGCGGAAGTCCCACTCGTACGCGTCGCACACGAGCGACTCGTCCTCGTCGCAGCCCAGCAACGTGAAGTGCGTGATCGTTTTGCACGCCTCGGTGGTGCGGCTCGACACGATCAGCTGCACGGTGCCCTCGGGTCCGAGCGGATCACCGCCGAGGTCCGGAAGCGCTGCGCACGCGAACGCGCGGTCCGCGAAGTCCGGCGCCTCGTCGGGCGGCTGGCGATAGCGCACCGAGCTGTCCTCGCGGCGTTGTTCGCACACGACCTCCGCGACGTCGGCGTGAGGGCGGAACGGGATCTCGATCGCCGCCTGCTCCGCGGGCACCTCGCTGCACGTCGCGGGATCCTGCGCCGGCAACATCCCGGCGACCGTGGCCGCGATCGCCTGCTCGAACGAGAAGCCACCCGCAGAGAGCACCGAAAACGACGGCAGCGGCGCACCACATCCGCGGCGCGGATAGAAACCGCTCTCGAAGAAGTCGCCCTCGCGGAACGCGAGCCGCGTATCGGGCTCGGTCATCGCGACGAAGCTCGCGCCGTACGCGTACGTGACGAGCGGTGGCGGCTCCGTCGGCTCGGGCTCGCCGTCGTTGTCCTCGAAGCCGCCGCCGCGGATGCGCTGCGGATTGGGCAGCTGCATCACACCGTCGCGATCGCGATCGTCGAAGATCACGAAGCTCGCGAAGCCGATGCGCGCGGCGACGGTGCCGACCATCAGATCCGCCGCCGGGAGATCCGTGAGCGCCAGCGAGACAGGCTCGTTCGGCACGAGCGGCGCGACCGCGGTCGCGCGCGCCGGCGAAAACGACAGCGGGCTGCGGCAGCCCGCCGCGACCACCGCCGCGACCTCGGGCGACTCCGGCGGCAGGAAGCACAGTGCCTCGGGCAGCCATTGCTCGCCCCAGACAAGGCCGACGTGCAGGTCGGCCTCGCTGGAGTCGGGCAGACGCACGGACGAAAAGTCGCCCGTCGCGGTGATCGTGATCGTCGCGAGGGGTGGCGCGGTGCCGCCGAAGTTCGAGAGATCGCCACAACCGCCGACGACGACGGCGACGGCGACGAACACGAGTGCGACCGATCTCATGGTTGCCACGCGATCCCGAGTTGGGCGGTCCAGCTCGTACGAAGGGTCCCCTCGAACAGAGCGACCGACGGTCCGCCGCTCATGATCAGCGCCCACGGGCCGATCACCTTCACCGCAACCACTGCCTCGAGGTCGGCCGCCGGTAGCATCGCGAACGCGGAGGTCTCGAGCTCGTCGCCGATGAGCCCCGCGCGCATGCCCTGGTTGCGCAACCGAGTCTCGTGCACGAGCGTCCCGCCGAGCCCCGCACGGATCGCGATCGTGCCGCGCCCCGCATCGTGCTGCGCCGAGCCCGTCACGCGCAGCCGCAGATCCGAGTGGGTGACCTCCCACGCGGGACCGTACTCTGTCGCGGTCACCCATGCCGCCCGCGCACCCCAGCGCAGCGGGCACTCACCAAACGTCACGCCGCCGCCGATCCCGCGCGACAGCCCGGTCGGGAGCGCGGTCGGGAACCCGAGGACGAGCCCGCCATCGACGAGCAGCGCTCCGCCCTCACGCACCGCGAACGTGTCCGTCGCCGCCTGCGGCTGCGCCTGCGCGAGCTCCACGACGGAGAGGGTCACCACCAAGGTGGCAAGACCCGGCACGGCCACGTGACATCGCATGCTCTGGTGGTGTGTGCCCACGGTTCGCGGTTTTCTTCGATCAGCGGTCACGGATTGTGTGTTGCTCGAGTCGCGTGCTTCTTCACACTTCCCGATCGAAGGAATGTGGTGAAGGATTCTGGGTTGCTCGGCAACGTACTTCCGATGCGTGGCTTCGTCCTCGGGCTGGTCCTCGTTGCTACATGGGGGCATCTCGCGAGCGCCCGCGCCGAGGTCTGCCCGCCCGCAGTGTCGCTCAACGGGGATTCGCACGCGACGGTTGCGGTGGGGGAACTGCTGACCGCACGGGGCATCGATGTCGATGGTTCGAATTGCAAGGTCCTCCACGCGAAGCTCAGCGAGCGCGGCTCCACGATCGTCATCGATGTCACCCAGGCCGACGGCACCACGATCCAGCGTGTCGTCGACGACACGATCACTGCCGCGACCGTCATCGAGTCATTCACGCGTACTGACGTCGGCGATCCGTTGCTCGCGACTCGCCCGGTCCCACCGCCACCCGTTGTCACCGAGCTCGAGGCAAAGGCGCGGCCGGCCCCACGACCGCCGCGCGGCGTACACCTCTCGACGGCGATCGAGACGTCCTTCGGCAGTGATCGCACACGCTGGACCGGCGTCCACGTCGGCGCGTGTGTCGTGCTCGGCCCGATCTGCGCGGGTGGGCGAGTGCGCGGCGCCGGCGTGACGTGGGATCCGTGGGAAGGTGACATCGAACGCCGCAGCACCGAGCTCCTCGCCGGCATCGACATCCCGTTCGCGGTCCGCAGCTGGCGGTTCACGCCGGGCTTCGCCGCCGGTCTCGGTCACATGCAGACGAGTGTCGCCAGGGAGGGGATGCGCGGCATT
The DNA here is from genome assembly GCA_046160585.1 of Kofleriaceae bacterium. Taxonomy (GTDB): domain Bacteria; phylum Myxococcota_A; class Polyangia; order Haliangiales; family Haliangiaceae; genus JABFXX01. The sequence continues at coordinate 24,454 of JBJXGN010000049.1, forward strand.
CGCGTCGAGAGCGGCGGCGTGCGCGCCGACGTGCATGCGTCGCTGTCGATCCCGCTATGGCGCCACCTCGCGCTCGATCTTTTCGCCGCCGCGGATCTCACGCAGGAGACCCGCGCGCTCGATCGCTCCGAGATCGACGAGACGATGATCGACATTCCCGACGAGCCGCGTCTGCTCCTGCGCTTCGGTATCGGCCTCTCGTACGGAGGCCTCTAGTGCCCACGCTGGTTCCACTTCGCCGCGTCAGCGGAGAGACCTCCGCGCTCTCCGACGAGGCGCTGCTGGCCGCGTGCGGGACCGGCGACAGCCACGCGCTCGGCGCGCTGTTCGATCGCTTCCACGAGGCCGTGTATCGCTTCGCGGGTCGCCTCGCCACCACCGACGGGGCCGCGCGCGACGATCTCGTACAGGCGACGTTCCTCGAGATCCGCCGCACGGCATCGACGTTCCGCGGCACGTCGTCGGTGCGCACCTGGATCTTCGGCGTCACCGCCAACATCGCGCGCCACGCGCTGCGCAGCGAGCGCCGCCGTCGCGCGCGCCAGGCGAGGTTCGTCGAGAGCCTGCACAGCGTCCCGATGCAGGTCGACGAGAGTGTCGAGCAGCGCAGACTCCTCGCACGCGTCGAGGAGGCGATCGCAGATCTGCCGCGCGACCTGCAGGTGACGTTCATCATGTGCGACCTGGAGCGCCTGCCGGCCACCGAGGTCGCGCGCGTGCTCGAAATTCCCGAAGGGACGCTGTGGCGCCGTCTGCACACGGCCCGCAAGTCGATCCGCGAGGCGATCGAGAGGACCACGCGATGAGCGCGGGCATCGAACGCACGTGCCCGAGCGAGGACGACCTCGCACGCGCCATCACTCTCGAGGATGCGCTCGCGGTGAACGAGCTCGCAGCGAACGGCCGTGCGACCGCCGCGCGCGCGAGCGATCACGTGTCGGCGAGCGATGCAGCGCTCCTCGCACACGTGGAGTCGTGCCCGTCGTGCACGCAGGTGTGCGACGCCACCAAACACGCGCTCGAGCTCGCCCGTCGCGTCCGCGTGGTGCTCCCCGATCGCGAACGCCGCGAGGAGATGCGCACCGCGATCCTCGCGACGCTCGACGCGCGAGACGCCCACGATTCGGCCGGCGATGCCAGCGACACCGACGATCCCGCGAGCAATACCCGTGAAGCCTTCGATGCCGGCGGTGCCCGCACCCGGTCGACGCGTCGTCGCTGGTTCCTCGCGGGTGGCGTGCTCGCGGCCGCCGCGGGGGTCGCGCTCGTGCTCGCAACACGCGACGCTACGACGCACGCGCACGGCACGATCACCGCACACGCCGGCGCGCGCTACACCTCGACGCGCGCGCCCGACGAGGTCGTCACGCTGCACGACGGGACGATCGACGTCGATGTCGCACCGCTGCACGCGGGCGAGCGCTTCCGCGTGATCACCGCCGACACGGAGATCGAGGTGCGCGGCACGGCGTTCCGTGTGGTCGCCGAGCTCGGCCACGTGATCCGCGTCGAGGTCGCCCACGGTCGCGTCGATGTGCGCCCGCACGACGGCGGTGTCGTCTCGCTCGGCGCGGGCCAGTCGTGGAAATCCGCCGTCCAGACCGCCACACCATCGGCCCGCACTGGATTGCAGGCGCTCGTACCGACGGTCGAGTCGAACGAACCGACCTTCGTGCCACCGAACGAACCGAAACTCGCGACCGGTGCCCGTGCGAAGTCCCCATCTAGCGCCGCGCGCGATGCCGACCGCCCCCCGAAGCAGGACCACGATGCTCGCACAGCGGTCGACGACGAACGCGCCGCGAAGGGTGACGCCGATGTACCCGCGAAACCCGACCTCACGGCGTCGCGCCCTGCGAGCGCGCCGCCCACACGTCCGCTCGATGCGCTCGCCTACGACGAAGGCTGGGCCGCGATGCGCGGCGGCGACTTCGAGCACGCGGCGTCCGCGTTCGCGCGCGTCACGATCCTCGAGCCCGACGGCGCGCTGTCCGAAGACGCGAGCTACTGGTACGCCGTGGCGCTCGCGCGGGCAAAGCGAGGCGAGGCCATCGCCGCGTTCCGCGACCTCCTCTCGCGCTACCCGCACTCGACCCACGCAGGCGAGGCGAACGCGATGCTCGGCTGGCTCCTCGTCGAGGCGAAGCAGCCCGCGGAGGCCGAGCGACGGTTCCGTGCGGCGATCGACGATCCGAAGCCGTCGGTGCGCGACAGCGCGCGTTCGGGCCTCGCCGCCCTGGGCCGATAGGGCCCCAGGATCGATGACCGCGACCGCGTGCGATTAGTTCGTCCGCGGATGTGCGGCGAAGAACGTCCACATCGCGTTCGACGCGTCGAGATCGTTGCTCAGCTCGCCGAGGAACGAACCGATGCTCACCCCGCCCGGCCACTGGTGCCCGCCACCGGCGATGCGGCACTCGACGACATCCGCGCCGCCGTTACAACCGCTGCGCGTCGTGCATGTCGCGTCGCCCTGCTGGTACGTCTGCGCCGGTGCGCCCGTGCATCCGTTCTTCATCACCCAGCGCTCGACCGTCGCTGCGACCGACTCGTTGCCGTTCACACCGCCACCGCCGTACGGGATCAACGGATCCGCGTCACCGTGAATGTGCATGACAGCGACCGGGCGCGACGGATTGCAGTTCGCGATCCCGACGACGCCCGCGACCGGCGCGATCGCGGCAATGCGATCCGCGATCTCGCACGCGAGGCGATGCGACATGAAGCCGCCGTTCGACAGGCCGGTCGCGAACACGCGGTTCGTGTCGACGCACAGCATAGACTCCGCTTGGTCGAGGACCGATGCGAGCCACGCCGTGTCGTCGGTGCCGCTGGACGCGGCCGCACCGCAGCACACGCCACCGTTCCACCCGCGCGGCGAGTGATGACCGTCCGGGTGCAGCACGATAAAGCCGTTCGCGTCGGACACCGGGATCATCTTGGAGATCGTGCTCTGCTGCAGACCGTCGCCCGAATACCCGTGGAGGTTGAACACCACCGGGGTCGCCGTCGCCGGGTCGTAGCTCGCCGGGACGTGCACGCGGACCTGGCGTCCGCCCACGGTCCAGGTCGCGTCGCGCGGCTGCATCTGCTTGCCGCTGCACGTCACCATGGTGGGCGGCGCATCGCTACCGCTGCTCGCGTCCTCGCTGGGATCGCCGCCGCCGCCGTCGACCGACTCGGCCCCCTCGGTGCTACAGGCCGCGAGCAAGGCGAGAAGGACGAACGACGAGCGGCGCACGCGCTGTGGCAGTGCAAACGGTGTGCGTGGGGTCGGGGCCATCGGTTCTCGTGCGTTAGGGTCGTGTCGGCCATCGAGTGACCGCCGATGGACACCGCCGGATACCAGATCAGTCGGCCACAAACCAGACCACTTCTAGTCGTGCACCATTTGCGCACTGGAGGATGCGATGGCATCCACGCATGGTGGAGCTCCCTCGGATCGCGCGGCACCCGGCACCACGCTGGTTGCTCTGGGTCGCCGCGGCGAGCGCGCTGCTCACGATCGTTTGCATCCTGTTCGTCGACCAGCCGGTCGCTCGCCGCCTCGCCGAATACGAGCCTGCGGCATTCTGGGGACGCGGCATCGACGCACTCGAGTGGGCCGTCGGACTGCCGGTGTTTCGCTGGCTGTCGGGCGTGATCCTGGTGCTCGGGATGATCGTCACGGTCTGTGTCCCGCGGCTCCGGCTGCACGCGCCGGCGTGGATGTTCCTTGCCGCGAGTCACGTGATCGCGCAGGTCGCGACTCGCTACCTCAAGGAGTGGACCGGCCGGCTGCGCCCGCTCGAGTGGATGAAGCAGGGCGGGACCGACACGTTCCTGTGGGAGAGCGGCGTCTCGTTCCCGTCGGGTCACGTGACGATCTTCGCGAGCGTCGTCATCCCGTTTGTCGCACTATTCCCGCGTTGGTGGCCGCTGCTGGGCGTCGCGGCGTTCGCGATGGGCGCACGGGTGGCCATGTCGGCGCACTTCTTGTCCGACGTGTTCGGCGCGATCACGCTCGTCACGGTGATCGTGTGGGTGTGCGGCTGGGCGATCCGCCCTTGTCGCCCGTGACCAGCGCGATCGCCGTCGTGCCGATCACGATCAACGACGCGCCCGAGATCGTCCACAGCGTCGGCGCGGCGCCAAAGATCGCCCACTGCCAGATCATCGCGAACGCGACCTGCACGTAGCCGATCGACGTCACGCGCCCTGCTTGCTCGATCGCGAGCGCCATCGTCATGAACACCTGGCCGACCTGCGTCGCGAGGCCGATCCCGAGGAGCAGGAGCCACTCCGCCGGCTCCGGTGTCTTCCACGTCGCGACCGCCCACGGCACCACGAGCGGCGTCGCGATCAGCGGGAAGTACCAGACGATGACGAGCGGGTGCTCCGTCTTCACGAGCTGGCGCACCGTGACGTATGCGATCGCGGAGGTGCACGCGGCGCCGAGCCCGATCGCCACACCGACGGGGTCGAGCCCCGTGCCGCTCGGATGCACGACGAGCGTGACGCCGCCGATGCCGCATGCGATCGCGAACGCGGTCGACCAGCCGACGCTCTCTCGCAGTACCCACCACGCGAGCAACGAGGTGAGCAGTGGCTGGGTGAAGTGGATCGTCGTCGCATCCGCGAGCGGCAGATACTCGAGCGACAGGTAGTACAGCGAGAGCCCAGCGAACCCGAGGATGCCGCGAAACGCGAGGCCCCGCCGGTTCGTGCCCCACAGAGGCAGATGAGCGCGACGGACCATCACATAGCTCGCCACGAGCGTGACCACGGCGCGCGCGAGCACGATCTCCCCTGTCGGCAGCCGCTCGTTCGCGACCTTCACGAGCATGCTCATGATCGAGAAGCCGAGCGCGCTCGCGGCCATGTACCAGACTGCGCGCGACAGCTTCACCCGGGCATCCTAGCCCCCGAGCGGGTCGGACGCGCCGTGCCGTGCGATCCCCGTCGCGGAACGATGAGTTTTCGCGCATGATCGGCATCGATGTCGTCGCGCTGGCTCGTAGTCGTCCTGCTCGGCGGGTGCGAGCTGTTCGCGAACATCCCTGACTACACGGCGACCAACCTCGACGGCGGATCCTCGTCGGACGCGGATGGATCGATCGACGCGATGGCCGAGTGCGTGATGTCCACGCAGTGTACGGCGCCGGAGATCTGCGTCGAGGGCGAGTGCCGGCTTTGCGATCGCGACGCGCACTGCGGCCCCGCCGCCGAAAACGTGTGCTTGCCCGACGGTCGATGCGCCGCGCTCGAACGCATCGCCTACGCGGCGCCGAACGTCAGCGGAGGCGCGTGCTCGTTCGGCGCGCCGTGCACGATCGAACAAGCGTTCGCGACGGCGGCGGGATCGCCGGCGATCGATATCGTCAAGCTCGGCGCGGGCACGTACATGCGCGCGGAGGCCATCACCACGACGGATACCGTGATCCTCGCCGGCGAAGGCGCGACGATGATGACGGCTGCGGCGATCCCGTTGTTGCACGTCCAGACTGGCGGCTCGCTGACGGTCGTCGGCCTCTCGCTCGTCGGCGACCTCCAGCAATACAACGGGCTCTGCTTCGGCGCCACCGGCACCCCGAGCACGCTCGCCTACTTCCGGGTCGTGTCCACGATGGGCGCGTACGGGATCGGCGGCTTCTCGTGCACCATCGATGTCAGGCGATCAACGATCACACAGCAGTCGCAGATCGGCGCGTACATCTCGGGGGGCTCGGCGGAATTCGTCAATAGCGCGATCCTCGGCAGCAGCAACGGCGGTGTGTTCCTCAACGGCACGGTCGCGCGTGTCGAGCACTCCACGATCGCCGGCAACGCCTCGGCGGGCGAGACCGCGGCCGGCATCACGTGCGGCAACGCGACCGAGACGATCGTGTCGTCGATCTTCTGGGGCAACACGGGGAACACGGCGATCGATCCCGCGTGCGCGATCGACTACAGCGTTGTGGATCCGGCGTACGTGGGCGGCACGCAGAACCTCCGCGTCGATCCTGTGTTCCTCGCCGCAGGCGACTTCCACCTGCAGGCGACGTCGCCCGCGCGCGGCGCGGCCAGCCCGGCGAGCGCGCTCACGGTCGACTTCGACAACCAAGCGCGACCGCAAGGTGCGGCGGACTGCGGCGCCGACCAGGTTCCCTAACCGTTCGCGGCGACGAGGTAGCGCGCGATCAGCGGGTAGACCTGGATGCGCGGCTTGTACGTCGCGAGGAGCCCAGCCATCGTCGCGAGCACCCGCCCGAGCAGCACGAAGCTGCGCGGGATCACGAGGCCCCGGAGCCGCTTGGCCTGGGCGATCTGCTCGGCGAACTGTGTCTCCCAGTCGAGGTCGCTGACCGCAGCCCCCGGCTTCATCGCAGCGATCAGCGACGCAGTGAGCTGGACGAGCGCGGCCGGATCGTCGGCGACGAAGCCGAGCGCGCCGAGCTCCTTCGTCGCCGTCCCGGTGTTGCCGCTCGCGATCGCGAGCACGAGCCTCGCGTACGCAGCGCGCTCCTCGCGCGACAGCTCGAGCGTGCAGCCGAAGTCGAGCAGCGCGAGGGTTGGCTTCTCGGGCGAGCCCGTGACGAGGAAGTTCCCCGGGTGCGGATCGGCATGGACGCGTCCGCGTACGAGGATCTGCGCCGCGATCTCGCCGACGAGATCACCGAGCAGAATGTCGCGCGCGTCGGGCGAGGCATCGGCGAGCCAGTCCGTCAGCCGCACGCCGTCGATGCGCGTCATCGTCAGCACGCGATCCGTCGACAACGAATCGATCGGCCGCGGCACTTGTACGCGATCTGCGCCGAACGCGAGCAGCTGCATCGCCTCCGCACCGTAGTCGAGCTCGACGGTGAGAGCGCGCGAGAGCTCGTCGGTGAGCGTCGCGAGATCCACCCCGGGGATGTCACCGAACGCGGACGCGATCGCGCGCAGTGCCGCGATGTCCGCCGCGATGATGTCTTCGATCCCCGGCACTTGCACCTTCACGACGACGCGCGTGCCGTCGTGAAGCGTGGCGCCGTGCACCTGCGCGAGCGACGCGGCCGCGATCGGCTCGTCCTCGAAGGTCGCGAACGCCTCGTCGATGGTCCTGCCCAGCTGCTGTTCGATTCGCGCGCGGATCGCCGGCGTCTCGATCGGCGGCACGTCGTCCTGCAGCGCCGCGAGCTCGCCTGCCCACACGGGGCCGATCAGGTCCGGGCGACACGACGCGAGCTGTCCGAGCTTCGCGATGCCGCCTCGCAGCTCGGCCGCCACCTGCGCGGTGCGCCGCGCGAGATCGCGATGATCGTCGTCGGTAAGCGTGTCGGTGCCGTTCGCGGCCGCACGCAAGCGCAACCAGCGATGACGCGCGACGATCGCGGCACCCGCCTGCGCGAGCTTGGCCGCGCGTGGCGTCGCACGCACGAACGCCTGCGCGGTCTCGCGCGCGTTGTCGAACTGCTCGCGCGCCACGGTTGCAAACGCCTGCGCATCTCGCGCGACATCACCGACATCGCGCGCGAGATCGAGCGAGAGCGCGTCGAGTCGTGCGCCGACGTTCTTGAGCAGGCGCGCGGTCTGCGCAGCGGTCTCCTTCAGCGGCGCGAGCAAGTCGGCCAGGGTGACCTCGGGTTCGGTTCTCATGACATGGCTCCTTGCATCAGGTCGACAGGTTCTTCAGACACGCCGGGCAGATGACGATCGTCGTGCCGGCGCCGATCGCCGCGTCTTTGCCCTTCGGCAGGATCGCGTTGCACTTCGCGCACACCGCGTTCTTCGTCAGCACGACCGGTTGCCAGCCGATCACATCGTCGATCGTGGGCGCCGGTGCGGCCGACGACGTCGCGCGCTTCTCGCCGCGCGCGGCCTTCGCGATCGCGTGGCTGTCCGCGGCGACATCACCGACGAGTCCGAACGCGTGCCCGATCACGTTGCGCACGAGGTTCGAGACACTCATGCCCAGCT
>JBJXGN010000050.1:0-96719 GCA_046160585.1 Kofleriaceae bacterium
TGTTGGCGATCGGCGTACCGATCGGCGTCCGCACCGGATCGACCCCTGTCACTTCGTACGCCGCAACCTGATCGGCGGTCTCCGAGGCGCCATAGAGGTTGATCAGCCGCTGGCCAGGGCGAGCTGCAAAGAACTGCTGGACGAGCGCCGGTGCCAGCTCCTCGCTGGTTGCGAGCCACAGCCGCAGGGTTTCCAGGAAGTTTTCGCGGCCGGCACCGAGCTCGAGGAGCGCACGCAGCAGCGATGGCACGACGATCATCCGCGAGACACGCTCGCGTTGTACTAAAGCGGCGAGCAGGCGCGTGTCGCGCATCTCGTCGGAGGTCGCGATCGCGAGGGGCACGCCAGCAGCCAGCGGTCCGAACAACTCCCACATCGAATCTACGAACGCTGGCGAGCTCCGCAGCACCGCGATCTCGCCGCGCTGCCACGGGAACGCAATCGCGAACCAATCGATCTGGTTGACCAGACCGCGGTGCGAGGTCTCGACGCCTTTGGGGCGTCCGGTCGAACCCGACGTGAACACCGCGTATGCAGCGGTTTCGGGGCTGACGTCCGGAACGCGCTCGGTGATCGTCATGCCCTCGGTGCGCGCGACCGCATCGAGATCGATGACCAGCTCGACCTCCTGCCGCAGGCGCTCGAGGCGCGCAGCCGGCTGCGTCCCGTCGAGTGGGACGTAGATGCATCCGGCCCGAAGCGTGCCGAGCGCGGCAATCGCGAGATCCGGACCTGGCGGCACGATCACGCCGACGCGGGTTTGGGCACGCACACCGCGTGCGCGAAGTTGTTGCGCGAGCACCGCCGAGCGCTGCGCGAGGGCTCGAGCGGTCAACGTCCGGCCGTGCTGTGTGACGGCGATCGCATCGGGGTTGCGTGCGAGCGCCGCGCAGACGTGTGCGTGGACTGTCACGTCGGGACGTGGTGCGTACGTTCGGTTCCATGTCTCCACGACAAGCTCGCGCTCGTCGGGAGGTAGCAGGGGCAGCTGCGAGAGCGGTGTAGCGGGGCTCGCGATCGCCGCACGCAGGAGGGTTTCGAGCCGCCGCACGAAACGCGTTGCGGTCGCGGGCGCGAACAAGTCGTCGCGGCAGCGTGTCGCCATCGTGACGCCGCGCGCGCCTCGCGTCGTGAAGCCGAGCACGAGGTCGCACGGCTGCGCGGAGCCGACGGCCGCCTCGATTTCGAACACGGCGCCTGCGCGCTCGGTCGCGGCGATTCCAGGCACGATGTTGATGATGACGTCGAACAACGGCTGTCGCCCTGGCTCGCGAGGAAGCCCGAGCGCCGCAACCACTCGCTCGAACGGTGCGTCGCGGTGGCGCATGCCTTCGTAGAACGCCGTCTGCGTACGCGAGACGATCTCGCTGAACGGCGGATCGCCCGCGACGTTGACCCGCAGCGGGAGCAAGTTGAGCAGAAGGCCGATCACGCCGCGCCCGCTCATCTCGTCGCGGCGAGCGGCGGGTACGACAACGATGACGTCATCGCGGTTGGTCATCCGAGCAAGGAACGCCACGGCCGCGGCGATCAACGCGACGTTCATCGTCGCACCGTGCAGGCGAGCGAGCTCGCGCAACGTCGCGGAGACCGTTGCGTCGATCTCGGCGGTCGGGAGGTGGCGACCCACACCGGGCACGAGCGGACGGCGGTAGTCGATCGGTAGCGTCATTGGCTCCGCGCCGCGCAGCGCCTCGGTCCAGTATGTGAGGTCGGCGGCGATCCGGTCTCGGCCCGCGGGCGAGCGCTCCCACTCGGCGAGGGTGGTCATCGATCCCCAGAGGCGCGGCAGGTTCGGCGGTGCGCCCGCCACGTCGGCGCCATACAGCTCGATCAGCTCGCGAAAGATGACGTGGAGCGACAACGCGTCGACGATCACGTGATGCAACGTGATGTAGAGGCGGTGGTCTCTCGGGCCGATCATGCAGGCGCACGATCGCCAGAGCGGTCCGCGCGCGAGGTCGAACATGCGTGCGTGCTCCGTGGCGGCAATCGCGCTCGCTTCGTCGGCAGCGACGTGCACGACGCGATGCTCGAGGGCGGGCGTTACGGCGACGACCTGGCGCGGCTCGGTCGTGCCGGCGATGCGCGTTCGTAGCGCGGCGTGCCGAACGGCGAGCGCGTGGAGCGCACGCTCGAGCCGCGCGTGGTCGACCGGTCCCGTGATGCGAATGTGCTGCTGCAGGTGGTTCGCCGTCGTTCCCGGCTGGAGCTGCTCGAGGAACCACAGGCGCTCCTGCGCGTGCGACAGCGGTGCCGATGTCTCCTCGACGACGTCGACCAACGCGCCCTTTGCCGCGGCGACGCACGCATGGGTGGGTGCGGCGGCGATCCGCTCGACGAGCGCTGCGAACACGGACGCGAACGCGGGCTCGAGAGGCAGCTCGAGGTCTCCAGCGGGCGTCCACGTCGCGGGCGCGGCGAACACCTCAGGCGAGTCCGCTGGTGCGGGTCCGAGGCCGGCCGCCGCCGCCCGAGCGCGTCCGAGGGCGGTCGCCGTGCGCGCGAGCAGCTCGACAAAGCTCGGACCTCCGTCGGTCGCGACGGCTAGGACAAGCTGCGACGGGCGCGTGCCGGTCTCATCGGCGACCGACGCCGGGACTCCAAGCACGACACGAGTGGTCTGTGCGTGCAGTGCTACGAGCAAGGCCAGGACCACCACGTCGCGGTCCATCGTGCTCCGTCCCAGCTCGACGAGCGGCGCGATCACACGTGCGGGCACGTACGCTACGTGAGCCGGTGCGCGCGCGGGCGCGAACGCAGTGGCCTCGTGCGCCGTCGCGTGCCTCGCGAGCCATGCCGCTTGGGTGCGGATCGTCGGATGGTCGAACACGGTCGTTAGCGGCACCTCGACTCCGGCCAACTCCTCGAGTCGCGCGGCTAGCTCCGCCGCGAGCAACGAGTGTCCACCCGTAGCAAAGAAATCCTCGTCGATGCTCTCGGCCGGCAGCGCGAATGCCTCGTGCCACGCAGTGGCGACGACCTGCTCGAGCGTCGTCATCGGGACCGCGGTCACATCCCCAGTATAGTCCCGCCTCGCGATCCATTCGTGTCGTCGGGCGTCGCCGGTACGTGCGCGCAGTAGCGCTTGACGCTGCGACGAGTCGATGCCGTGTCAGCGACGGTCAGCGACGAGCGCCGACGCCCTTCGAATAGGAGATCAACTTCGCGTTGACCTCGTTCGTGGTGCCGTGATGCGCGTAGTGAAAGCGCGAGATTCCCGTGCCCGGCTCGATCTCGAACGTCTGCTCGTCGGGGCCGGTGTAGAACGACAGCGCGTATCCGGTCTCGACCGCCCTCACGCGCCAGCAATAGACCATCTCGGCGCTGGGGCAGATCTTCTGGCCGTCGATGACGGGCCACGAGAACCAGCCCTCGGCACCATCGAGCACGGGCTCGGCGGTGGCGCCGAACAGGAAGCTGTTGCCGGAGCGCAGCACGGTCATCTCGCTCGCGACCGGCGCGGCGTCGCTCGACTCGAACGAGGCGAGGTCCGTGGGCCAGCCCTTGATGCGATACGCGACGACGCCGTTGCCTTCCTTCACGTCGATCACTTCGGTCGACCACTCGAGCGTCTTGGTGGTCTCCTTGTCGGCGTCGACATCGAACTTCTTGACGGTGACCTCGTACGTCCACTTCGCGCCGCGTGCGAGCGGAAGCGGATCCGCCGCGATCATCTCCTGGCGCGTCATGGGGCCGCGTTTGCCGTTTCCACTGCAACCCGCAACGCCGACGGACAGAAGCGCCGCGACGAGAATCGTTCTCCGAGTAATCACCTTGGAGGTCATCCTACTCTTCGACTCTACTCTCGACGACGAGAGATGCACGAAATCTGCGACGGGATCCGGAGCCGTGGTGATAGGGTCCGCGCGATGGCGATCGTCGACCGATTAAGAAGTCTCTCGAAGCCGATGAGTGGCGCGCGGAACATCATCCGCGACGCATGGAACGTGCTCTCCGCCCTACCTGGTGGCAAAGCGCTCTTCTCGCGCCTCGTCGGACGTGCGGCGCCTTACAGCTCCACGATCGGGGCAACCTTCACGGTCGTCCGCCAGGGGTACGCCGAAGCCCAGATGACCGACCGCAAGGCGGTCCGGAACCACCTCGACTGCGTCCACGCCATCGCGCTGGCCAACCTGGCCGAGCTCGCCGGGAACGTCGCGCTCGCCTACTCGCTACCCGACGAAGCTCGCTTCATCGTCGCTGGAATGGAGATCGAGTACATCAAGAAGGCGAGGGGAACCATCACCGCCATCGGCGAGCCCCCCGTGCCCAAGACCTCGGCACGCGCCCACTACGACGTTCCGGTGACGCTCCGCGACGCGACCGGCGAAGAGGTCGCAAAAGTGATCCTCCACTCCCTCGTCGGGCCCAAGCCGGGGTCTGCCAACGATCGCGGGGACGTGAATTAGCAGGGAATTGGACCCGTCGGATCGGTCCTTGTACAGAGGAGGAGGGACCATGAAGCTCGCTGTCCGTGCACTGCTCGTCTCGTTGCTCGCGACGACGGCACATGCGCAAACCGAGGTTCCTCAGGACTTCATCGCGGAGGCCAAGGTCTTCTATCGCGTGGTGGCGTGTGGGGGCTCCGACGCGCCGCCGGCGAACGCCGCCGCGGCTGTCGTCGAGAAGCACTGCGCGGAAATGACCAAACGGTACGAGTCGTTCCGCAGCAAATACGTCGACAAGGCCCGGGAGTTCTTCGCGGGCGTGCAGCCGGCCGGAATGCCGACGACGGTGGTCTACCCGTTCGGTGGTGGTGACCTCGTGGGCGCCCTCGTGACCTATCCAAGCGCGACCGAGATCACGACGATCTCTCTCGAGCACGGCGGCGATCCGACGCGGCTCGAGAAGTTGACCAAGAAACAGCTCGGCGCGGGCCTGTCTGCGTTTCGCGCATCGGTGGCCGGCTTGCTCTCGCTCAACGACTCGACGAGCGAGAACATGCGCAAGCTCGAGAAGGGCGGCATCCCCGGCCAGCTGTCGTTCCACATCACGGGCCTCGTCGCGATGGGCATGGAGCCGGTCTCGCTCAAGTACTTCACCCTGAAGGACGACGGCACGATCGACTACTTCACGAAGGAAGAGGTCGACGCGGTCGCCACGAAGCTCGCGAAGAAGAAGAAGGGCGGCTGGATCGACACCGACTTCTCCGAGGCGTTCACGAACATGGAGCTGACGTTCCGCAAGGCGGGTGACGCGAATGCGCCGCTCGTCGTGCATCGCCACTTCGCCGCGAACCTCGCGAACAACGGGTTCGACGGGAGTGCGCTGCAGAAGCACCTCGTGGCCAAGGGCAAGGTCGTCGCCATGACGAAAGCGGCGAGCTTTCTCATCTGGCTGGGCGGCTTCTCCAAGATTCGTGACTACCTGCTCGCGAACATGGTGTGGATGGCGTCGGATGCGACGGGCATCGCGCCCCGATTCGCGAAGAAGGCCGGGTTCATGCAGACGACGTACGGCAGGTTCGCGGGCCCGTTCCTCCCCGAGGCCGAGGCCACCACCGCCGCCGAGATGGTCAAAATGTGGGCCGTCCAGCCCCGCCGGAAGCTGTCGTTCAGGTATGGCTATCCGGACTCCGAGAAGCACGTCCATTTGATGATCACGGAGCCCAAGAAATGAAGCACCCGCTCGCCATCGCCGTTCTGTTGGCCGCTTCGATCGCCTACGCGGACGATCTGCCGACGAGTTCGACGACGAGCGAGACGTCCGCGATCGACGACGGGCGCGTCGACGACTCGATGCTCGATGACAAGCACGACGGCGACGGCGGTGCGGACAATCTGGATGTCGGCGACGCGCCGCTCGACGAGCCGGGCGCGCCGGGCGAAAATGCCGCCCCGAAGAAGTCGACGGCGGAGGCAGCCAAGGTGCACGGTCGCTTCTCGACGCCAACGCCACGCACGCCGCGCCCGAGGATCAAGGACGACGGCGAGTCGCGCCTCGAGAAGACAGAGGACGAGGTCGCCGGCGGACGCCACTGGCGGATCAAGACGGCGCAGGGGGCAGTACACGTGTGGGTGCCGCCGAACTACGACCGCGCGACCGCGGGCACCGTTGTCTACGTGCACGGCTACTGGACCGACGCCGACGGTGCGTGGCGCGATCACTCGCTCGCTCGCCAGTTCAAAGCGAGCCGGCAGAACGCGCTGTTCATCGTTCCCGACGCGCCATCGAGCAACGAGGCGCGCGTGAAGTGGCCGGCGCTCATGGATCTGCGGCGCGCCGTCACGCGCGGAAACATCAAGCTGCCCGACGGGCCGATCGTCGTCATGGGGCACTCGGGCGCCTTCCGCACCGTCATGCAGTGGGTCGACCACCGCCACGTCGATCAGATCATCCTGCTCGACGCGATGTACGCGGGCGAGCACGCATTCGACGACTTCATCCACGACGGCAAGCGCGCATCCGATCACAAGCTGATCGTCGTCGCGGCCGGGACGGCGACCGAGTCGAAGGCGTTTGCGAAGAAGTACAAGTTCGCCGTCGCGCGCGAGAAGTTCCCGGACTCCGTCGGTGGCTTCACGAAGCGCGAGAAGAGCGCGAAGCTCTTGTACATCCGATCACAGTTCGGCCACATGGAGATCGTGACCAACAAGAAGGTCATTCCGACACTCCTTCGCCTGACGCCCCTCAAAGCGCTGTAACGGGAATCGCGGCGAACCCGGGGGCGCCCAACCGAGCGGCCACCGGTATGATGGGATGGTGACGTTTCGCTCGCTGTTGCCGGCCCTGTTGTTGGGCTGTGGGCGGGTGAACTTCGCGCCAGCTCCCACTGCATGCCCGTTTGAGGAGCGCGATCCTGGGTGGAGCGTCGCTTTTGGGTTTCGCGCCAGCATTCTCGTCGATGGCATCGGCCCAACGTCGCTCCTGGTCGCGGGAGGTGCGTTCGGCGGACTGCTGTACGCCACGACGGATGACAATCGTCTTCTCGCGATCGAGCCTGATACGGGCGAAACACATGAGGTCTCCGCCACGTGGACAGCCTCGACGGTGCTGTTGACGGGAATCACGTGGGACGAGGAGAGTCGCTTTGATGGCGCCGTCTACGTCGCGAGCCAAGGCGAGGACCTCGACGGAGATTCGACGATTTTTCGGGTCGACGCCGACCACGACATCTCCGTGTTCGCGCAGGGCCCGGGCCCGGGGCTCGACGACACGTACGGAATGGCGTTCTCGAGCGATGCGGCGTACGGCAGGGGGCTCCTCGTTACCGGCGACACCGATGATGCGGACTTCATCGATTGGGGCCTCTACAACGAAGGCGGGACTGGGACCTCCTATTTCGATGTCCCAGGGGTAGCGGGCATCGCGTTCGATCGGCGAGGGCAGTACGGTGGTGGGCTGTTCGCGGCGATGCCGGGAAACGGTGGCTTCACCGGAGTGGGCGCGATCACCCGGATCGGGACGAATGGCTTGATGGATGCTCCGCTGACCGTGCGTAGCGGCGTTCATGCAATCGCGTTTGCTCCCGTTGGCCCATTCTCGGGTTTGCTCTACGCGACGACCTGGGACGACGGGGAGTTGTTCGGCGTTACTGCGACTGGCTCTCAGTTCTTGGTCGCGCGGGGGCTGCAGCTGCGCGCTGCGTATCAAGCGAACGCAGCTGCGTTCTCGCCCGACGGAACGCGCCTTTACGTTGCAGACACGGGCGGTGGAGCGATTGTCTGCGTAACGCGCGACTGAGCGGTCACTGGATGCTGCTCAAAGCGCTGTAGCCCTTACCTCCGACGGGATCGTAAGATCGTGTTCGTGGGTAGCTCGCGCAGCTCGGGGTTTCGATCGGCCAGCGCCGTCGCGCTGGCGACGGTCGTGGCGTGCAGGTTCAGCGTGAACACGTCGACGCAGACCGATGGTCCTGACATCGTTCCGGACGCGGGACCGTGCGTGCAGATGTCCGCGGAGTGCGCCTCGCCGACGCTCTTGCGAACGTGCGCTGGTCCCGGCGCTCCTGTCATCGAGACGACGTGCGGCTGGGGCTGCATTGTTGATCCGACCGCGCACTGCGGAGTCCTGCAGCCGGCTGGCGGCGCCGTGATGCCGCAGGATCTGGGACCGGCGGGGCTTGCGGACGTGAATCTGATGCAGCCGGCGACGATCGACGTGGACACCGGCGTGATCACGAACGTCCGCCTGATGGGCACCGGCGTGCAGCAGGGCATCGAGCTGATCACGCGAGGCAACGCGCGCGTGTTCCGTGTGAACAGCCTCCGTATCGCGCCGAACGTCACGGTGAGCCTCGACGGTGATCATCCGATCGCGATCGTCGCGAACGGACCGATCATCATCGAGGGCGTCATCGACGGGCGAGGAAACCCGGTGTGTACGGGCCGCGCCGCGGGCCCCGGCGGCTTCGACGGTGGCGAGAAGGAGATGAGCGCGATGGGCTCGGGCGCTGGCTCGGGCTCCAACGTGAACCAGCACGGCGGCGGTGGTGGTGGTGCGGCGGCGATGGGGGGAGTATCGGGCGCGATGGTGGTGGGGGGCGCCGAATTCGGCGACGCCGCGATCACCATACTCGTCGGCGGCGGCGGTGGTGGTGGCGGAGGTGGCGGAGGGAATGCTGCCCCCGGGGCTGGCGGCGGCCCGGGCTTGCAGCTGTCGTCGAACGCGTCGATCGAGATCCGCGAGAACGGTGGCATCAACGCCGGTGGTTGTGGCGGCAATCCAGGCGGCACCGGCGGAAACGATGCGGGTGGCGGCGGCGGGGCGGGGGGAACGATCTTGCTCGAGGCGCCGACGATCCGGATCGCGGGCGCGCTCGCCGTGAACGGCGGTGGTGGAGGAACACGCCTCGGCACGGGCGAGTCGGCGCGACTCGATCGCACCGCGGCAGCGGGCGGAATGCCGACGGTCATCACGGATGGCGTCGGTGGAGCGGGTGCCGCCGGCGCGATAGTTGTCGGGGGCAACGGCGATGGCGGAACGTTCGGTGGCGGAGGTGGCGCGATCGGGCGCATCCGCATCATCACGCGCGACGGCGCTCCGATGATCGAAGCGACGGCGGTCATGAGCCCCGCGCTCGACGATCTGGGCACGACAGCGACGCAGGCACCGGGGCGCGTGCAGTAGCTCAGGTGAGGCGCGCGCGAACCGCGTCCGCGATCTGAGGCGCGACGCAGATCGCGTTCGTCGCGTGCGGGATCGTGTCGCACGTGACGATGCCCCGCGCACCGGCGGCGACGAGCTCGTCGTTGACCGCGTCCGCGAACACCGCGTGGATCGCAATGCAGGTCGGTGGTGCACTACCCGCGGCGCGTAGCTGGCGCGTCGCCTCGACCATCGTCTTCCCCGTCGAGACGATGTCGTCGATCAGTACGGGCGTGTGGCCTCCGGACGTGAGATCGACGGACCGATCCGGCGACGAGATGCTCACGTCGCGATCTCCACGCCGTGTCTTCTCGAGGATCACGAACGGTGCTCCGCAATGCGCCGCGACGGCGGACACCCACTGCACGCTCTCGGAGTCCGGACCGACGAGCACGGGCTTGTCGATGTTCGCCGCGACGTACGCGCCGATCGCCGGGGCCGCACGCGCGATCGTGGTCGGGATCGAATACACGTGATCGAGCGAGTCGAGGCGGTGCAGGTGAGGATCCACGGTGACGAGCCAGTCGACCACCGTCGACATCAGCTTCGCGAAGTACGACGCGGTGATGCCCTCGCCAGGGCGGAAGCGACTGTCCTGCCGCATGTACGCGAGGTACGGAGCGACGAGGCCGACCTTGGTCGCGCCGAGGTCGCGTGCTGTGCCCGCGAGGAACGCGATCAGGAGGAACTTGTCGCCGGGCTCGTGCAGGCTGCCGACGAGCACGACGTCGTGACCGGAGATGTCGCCCTCGATGCGAACGTAGACCTCTCCGTCGGGAAACCGCCGCACTTCGGGAACGAGCAGCCTCGCGCCGAGGTTCGTCGCTAGGCGCTCGGCATGGGTGACGTTGCCGGGAACGGCGAGAACGACGGTCACGCGGAGGATGCTACCGCGGATCGCCGGCGGCCTCTCCCATCGCCGCGAGCATCTCGTAGCGGACCACGTGTGACTCGGGTTGCGATACGTTCGTCTCCACTTGCGGATCCTGTTCGTCGACGATGATCCGTTGGTGCTCTCCGCGCTCTCGATGGCCCTCAAACCGGAGGAGTCTCCGTGGGAGATGGTGTTCGCGTTGGGGGGTGAAGTCGGCCTATCGCACCTGCAAGCCGAGACCTACGACGTCCTCGTCGCCGAGCTGCGCATGGCGAACATCGATGGAGTCGCGCTGTTCCGCTTCGCGAGGGACCACTGCCCGAGCACGGTGCGCGTCGCGCTGAGCGCGTGGATCTACCCCGGTCTCGACGCGCACATCGCGCTATCCAAGCCGTGCAAGTTGTCGGACCTGCGCGTCGCACTCGCAGACATCGCGACGTACGTTCGGCCATCCTGAGCCGCAGAGCGGCACGATCGCACCGGTACGATGCGGGTCAGTCCTTGGGCGCGGGGCCCCAGTCGACACCCGTCGCCGAGCCGGACCACACCTTGAGCGCCTTGCCAGTGCCGTCAGCGTTCGCGATGAACACGCCCTGGCCCGAGCGGGCAAACGCGATCGCGCGGCCGTTCGGCGAGAACGCGGGTTCCTCGTTGTTGCCTTCGCCCTGCGTGATGCGAACCATCGCCTTCGTGTCGAGATCGAGCGTGACGATGTCGTAGCGACCACCGTCGCGTGTCGTGTACGCGATGACCTTCTTGCCCTTCGCGGGCGACCACGTCGGCGTCGTGTTGTACGAGCCGTTGAACGACACCTGCTTCGCTCCGCCTCCGGAGGCCGATGCGACGAAGATCTGCGGGCCGCCGTTGCGATCGGACACGAATGCGATCTGACTGCCGTCGGACGACCACGCGGGCGACGTGTCGATCGCCTTGTCGTTGGTCAAGCGCGTGAGCACGGAGCCGTCGCTCGCGTTGATGATGTAGATGTCGGGGCTGCCATCCTTGGACAGCGTGAGCGCGATCTTGGAGCCGTCCGGCGACCACGATGCGCCGGTGTTCATCCCGCGGTGCCTGCTGATCTGCTTGGGGCGGCCACCACCGGCGTTGCCGATGTAGAGGTCCGGGTTGTTGCGCATGAAGCTCGTGTAGGCGATCTGTCCGCCCGACGGAGAGAACGCGGGGAGGATGTTCGTCGAGCTGTTGTTCGACACCGAGTAGGCGCCGTGGCCGTCGAAGTCCATCGCGTAGATCGAGGAGGCCTTCTTGCCCTTCACGGTGAACGCGATCTTCGAGCCGAAGAAGCCGGGCTCGCCCGTGTAGTACTTCACGACCTCGTTGCACCAGCGGTGCACGATCTGGCGCGTGTTCGATCCCGCGCGCTTGTACGTCTTGGTCAACACGGCGGTGTTGCCCTTGCTGACCTCGTAGAGACGGAACTCGAGCTCGGTCGCCGTCACTCCGTACTTGATCACACCGAGCGCGCCGACGTCCTTCCACTTCTGCGGATCGATCTGGAGGCCTGGTGTCTGGTCGAGGAAGCTCGCGGGATCGAGCACCTTGAACACGCCCGCGACGGACATGTCGAACGACTCGACTTGTGCGATCTCCTTTGCGACCGCGTCGGTGCCACCGGCGGGGAGCGCGAGCGGGTACTTGCCCTTTTGCGTCGCGTTGACGTCGATAACCACGCCCTGCTGCGCGTTCACCGTCGACACGTCGACGACGAGCACGCTCGCGAGGAGCGCGAGGATCACTGCTGTGCGATGAACTTGAAGCATAGCCACTTCGTCGTTAGCGCCCGGAGCAGGTGCACGGGCACCTCTTCGGGAGTCTCGTTGCGCTTCTTTTTGAGCTCTTTGAGCGCGTTCTCCGCGAGGGGCTGCAGGTCGCCGTCGCCCTCGGACTTGAACTTCGTCTGCGGGATCTTGCCTTCCTTCGTGAGCTGGATGCAACCGACCGGCGGCGTCGCGCCCGCTTTCGCGAGCTCGGGAGCGCTCCACTGCAGATCCGCGACAAGACGCTGGAAATACGGATCGCCCTTGGTGACGTCGCCCATCCCGAACTGACTTCCGTCGAACGCGCCCACGTTCTCGACGGGATCGCCGGTCTCGCTGTCTGGATCAAGCCGCTTGTACTTGTCGAGCGGGTTCACCGGAGTGTCGGACTTCTTTACTTCGTCCTTCTTCTCGTCCGGCTTCTTTTCGTCGACCTTCTTGTTCTCGTCGCGCGACACGCCCTCGGGCTTCACCTCGGGCGGTGGCGCCTGCTTCACCTTCTGCGGCTGCTTCGGCGCGTTCGGCTTCTTGTATGCGAGCGCGGCTTCGATCGACTCCATGTCGTCGAGCACGGGCCCGGTGTCTGCACGAGACGTGGTGAACCACACGGTGGGAACGATCAGGGCAGCCACCAGGAGGGCTGCTCCAAACCCAGCAATCGTGTGCATCTCGCCGTCGCGCATGGTGCTTAAAACGTTTCGTGTCCCTCGACGCCCTATTTCACAACGTTACTTCTTCTGGTCGAGCTGGCCGAGCTTTGCCGCGAGGTTAGCGTCTTCCGTGGCCTCGGTGAGCATCATCACCTTAGTGACTCCGGCATTCTTCGCGACCGCCATCGCCGTGATGACGATGCCGTACGACAGGGATTCATCCGCCTCGATGTAAAGCTCGCTCTCCTTCTTCACGCGCTCGTTTGCTTTGAGCTTCGTCTCGAGATCCTGCCACGTGATCACGGTCCCGCCGAGGTGGATCTTGTTCGTCTTGTCGATCGAGAGGACGAGCTTGCCTTCCGGATCCTCGATGTTCTTCGCGGTGACCTGCGGCAGATCGAGATCGACGCCGGTGTTCATCATCGGCGCGGTGATCATGAAGATGATCAAGAGGACCAGCATGACGTCGACGAGCGGCGTCACGTTGATCTCGGAATTCAGCTCTCCATCTCCGCCTCCGCTCATTCCCATGGGGTCACCTCAGGAAGTGTCGCTTGATGATGTTCAGGTAGTCGTGCTCGAACGTCTCCATCTCGGAGCGCTGCACTTTGATCCGGCGCATGAAGTAGTTGTAGGCCATGACCGCGGGGATCGCGGCGACGAGGCCGATCGCGGTCGCGAACAGCGCTTCGGCGATGTGGGGACCGACGACCTTCAGCGTCGCCGCGCCGCTCGACTCGGAGATCGAGATGAACGCGAACAGGATGCCGACGACGGTGCCGAACAGTCCGATGAACGGCGCCGCCGAGCCCGTGGTCGCGAGGAACGGCACCATCGACTCGAGCTTCGTCAGCTCGACGGTCTGCGCGCGGCGCAGCGCTCGCTCGATGCTCGCGAGGCTGCCTTCGCGATCGCCTTTCAGCGTGTCGTCGCTCGAGAGCTTCGCGAGCTCCGTGTAGCCCGCGACGAACATCTGCGAGACAGGACTGTTGCGAAGGTTCTGCGCGTGCTTGTAGATCTGCTCGATGTCGCGCGACTTCCAGAACGACTCGTTGAAGCGCGCGGTCTCGTGCCCTGCGCGATTCAGGTACAGCGTCTTGTAAATGATGATGTACAGGCCGATCACGAACATGATGGCGAGCAGCACCATCACGACCTGAACGATCCAGTGCGCGTGTTTGAACAGCTGGACGATGTCCAGGTTCGCCGCACCCAGAACCACCGGTGTCGATGTTGCGGAAAGTCCTGGCATAACGAGTCTTTCGTCGATAGCACGCGTGTACAGCACGGGTCAAATGCGCCCAGCTCTTCGCCACGCCCGAAAGATCGCGCATGATCACGACGTGCGGTCGATCGCCGTCTTCATCGCCGTCCTGGGCGTAGCGGCGTGCGTACCCGTCGACGGAGGCGCGGTCGAGCTGTCGTGGAAGTTGCGGCCCGCCTCGAGCGACCTCCCGGACAGGTTCGTCGAGTGCACGTCCGGGCTCGAGGGCACCAACCCGGTGACGCGGGTTCGGCTGTACTGGGATGTGGACGGAGAGACGGGATCCACATCGTGGCGTTGCGGCGACAACCACGGTGTAACCGGATTTGATCTACCCGAAGGATCGGCACTGCTCTGGATCGCTCCCGAGTGTGCCGAAGGTCCCGCGTCTCCGCTCACCTACACCTCGCCCGCGCCGGAGATACGTCGCGTGATCTCGGGCGATACCGTGAGCTTGGGCGCCGTCGAGATGGTCTTGCGCGTCTCCTACTGTGGGCAACAGCCCTGCATCTGCGAGTGATTTGCGCTCGATCACACGTTCCGGCACGATGCTGGCGCAGCGATTGCCTCGACACGGCAAGTGAAGCAACCTGTGGCCGCACCGTCCATACCGCGGCTAGTACACTAAGTACCCGAGGGGAGAACCAATGAAGAAACTTGTCCTAGTAGCACTCACGGCACTTCTCGCCATGTCGGCCAGCGGCTGCATCATCACCAGCGGTGATGATGACCCGAACGACACGTTCGCGACCATCACGGCGAAGTGGTCGATCAAGAACATCGCGTCGAACAACAACAACCTGCCGTGTCCCCCGGGCACGACGACCACTGCGCTCTACAACCAGGTGATCGATGACAACGGGAACCTCGTCGGTCAGCCCGCCATCGATCTGTTCGACTGCGACGACTTCCAGGGTGCCGCGACGGACCTCGATCCCGACATCTATCAGACGTGGATCGAGCTGACGACCGACAACGGCGCCTCGGTCACAGCGGAGTCGCTGTCGGCGATCGTCGATGTGATCGACGTCGACAAGACGTTCGAGACCACGATCCTCGAGGACGGCGGTTACTTCATGGCGAGCTGGACGCTGCGCGACGCGGCCGGTGGGGGTGTGCTCTCGTGCGCGCAGGCGCTCGCGAACAACGTCTCTCTCGACGTGACTGTCTCCGCGAGCCCGAACGATCCGCCAGTCCCGGTCGATCTGCCGTGTGAAGGTGGCTTCGGCGTCTCGCAGGGCTTCCGGATGGGGACCTACCAGATCTCGATCACGGCCACCGATGCAGAGGGCCCACTCGGCGAAGCGATCGTCCGGTCGAACGTTCCGATCGGCGACTGGAACGCGGTCACCGATCTCGGTGCGATCGACATCCCGATCGACTGAACCCCGCACTGTCTCGTGCACGCAACGCTCACCCACGGTGGGCGTTGTTGTTTTCGGACGGCCCGCTGTCGTTGCCGAAATGTCTTCCGGCTACGCGTCTCGATCCACCCATGGATCACGACTGTGCGACCAGATCCTCTCGTCATCACGAAGCGACCAGAATCATCCTCCCCTCTCTCCCTTATCCCTCCGACCAGATCCGCGCTGACCAGATCTATTCGTCGCGAAGCGACCAAACGTCTCCTCCCTTCTCCGTGTCGATCCGTCCGACTGTCTTTCAGAAGAATCAGGTGCGTCTCGATCCCTTTCTGCGTGTCGATCAACGAACGGATGCGGTTCCGGCGGTGCGTTCGCCGCGGAGGATGGTGCCGGCGCCGGTCGTCACCATCGCGTCGCGGGTGTTGAAACGGATCCGTCCCAAACCACCACCTCCGCCACCTCCACCGCCGGAGCCCGCGTTCGAGTCACCGCCCACCTCGCCTGCGCCGGTTGTCGCGCCCGCACCGCCATTCCCTGCGGGGCGCGTCGCTCCCCCACAGACGCCGCCTGACGCGATTCCGCCCGGTGTGGCATCTGCTCCGCGGGGAGCCACAGCACAGGAGCCGT
This sequence comes from Kofleriaceae bacterium, assembly GCA_046160585.1. Classification (GTDB taxonomy): domain Bacteria; phylum Myxococcota_A; class Polyangia; order Haliangiales; family Haliangiaceae; genus JABFXX01. Next base: position 15,645 of record JBJXGN010000050.1, read on the forward strand.
ACCCGCCGCCGCCACCACCACCCGCGAAGAGTCCCGTGGCGTCGTCGAGCGTGACCTTGCCGGCCTCGATCAAGATGGCACCACCGGAGCCACCACCCGCGGGTCCGAAGACCGGATTCGTGTCCGTTGTCTCTGCGCGACCGAGCGCCCCGGCGGCACCACCGCCACCACCCGCATCGATGGCGCCGCGGTTTCCACCACCGTTCACGAAGTGAACCTCGCCGTTCGCGACCAGCTGGATCGCGCCGGCTCCCGCTCCGCGGTTCGCGTTGCTCTCTGCGTAGCCTGCGCATCCACCACGAAGGGGGACGAGGGTGTCGGTCCCATTCGCGGGCCCTGCGGCGCCGTCGGCGAAGTTTGCATCGGACGTCCCGCCCATCCCACCACTCGTCCCGAACCCACCGCCGCCACCACCGTTCATGGTCCACAGGTACTGCGGATAGCCGCCCGAGTTGTTCGCGGAGAGGCGCTCGAAGAACCCGCTGCCGGGAGCGCCGCCCGCACCCGGGCTGCAGATCGATCCTCCGGGCCCGGCCGTCGCTCCGTCGGCGGAGATGTCGACGACACCCTGCACCGTGATCTTCGTATCGGCGACAATCGCGAGCGGCAGCGACCCGCTCACGCGGAGGCTGCCGAGCGTGAACGTCTTCGCAACCAAAATGCGAATCGACGGTGCTCCCGCCTGTGTCACCGTCGACGTGGCGACGGCGATCGTCCCTTGAAGTCCGGTGACGACGCCGGTGTCCGTGTTGATCGTGGTGCCATCGGGGAGCGTGATGTCCGCCTGTGTGGCCGCCTGATCGACGGCGCTCGCGAGGCCGCTCGACGGCGTGATCAGATTGCAGCGCGTCTGATCGAAGCAGCCGAGGTGACACTGCTCCGTGCGTTCGATCATGTTGTCGGTGCCGCAGACCGAGAGGACGTCGGACGTGCACGTCGTTTCGGTGCAGGCCACCGGTGGCGCGTCGATCTCGAGGGCGTCGACAGTGGCATCACCCGATCCATCGACTCCAGCATCACCTTTGTTCTCGTTCACCGATCCACAGGCGATCGCGAACAACGAAATGAAGGGCACGCAGATCCTCATAGGGTCTTAGGATAGCGACGAAGGACGAATGCCAAGCGACGACTACAGCGTTGTAGTGATTTGCTGGCCGTCCCCGCGCTCGTATTCGGTGAGTCGGACCACGATGTGGTCCAGTGGTACAACGAAGCATGCGACTCGCGCTGCTGTTCGTGCTCGCCGGCTGCGTTTTCTCCGACGACGACGAGCCCGAACCGCGCTGTGGTGATGGCTTCGTCGACGAGGGCGAGACGTGTGACGACGGCAACTCGATCGCGGATGATGGCTGCACCGCGTGTGCCGTCGACATCGCAGACCGCGTGGTCAACGTCACGTGGACGTTTCGCGCGCTCGCGACGGCGAGTGACACGTCGTGCCCGGCGGGCGCTGAAAACGCGGAGGTGTCGACGATCCTCGTGGACGCGTCGGGTGCGGCGATCGGCACGGAGCGCACTGATCCATTCCCGTGTTCGGTCGGCGCGGGCGGGATCCCCGTCGAGATCGATCAGCGCGGTGGGCTCGTCGAGACCCGCGTCAGGTTCTCGGGGCCCAGCGGTGCGTACGGGGCGTCGTTGCCCGAGATCGTCGACGTGACAGCGATGGATCAGAGCGTGCCGTTCGTGGTGTTTACGGACGCGGGGTACGTCGCGCTCGAATGGTCGCTCTCGGGCGTGTCGTGTATCGACGACGAGATCGACGAGATCGTCGTCACGACGACGGGCGCCCGGTCGTACGTCGATCGCTTCGAATGCGAGGACGCGCAGGGGATCACGGGCGGCGTGCTCGCGGGCTCGTACGACGTGACGATCCGCGCGACGAGCCAGGATGCTGATCTCGCAACCGCGACGGTCACCGGCGTGGTCGTCAGGGACCGCAACCAGGTGACCTCCCTCGGAGTGGTCGACCTCGCGCCCTAAGGTCGGACGGACTCGCGCTCGGCCCGGGGCCTCGTCTTGGACCTCGTCCATCCCTCGGGTCGTCTGCTAAGGTCCCAGTTGTGAAGCAGCGCCGGTTCCAGTTCTCGAACCTCGGGATCACACGAGGTGCGCTCGTGGTCCTCGGGCTCACGCTGGGCATGTCACTACTCTGGCTCCTGTCCAAGCAGGAGGCGCGGATTGCACTCGGCGCGTGGACGCTGGCCACACCGTCCAACGTGTTCGAGAACGGCCGCGTCTGGACGCTGCTCACGAGCCCGCTGATCGAGACGAAGTTCATCTCGCTGTTGTTCCTCGGTCTCGTGATGTGGATGTTCGTTCCCACGCTCGAGCGGTTTTGGGGGACCGCGCGGTTCTATCGGTTCGTGGTCGTCACGTCGGTCGTGGGAACCACGTGCGGCACGCTGGTGGGTTGGGCGCTCGGGAGCAACGTTCTGATCGCAGGGCTCTCGCCGTTCCTGTACGCGTCGTTCGTGGCGTTCGGGATGGTCTATGCGAAGCAGCCCGTGCAGTTCTTCGGCGTGTTGCCGCTGACGGGTCGCCAGCTGATGTACGGCATCCTCGCGTTCGTCACGCTATACGTGGTGCTCCAGCAGGCGTGGGCGGAGGGTGCTTCGTTCGCCGGTGCGATGGTTGCCGCAGCGCTGATGGTCTCGAAGTTCTCCCCCGGGCTTCTGTGGAAGAAATGGCGAATTCGTCGCGCTAGGGCGAAGCTGACCGTCATGCAGGGTGGGCAGGGTGGGGCCTCTTCCAAGAAGCGCCCCGACGATCAGAAGTACCTGAACTAGTGGTACGTTGACTCCTGTTATGGAGCAGGGTGACGATCCTCAGTTCGAGTCCGGCACGGGTCTGACCACGCTCTTCGAAGGCGAGTGGGCGACCGTTCGCCGACTCCGGAAGGGCAAGCTCGTCGTCACCAACGGCGCGGATCAGGGGCGCGAGCTCGAGATTCTGAAGCCGCGCGTGACCGGCGGTCGCTCGATCATCAGCGACCTCGTCGTGCAGGACAAGGCGGTCTCGGGCTCTCACTTCGAGGTGAGCGCGCGCGACGACGGCTATCGCCTGCGCGATCTGAACTCGCGCAACGGCATCTTCGTGGGCGACCTCCGCGTGCGTGAGGTCTACCTGCGCCCGGGCACCGTCTTCCGCATCGGCCACACGAACATCCAGTTCCAGACGCTGCAGGACGTCGTCGAGATCGAGCTATCGAAGAAGGATCGCTTCGACATGATGCTCGGCGCGTCGCCCGCGATGCGCGAGATCTTCGCGCACCTCGAGAAGGTCGCGCCGTCGGAGCTGACGTGTTTGATCACGGGCGAGACCGGCACCGGTAAAGAAATGGTCGCGCGTGCGCTGCATAACGCGAGCGCGCGCAAGAGCAAGCCGTTCGTCGTGCTCGACTGCGGATCCATCCCGCGCGAGCTGATCGAGTCGACCTTGTTCGGTCACGAGAAGGGCTCGTTCACCGGCGCCGTGCAGCAGCACGACGGCTGCTTCATGCAGGCAAACGGCGGCACGATCTTCCTCGACGAGATCGGAGAGCTCGACATCTCGCTGCAGCCAAAGTTGCTGCGCGTCCTCGAGCAGCGCGAGATCAAGCGCGTCGGCGGGGATCGCACGTACAAGGTCGACGTCCGCGTCCTCGCGGCGACGAACCGCGATCTGCGCGAAGAGGTCAACAAGGGGACGTTCCGCGAGGACCTCTACTTCCGTCTTTCGGTCGTCCACGTCGAGTTGCCGCCGATGCGCGAGCGCCGCGAGGACATCCCGGGCCTCGCGAACCACTTCCTTCGCGAGGTCGCCTCGCGCCGCGGCATGACCATGTCGTGGTCGCAGGACGCGATGGCCGCGATGATGACTCACCAGTGGGCCGGCAACGTTCGCGAGATGCGCAACGTCGTCGAGCGCGCGGCCGCTCTCTCGGATGGCCCGGTGATCACGCGCGCGGACCTCGTGTTCGGTCGCGAGATGGGGCCGTCGGTTGTCGTTTCGCACGATCTCGCGCAGGCGGGCGCGCAGGCGGCGCAGCGCGCGGCGGCGCAGCTCGCGGGCGTTGACCTGCCGATCCAGTCGGGCCCGGCGATCTTCGATGCGGCGTTGCTCAAGGCCGGCCTCGGCTTCAAGCAGGCGAAGCAGACCGTCGTCGATGCGTTCGAGATCGCGTACCTCGGTGCTCTCATGCAGCGCAACGATGGCAACATCACGCGCTCGGCGCAGGAAGCGGGCCTCACCCGGTACCACCTGCGCGAGTTGCTCAAGCGTCACGGCCTCAAGGGCGGCGATGCCGAGTAGCGACGTTTCGTTCGTGTGACAGGACATGAAGTGCAACCACTCGTGGGTGGTCGAGTGGTGCGTGCGCTTCCCTGGGGGCGAGAGTGAGGACTGTGGGCTTCTGCGCGCTTAGCGCTGGCGAGCCGCTTGCTTTGTCGACGGAGCGTGAAGCTCCTCCTCGCTCTCGCGATCTCGCTCGGTGGATGTGCGGTCGACGAACAGCCTGAGGGCTATCCGGCCGAGCTCGGTACCCCGGAGAACCCGGTGCCGATGGCCGACTCGTACACCGTCCAGACGCGCGTCACGATCGCACTCGATCTTCCGCCGGTGACCACGGCCGTCGCGAATCTGCGCTCGTTCTCGCAAGCAGCGGGGCGAGCGCTGCTGTCGCGGTCGGGCACCGTGCCCGCACCCGCGTGGATCGCGACGCTGCCGGCGTCGCTGCGCACGAACCTCGAGAGCTACATCGACGCCGAGCTCGACAAGGTGAAGTTCGGGACGAAGACACTGCGCCAGGTGACCGGCGAGCTCGGGACGATTGCGGAGACCTCGCTGACGTCGTTCACGATCGAGAGCTCGCTCGCGATCTCGCCGACCTCGGTCGTACACTCGCTGGTGGATCTGAACTTCACGCCGTCGAGCCTCGACATCGTGATCCCGATCGGCGGCCTCGACGCCGACAAAATCTTGCAACGCCCGGTCGCGAGCATCGGAATCGGTGGCGCGTTAACGTTGGGCGAGCAGCGCTTCTCGCTCGCGTTCGGAGCCCACGCCTGGCACGCGATCAACCTCGCGAGCGAACACCTGTTCGGCGAGGGCGTCTCGCTCGTGTCGGGCGTCGACTGCGGCGCCGTCGGGCGTGCGGTCGCCGCGCGGTGTCTGACGAGCTCGCCGACGTCGTGCGTCGGTCACGCGAGCGAGCTCGAGAACGCGTGCAAGCTCGGGCTCGCGACCCTCGTCGACGATCTGCGGACGCGCATCACACCGATCGAGATCGGCGACGTCCACTTCGCGAGCGGCGCCGCGCGCCTCGTCGATGATGGAAGCGACGGTATCGCCGATCGCATCGTCGACGGCACGTGGGATGCCGAGATGGATCACGGGCAGGGTGCACGCACCGTGACGGCTACCTTCGTTGCGTACGACTAGAGGCGTGGGAATCCGGTGCCGGGTGTCGCGTTTCGCTGCACCCCTCGATACGACGCGTTCGAACGCGACCGTGTAGCCTCGACGTGTGCAGTTCCCGGCGTTCCTCTTCGGCGACGAGCAGTCCATCGTCGATGCAGCGGAGGCGGCCGGCCTCGCATGGGCCGAAAGATATCGCCGCACGCGGGCGTTCGCACCCGACTCGCTGCGCCCGATCGCACCTGGCGAGCTCGTGGTCGTTCACGACGGGACGCTCGATCCGTTCACGCCGCGCTGGCGGGTGTTCGGCGCGTCGTTCGCGCTGATCGCGGGCGAGCTCTCGCTGCCGGCTGAAGATCGGGAGAGCTTCGCGGCAGCCGCGCGCGCGACGCCGTGGGCCGCGCTCGCCGGCTGCATCCGCCATCGCCCGCCGAACACGATCGCGGCGGTCTCCACGCGCGCGCGTGCCGTGTTCGCGGCGTGGCCCGAGCTCGCGACCCTGCGCTACATCGGCGCGGCCCGCCGCATGCCGTCCGTGATCCAGTTCCCCGAGCCCGAGCCAGTCAGCATCGGCCTCGACGCGCTGCTGAACCAGCTGTTCTCGGGCCCTCTCGCCGTGTGGGGACCGCAGCTCGGCTCTGCGCGCTTGCGCCTCGAACACGCGCTCGACGCGATGGCCGGCGCGTCACTCGACGAGGCGCGCGAAAAGGTCGCCGCGCGCATGGCGTCGCTCGCGCGCGAGAACCTGCGCACCAGGGGCACGCGCGCGGAGGATCCGGAGCGCATCGCGCAGGCGCTGTATTCACTTCCGCCCGACGACGTCGCCGCCCTCGTTCCGTGCGTGACCCACGATCTGTTGTCGGTGCTGTACGGCTTGCTCGAGGACAACACGCGCGCTGCGAACGGAGCGCGCTAATGCTAGGCGTTTCACCTCATCGGTTCACGCGCATGCGGATCAGGACAGGCGCTCGACGATCTCTTCGCGCGTCGCGACACCCTTCTCGATCAGCAGAGCGAGAAGGCGCTTGAGCACGGCCTCGTCGCGTTCGACGAGCGCCTCGAGCTTCGAGATGCGCATCTGCAGCGCGTTGATCTCCGCGTCGCGGATCACGTCCGCCGGCGCGTCGGCAGCCGGCGGTGGCTGCGTGCGCGGATACGGACGGATGATCTCGCTCATCGTACGCGATGGCACCGGCACGTTCGCGGGGGCGTTCGTCGACGATGGCTGGCGCATGGGCGTGCGCGTCGGCTGCTGCAGATCCATCGTGTCGGGCGAGTCGAACGGGATCACGATCTCGGCCTTGCTGCCATCACCGTAGTACTTGGCGATGTTGCGCTCGATCTGCCGAGGGCCGCACAAAAACGGCCGGATGTTCAGCTGCGTGCGGATGCGGAGCTCGTCAACGATGCCGAGCTTTGTGGGATCGCCCATCGCGACGTCGAGGAACTTCATGATCGTCCGGAACGGCATGATCTGCGCCTGGCGCGCGAGCTCGGCCGGCACGAGGCGGAGAACGTCGGGGGCGATGAGGATCTGGTCGAGGTCGATCGCGTCGACGTTTAGCTGCTTCGCGAGCACGTCGACGAGCACGGGCTCATCGACGAGCCTCATCTCGACAAGTGTGCGGCCGAGCGGCCGGCCCCAACGCCGCTGGTCGGCGAGCGCGGAGCGCAGGCTCAGGTCGTCGATGACCCCGGCCTCGATGAGTAGCTCGCCCAGCTTCTTTCTCGTCATCTAACCTCCGCACCGCCAAGCGGTGCTACGCGTCCGTCGTTCGTCGGACTTGTCATTGCACCTGCACCACGGTCGCTTGACCCGTGCTCGCGAGCGTACCGAGGAACCTGGCGACGTGCTGCTGTGCCGACGGAATATCGAACACCACGAAGTGGCCGTCCGATCCGGGGCGCTGGTTGTACTGGCCGAGCACGACGGTGGTCCCGTTCACGTTGTTCGTGATAGGGCCTCGCTTGATGGCGCCGCCGCGAAGCGTGACCGCGAGGATCTCCTTGGTTGCTCCGGCCTGCACCTGGTTCTCGACGATGTCCGCACCGAGCGCAGCGGCGAACGCCTCGATGCCGGCGTTCGGCGAGTAAAGATCGACGAATCCTTCGGTCTGGAAGATCGCGCGCGGCGGGACCTGCGCGCCGTCGACGATCGGCCGCTTGCGTACCATCAGCGGCGCGTAGTTGATCGGATCGGAGCGATCGACCCACATCTGCACGATCGCGAGCGACGGGTTGTTCTCGTCCATCGGGTTGTCGCGCGCGAACTGTTCGACGAGGCCCGGAATATCGAGCGGCTTCGTTTTCTCGAGCAGGTTCTGGTACAGCACCCCCGCCGTCCCCGAGAGGACAGCGCCCTTGATTGCCGGCTCGAACGCCACGAAGCCCGGACCCGTGATGCCGCCCTGCGAGTGACCGAAGAAGTAGACCTTGTTCGCGTCGAAGGTGTGCGTCGTGCCGCCGGCGTCGAGCGATGCGGCGGTGACGAGGCGCATCTGCGACCACGCATCCGCGTAGCCCTGGAGCGCGTTGTCGCGTGCCGCGTAGACGTTGCCGAAGTTGAAGAAGTCGAGCTCGGGGTCGCCGCCCGGGTTGCGTGGCTCGTGCAGCACCTGGTCCGTCGAAATGACGGCGATCCCTTCGCGCGCGAGGAGGTCCGCGGTGCCGTCGGCGATGAACGACGCCCAGCTACCGCCAGTGCCATGCGAATAGATGACGATCGGCCAGCCGTTCGCCGGCATCGTCGCCATCGTCGGCACGGTCAGCATGAAGCGCATCGGCTCCATGCGCGTGATGATCGCGCGCCCGTCGCTGCCGACGTCGATGCGGCCGTCGGGCGCCGTCTTGTACGGCGGATCGCCGGCCTGGAAGTTCGGCGCGACGTAGTTGCCGGTGATGGTGCGGAAGCGACCGCCTTTGGGCGGATCGGGCGACATCACGTCCATTGCCTGCGGGACCTGCGTGTCGAACAGCGCGGCGCGGATCGCGGGCGCGATGAACGTCGCGGTCTGGGTCGTGAACACGGACGCCGACGCGACGTCGGAGCGACTGTCGTCACCGGCCTCGTCCAGGTAGTCGAACAGCGGCTGGTATTGGCTCTTGGCCCACACGAGCGGCTGCTCGGTGGTCATCGCGTCGCTCGCGAGCTCGGCGAATCCCGGCGCGATCTCGATCGCCTCGCCGTTCGTGCCGCGCACGCGCGTGGTGATCACGAGCGCATACGTCGTGCCCTCGGCGAGCGGGAAGCCGGGGAGTGGACGCACGACGAGGTTGTCGACGCCGATCGTCTCGTTCCCCGTCGGGCGGAAGGTCGCGATGATCGGCATGCGCTCGCCGCGCGCCGGCGAATCGGGATCGACATCGACGACGTACACCGACGATGTCGGCAGGATCGAGCTCGTGGGGTCGGGGAGGCTCGTCGGATCGAGCTGGCCGTCGAAGCGAGCGAACATCGCGGCGTTGAGCGAGAAGCCGTCGAGCTGCTCGGCCGCTTCACGGAACGAGTTGACGATCAGGCTGTTCGTCGGAAACTCGGACAGATCGAGCGAGTTCGAATTGGGATTTCGTCGCAGATCGTTCGGAAAGGGGAGGTCGTAGAACTCCTCGGTGGCACCGGGCAACCCGAACCGAGCGACGGTCGGCTCGCCCGTGCATGCACCCGTAGCGAGCGATAGAAGAACGATGGCGCGACGCACGCGCCGAACCTAACACCGGACGGACATCGGACCGCCTGCGAATTCCACCGCAGAGTGGTGGGGGTGGAAGGGCCCTGGAACTAGAAAGTGAGCATCGCTACACCACCCACCGCCAGGCCCCCACCGGCGCCCGCGATCGCCCACGCATAGTCGGAGTTGTCGGCGAGGAAGTAGACGGCGACACCGGCGGCCGCTGTTGCGACACCGACGAGGGTGACCACGAGTCCGCGCTTCTTCAGCCGCGCGCGCTCGCCGGCGAGGCGCAGGTCGACCGTGGCGACCGCTTCGTCGAGCGCCATCTTTTGCTCGGCCGCTTCGTCGGGGAGGGTGTCGGGGACGTTGTGAAGCAGGTTGATCGTCGCGAGCGTCGCGTCGCGCATCACCTCGCGCGGCGTGCACACATCGCAGCGCTGCGAGTCCTGTGCGACGACCTTGCCGTTGTCGGTGCGCGCGACCGTGATGATGTAGCCGTAGCTGGTGCCGGAGCCGCTCAGCGCGACGAGCAAGACGAGCTCTGCCTGGGTCTGCGTCTTCACCTCGATGAGGCACGCTCCGACGAGACAGCCCTCGGTCCACTTAGTCGAGAACTTCAGCCGCTCGCGCATCTGCGCGCGGTTGGACAGCCAGTACGTCGTCGTGTCGAGCTGCTCCTCGAGCCCGCTTTCGAACTGTGCTCTTGCCTCGTCGGGGACGCCGTCGACACGCACGTCGAGAATTCCAACCGTGCGCTTCTTGGCCGGTGCGGGCTCGGCCGGTTTGGCCTCGTCGGCAGCCGCCGGTGCCGCGATCGTCAAGACAACGAGCAGCGGGGCGAGGACGCGTGTCACGCTTCGTCGACGCTGGTGATGAACTGCTTCATCAGTCCATCGATCATGAGGTTGCGCTGGCCGATGTCGTACTTGCCGTCGCGCCAGCCGGCTTGCACCTCGTCGTACTTCTTCTCCTGCTCGGCGATCAGCGTGCGGTAGATGGACACCTTCTTGGTGATGTCCTTCTGATTGCGGATGAAATAGCTGATCATCGACGCGCCGGCGGCGACGCTGAGCACGAGGCCGAGCGGGCCACCGAGTGCGTACTTGAGCCCGATCCGCAGGGCGATCATGAGGCCGGCGCCGATGGCGACCTTCTTGGTCCCCTCGCCGGACACGATGGAGTCCTTGGCCATTGCGAACGAGGTCGTCCCGGACGCGATGAGAAGGGCGATGAAGTTGCCCTTCCGGGTCGTCCAGCCTCGGTCGTAGTACTCCTTGAGCCCCTGCTTCAGGAACGTATCGAAAGCGCTGTACAGGCCTTCGTTGCCTGTGGGCATTTGCTTCGACGCTTCAGCCACGATCCGAGGATACCTCGAAACCCAGGTTTGACAGGGGCATGGGCGTCGCACAGATTCGAGGGGATGACGCTCACCCCAAGGGCACTTGCTCGCCTGGCGGCTCCGCTTCGCCTGGCGTTTCTGCCGCTGCTGCTCCTGGGGGCACTCGCCGGCCCCGCGCTTGCCGATCCGCCGCGCGGACGCGACAAGTTCGTCGCTGGCGACTACAAGACCGCGATCAGCGAGCTTGCCAAGAACACCGGCAAGGATCGCCCACCGGCGCAAATCCTCCTCGCGCGCGCGAAGATGGCGACCGGCGACTATGCCGGTGCCGAGCAGGCGCTCGTGCCGATGTCGACGGGCAAGGACGCGATCGGCGCGGAGGCGCGCATCGTCCTCGCCGAGCTTCGCCAGCAGGTCGGGAAGCTCGACCTCTCGAAGAAGGATCTCGAGCAGCTGTACAAGGACCGCCCCGACGATCGCGCCGTGCGCACCGCGCTCGGACGCGCGCGCTACGCGTCGGGGGATCACACCGGCGCGAAGGCGCTGTTCGACATCACGATCAAGGAGTCCGACGAGAACAAGCTCGACCTCGACGATCCGGATCAGCTCACGCAGCTCGCGATCGCGGCGCGTTACACCGCGAACTTCCAGCTCTCCAACCAGGCGTTCCGCGAGGCGCTCTCGATCCGTCCGTCGAGCACGGACACCGGCGTCGAGTGGGCCGACCTTTTCCTCCAGAAGTACGCGGCGCAGCTCGCCGAGCAGACGCTCGAGGAGGTGTTCAAGGTCAACCCGAACCACCCCGACGCGCACGCCGCGATGGCCGAGGTGATCGTCGAGACGCGCTACGATCTTGCGGCGGTCCGCCACCACGTCGACGCTGCGCTCGCGCAGAACCCGAAGAACACGCGCGCGCTCAAGGTGCGCGCGGGCATCGCGATCGATCGTAACGAGTGGGCGGAGGCGACCAAGGTCCTCGACGGCGTGCTCGCGCAGAACGCACAGGACGTCGAGGCGATCGCGATGAAAGCGACCATCGCGTGGCTCCGCGACGACACGAAGACGTACGACGCTGAGCGCAAGCGCGCATTCGCGCACAACCCGCTGTACGCGGAGCTGTATCGCATCGTGGCGCGCTCGGCCGTGCGCGAACATCGCTACGTCGAGGCGATCGAGCTCGAGAAGGAGGCCGTGAAGCTGCGCCCCACGTTCTTCGAGGCGATGGCGGGCGCGGGGCTCGGCTACCTCCGTCTCGGCATGGAGAAGGAGGGCCTCGAGTGGATCGACAAGTCGTGGGCCGGTGACCAGTACAACGTGCGCGCATTCAACACGCGCACGCTGTTCAAGGAGACCATCCCGAAGGACTACTCGATCGCGACGACGAAGCACTTCCGCATCCGGTACAACAACGAGGAGCGCCCGGTGCTGTCGCGGTACCTCGAGCCCACGCTCGAGCGCGCGTTCGCCGACATGGTGAAGCGCTACGGGTTCACGCCGTCGATCCCGACGACGCTGGAGCTGTACGCGGATCGCACCGACTACGCGATCCGCACCGTCGGTCTTCCGGACCTCGGTGCGCTCGGCGTGTGCTTCGGCAGGGTCGTCACGGCGATGTCGCCGGCGACGGGTGACATCAACTGGGGCATGGTGCTCTGGCACGAGCTCGGTCACGTGTTCGCGATCCAGCTGTCCAAGTCGCGGGTGCCGCGGTGGTTCACCGAGGGGCTCAGCGAATACGAGACCCTGATCGCGTCTCCGTCGTGGCGCCGCGAGAACGATGCGGATCTGTACGGCGCCGTCGTCAACGGCACGCTGCCGTCGATCGCCGCGCTCAACGCGGAGTTCATGCAGCCCGACGCGAACGCGGTCGTCGTCGCGTATTACCAGTCCGCGGTCACGATCGAGTTCCTCGTGCAGCGGTACGGATTCCCGAAGATCGTCGAGGCGCTCAAACTGTTCGGCACCGGTAAGGAGTCCCCGGAGGTACTGCAGATCATCACCGGCAAGACCATCCCGCAGCTCGACACCGAGTTTCGAGCGTTCCTCGACGTGCGCCTCGCCGCGTACAAGGGCACGTTCAAGCTTCCGACGCGCGGTTTCGACGACGTGACGAAGCTCGAGATCGCCGCCGATGCCGCACCCAAGGACGGCAAGGCGCGCGCACACGTGGCGCTCGGACACTTCTACGCGGGCGACGCGGACAAGGCCGCGCAGCAGGCGCAGGCCGCACTCGTGCTCGACGCGAAGCAGCCGATCGCGCGCTACATCCTTGCGGAGGTCGCGCTGCACAAGAACGACCCCGATCGCGCCAAGGCGATGATCGGCAACCTGATCGCCGACGGCATCGACAACTACGACCTGCGCACGCGCCTCGCCCAAATCGGGCAGAACGACAAGGACGACGCCGAGGTCGAGAAGCAGCTATGCGCCGCGAAGAAGCTCGACCCCGAGCGCAGCTACCCGTACCAGGAGCTGTTCAACCTGTACAAGAAGCAGGGCCAGATGCCGCGCGCGCTCGTCGAGCTCGAGCACTACGCGTTCCTGGAGCAGATGGAGCTCGCGCCGCTCAAGGAGCTGATCAGCGAGTACGCAAAGATCGCGAACTGGCCCAAGGTGAAGACGTACGCCGAGATGGCGCTGTACATCGCGCCGCACGATCCAGAGGTCCTGGGCGCTCTCGCGCGTTCGTCGCTCGAAGCGGGTGATGCTGCGACCGCGCTGTTCACGTACGACACGATGTTGATCATGAAGCCGGCGCCGCGCCGCCCAGCGCTCGTTCACATCGGCCGGACGCGCGCGTTCCTGGTGCAGGGCAAGAAGGCAGAAGCGCGCGCGGCGCTCGCGCTCGCGCAGAAGACCGAGCCGGAGAACGCCGACGTGCTCCTGCTGAAGAACCAGATCAAGTAACGCCGATTCGGCGCGCCGGTAGGGCGCGCGGTCGATACGGGCGAGTCTGGCGCGTGAATTCGCCGGCTTGCGCTGGCACGCGTAGCGCACTTCGATGCTGCCGATGAGATCAGCAGCTGTCGTCGGAGTGGTTTTCGCGGTCGTCGGTTGCGGCAAGCCGGACGCGGCGTCGAAGGCGAAGGGAAGCGCGGCGCAGAACGCTGTCGCGGCGACGCTCGCGACCGTGCAGATAAGGGATTTCCTGAACGTCACCGTCACGACAGAGCCGTACGCGGAGGTGTACTTCTCGCCGACCCCCGGTGCCGCCTCGCCGCTCCGTGTGACGAGCGACGCCGAGGGCAAGGCCAAGACCGAGATCTCCCGGATGAAGGGCACGGGCTCACTCCTCGTGATCGTGGACACGTCGGACAAGCGAACGGGCAAGCACACGTTCCCGTTCTCGATCGGCGAGCCCGAGAGCATCGTGTTCGCCGATCCGACGCCGAGGACCGACACCTTCGCGGTCGTGAACTGCAGCGGTCACCTGATGGAGCCAGGGGAGTCCACGCAAATGTGCGGGACGTACATCAACCTCGCCGACGACGGCAGCGTCGGCTTTGCGGTCGTGTCGAACACGGCGAAGCAGCTCGTCATCGGCGACGCGACGTTCGACGCACGCGACGGGCAGATCTCCGCACGCGTCGAGCTCGTGCCGAAGATCGTCGCGCTCGATCTGTTCGCCGCGATGAGGGAGTATCCGGTCGAGCTCCCAGCGACCCTGCACACCGCGAACGGCTCGCGCACGGGAACGCTGTCGATCGGCCGCGGCGCGGTGACGACGCTCCTCTCGAAGATCCGGACGGGGCCCCTCGCGTTTGCCGGTTCGGCGCCCGCGCCCGCGAAGCCCGCGTCGCTCGTCCTGATCGGCGACCTCACCGAAGCACTCGGCAACACCGAGGTCCTCGTGCGCGACCTCGACCTCGTCGGCATCGTGTCGTCGTCCTTCCGCGAGGCGTCCGCGTGCCAGTACGTCGCGACCGACGGCACGGGCGCGAAGAAGTCGGTCGCGCGCAGGATGCTCGACTACGCGGCGACGATCTACGACCGCCGCACGGGCAAGAAGCTCGGCACCAAGTCGTGGCGCGCGAAGACACCGGGCTGCGACAGGTGGGTGAAGATGGACGCCGGCACCAACTTCGAAGAGCCCGACACCGAGCTCCTGATCTCGTGGGCGAAGTCGTTCGTTGCTGGCTAGGTTCGGGGGCCTGCGCGGTTTCTCGTTTGCGCGAACTCAAGTAGCGAGCAAGCGCTGCATCGTGTCGATGACCTGGCGCAGCCGCATCGGCTTGTCGAGGAAGATGTTCGCTCCGGCGTCGAGCGCAGCGCGGCGGGCAGAGTCACCGCCGGCGGACACGGCGATGATCGGCAGCTCGGTCAGGCCGAGCTCGGTGCGTGCTTGCAGGATCACCTTGGGACCGTCGACGACCGGCAGGTAGACATCGATGATCAGCGCGTCGAACTTCTCGGTACGCAGGAGCTCGACGGCGGCACGGCCATCTTCAGCGCTGCGAAACACGAACGACACGCCGCCGAAGTCACGGCGCGACGAGCCGCGGAGCCCCTCGGTGATGAGCTGGGCGACGTGCTTGTTGTCCTCGACCACGAGGACGCGGAACAGGCGCGAGACGGTCTTGGGATCGCGGTTGCGGACCTTGTCGATGACGGTCGCGAGCGTGTCGCGCGCGGGCCCGGGTGCGAACTCGATGCCGGCGCCGGCGTCGCCTTCACTGCCGGGTTCGGGGCGCTTCCACCGGACGGTGCCCTCGATGGCGATCGGCTCGAGGAGCCCGGGGAACGACAGCACGAGGTTGACGCGCGTGCCGATGGGGAGGTCGCGGTTGGTCGCCACGAACGTTCCGCCGGATGAGAGATTCTCGGTGAAATCTCCGACGAGATCGTCCGCGCCGTCGTACTCGACGAACAACGTCACCGATTCGCGGCTATCACGCCGCTTCTCCTCCTCGCTCATGCGAAAACAAATGATCTCAGGGTCTGCGCTAGGTCGCAAGCTTGGGAGCGGTGTGCGGTGTATGGAACGGCACACGGAGGGTGAACGTGGTGCCGGATCCGAGCCTGCTGGTCACGTCGAGCGTGCCGCCGTGCTCGCGGACGATCTCCTGGGTGAGTGCGAGGCCTAGCCCGTTCCCACCCTCCTTGGTCGACACGAAGGGGTCGAACAGGCGGGGGAGCATGTCGGGTGCGATACCCACACCGTCGTCCTCGACGTCGATGGCGACGCGGTCACCGTCGCGGCGCGTGCGCAGCTTCACGCGACCTCCGCCCTTCGCGCTCACGGCCTCGGACGCGTTGCGGACGAGGTTGACGAGGCACTGGCGGATCTGCGCGGCGTCGATCTCGCCGATCATGTGTTCGGCCGCGAGCTCGGTGGCCAGCTGGACCTTCTTGCTCGCGAGGTCCTCGCGGACGAAGTCGGCGAGCGCGGTGACGATCGGGTTGATCGGCTCGGCGGCGAGCTTGGGCTTGGGCAGGCGCGCGAACGCGAGGTAGTCCTCGGTAATCGCGGTGAGGCGATCGACCTCACGGTGGATCGAACGGCACAGGCTGCGCGCCTCGTCGGCGTTCGGGACCTCGGACAGCTCGTCCTCGAGCAGCTCGGTGTTGAGGCCGATCGACGACAGCGGGTTGCGCACCTCGTGCGTGATCATCGCGGCCATCTTGCCCACGGCGGCGAGGCGCTCCGAGCGAACCAGCTCGCGCTCGCGCTCTTCGACGGCGCGGCCCATCGAGTTGAATTCGCGCGCGAGATCCGCGACCTCGGACGGGCCGCGCTCGACGATGCGCGAGGCGTAGTCACCGGCGGCGATTCGTCGGGCGCCGTCGCGGAGTCGGCGCAGCGGGCGCAGCGCGATGACGACAAGGATCGTGATCGCGAGGCCGGTCACGACGACGGCGAGGCCGAGATAGATCGTCCACACGCGGACCGTGTGCTGGCTCTTCTCGAGGTAGTGCGTGGTCGTGGAGACATACTGGTCGAGCGTGTCGGACAGGCCGGTGGCCTTCACGTTGAGCTTCAGCTCCTCGAGCTGGAGCTTCTTGAGGGCTTCGGCGGCGGCCTTCTGCTTGTCGTCCCACTTCTCCGGCGGCCCCAGGGGAGGGGATCCGAGGATGAGCACGTAGGTGTCGTCGAGCGCGGCGGCCCCGTCCTCGAGCGACTTGATGCGCGGATCGATCGTCCGGATGCGCTCGCTGTCGAACGCCGCGATTGCCTGGGAGTTGATGATCCCTCGCAGGTTCTTGAGCTGCCGGTCGCGGATCGCGCGGATGCGATTGAGCTCCTTGCGGACGGCCATGACACTGGTCTCGTCCTTGAGGCCCTCCTCGAGGTAGTTGCGGAGATCGTCCTGGCGTCGCGCCAGGTCCTTGCTGGCGAGGGCGAGAGGGACGAAACCCTTGCCGATCAGGACCACCTGGTCCTCGACCTGCCGCATATTGAAGACCACCGTCGCGGCGATCACACCGAACATCATGGTCAAGGCCGTAAAGCCGAGGAGAATCCGCGCCGAAAGCGTGCGAGTCATCGCGATCAGGCTTCGGATTTCGCCGCGCACGAGGTGTATACTAGCCGTTCGAGGGCCCCCCCCACATGAGGCGAGCACTTTCATCCAGTTGGACGCTACTCCTGACGGTCTTGTGGATCGGCCTCTGCGCGACGCCGGTATTCGCAGGCAAAGCGACGGTAGCGATCCTCGGTCTCGAGGTCGTGGACACGAGTGGGGCAGTCGATCCCGAAGCGGTCAAGGTTGCCAAGGAGCTCACGGACGGGCTTCGCGCACGCGCGAAGGTCGGATCCGGTCCCTACGTATTGGCGCCGGGCAGCGACAAGGAGCTCATCGACGAGAAGCTCATCAAGAACTGCGATACCGAGGCAATGCCGTGCATGTCGCAGATCGGCAAGGACCTGGGCGCGAACTACCTGATGTACGGGCGGCTCGAGAAGCGCGGCGATGGGTATCAGGTCCAGATCAATCTACTCAACGTCGACAAGAAGAAGTTCGAGAAGACCAAGACGCCGCTGACCATCCCGTTCGCTCAGAAGGACTCGGCATCGCTCGCGGCGGCCGCGAAGCGCGCCTACAACGACCTCACCGGCGTTGTCGAGTCGGGCTCGCTCGTCGTGACGTCCAACGCGCCCGACGGTGAAGTGTTTCTCGACGAACAGTCGAAGGGCCGGCTCGACAACGGCAGCCTCACGATCGACAAGCTCGCCGAGGGCCGCTATCGCCTCGCGATCCAGTCCGACAAGTGGGAACGCGGCGAGGTCGTCGTGACGATCCGCAGCGGCGAGGCCACACCGCAGACGCTCGACCTCAAGCCACTCGGTGACATGAAGCACACGGTCTTCGGCACGACGTCGCAGAAGAAGTCGAGCCGCATGAAACCAATCGCGATCGGACTCGCGGTGCTCACGTTGGCTGCCGGAGGTGTGTGGATCTATAGCTCTACCTTGGCGGACGAACCGCTGATCAAGTCCCAGCTCGATGAGCTCGGAATCGACGATGCGAATGTGGACACGGACGATTGTGGAAAAGCCGCCTACGAGGCGAGCCCTGCCTTCAAGTCGGGGTGCAACGGTTACAAGGCGAGCTGGGTCGCTGGGAGCGTCACGGTCGCGGCCGGCCTGGGATTCTTGATCACGGGCTACTTCGCGATTCGGTCCGGTGAGACCGAACCACCGGCGCCCGCGACCACACGTCGCCGTGCGAAAAAGCGCACGAACAACGTCTCGATAACGCCACTCGTCTCGCCCGACGGCGGCGGCGCCACGTTCCGGCTCGATTGGTAGAGCGCAAATCGCGGGATTGGCATCGAACGCACATCGCGCGCGCGGTACCATCCGGGGATGAGGGGCTTTGTCCCAATCGTTGTCCTGGCAGCGCTTGTGTGCGCGAATGTTCCCGATGCGTATGCGGATGCACGTCCCCGCGTCGCGGTGTTGGGGCTCGAGGTCACGAGCGCGGTCGATGTCCGCACGACAGAGCTCGCGAAGGAACTGACCGAGGGCATGCGTGCACGTGCGCGACTCGGTGCGGGGCCCTACGCGTACGCTCCATCCAGCGAGCGCGAGTTGATCGACGAGAAGCTGATCAAGGCGTGCGACAACGAAGCGCCTGGGTGCATGTCCGAGATCGGTAAAGAGCTCGACGCCGACGTCATCGTCTACGGCAAGCTCGAGAAGGTCGACAAGGCTGCTCGCGTGACGGTGCACCTGCTCGACGTCGGCAAGAAGTCCAAGCTCAACCGCATCGGCGTCACCATCCCGATCTCGGCGACGAAGGAAGAGGTCAGGACGGCAGCGCGCCGCGCGTACGAGGAGCTCGCGGGCGCGTCCGAGGCCGGCGGCGTGGGTACCGTGGAGGTCGAGACCAACGTCTTGTCGGGAACCGTGTATGTCGATGACTCGTCGTCCGAGGTCCTCGCGAACGGCAGGGCGACGCTCACGCTCCCCGAGGGTCGCTACCGCATCGCCGTCGAGTCGACCGGACGTCAGCGCAAGGAGATCACGGTGACGGTAAAGGCCGAGCAGGTGATCACGCAGCAGTTCGATCTGCTCGAGGGTGGGGTAGGCTTGCGGCCGAAGAAGGCGTTCAACATCTGGAAGCCGGCTTTCGGCGTATCCGTCGCGGCATTCATCGGCGTCGGCACGTATTGGGGCTATCTGCTCGGGTCGTGGAAAGGCGACGTCGATTCCATCCAGGCAGCGAAGCGTGAGGCAGGCCAGATCACCGAGAACGACTGTGATGGGCCGAGCGTGCGCGAGGGCGTGGAAGTCAGGAACTCGGTGCTCGCCGACGTGTGCAAGACGCGCGACACGTACTTCACGATGAGCTACGTGTGGGCCCTGACGGTGCCGCTCGTGGCTGTGACCGGGTACTTCGCGTTCTTTCACGATCGCGGCAAGAAGACCGAGCGCAGCGTGGCGCTGACTCCGATGGTGACGCCCGACTCCGCGGGTGCGATCGTCCACGGCCGGTTCTAGCGAGCGCGTACGCGGATCACGACCGACTTTGAGGTCGGCGTGTTGGAGCGATCGGCGACGCTATCGAGCGGGACGAGCGCGTTGGCCTCGGGGAAATAGGTCGCCGCGCAGCCGCGCGGAAGATCGAACGGGACGACAATGAACGCTTCGGCGACGCGCTCGCCGTCGGTCCACTCGGAGACGAGGTCGACGATCTGGCGCTCGACGAGCCCTCGGGCGGCGATGTCGTCCCGATGCAAGAACACGACGCGGCGTTCGTTGCGGATGCCGCGATAGCGATCGTCGAGGCCGTAGATGGTGGTGTTGTACTGATCGTGGCTGCGGATGGTCATCATGCGCAGGCGGCCCGGCGGCAGCGTCAGGTCCGGGGGCGTGGCGATGGTGAACTTCGCGCGACCGCCGACGGGGGCGAACGAGCGATCGCGGCCGGGGTTGGGTAGCTGGAATCCGTCCGGCGTGCGCACGCGTTCGTTGAACTCGTGGAACCCCGGCACGACGATCGAGATCATGTCGCGAATGCGATCGTAGTCGGCTGCGAAGTCGGCCCACGGGATGCGATCGCCGACGAGCGCGCGGCCGAGGCCCGCGACGATGGCGGGCTCGCTGCGCAGCTCGGGGCTCGCGGGGGCGAGCACGCCGCGCGAGCGATGCACCATCGACATCGAATCCTCGACGGTGACGAACTGCTCGCCATCGGCTTGCAGGTCGACCTCGCTGCGTCCGAGGCACGGCAGGATCAGCGCCTTCGCACCGGGGTAGAGGTGCGTGCGGTTCACCTTGGTCGAGACGCTCGCGGTCATCCTGCATCGCTCGAGTGCGCGGGCGGTGCGGTCGGTATCCGGCGTGGCGGAGAGGAAGTTGCCGCCGAGCGCTACGAATACGTGTACGCCGTCGCGCTCCATCGCACGGATCGTGTCGACGGTGTCGAGGCCATGCGTGTGTGGTGGCTCGAAGCCGAACACTTCGCCGAGTGCGTCGAGGAAGCCGTCGCTCGGCAGGTGATCGATCCCCATCGTGCGATCGCCCTGCACGTTGGAGTGTCCGCGAACCGGACAGAGGCCCGCGCCGGGGCGGCCGATGTTGCCGCGCAAGAGCATGACGTTGACGATCTCCTGGATCGTGACGACGGCGTGTTTGTGCTGCGTGAGGCCCATCGCCCAGCACGCGATCGTCGCGGGGGCCTGGATGTACAGGTCGGCGACCTCGCGGATCGTCTCCTCGTCGACACCGGCGCCCGCGCTGAGATCGGCCCAGCGCCGCGCGCGCACGTGTTCGGCCCATGTCGAGAAGCCGGTGGTGTGACCGTTGATGAAGGCGCCGTCGACCACGGTGCCGGGTAGGGCGTCTTCTCGTTCGAGGATCGCCTTCGCGACGCCGAGGAAGAACGCGTGGTCGCCACCGATCTGCACCTGGATGAAGTGCTTCGCCAACGAGGTGCCGCCGAGGAGGTCGAGCGGTTTCTGCGGGTGGCGGAACTTCGTCAACCCGACCTCGCGCAGCGGGTTGATACTGACGATGGTGGCGCCACGACGCGCGCACTCGCGCATCGTGCTCAACATGCGCGGGTGGTTCGTGCCGGGGTTCTGCCCGATGACGAGGATCAGGTCCGCGTGGTCGAAGTCCTCGAGCGAGACGGTACCCTTCCCGATGCCGATCGTTTCGGTGAGCGCGACGCCGCTCGACTCGTGGCACATGTTCGAACAGTCGGGGAAGTTGTTCGTGCCGAACATGCGTCCGACGAGCTGGTACAGGAACGCGGCTTCGTTGCTCGTGCGGCCCGACGTGTACAGGGCCGTCGCGGCGGGGCCCGCGCCGCGCATGGCATCCGCGAGCAGCACGAACGCGCTGTCCCACGAGATCGGAACGTAGTGCCGGCCCTCGAGCACCATCGGGTGCGTGATGCGGCCGAGCTGGCCGAGCTCGAAATCGGTGAGGAGGCGCATCTCGTCGACGCTGAGCGCCGCGAACAACTCGGGCGTCGCGCGCGCAGTCGTCGCTTCCTCGGCGAGCGCCTTTGCGCCATTCTCGCAGAACTCGATGTGCGGTCGGTTGTTGGCGGGTGGCTCCGGCCACGCGCAGCCCGGGCAATCGAAGCCCTCGGGTTGGTTCATGGCCCACAGCGCGCGCACGCCCTGCACGAGGCCCGAGTCGCGCTGCAGGTGCTTCGCGGTGGCCCACATCGCACCCAGGCCGCCGGCCGCGGCCGGAATGTCGGTCAGCTCTATCTCTGCCACGCGCGGGGACTCACCGAGCACCCCGTGCTTCACGGGCGGTGAGTCATCGTCGGTGGCCGACATCTTCGCTGCTTACCACGGGTTACGTGATCCGCGAAAAATCCTCGAAGTTCGCTGCGACCAAATCAGTTCCCAGACGTGTCTATCGTCGACCCACGAACAGCTGCGAACACATGACCGACCACATCGAACCGCCGTACGCCGAGCCGACGCACCTCCGGCTGCGCCGTCTCCTGGAGCCGCACCACGACCGCGCGCTCGCGTTCGCGCGGAGCGTGTGTCGCTCCGCCTCCGACGGCGACGACCTGTTTCAGGAGGCGCTGCTGCGCGCTCTCGGCAAGCTCGACTCGCTTCGCGACGACGCCGCGTTCCGCCCGTGGCTGTACCGGCTGATCATCAACCTGCATCGCAATCGCTATCGCACGGCATTCTGGCGCCGCATGTTGCCGTTCGTCGTCGCGCCCGCCAGCGCCGAGCCACGACCCGACGACGTGCTCGCCGCCGACGAGCGAGCGCGCGCCGCGCTCGCCGAGTTGCCGCACGAGATGCGAGAGGCGATCGTACTGTTCGAGATCGAGGGCTGGAAGGTCGAGGAGATCGCCGTGATGCTCGAGGTCTCCACGTCCGCGATCAAGTCGCGGCTCGCGCGTGGACGCGAGCGACTTCGCACCATCTACAGCGAGCGCTTCGGCGTTCGCGAGGTCCGCACGTCCTTCTCCCCGACGCCCGGCGCAGGAGTTACTCGATGAGCCAGTCACACGCACGTTTGCCCGTGAAGTCGTCTACGGATCGGGTGATCGATGGCGATCTCGCCGCCCTCGGCGACGCGAGCCGCCAGAACCTGCCCGCACTCACGACGAGCCTCGACAGCACTGCGGTCCACGCACCACGCGCACCGCACACGCACGCCTCGAGAGCCCCAGCGCCGACGCCGAACGCATCGGCGTATCGCGACGATCTTCCCGGTGCCGTCGCGCGCCGTGATTCGCTCGCGGACACCCGGCGTCGCGAGCTCGCGCTCATGCCGCTGACGCTGTCGCAGATCTACGCGCATCGCGTGGGCCGTGCCGCCGGTGGCGCCGCCGCGATCCTGTGCGCGCTCGGTCTACTCGTTGTCCTCGACGATCGCTTCCTCGTACGGCTCACGGCGTACTTCATCCCCGGCTTCGCGATCGGCATGTACGCGCTGCTGTCGATCGCGTTCGTCCTCGTCACCTACATGACGGCTCACTGGATCGCCGAGCACCGCTTCACTACGCGCATGCGCGAGCTCGTGTCGAAGGGCACGGACGCGTATCGGGATCTCGACCAGCTCGCCGTCGGTCCGTTTGCGGTCGCGGCTGAAAAGGTCCGGCGCGTCGACACGCTCTCGCTCGCGTTGCCGATCATCGGCATCGCGATGCTCGCGCCGCTGCTCGCGTACGTCGGCTACGTCGGTGCACTGTCGTTCACGCTCACGTATCGTACGAGCACCATCGACGCGTTCATTCGGATGACAGACGACACGGGTCCGGTACTCGTCGCGCTCCTGGGCGGTGCGTTCCTCGCGGGCCTCGTCGCTCACGCGATCCGTCACGAACAGCGCGACGGCACGCCCGTGCCGTGGGTCCGCTGGATCGGACACTGGACGACGCTGATCGTAGCGTTCGTGCTCGGGGTGCTCGTGCTCGCCGGCGCCGCGCTTGCGGCGTTCAACCTGCAACACACGTACAGCCCGCCGCAGGAAGGCGCGCGTTACCTGCTCGCGATCGGTGGCGAGGCGGCGATCCTGCTGCCGTCGATCTGGTTCTTCCTGTGGTGGCGCCGTCGCGAGCGTTGGCGCCTCGGCGACTAGGCTGTCGATCACGTACCGCCACGACGAAGCGACAAGACGTTCTGCTCCCCTCTCTCCCCTTCTCCCTGTTTCGATTTCTGGTTCCGATCAGCCGCCTTCCGGCCGTGCTCCTCCTCCCAGAACGCCTCCGAGCGCCGCTGTCGAGATGCGGGCTACTCGGATTCGTCGGGCTCGGGCAGGACAGGCGCTAGCCGCGTAGCCATGCCGATGGATTCGGGATCGCGCCAGCGCTCGGTGCGACGCGCTTGCAGCGTCGCGACGATCTCGTCGAGCCGACCGCCGCGCTTGTGATCGTGGCGCTGGCCCTTCTCGCGATTGCAGCGCGCGCACGCGACCGCGAGGTTCTTTACGTCGTTCGTGCCGCCCTGGGTCTGCGGAATGATGTGCTCGAGGGTCGCCTCGCCGAGCGAGCGACCGTCATCGGCGACGACGAGCTTGCTGTTGCAGTGGATGCACCTGCCGACCCACACGGGGCGATCGTCGAGGCGCGTGCGCTCGAAGGTGTTATCCGTGACCGCCGCCGCGAGGAGGTGGAGATGCCGGGCCACGTGCCGACGGTACCGCGATTCCGATTCTCGGCCGCCCGCGGAGCCTGCGTCGGGTGCGTCGGCTGCGTCGGCTGCGTCGGCTGCGTCGCTCGGTGTTCTAGCCCAGCGCTGATCCGACCCGAGGTCGCAGGTGTTGGGGTGGCGAGCCGACGTTAGGTCTTGCGCTTCATGAACCAGGGCTTGCCCTTGCTCGCGCCGGGCTTTCTGCGATTGCGCTTCGCGGTGACCGTGGGCATCTGGATGCCGAGCTCGTTCGGATCGAGGCGGCCGACCGAGACCATGTCGCCGCGACGCGTGGTGGCGATGGTCGGGTACTCGCCGCGCGATGCTTCGATCAGGCCGGCGCCCTCGAGCGCGCGGAGCAGGTCCATCACCTGGCGCTCGGGCCAGCCGGTGAGGCAGCCCTTCTCGGGCATCTCCTCGAAGCGCGGATCGTCGTCCTCGCCGATCGCGAGATCGGTGACGCGCTTGCGACCGAACCGACCCGAGAGCGAGCCGATCATCGCGAGCAGGCGCTTGACGGCGGCCTTCTCGACGTCGGAGAGGCCGGTTGCGGTGCCGTTCGCGACGGCCTCGCAGTTGTCACACGCGCCACACGTGCGATCGCGCGACGCCCAGTCCTGATCGCCAAAGTACTCGAGCACGTACTGGCGGCGGCAGCGCGGGTAATACGCGTAGTCGATCATGGTGCGGAGCTTCTTGCGCTCCACATCCGCGCGGCGCTGCAGCGACTCCACGTCGAGCGACGGGAAGCCCGACTCGGTGGTAGGGCGCGTGGCCCGGATGCGCTCGTCGTCGCGCGACAGCATGCCGTGGCGCTCGAGGATGCGCAGCGCGGCGCCCATGGCCGCGTTGGAGATGTCGCCCGCCACGCTATCGGACAGGTTCTTTTTCAGCTTCGCTTCGAGCTCGTCCTCGTACGGTGTGAGCGTGCCGAGATCCGGGCGATCGCGCAGCAGCTTCCACAGGCCGCGCAGGATCTCCGCCGAGGGGAACGACGCGTCGATCAGGAACTCCTGCAGGCGGATATCACCGTGGTTGAACAGCAGCACGCAGCGCGTGGGTTTTCCGTCGCGACCACCGCGACCGGCCTCCTGGTAGTACGCCTCGGGGCTGCGCGGGATATCCGCGTGAACGACCAGCCGGATATCGCTCTTGTCGACGCCCATGCCGAACGCGTTGGTGGCGACGATGACGTCGAGCTGGCCGGACATGAAGACGTCCTGGTTGCGCTCGCGCACCTCGCCCTCGAGGCCCGCGTGATACACGCGCGCGCGCATGCCCGCCTTCTTCAGCGCCTGCGCGTACGCCTCGGCATTCTTTCGCGTGGCCGCGTAGACGAGCGCCACGCCGCCCTCGCGCGTGCGCACGAGCTCGACGAGCTTCTCGGTCTTGTCGTCGGTGCCGCCGGCTTTGGTGACAACGTACGTGAGGTTCGGCCGATCGAACCCACGGACGTGCAGGCGTGGTTCGCGACCTGCCAATCCGAGCTGCAGCGCGATGTCCTTGCGAACTTCCGGCGTAGCGGTAGCCGTGAACGCGGCGATGCGCGGCGCGCCGAGCTCGCGCACGACCTCGCCGATGCGGCGGTAGTCCGGGCGGAAGTCGTGCCCCCACTCCGAGATGCAGTGGGCCTCGTCGATGGCGACGAGCGCGATGTGGCTCTTGATGGAGCGCAGCGCGTCCACGAAGCGGGCGTTCCGGAAGCGTTCGGGCGCGACGTAGATCAGCGTGTACTGCCCGGCTCGAATGCCCTCGAGCATCTGCGATTTTTCATCGGCATTTGCAGCCGACGTGAGCGCGACCGCGGAGATGCCGCGCGCGACGAGCGTGTCGACCTGATCCTTCATCAGCGCGATCAGCGGCGACACGACGAGCGTGACGCCGCCGCGCTCCGCGAGCACGACCGCGGGCAGCTGGTAGCAGAGCGACTTTCCCGCGCCCGTGGGCATGACGGCGATCACGGGCCGACCGCTGAAGATGTCCGCGATGACCTCGGCCTGACCCGGCCGCAGCGACGTGTGGCCGAAAACCGCAAGGGCGCGGTGCAAGACCTGGTTGCCCTCGTCGTCGCGCGCGGTGGTCGCGTAGGTTTCCACGAGAGGCACCCTATCAGCTCGGTACGACATCGCGAAGCACGCGAAACTCTTGTCCGAAATCTGGCCGTACCGGCAAGGGAAATCGCCAGGTCACCGTCCGGGCCGCGGATGTGCGTGACATGGCGTGTTGGGAGCGACAGCGCCGGTCGGGCTACCCCACATGGCGTACCCCAGTGCTGCCCCCTCTCATTGTTGTTCCTTCGATCCGGCGATCTCTACAATGTCGCTCATGGTCCGCAGCTTCCTGCTGGCGGGCATGGTCGTCGCCGGCGTCCTCGGAGGGAACGCCGGCGCCGCACCGTGTCCGACCGGTGGCCCCGATCTAATCCTGAACAACATCACGTGCCAGATGTCCGGCGTACACACGTTCGGCACGGTCACGCTGACCAACACCGCCGTGATCGAGGTGAATCCGTTCGACGGCACCAACAAGATCGGAACCGGCAACCTCGAGCTGCGCGCGAATACGATCACGATCGACTCGTCGTCGAGGATCACGGCGAAGGGCTCGGGCTACTCGACGCAGCTCTGCGGCAACGGTCGCGGTCCGTCGACGACCGGGGCAGGTCGCGGCGGCTGTTCCGTGCGCGACTCCGGTGGCGGCGGCGCGCACTTCGGCAACGGTGGTCGCGGCACCGTCGACAATCCTGCCTCGTTCCCGGCGGGCTACGAGGAGGACTGTAGCCAGCCGGTCGCTGTTCCCGCATCGGCCGGTGGGCTCGGCATTATCGTGTCGTACAACGCGGGCGTCGCGATGTGTTCGCTCCCCGCGACGCCGACGACGCGCGCGCCCGGTAGCACGACGTGCCGCGCCGGCAACGACGGTGCACCGACGGTCGCCGGGCGCAGCTACTTCCACTCGATCTACGAGCCCGAGTTTGGCTCGTCCGGCGGCGACAAGGGCTGCCTCGACGGCGACGGCTACAATCCGGGAGCGACGGGCACGGCGACCGGCCTCATGGTCGCGGGCAGCGGCGGTGGTCGCATCGTTCTCGCGGCCGTCAACGCGGCGCAGACCGGGCAGATCACGATCGACGGTACGCTCGACGCGAACGGCAAGCGTGGCTGTGGCATCGGCAACGACTCCGGTGGTGGTGGCGCGGGCGGCACCGTGTTCGTCGTCGGCGATCGCGTGACGATCAACTCGACGGCGCTGGTGTCCGCGGCCGGTGGCCTCGGTGGTGACACGCAGGGCTTGATGACGGATCCGACGGGCGAGTGCACGGCGCCGTTCCAGCAGAACACGCAGGCGGACGACTGCGGCGGCGGTGGTGGCGGCGGTATCGTCAGCGTGCTGTCCGGCGTGTCGGCGCTGATCGACGATCGCGCGAAGTTCAACGTGAACGGCGCTGCCGGCGGTGTCAGCACGATCTGCCGCGGCGAGGCCGGCGGTGGTGTCGGCGAGCTGCAGATCAGCGGCGGATACGTCGGCGAGTTCTGCGATGGCTTCGACAACGACTTCGACGGGAACATCGACGATCTGCCGACCCTCAGCTGCGGAATGATGACGATGCCGTCGTGCATCGGCGGCATCCCGCAGGAATGTCCGGCGGACGTGCCCGCGTGTCAGGGTCCGGTGACAGACAGCCGCGCGCGGTTCGCGGTCGTCGTCGACACGTCGGGCTCGATGCTGGGCGATCTCGCGGGTGTGCCGACGTTCGGCGACGGCTCGCTGGATCACCCCGGCCTCGATCACGACAACAACGCGGCTCCCGACGATTCGCGCCTGTTCAAGGCGAAGACAGCGCTGACGAACGTGATCAGCGCGTACCCCAACATCGACTTCGCGCTCGCGCGCTACCACCAGGATCAATCGATCGATCGCAGCTGCCAGGAAGCACACAACTTCGAGTGCAACGCGATCTGCTGCACCTACGACAACCCGGTCGGCAACGTGCCACCGGCCGCGAGCCCGGCGTGCAGCGTCATCGGTGCGAACGGCGCGATGGTGTCGGTCAACACGCAGTCCCCGGCGAACGACGAGTGCATCAACTACGCAGGCAACTGCGGTCCACCTCGGCGCGGCGCGGACGTGCTCGTCGGGTTCGGCGCGGACATCAACAACTACTTGATGTGGCTCGATGGCACCGAGACAAACTTCGACAACACGCAAACCCAGGGCGCGTACTGCAACTTCGCAGGTGGCGGTAACTGCGAGCTGCGCGGCACCGGCGGTACGCCGCTCGCGAACTCGCTCAACGCGGTCGAGGACTACCTCACGCCGATCAAGGCGTGCGACATCGCGTCGGTCGGCGGCTGTCGTCGCTACGGTGTGATCCTTTTGACCGACGGCGCCGAGTCGTGCCAGGGCGACCCGGTCGCGGCCGCGACGGCACTGCGCAACAAGGGCATCTCGACGTTTGTCGTCGGCTTCTCGACGCTACCCGGCGACACTGCGCAGCTGAACGCGATCGCGAACGCCGGTGGCACCGGCACGGCGTTCCTCGTGGGCAGTGACGAGGCGCTCGCGAACGCGCTCGCGACGATCGTGTCCGGCTCGATCATCTTCGAGACGTGCAACGGTCTCGACGACGACTGCGACGGTCGCATCGACGAGGACTTCCCGCAGAAGGGAATGGCGTGCGACGACGGCGAGTTCGGCGCGTGCCTCGGCACCGGCACTCTCGTGTGCAACGGCACCGGCTCGGGGCTCGAGTGCAACATCACGAACCCCGGCGCGACCCCGATGCCCGAGGTGTGCAACGGCGCCGACGACAACTGCAACAACGCGATCGACGAGGGCATCAACTGCACGCCGGGCTGCGTGCCGACGAGCCCGACGGATCTGTGCAACGGCATCGACGACGACTGCGACGGCGCGTTCGAGGAGGACGACGGGCAGGTCGGGCAGCCGTGCGGCATCTCGAACAACCCGCCGTGTCAGTTCGGAACGAACGCGTGCATCGGCGGCGGCATCGTGTGCGTCGGTGCGATCGATCCGCAGCCCGAGGTGTGCAACGGCATCGACGACAACTGCGACGGCATGCCGGACGTGAACGCGCCGTGCCCCGATCCGACGTCGTGTGTCGAGGGTGGCTGTCGCGTGCGCTGCGCTGGTGGCGAGTTCCCGTGCCCGGCGGGCTTCAAGTGCCAGTCGACGGCGGGCGGCGACTTCTGCGTCCCGAGCGCGTGCGCGAACTGCGCGCCGAACGAGCAATGCGTGAACGACACGTGCATCGACCCGTGCGCGGGTGTGACCTGTGGCCCGCTCGAGGAGTGCCGCTTCGGGACGTGTGTGGACTGCAACGTGCTCGGATGTCCGGGCACGCAGATCTGCGTGCAGTCGATGTGCGTCGCCGATCCGTGCGAGGGCGTGGACTGCGAGACGAGCTGCTCGAACCCGCAGGGTCAGGGCTGCTCGTGCAACGACGGCCAGTGCGTCAAGAACTGCGACGACTCGCTATGCCCCGAGGGCCAGCGCTGCGATCTCTCGGGCAACTGCATCGAGGATGCGTGCGCCGAGGTCGAGTGCGACGTCGGCACCTGTGTCGACGGCGAATGCACCGTGGATCCGTGCGGCCCGATCTCGTGCCGCGCGGGTCAGGTCTGCGTCGACGGTGGCTGCGTGGAGGATCCGTGCAAGCTCGTCACCTGCAGCGACGACTACCACTGCGAGGTGCGCGACGGCGGCGGCCTGTGTGTCCCCGATGAGGAGCGCGGGAAACGCGTGCTCGTGCAAGCCGGCGGTGGCGGTGGCTGCACGACGACGAACGGCGGCACGGGAGGCGCGGTCTTCCTCGTCGGACTCGGGCTCGTGCTTCGCAGGAGGCGCCGATGAAGCGCCTGCTTCTCGTCGCACTCGCGTCCCTCGCGGCGTGCAATCTCAACCCGTACGACCTGTCGCGCGGCGGCTCGGGCACCGGCGACGGCGGCATGGGCGACGGCGGTGGCTCGGGCACGGGTGACGGCGGCGGTTCCGGATCGAACGACGGTGGCCCGACGTGTATCCCGATCGGCGTCGACGATCAGTGCAACGAGGTCGACGACGACTGCGATGGCGTGGTCGATCAGGCGTTCGACAAGCAGACGAACACGAACCACTGCGGCACGTGCAACAACCGCTGCATCGGCGCCGGCGCGATCCAGGCCTGCACCGCCGGCACGTGCACGTTCGTCGAGTGCCAGGTCGGCTTCGCAGACCTCGACGCAGATCCGCTGACCTGCGACTACCAGTGCCCGCTGTTCCCGCCGCGCGCCGAGGACTGCAACGGCGTGGACGACGACTGCGACGGCGTGATCGACGAGACGTTGCCGAACCCGCCGACCGGCCAGTGTCGCGTGACCCCGAACACGCCGTGTGCGGGCACGACGATGATCTGCGAGACACGCGGTACCCAGACGCGCTGGTGGTGCGACTACTCCGCCGACGTCGAGTTCGATCCGACGATCCCGAACGGCATCGTGCTCGCCGAGCAGCTGTGCGACGGACTCGACGGCGATTGTGACGGCATCGACGACGACACGTTCACCGACCTCGGTCAGGAGTGCGACAACGGCGCGTTCGGCATCTGCCGTGACGTCGGCG
Organism: Kofleriaceae bacterium; assembly: GCA_046160585.1. GTDB lineage: Bacteria > Myxococcota_A > Polyangia > Haliangiales > Haliangiaceae > JABFXX01. The sequence continues at coordinate 46,233 of JBJXGN010000050.1, forward strand.
AGCGCATCTGCGATCCGAACATGCCGTCGCAGACGATGTGCGATCTCTCCGTGCTGCCCGATGCGCAGGCGATGGCCACCGAAACGTGCGACGGCCTCGACAACAACTGCGACAACGAGATCGACAACGCGACGGGCCCGAACCGTGTCATCGACGCGATGACGCACGTGAACTTCGGCGGGAACAACTTCTACATCGACACGTACGAAGCATCGCGCCCCGATTCCACGGCGACCGCGATCGGCGTGTCGTCGGCGCGCTCGTGCTCCAAGGCGGGCGTGATGCCATGGACCGGCGCGACGTTCGCCTCGGCGCAAGCCGCGTGCGCCTCTGCCGGCAAGGTGCTGTGCAGCGCTTCTCGGTGGCAAGCCGCGTGCGAGGGCAGTGCGAACACGACGTTCCCGTACGGCACCACGTTCGGCTCCGCGTCGTGCAACACCGAGACGTACGACGCGACGCCCGGCGGTGCCGACCAGGACATGCTGATCGCCACCGGGATGCTACCGACGTGCGCGACGCCGCTCGGCATCCAGGACATGAGCGGCAACCTGAAGGAGTGGACCGACGAGATCACGGGCCAGACCGCGGGCGGAATCGACATCGCGGTCCAGCGCGGCGGCTCCTACGAGTCGCCGTCCACGGCCGCGACCTGCGACTTCCGCCTGACACGCGCGGCGGTGAACTCGATCGAGCCCGAGACCGGCTTCCGCTGTTGCCGCGCGACCGCGCCGTAGTCACGTACGCACGCCGAGCCACGCTTCGATCCACGGATGGTGCTCGAGCGCGGGCGCGACGCCGCGTAGTGCCGAGAGAAATCCGTCACGCAGGCGAACGAGCATCGCGAACAGCTCGTCGGCGCTGATCGCGAGCTCGCCGTGTTCGCCCCGCGAGCGGAGAATGGTCATCGTATACCCATCGCCTTGCCACTCGAACACGAGCTTGGTCTCGAAGCCCTGCTCGAAGTTGTCGATCTCGAAGTCGCGGCGTTCGGCGATCGCGACGATGGCCGCCGGTAGCTGCTCGAGGACGACGCACAGATCGGTGCGGACGTCGGCCCCGACGTACGTGTCACCGATCCGGTACGCGAGCTCGACGATCCGATGCTCGAACAGGTGGTCGCACACGTCGCGGAGGATCGAGAGAACGGTATCGAGATCGGGGTTGTAGGTGGGGACCGAAAGGGGCGCCATGGGCGGCAATACGACGAGCTCGATCGATAGTGCCGCCGGTCCCGTGAGTGGAAGGCATCGCCAGAGCTCTCGACGGAGCGGAAACGAAAGCGAGTCCCAATCCTTCGCCGACTGCCCACCGATCAACCGCGAATCGAAATGCGCGACGAGGAGGTTCGCCGCTTCCTGGCGCGTGATCAGCCCCTCGACGAAACAGCGCCACGTCTCGCGCGGTCCCCATAACAGCTCGCGAAACACGGCTTCGATCGAGATCGGGCCGAGCCGCGTTCCGAGGTCCTCGAACGCGAGCTCTTGTGCGAGCGTGACCGCCTTCGACAGATCCACATGACGAACGAGCCGGAAGCCTTCCGACGCGCGCGACAGCAAGTCCGTCGATGCGAGCCGTCCGAGCAGCGCTTCGAGCGCCGGCGAATCGTGAATGTCGACGCGCTCGCGCTCGAGCTCTACGTGGCTTACACCTTTGGACGCGAGGTAGGCGACGAGCGTGCCCACCACGACCGAGTCGTTGGTGATGGCGAGGATGTCCGCGATATCGACGACGACGCCATCGGGGCGCTCGAAGCGATATCCCTGCGCGTGTTGCTTCTCGTAGCGCCAGGTGCCGACAGAGCCGGACTGCGACCACTGGTACGGCGGGTAGTACGCGTACGCGAAGTCGTTGCTCGCTTCGATCAGCGGACGCTGCACGAACACGAGCTCGAGGATCGCTTGGACGAGCGGCAACGACGTCACGAGCGGTATCCCGCTTCACGCTGCGCTCGGATGGCCACGACGATGACCCGGTCGGCGGCCTGGTCGTAGCGATAGAGCGCGATGTAGCCGGATTTGCCGTGAGAGATCACGAGCTCGCGGAACGGGTGTTCTGCGACACGTCCGATCAAGGGATGCCGAGCGAGGACCGACACTGCATCGGTGATCACGTCGACGACGGTGCTCGGCGTGATGCCCCGATCCTCGGCGAAGTCAACGAGTCGTTCGAAACTCCGCAGGGCACGCCGCGCATAGATCAGCGAGGCCAACGTTTGGCCTTGGGACGTGTCGCCTTGCGACCAGCCGCTCGTGCGCGCAGGTACGCGTGAACCTCGGTGGCATCGTATGCGAGGCCAGTGCGATCGAAGTCGTCCATCGCCTCGCGCGCCTCGGCGACAAAGCTGCGGCGCTGTTCGGCCAGCGCGGTCTCGGTCTCGATCGCCTTCAGCATGAAGCTGTGTGGCGAGTCTCCGCGTGAGGCGGCCGCGCGCTGGACGCGCTTCTTGAGGTCCGCGGGCAGCTTCAGTGTCGTGGGCGGCACGGTAGTACGAAGGTACTACCCACGACCGGAACCGGCAACTGTGTGAGGCGCGCGGTCCAAAGCAGCCTTCGTGCGTGCGTTGATCCACGTGGTCTCGACGAGATCGCGGCTGCCGTAGTCGCGTGGCTCGAGGCTCTCGCGCACGAGGATGCCGCTGATCGGCGATGCCCAGTGGCGTTGTCGCGAGTCACTCGCCTCGGAGATGTAGATCAAGTCGAGTTGCTTGGCGAGCGCGTGTCCGTGGAAGCCCGGGATCGATCGATAGTGTCGTGCCTGCCAGTCGTAGACTGCGAGCTGCTCGATGCGATGGTCGATCGTGTCCGACTCGTAGAACCGATGACCGAGGTCGTCGATCTCGACGATGCGCCCCGCTTCGTCCATGTACCAGAGGATGGGGTCGAAGAAGGCGACGAGCAGGTGAAGGCGGCCATCGATCTCTCGTCGCCAGCCGAACGTCGACACACCAAACTCGAGCACGCGCGAGTCGGAGGCAACGCCACGGAGGCCGCCGAAGCGCGCTTCGATCGCGAGCAGTGATGGCCAGGTCGGAAGCTTGTTCTTCGCGCAGAAGCGACGCGTGGCCGCTTCGTCGAGGCGGGGGCGCTGCTGCGTCACGCCGTGAGCGGCGAGCCAGGCGCGCACGCGCGGCGAGAGCGTCATGCGCTCGAGGGTATCAGGGCTCGAACGAATACGACGCGCGGCCCGCGACGCAGATCTCGACGTCCATCTTCCACGCTTCGGTCGGCATGTTGCCGGTCGCCTGGACCGAGATCGACATCGAGCCAGAGCGGATGTACTCGAGCGCGTCGTCCTGATCCTGGACGGGAATCGCGAGCGCGTTGTCCCTCGCGGGGCAGTTGCCCGTGTCGCACGCGTAGATGGCGCGGGTGGGGAGCGTCGAGTCCGGGTTGTTCGACGCGATCTGGAGGGCGGCCGAGTCGATGAACGCGAGGTTGCCGACGCCGTGGGTCGCGCGGATCGTCGCCGACACGAAGCGGAGGTCGGCATCGAGATCATTCAGCTCCTCGAACGCGGAGAGATCGTCGAACGCGAACGTCTCGTCGATACCCATCGCATATTCGGCGGGCACGCCGGCGACCTCGACATCGCGGTGGGTCATGCACACCTCGGGCATTTCCGCCTCGACTTCGAGGAGCGGGCAGCCGGCCGCGAGGGTGACGAGGGAGAGTCCGAAGACGAGCTTGGTGGCGTTGGTGCGGATCGACATGGACGGGTCCTTACTTGACGTAGACGGTGAGACCGATGCGGGCGGAGAGGCTCCACACGACAACGTTCGGGTCTTGGTTGATAGAGACGGAGGTCTGCGAGTCCGACATGTCCTCGCCGGAGGCCATCGCGTTCAGGTTGCGAATCCTTCCTTCGATGCGGCTGTAGCCGGCCTCGATCTGGAACGACACGCGCTTGCGCCCGAACTGGAGGCCGAGATAGCCGTCGGCGAACTGATAGCCGACCTTCTCGAGCATCGGGTTGTGCATGTCGGAGTCACCCGAGATGCGGCGCGCGATCGGGTTCGCGTCGCCCTCCGGGTACATGCCGTAGGAGAACGACGCCGTCGGCGAGAGCCAGAACGGGAGCGACAGCGTCGCTCCTGCACGGAAGCCGGTGCTGATCGCGTTGTAGCCCGCACCCGCATGTGCGCGGAGAAAGGACAGGGGCCGGACGACGACGGAGGCGACCGCTCCGTCGGGCACACCCACATCGGTCGACACGCCGAACAGCGGGTCGGCCGACGCGACGGACGTGGAGGCCAGGAGGCCGGTTACAGCGAGAGAGCGAAGCAGCGACGACATTCATTGGAAGAAGTCGACAGCTAGAGAGCGCTTCGCGCGCTCGCTACCCCAACCGGACCCTAGGATTTCTGGGCGGGATCAGAGCCGCTGTAGGACGAGTGCGCCGAGCGAGTAACCCGCGCCGAACGACGCCATGATGCCGAACGCGCCGGCCGCGAGATCCTCGTTGTGGCGCGAGAACGCGAGGACCGAGCCAGCGGACGCGGTGTTCGCGAACTCGTCGAGGATGAGCGGCGCTTCGGTGCGCGTGGCCTCGCGACCGAGCACGCGCTTCGCGATCAGGTCGTTCATGTTCCGGTTCGCTTGGTGGAGCCAGTAGCGCGCCATCTGATGCGGCGCGAGCTCGTGCTGCGCGAGCGCGTCCTTGATGAACTTCTCCGCCATCGGCACGACGTCCTTGAACACCGTGCGGCCGCGCTGGTGGAACAGCTTGAGCGACTCGTCGTTCTCTGTCGTCGGATCGCAGCGGTCGAGATAGCCGCGGTTGTTGCGGATCGTGGTCGCCGACCACTTCGACAGCATTGTCGTCGAGAGGATCTCCCACGCGCCGGGCTTGGCCCGCGCGACGGGCTCGATGACGAGCGCGACCGACGCGTCGCCGAAGATGAAGTGGCTGTCGCGATCGCGCCAGTTCATGTGGCCGGTCGTCAGCTCCGGGACGACGACGAGCGCGCACTGCGCTTGCCCGAGACGCACGGCCTGGCTCGCGAGCTGCGCGGCACCGGTGGCGGCGGAGCAGCCGATCGAGACGTCGAAGCCGAAGCCGCGGGCGCCGAGCTCGTTCTGCACCTCGATCGCGATCGCGGGGTACAGGCGCTGGAGGTTGGAGCAGCCCAGCACGACGAGGTCGACGTCCTCCCCGTGGCGCCCGGCTCGCTCGAGCGCCTTACGCGCCGCACGCACCGCGTATTCGGCCTGGATGCTGAGCGCCTCTTCCGGGCGGTCCTTGATGTTGGGGCACATCCGCTCCGGATCGACGAGGCCGGTCTTGTCCTCGACGTAGCGGCGCTGGATGCCCGACGCCTTGACGATGAACTCCGACGACGACTCCTTGAGCGCCTGGTGCGTGCCCGCGGCGATCGCGTCCGCGTTCTTCGCGTTATCGCGGCGCACGAACTCGTTGAAGGCGGCGACGAGCTCGTCGTTGGTGAGGACGTTGTCGGGGTGCCACAGACCGTGGCCGGTGATCGCTGTTCCCGTCGTCACACGCGGCATGGGGGCGTTCTTAGGACAACGATCGAGCGCTGTCCAGACCACCCAACTTCGTGCATTCGTGCAACAACTTGCACTACTTCTTCGAGAGCTCGGCCTCGATCTCGGCGAGCGCGGTCCGCAGGAACGTCGATTGCGGATCGCCCGCGATCGCCATCTTCATGTTGAGCACCGCAGTCTTGAGATCACCCTGCCGCAGGCACAGCTCGGCCTTGCGGTAATAGATGAGCCCCCTGCTGTTCATCGGGCCGGGCGCACCCGGGACCGATTGCGACGAGCCCCCGACACCGGTTCCTTGCATCGTGGGCGTGCGTTGGATCGGCTTCATCTTGTTTGGCGTCGTCCCCGAGCGCGCGACCGGGGGCGTCCCCTCGGGCGGCTTTTCCTGCGGGCGCATCGCGGGAAACTTGTCGCTCGACGAGCTTCGCGGCGGAGGCGGATCGTCCTTGAGCGGACGTGCCGTTTGCGCGCTCCTCGACCGGAGCTCGTGGTACGCGGCGGCGACGCGCGAGTAGGCGGTCGTGACGAGCTCGAGCTCCTCGGCATTCAGCGATGCGCGATGCAGATCGGGATGACTCGTGCGCGCGATCTTGTGGAACGCATCCTGCGCTACTTCGATCGACGCGTCGCTCTTCACGTCCAGAAGCACGTGCGCGGGCGTATTTGCCCCCCGCGCGACGACACGCTGCGCCCACAAGAGGACATCGGTTCGAATGCTCATCTATTGTGGTTCCGGCGTCGGCGCGCCGAGCACGTTGAGATGCGCTTCTTGCTGCGCACCGGAGGTTTGATCGGAGGCGCGCACGTGAAGGATGCCGTCGGAGTCGACACGGAAGGACACTTCGATCTGGACATCTCCACGCGACTTCGCGGGCAGGTTCTCGAGGACGAGGGTGCCTAGCGGTTCGTTCTCCACGTACCTGCGGTTCTCACCACGGCAACAATCGATCTCCACCCGAGTCTGATTGTCGCGCGACGTCGTGAATACTCGCGTTCGCTCGATCGGAATCGGCGCGTTCTTGTCGAGCAGCTTCTCGGTGAATCCACCCGCCGTGTGAATCGCGAGCGTCGCGGGGTTCACGTCCAGCAGCACCGGGCGCTTCGCGTGATGCGTCGGCAAGACGACGTTGCCCGCGGCACCGAGCATCGAGTGACCCACCGTCGCGACCGCGTCGTGCGCGCCCATCCCGCTGCCGCCGTGCAGGTTGCCGACCAGGCTCCCCGCCTGGATCGCGGCGCCATGTGCGACGACCTCGTCGGGATGGATGCGCGTGTTCGGCTCGGCACCGAACAGCTCCGCGAGGCGTTGGCGCACGAGCGGGATGCGCGTCGAGCCGCCGACGCACAAGATGTCACTCACCTGCTTCACGTCGATACCCGTCGCCGTGAGCACCTGCTTCGTCACCTCCATCGTGCGATGGACGTAGCCCGCGATCAGCTCCTCGAACTGACGGCGCGTGATCTGGAACGGCAAGCGCCCACCTTGCGCATCCGGCATGTCGAGCCCGTCGATCTCGCCTTCCGCAGCCTCGTTCTCCGACAGGTGAATCTTGATCGCCTCGGCGCCCATCATGAGCTTCATCATCATCGCGGCGTTCTGCCGCGGATCGACGCGCAGGATGCGATTGCACTCCGCGGCGAGCACCTCACCGAGCGCGCGATCGAGATCGTCACCGCCGAGGAAGAAGTCACCTTCGGACGCGAGCACCTCGAACACCTCGCCGTTGAGACGCAACAGCGAGACGTCGAACGTGCCACCGCCGAAATCGAACACGCAGATCAGCTGCTGGCGATCGCGACCGAAACCGTACGCGAGTGCTGCGGCCGTCGGCTCGTTGATCAAGCGCATCACGTCGAGGCCCGCGAGGCGGCCGGCTTCCTTGGTCGCCTGGCGCTGCCCGTCCGTGAAGTTCGCGGGGACCGTGACGACCGCATCCTTGATCGGCGTGCCGAGCTGGCGCTCCGCACATCGTTTGAGGTGCAACAAAACGTTGGACGAGATCTCGGGCATCGTCATCCTGCGGTCCCTCACCACCACGATCGGTTGCTGGTTCGGTCCCTCTTCAATGCGATAGCGAACGCCCGTCAGCGCGAGTTGCACCATCGGGGCGCGGATGTTCTGTCCGATGAACCGCTTCGCCGAATGGATGACGTGGTGCGGCTCGGTCAGACGATAGCGCTTTGCATCCGGACCGACCACGACGCCACCGCTCGACGGAAACGCGACGACGGAAGGATGAACTCGCTCTCCGCGCGGGCCGAGGATGAACTCGACGCCCGTCGGTGTAGCGAGCGCAGCCACCGAGTTGGTCGTCCCGAGATCGATCCCCAACGCGACCGACATGCCGTGCATCGAGTAAACGCTTTCTGGCTGCGCGAGTCGAGTGTTTGACCGGGGAGTGCACCGGCTTGGCTCCGCGTTCATCCTCGAACGGGTATCGGTCGGGTAGCTGTGGTTGGAATATTCCAATCACGCGAGTCGCAGCGCTGCCGCATCGTGCGGCATGTGTGATCCCGCGCTCACGATCGTGATCGCGCGGCAAATTTCACCCGCTCAGCTACCCCAAAAAATGACCGCGTACCTCTTCCTTCAACTCCGACTCTCGTGCGACGCCTATGGCCTCTCTAAGGACAGGGGTCCGTCCGGAGAGAAAAACGTATTCGGGTCTGTTGGGTTTTTTCCGAGGAGGCTGCAGTGAGAAAGCTGGGTACTGGAATCATCGGGCGCGTAGGGGCGCTTGCCATCAGTATCGCGACCGTTGTTGGTTGCGGTGATAGCGGTGTCGTTCAGATCGACGCACCACCAGACATCGATGCTCCCATCGACGCACCGCTTCCGCCTGCTCAGCTGAGCATCTCTCCAGCCTCGACCGACTTCGGTTCGCAGCTCGAGGATACGACGAGCACAGCGATGTCGTTCACGGTGACCAACACCGGCGGCAGCCCGAGCGGTTCGATCTCGCCGCAGATCATGGGCTCGGGTGCTGCGCACTTCGACATCGAGACCACGACCTGCACCACGCTCGACGTGAACGCCACCTGTACGGTTCAGGTCAGCTTCACGCCCGACACACCCGGCAACAAGAGCGCGAACCTCGTCGTCTCGGCATCGCCGGGCGGCTCGGTCAGCGCCGGCCTCGACGGTCTCGGCCTCGCACTCGGCAACATCTCCATCTCTCCCGGCACGCAGGCGTTCGGCGATGTCGTCGCCGGCACGACGGGCCCGACGGTTGGAACGTTCACCGTCACCAACACCGGCGGCAGCCCGACCGGCACCCTCACCACCACCCTCACTGGCTCCGACCCCGGTAGCTTCAACGTCCAGTCGAACACGTGCACCGGCACCCTGGCCGGCTCGGCGACCTGCACCATCACTGTCGTGTTCATGCCGAGCTCGCCGGGTATGAAGACCGCGTCGCTGCTCGTCACCGGATCGCCCGGTGGCACCGCGACGGCGGCGCTCAGCGGCAACGCGCTCCAGAACGCGCGCCTGAGCATCAATCCCACCATCCTCGACTTCGGCACCGTCGTCGCCAATCAGGTGAGCGCCAACCAGACGTTCACGGTCACCAACACCGGTGGCGTCGCGTCGGGCATGGTCACGCCGACGCTCTCGGGCGTGGAAGCGAATCAGTTCAGGATCGCGTCGAGCAACTGCAGCGCTCCGCTCGCACCCAACGCGAGCTGCAACGTTGTCGTCCGCTTCGAGCCCACGTCGGCGGCCCCGAAAGCGGCGCAGCTCGACGTCACGGCGGCCCCGGGCGGCACGACGAGCGCGACGCTCCTCGGCACCGGTCAGGCCCCGGGCGAGATCAGCATCAGCCCGACCTCGTTCGCCTACGCGGACACCACGGTTGGTATGGTGAGTGTCTCGCAGACGTTCACCGTCACCAACACGGGTGGCGCTCCGACGGGCGCTCTGGCGACCGCGCTCGGCGGCGGCGCTCCAGGGGACTTCCAGATCGTCAATGGCTCTAACGGCTGTCAGGGCACCACCCTCGCCGCGGGTGGCGTCTGCACGATCGCGATCGTCTTCGCGCCCACGGTGAGTGGACCGCTGTCGGCGAACATCACGGTCAGTGGTACGCCCGGTGGCACGGCGGTGGCCGGCCTCAACGGCAACGGCATCGACCCCGCGATCATCACGATCGAGCCCGCGTCTCGCGACTTCGGCTCGGTCGGTACCGGAACCGTCACGCCGGCCCAGAACTTCGTCGTGCGCAACGTCGGCGGTCAGTCGACCGGTGCGCTCGCGGCGTCGGTCAACGGCCCGCAGTCCGGACAGTTCCAGGCGAGCCTCGGCGCGTGCCAGGGCGTCGTCCTCGTGGTGAACGGAACGTGCACCATCACGGTTCGCTTCGCTCCGTCGATCAATGGCCCGGCGCAGGCGACGCTCGATGTGTCGGGCGCCCCAGGTGGCGCGGACAGCTCGGGCCTCTTCGGTCAGGGCGTCGATCCTGCGGCGCTCGCGCAGGTTCCGACTGGCACGATCTTGTTCGACGACTCGGCCCAGAACAACGGCCCGGGTTTTGGCCTGTACGAGGAAGTGCTCCTCGGCGAGTCTTCGATCGAGACCTACATCCTCCGCAACAACGGCATCGAGCCGACCGGCATCATCACGTTCCAGGAGTCGGGCGATAACCCCGGTGACTTCTCGTTCACCGACACGTGCCCCGACGCCGCAGGCCTGCCGGCTGGCAACGAGTGCACCGTCACGGTGACCTTCACGCCGACGGTCTCCGGTGTTCGCCGTGCAAACATCATCGCGACTGCCACCCCCGGTGGTGTCATCTCGACCCCGCTCGAGGGCACGGCACTGCCGCGCCTCCAGCTGCTCGCACCGAACGACAACCCGTTTGTGTTCGATGCCGCGGTGGTCGACATCAACCCGGCGTCGGCGCAGACCGTCGCGATCGAGGTCCAGAACAACACGCGCAACGATGAGACACTCACGCTGAACACGTCGGCGTTCGGGACGACCAACCTTCCGTTCGAGATCATCAGCAACGGCTGCACCAACATTTCGGGTACGGGTACTCTCGACTCGGATGACAGCTGCACGATCATCGTGCGATTCGAGCCGGATGCGACCGGTAACTTCAGTGTCGATGCCATCTTCGCGATCGGCGGTGGTGGCGCGTTCAACACGGCGACACAGGAGCTCGAAGGTCAGGGCGTCGACTCGATGTTCTTCGAGGCGGGTCCCCGCGACTTCGGCATCGTCGCGGTCGGCAAGGCGTCCAACGCGCTGAGCTTCACCGTCACCAACCCGTCGGCCGCCCCCACGACCGGACCCGTCGGCACGTCGATCTCGAACAACAACTTCCAGATCATCGGTGATACGTGCGCGGGTCTGCCTCTCGGCTCGGGCGCGTCGTGCACCATCCAGGTGCGGTTCCTCCCCACGGCCCTCGGTTCGGCGAGCGCAGTGCTCACTGTTTCGGCGTTCCCGTTCGGTGGCACGACCCAGATCACGATCACGGGTACGGGCGTGAACCCCGCGGCTCTCACGTTCTCGCCGAGCGGCGCGTCGCTGTCGTTTGCGGACACGTTCTCGGGCTCGTCGAGCCCCGCGACGATCGTGGTGACGAACCCGTCCAACTCGGAAGACGCGGGACCGCTCACGTTCTCGCTCACGGGCGGCGATGCTGCGCTCTACACGGTCAACCCGGGCGGAAATCCGGGCGGCGACTGCACGACGGGGATCGTCCTCGAGGCAGGTGAGAGCTGTACGTTCCGCTTCACCTTCTCGCCGACGGGCACGGTGTTCGGTGCGAAGAACAACGCGACGTTCACGGTGACCACGGCGCCGGGTCCGGGCACGCCGCTCGCCGGCCGGTCGTTCACGATGGATGCGGACTCGGTGTCGACGATCTCGATCACGACGCCGACGTCGCAGACGTTCTCGTTTGGAACTCTCAACCAGGGTCAGACGGTGACGCAGGACTTCATCGTCCGTAACTTCAGCCCGACGGCGGTGAGCATCGCGAGCGCGATGATCCTTCCCAACGAGACGCACACGACGATCACGGCCAATGGGTGTACTGCACCGCTCGCGGCCAACGTGGGCACGTGCACCATCACGGTGCAGTTCTCGTCGACTGTGGCCGGTAGCTATTCGAGCTCGTTGGTAGTCGACGCCACGACGGGTGGAAACCCCACGGGTACTGCGACCCGCACTATCAACGCGACGGTTCGCACGTCGCCGGCCCTGTCGTGGGCTCCCGCGGCGCAGGACTACGCGAGTCTCCTCGCGGGCTCCGCCGCTGGCGAGACGTACACCTTCACGCTGACGAACACCGGTACGACGGGGACGGCTGCGTTGACGGTGATGAATTCGAACCCGATGGACTTCACGCTCACGAACAGCGGTGCGGGCAGCTGCTCCACGTTCGCGGCGGGTCTCCCGGGCCTCGGCACCTGTACGGTGACGGTGAAGTTCACGCCGATGAATGTCGCGCCGTTCGGGAACAAGACGGCGACGTTGATCGCGGTCGCAGGTGTCACGGCCAACTCGAGCCTCACGGGTCGGGCGATGGAGCCGGGTGAGATCACGATCTCCCCGACGTCGCAGAACTTCGGCAACGACGTCATCGGCGGCACGGGCGTCGCCGCGCCGCAGCCGTTCACCGTCCAGAACACCAGCAACAACACGGTGACGTTCACCACTGTGTTCAGCGGCGACTTCCTGGTGGCGGTCCCGGGGGGTACCTGCACGGGTACGCTCGGTCCGTCGGCAAGCTGTACGGTCCTCGCGGTGTTCAACGCGACCGCATCCGGTACGCGCACGGGCACACTGACGATCGACAACGCGGACGTCGCCGCCAACGACGCGTTCGCGAACCTGACTGGTAACGGTCAGACGCCTGCGAACGTGGCGTGCATCATCACGACGAACTTCCCGGCTGCGGGAACGCCACTCGGTACGGCGTCGCAGCGTGTCTACTCGTGCAGCAACACGGGCCAGGTGGCGAGCGGCACGTTCACGGTGACCGGGCCAACGGGGGCAGACGCAGGGCTGTTCTCGTTGTCGGGCCCGTGCATCGGGCAGCCCGTCCCGGCAACTGGTGGGTGCACGTTCACCGTGACGTTCGCTCCGCTGATCAACCCGGGCATGAAGACCGCGGCGTTCACGTACGGCGCGAATCCCGGTCTGAACCCGGCGGTAGTCGAAAACCTCAACGTGAACGCGATCACGCAGGCCGTCCTTGGCATCACGCCGACGACCGTGCAGAGCGCGGGTTCGCGTGCGGCGGGGGCGCTCGACACGACCCCCACAGGCACGGTGTTCACCATCACCAATGGTGGCGACGCGCCCTCGGGCATCCTGAGCTTCGCCACGGGGAACCCGAACTACCGCATCGATCTCGCGGCCGGCACTTGTGACAACCAGGTGGGTAACCGCCTGGCCGGTAACACGAGCTGCACGCTGGTAATCAGGTTCGATCCAGCGGCCGGTGCGACCCTCGGCCCGTCGAATGCGGCGGTCAGTGTCTCCGCGACCCCGGGTGGCACGGTGAACGGAGTCATCACTGGTGTGGTCACCGCGGCGCTTGTCGCGACCCCGTCGACGGGTATGTTTGCCGACACCCCGGCGGGTGGTGCGAGCGGCACGATCACGTTCAATGTCGAGAACAACGCGGCGGTCGCGACGGGTCTGTTGACGACAACGTTCGATGGCGCGAACGAGGTCGACTTCTCGCTCGTCAGCGACAGCTGCGCGGGTAAGACGCTCGGCGTGTTCGGCGCGGTGGATGACACCTGCACCATCGTGGCGCGGTTCGTCCCGCGTGGAACCGGTGGCACGGGCAGCCGGACGGCGACGATTACCGTGGCCGGTACGCCGGGCAACTTCGCGGTCATCACGCTGACCGGCATCGCGTTGCCCGCTCCGTAGTCACTACTGACATCGCGATGATTCGCGAGCGCCGCCGAGGAGACTCGGCGGCGCGTTGTCTTTTCGGGGCCGTCGTGCGACGAAGGGTCACCAACGTCGAGGAGACTGGCGTGAACAAGCTCGCAATCGTGTGCGTGTCGCTACTGTGGATCGGGTGTGGTGACGATGGCGGGGCGCCGAAGGACGCACCGGAAGATGCCGGCATCGACGCGGGTCCCGCGATGCTGTCCGGAAGTCCGATGACCGCGAGCTTTGGCTCCGTCGTCGTCGGACAGACGAGCACTCCGATGACGATCACGATCACGAACACGGGTGGCTTCACGACCGGAACGATCAATCCGGCGATCAGCGGCTCGATGGGATCCAACTTCGTGCTCGGTTCGAGCACGTGTACGTCGCTCGCCGCCTCGGCGACCTGCACGATCGACGTCTCGTTCCGGCCGAGCTCCGCTGGAGCCAAGACGGCGCAGCTCGCGGTCACCGCCGCGCCGGGTGGAACCCTGATGGTCGACCTTGACGGCACCGGCATCGTGCCGGGCGCGCTCGCGATCGCTCCGACCACGCACAACTTCGGCACGCGAACCATCGGCCTCGGTGGCAGCGCGCAGGTATTCACGGTGACGAACACCGGCGGAGAGCCCACGACCGCGATGACCAGCGTCGTCGGTGGCGCGAACCCCGGCGAGTTCATCAAGACCGGAGATACGTGCGACGGCATGACGCTCGCGGGTGGAGCGACGTGCACGTTCACGCTCGCATTCACGCCGCTGACGGGCGGCGTCAAGTTCGGCAACGTCACCGTGTCCGCATCGGCAGGCGGGGTCGTGACCACCGCTGTCAACGGCAATGGTGCGACGCAGGCGCGGCTCGTGGCGATTCCGACCTCGATCGAGTTCGGCACCGTCGGAATCGGTTCACCGAGCTCGACCGTGATCGTATCCGTGTTCAACGCGGGCGATGTCGCGGCCGGCGCGATCACTCCGAGCGCGACCGGGAACCCCGACTTTCAGGTCGTGACCACGAGCTGCAACGGCGCGACGCTCGGTCCCAGTGAGAGCTGTACGTTCGTGGTGCGGTTCACGCCCGCCGTCGCCGGCCCGCGGTCGGCGCAGTTCATGCTCACCGCCAAGCCCGGAGGTTCTGCCGTCGTCGACGCAGCAGGTACCGGCATCACTCCGGGCGAGCTCTCGATCGAGCCTTCACCGGCGACGTTCGCGAGTACGGTGATCGGAACGACGTCTCCGACCACGACGTTCACCGTGCGCAACACGGGCGGATCGGCGACGGGGCCGCTCGACGTGTTGCTCGGAGGAAACGATCCGAACCAGTTCACGATCACGAACAACCTGTGCAACGTGTCGAGCCTGCCGCCCGCGGGCACGTGCACGATCACCGTCGCGTTTGCACCCGTCACGGTCGGTCCGCGCACCGCGACGCTGATCGTCTCCGCGATCGCCGGCGGGACGACGCAAGCGGCTCTCTCGGGCCAAGGACTGCCACGAGCGCAGCTCGCGATCACGCCGCTGTCGAAGGACTTCGGATCCGTCGGCGTCGGCACGATGTCGTCGCCGCAAGCGTTCGTCGTCGAGAACACCGGCGGCGGACCGACGACGGCTGCGCCGGTGATCGCGTTGACGGGGGTCAACGCTGACCAGTTCACGCGATCGGACGATTGTCTCCAGGTGTTGGCTCCCACCGAGACGTGCACCGTGCTCGTGCGCTTCACTCCGACCGCGCTCGGCGATGTCACCGCGACGCTCACTGCGACGGCCGGCACGAGCACCGCCACCGCCGACGTGTTCGGACAGGGTGTCGCGCCCGACGCGCTGACCGTGAACCCCTCGAGCCTCCCGTTCCCGGGGACCGTTCTCCTCGGCAATTCGTCTGCGAATGATCTGAGCTTCACCGTGACGAACAACGGCGGCGCGACGACCGGAATGCTGAACGTGAGCGTGACGGGGGCCGCGGCTGCCGACTTCTCCATCATCAGTACGACCTGCGGCGCGCTTCCGTCGCTCGGCACGTGCAGCGTCACCGTGCGGTTCACGCCGACCGCGGGTGGAGCGCGCAACGCGTCGATCGTCGTCGCCGGATCGCCCGGCGGCAGCGTGAGCGTTGCGGTCTCGGGTGACGCGCTTGCATCGATCACGATCGTCTCCGTCGCGGGTGCGCCGCCGACGATCCCCTACAACTTCGGAACACGCAGCGTCGGCTCGAACACGTGCGTCGCGGTCGTCGTTCGCAACAACACGAACCAGTCGCACACGCTCACGCGCACGGGTGACTACGGGATCCCGCCGGAGTATTCGCACACCGCAGGTAGTTGCGTCCCCGCATCGCCGGCGACCATCGCCGCCAACGGCACCGTCACGCAGGTCGTCCGGTTCTCGCCGACATCGATCGGCACCAAGCCCGGCTCGCTGACGTTCTCGATCGGCGCGGGAGCTGCCAACGAGGCCATGCAGATGTTCACCGGAATCGGCGCGCATCCACTGACGATCACGCCGGTCACCAGCGCGGACTTTGGACTGACCGCGAGGAATTCCACCTCGCATCCGCTCCAGTTCCGCGTCACCAACGCGAGCGACGCGCCGACGTCGGGAGCGATCACCACCGCCGTCCTCCAGACCCAGCGGTTCCGGATCACGAGCGACCTCTGTAACGGGATCGCACTTGCCCCGAACACGAGCTGTCTCATCACGGTCGTGTTCGAGCCGCTCGCCGACGGACCTGACACGGCGGTTCTCGGTGTCTCGGCGATGCCCGGTGGTTCCGCGAGTCTCAACCTCAACGGAACGGGCACCCTGGGCGTGACGCTCGGAGGCACGGTCACCGGACACAACGTCGGCGGCACGCTCATCCTGCGCAACAACGGCTACGACGATGTCTTGATCGCGGCGAACCAAGGGACGTTCACGTTCCCGCGCCGCATCGGATCGGTCTATTCGGTGACCGTGGTGCAGAACCCGACCTCGCGGATCTGTGTGGTGTCGGCGAACGCCTCCGGAGTGGCCGGTATAACAAACGTCACGAACGTGCAGGTCACCTGTACTCCCGGCGTGCTGATCACGCCATTGGGAGAAGCGTTCGGACACCACGGAGTTTGCTCGGGCTGGAACGGCTGCGGCAACGCGCAGACGTGCGCGCAGTGGGCGTGCGCGATTCGCGGGCAGGGGGCGCTGATCTCGTTCGGAGCACAACGCCCGTGCACGCAGTGGACGACGTGCCACCTGTTCTACAATCAGACGAGCATTCAGAACAATTGGGGCAACTCGTGCGGGGTGATGGGCGTCAGCGAGATCGTCTGCCAGCCACTCTGAGCCGCTACCCCAGAACCCTCAACTTTCGAGGCGAACGCACTTCCCTCCTGATCGAGGTTCGTGCGATGCCCGTGGTCCTCTAGGCGGTGGGGTGCCGTCTAGACATGGAGGGTCGACATGAGAGCTTCGTTCGGGCGGATCTTCGTAAGCACGCTGATTGGATTTGGTGTGGTCGGTGGATGTGGTGACGACGGGAACGTCAACATGTTGCCTGACGCACCTCTCATCGACAGCGGTATCGACACACCACCACCGTCACCGGGCATGCTGCGCCTGATGCCGACGAGCGCGGACTTCGGGTCCGTCGTCGTCGGCCAGACCAGCAGCACGATGACGATTACCGTCGGTAACGTCGGCATGGGACCGACGGGAACGATCTCGCCAGCGATCAGCGGCTCGATGGGCTCGAACTTCGAGATCGAGTCGCACGATTGCTCGGTGCTCCAGCCCGCGGCGACGTGCACCGTCACGCTATCGTTCGATCCCGGAAGCGTCGGTCAGAAGCAAGCGATGCTCGCCGTGACCGCTGCACCGGGTGGCACCGTGATGGCGTCGCTCGCCGGCACGGGCATTCTCCCCGGCGCGCTCACGATCACGCCGTCCACGCAGTCGTTCGGCAACATCCAGGTCGGCGCAGACAGCGCGCTCACCACGTTGACCGTGCGCAACACCGGTGGCGTCATCAGCGGCACGCTCGTCACCACCAAGGGTGGTTCGGCTCCGTCGGAGTTTGTCGCGACAACCGATACGTGCAACGGCCAGACACTCGCGCCCAACGCGACCTGCACCCTGACCGTGCGCTTCTCGCCCCAGACGTCGGGCTCGAAGTTCGCGAACTTCTCGGTCACGGGCAACCCGGGCGGCACGGTCACGACCGCCGTCAACGGCAACGGCCTCACCGGTCCGTCGCTGTTCGCGAACCCTATGAGCCGCAGCTTCGGCTCGGTCGTCGTCAATACGGTGACCAACGCGCTCGACTTCAACATCGTGAACACCGGCCAGCTCCCGACGGGTGCGCTCACGCAGGCTCTCAACGGTGCGAACACCGGTGACTTCACGGTGGTCTCGAGCACGTGTGCCGGTGTGACGCTCGGCGCGCTCGGCTCGTGTCGGATCTCGGTTCGCTTCAACCCGATGAGCCTCGGCACCAAGACCGCGCAGATCGACGTCTCGGCCGCACCCGGCGGTGCGTTGACGCTCGATCTTTCGGGCATCGCGATCGCGAGCGGTCAGCTCGTCATCGAGCCCAACGCCCACTCGTACGCGAACACGGTCGTCGGCTCCGTGTCCGCCGGTCAGACGTTCACGGTCCGCAATACGGGTGGTAGCCCCAGCGGCTCGATCACCACCAGCCTCGGCGGCGCTAACCCGGGCCAGTTCCGGATCGGCGTCAACAACTGCGCCAACGTCACCCTCGCAGCGAGCGGTACGTGCACGATCACCGTGACATTCAATCCGTCGGCCGCGGGCGCGTTCACCGCGGCTCTCCTCGCGTCGGCCTCGCCCGGTGGTACCGCGCAGGCAGCGCTCGACGGCAACGGCACTCCGGGTGCGGCGCTCTCGATCTCGCCGATCACGAAGGACTTCGGTTCCGTTGGCGTCGGTGGCAACTCGCCGGTCGAGGTGTTCACGATCACCAACATTGGTGGAACGCAGGCGGCTGCTCCGGCCGTCGCGCTCGGCGGTTCCGGCTCGGCGCAGTTCACCATCACCGACGACTGCAGCACCCCGCTTCTGCCGACCGAGTCGTGCACCGCCACGGTTCGCTTCGCGCCGAACGCGATCGGCCCTCACTCCGCGACGGTCGTCGCGACGGCGAGCCCGGGTGGGTCGGCGTCCGCGAGCATCTTCGGTCAGGGTGCGAACCCGGCCGCGCTCTCGGTCAATCCGTCGAGCCTCGCGTTCGCGCTCACCACGATCGGTGACACGGCCACGCCGCTGAACTTCTTGGTGACGAACAATGGCGGTACTCCGACGGGCACGCTCACCGTCGGACGGTCGGGTGCAAACCCGGGGGATTTCAGCACCACATCGAACTGCACGACCCTCGCGGCCGGCGGAAGCTGCGTCGTGACGGTCTCGTTCTCTCCCACCAATCGCGGTCTCCGCACGGCGTCGATCGTGGTTAGCGGTGTTCCGGGCGGCACCGTGAACGTCGGCGTGTCGGGCTCGGGTCGTCCGCGCCTCGAGATCATCAGCGTCAACTTCGGCCCGCCGGTGAGTCCGTACGACGTCGGCGAGGGCGAGGTGCTCTCGGTCGATCAGTTTGTCTGGGTCTTCGTCAGGCTCCGCAACAACACGAACCAGGACCAATTGCTCCAGGCCGTGGTCGATGCGGGCCTGCCGCCCCAGTTCAGCATCAACTCGTACGACTGCGGCATCAACAAGAAGTTTGCCGCGCACGGCGTCTCGGTTCCGACGATCGAGGCGCACGACACATGTACGGCGAACATCGCCTATGTGCCGACGAGCGAAGGCGCAAAGATCGGTCAGATCACCTGGTCGATCGGAGCGACCGCGTTCGACACCGCCCTCCAGGTGCTCACGAGCAACGTCGTGAACGGCCTCTCGATCAGCGCGGCCACGATCTTGCCCGGCGGCGTCGAGCCGACGAGCAACTTCGGCAACATCGCCACGGGGGAGACGTCACCACAGCTCGAGTTCGTCGTGAGCAACCGCTCGAACGCACCGACGACCGGCCCGATCGTGGTCTCGACGCTGCAGACCCAGCGCTTCGCGATCGTGCAGGATAACTGCTCCACGGTGTCGCTCAGTGCAGGTGGGGTGTGCTCGATCTGGGCGACCTTCTCGCCGCTCGCGCTCGGCTTCGACCAGACCTTGCTCGCGGTCAGCGCCTCTCCCGGCGGTCCCGCGTCGATCAACATCTCGGGCACCGGCGTGAATCCGAACCTGCTCATCGTCAACCCGGAGCCGGTTGACTTCGGTGACGTGTTCGCCGGTTACAGCCGCACGCTGACGGTCACCGTCACCAACCCAGCAGGCGCGCAAACGTCGGGAATGATCAACTTCAATCTCTACAACGATGAATGTAACGCCTTTACTGTCGGTGGCGGTTCTGGCAGCGGCAGCAATGGCTGCTACGAGGTCATTGGTGGCACGTGTGACTACGACGGAGGGACGACGATTCTCACCGGCGGCCAGTCCTGCACGCTGATCATCGAGTTCGACTCGACGGGAGCGCAGGTCTTCTGCGGAAAGAGTGGTTGCAACATCTTCGGCAACTGGCAGGGCGACATCTCCATGAATGCCTCGCCCGGCACCGACGTGACGAACGACAACATCGACCTCACGGCCGACATCTTGTCGACGATCTCGATCACGCCGACCGACCACGACTTCGGCACGCTCGCGACCGAGACGCCGACCCAGACGTTCACCGTGCATAACGACAGCCCGGGCACCGTCACGCTCAACGCACCAAATCTCAATGTCTTCGGAAACCAGATGGCCCTCGAGTTGGTCCAGCCAGCGACGTGCGGCGGCTCGCTACTCTCCGGTGCGTCGTGCACGGTCAACGTGCGCGCGAACCTCAGCTCCACAGGCTCTCTGGCTGGGCAGCTCTTCGTGTCGACGATGGATGGGTACGGCCAGGTGGAAGCGGGTATCAATGGCTACCGCAGCCTCCCGATTTCGTGTCTGGCGATCCTCACCGGCAATCCAACCGCTGGCAACGGCGACTACTCAATCGATGCCGACGATGACGGCCCTGCCCCGGCGATCCTCGCCACGTGCGACATGGTCTCCGACGGCGGTGGCTACACCCACTACTTCATATCCGATGGTGCCTCGACCTTCTCCGTGAACGACCCGAACTCGTGTCAGGCCCTCGGTATGAATCTCGTGGTCCCGCGTACTCTGGCTCACGCATCGTCGCTCATCACGAACTACGGTGCCACGAACATCATCCCCGGCGTCTACAATCCGTTGTCCGGTAACAACTACAGCACCTGCCCGATGAACAGCGACAACGCGTGCGCCAACGACTGGACGGCCATCGACGGAGGAGACTGGTTCCTCAACCAGTTCTCGATCGGCCAACCCGACGGTGACTACGTCGGGGGGTGCTGGCTGGGCATGCTCGGCTCGAACGCGTTCGGCTTCGTGTTCAACGACATCGAGAATCAAGGGATGTGTGTCTACGGCGGCCCCACGTACGTCTGCTCGACCAACGACAAGGGCGCCAACATCCCCGACTAGCCCGTCGCTCGTAGTTCTTCGCCCCGGTCGCTGGACGCGATCGGGGCGTTTGTCTTTTCGGATACGATGGTGATCCATGAGCAGCGAAGACGGACGCCACATCGGCGTGTCGGGCGCGACGCTCGTTGGCCTCGGCGGCATCATCGGCGGCGGGCTGCTCATCCTCAGCGGCACCGCGTTTCATATGGCGGGCCCGGCGGCGGTGCTCGCGTTCGTGCTCGTGTGCATCGTCTCGTGGCTCACCGCGATGAGCGTGACCGAGATCAGCGTCGCGTTTCCGCAGTCGGGCGGTGCGTACACGTTTGCGAAGAAGGTACTCAACGTTCGCGCTGCGTTTGTCGTCGGCTGGGTGTTGTGGTTCGCGTACATCGTGGCAGGCGTGCTCTACGCACTGTCGTTCGCGCAGTTCACCGTGATCCTCGTGCGAGGCGCGTGCGACGCGCTCGAGCTCGACACCGAGTGGCTCGCGGGACGAACGCCGGTGTTGCTCCTCGCGACCGTCGCGACCGCGGGCTATTCGGTCGGGCTCGTGCGCAAGGCGAGCGGTGGCGGCCAGTGGGTCACGATCGCCAAGGTCGTGCTGTTCCTGTTCCTGATCGTCGCGGGCGTCATCGCGCTCGTGCGCCAACCGATGTCGGACATCGGGAGCGAGCTGACGCCATTCTTCAGCGGAGGTATCGATGGCCTCGTCGCCGCGGCGGGCGTCACGTTCATCTCGCTGCAGGGCTTCGAGATGATCTCGGCGATCGCGGGCGAGATCAAAGACCCGACGCGCACGATCCCCAGGGCGATCTTCGGGTCGCTCGGCATCGCGATCGCCGTGTATCTGCCGCTGATGTTCCTGATCCCGACGGCCGGTGTCGAGGATGGCGCGCACGTCACCCAGCTCGCCGCGAAGGATCCCGACACCGTGATCGCGGTGGCCGCGCACACGTTCCTCGGGCAGTTCGGCTACTGGTTCGTCGTCCTCGCCATCGCGCTCGCGACGCTGTCCGCGTTGCAGTCGAACCTATTGACGGCCTCGCGCGTCTCGTTCGCGATGGCGCAGGATCACACGTTGCCGTCGGTGCTCGAGCAGACGCACCCCACGCGTGGGACACCGATCATGGCGATCTACGCGACGGCGCTCGCGACGGTCGCGATCATGTACATGATGCCGGACCTGACGAGCGCGGGTGCGGCGGCGTCGCTGATCTTCCTGCTCGCGTTCGCTCTCACGCACCTCGCGGGCTACCTCGCGCGCAAGCGCGGCGGCCTGCGGCTCTCGGGCGGCTATCAGACGCCGAGGTTCCCGCTCGTGCCGATCGTCGGCGGCCTCGCATGTGCGAGCCTCGGCGTGTTCCAGGCGATCGTGGTGCCGGAGGCCGGCAAGATCCTCCTCGTCTGGCTCGGGCTCGGGGTGCTGTTGTACTTCGCGCTGTTCAAGGGCCGCGCGGAGGCCGCGGACGCGTCGGCGGAGGCGATGGATCCGCGGCTAAACCTGTTGCGTGGCAAGAACCCGCTCGTGCTCCTGCCGGTCGCAAACCCCAACAACGCGACCTCGCTCGTCGAGATCGCGAACGCGCTCGCACCGTCGGAGTTCGCGCGCGTGCTCCTGCTGTCGATCATTCGCGCTCCACGCGGCGGCAGCGGCGACCACGTCGCGCAGCTCGCCGACGCGCAGGAGGCCTTCAAGCACGCACTCGGCGCGAGCTACGACGCTGGACACTCGCCCGAGGCGCTGATCACCGCCGCGCACGAACCGTGGCCCGAGATCCGGCGAATCGCGAAGGAGCACGACTGTGGGAGCTTGCTCGTCGGACTGCCGAAGAACGTCGACGACAAGCTCGATCACGAGCTCGAGACGCTGCTCGACGAGGTCGACTGCGATGTCGCGATGATGCGCGCACCCGACGACTGGCGCATTGGCAACGCGAAGCGTGTCCTCGTGCCGATCGCCGGCAAGTCCGAGGAGCACGAGCTGCGCGTGCGCCTGCTCGCGACGCTCTCGCGCGAAGCGCCGCGCGAGCTGGTGTTCCTGACCGTGGTGCCCTCGAACGCCACGGATGATGACGTCGCCGAGGCGAGCAAGACGCTCGGGCGCCTGTCACGCATGAAGATCCCCGGGACGCCGACCGTGGAGGTCGTGCGCAGCGATGACCCGGTAGCGACGATCATCGCCGAGACCTCGCGTGCGGATCTCGTCGTGCTCGGCATGCGCCGCATGAAGAACGGCAAGAAGGTCGTCGGTGCGCTCAACAAGCGCATCGCCGCCGAGGCCGCCTGTGCCGTGATGCTCCTCTCGCGTCGCCAGCAGGCGCAGATCACCGACTTCGTGCAGCCGATCAAAGACGTGGCCAACATCGTCCCGCTGCCGTTCCTCGCGAAGCCTCGCGCGGACTGACTGCTCTGCGAACCGGACGCATCGCGACGCCGAGCGCGGACATCGTGTCGTGCGCTCACGTCGCTGCGGCGACCGCGCAACACTCGTTCGCACGCTGCGAGAACCGCATGCGCGTGTGGTGCACGATTCACGCTTCGCGACGCGCGCGTGGTCGATCGTTCGCGAAACCGCGCGACGTTCCACGCTCGACGATATTCAACGCACCGCGGACACGAGGCACGCGCCTTGCGTAGGGCTCGGTCCATGCGCCATCGATCGACTCCTCTTGTCTCGTCCCTGCTCGTCTCCATGCTCTTCGTCACGGCGTGTGGCACCACGACGCGGTTCGCGCCGACGAACGCCTCGCCGCGCCCGCTGACCGCGCGTCCCGCCGAGGCGGTGACGGTGTTCGCGACCGGCCTGCCGGACCGCCCGTTTGTCGAGGTCGGCCTGATCCAGGCGCGCCAGTCGAGCGAGCTCTCGTTCGACGAGATGCCGGAGATCATCGCCGAGATGCGCGTCGAGGCTGGCCGCCGCGGCTGCGACGGCCTCGTGATCAACGGGACCAACGACTCGTCGTCGTCGACGACAACGGTGTCGCGACACGGGATGACGTCGAGCAGCAAGACGCTCGAGGGCTTCTGGGGCGCGTGCATCGTCTTCGTCGTCGATCCCGAGCCCACGCTCGCCGCGGCACCTGCAGAACACGCCGAGGGCCCATAACGTCACCCGCTCGCGCCGACTAGCGCTGTCCGGGTTTCGTCCGGGCGCCGGACACGCGTGTCCGATGCTCGGAGTGTCCGGACATGCGCGGTCGCGATCTCGCGCGGTTGCACGGGCACGGCGATCGCAACGCGGGATCGCGGTGCACGATGCTATGTTCGTTTCGATGCCGACCCCGAGCGATCTGGCGGACAGCATTCGACCGCTGCGCCGCGCCGAGTTCTATCACCTCACGAGCCACAGCTCGTTCGAGGATGAACGAGTCGAGTTGCTCCGCGGGGTCATCGTCCTCATGAGCCCGGAGGAGGAGCCACGTCACTCCGCGCCAGTGGAGTGGTTACTTCGGCGGTTGATCCGCGGACTCGACGAGGAGTTCCGCGTGCGGCCGGGGATGCCGTTCGATGCTTCCGAGTACTCCGTGACGCTCCCAGATCTCGTCGTTTCTGCTGAGGCGGGGCTCCAGCATCCGTCGACGGCGCTGCTGTTGATCGAGGTCTCGAACACATCGCTTCGCAAGGACCGCGGGATCAAGCTCGCGATCTACGCCGAAGCGGGCGTACCGGAGTACTGGATCATCAACGCTTCGCGGCCGGGTAGCCTCGAGGTCGAGGTCTACACGGAGCCGACACCGACGGGATATGCCCGCCTCGTCACGATGCGCGACAGTGATGTGCTGCGGCCCGTCCGCGTGCCGATCGCGATCCAGGTCGCGGACATCCCGAGACCTACGTCGGATTCTGACCCGTGAGCTGCTTCGCGATGATGCGCCGCTGGATCTGACCCGTGCCCTCGAAGATGTCGTAGATCTTCGCGTCGCGGTACCACTTCTCCATCGGGTGGCCCGGCTCGAGCGCTTCTTCGCCGAGGAGCACCATGCCGCGCGTAGTGACCATCTGCGCGGTACGCGCGCCGTGTGCCTTGGCCATGGATGACTCCATCACGTTCTCGATGTGATGGTCGGCCATCCACGCCGCGCGGTGCGCGAGCAGACGCGACGACATGATCTCCATGGCCATGTCGGCAAGCTCGAACATGATGTGCTGGTGGCTGGCCATCGGCGTGCCGTGCAGCGAGCCGCCGCGCACGCGATCGAGCAGGAACTCGTACGCGGCGCGAGCGATGCCCGTTGCCTGCGCGCCGACGACGGGACGCGTGGAGTCGAGCATCTTCTTGGTGTCGCCGAGGCCACCGCCGTCGGGTTTCTCGGACTTCTCCTGCGCGATGCCGAGCATCATGTCCTTGTGGATGCGCACGTCCTCGAAGTGGACCTGCGCCGTCTCCGACGCGCGGATGCCGAGCTTGTGCTCCTTCTTGCCCGGCACGAGGCCCGGCGTCACGCGCGGCACGATGAAGCCGCGCACGCCGGCGCGACCCGCGGCCGCCTCGGTCTGCGCCCACACGACGTAGACGTTCGCGGACTGGCCGTTCGTGATCCACTGCTTGCTGCCGCGGATGATCCAGTGATCGCCGTCGGGGCGCGCGGTGGTCTTGAGGCCCGAGATGTCCGAGCCGGTCGCGGGCTCCGACAGCGCCATCGCGGCGACGTGAATGTGGCCGTGCTCGTCGGCGCCTTCGAGCAGCTTCTTGAACTCCGCCTTCTGTTCGTTGGTGCCCATGCGCGCGACGGGCGTACATGCGAGTCCGCTTCCGCCGAGGGCGAGCGCGATGCCCGCGCAGCCCCACGCCATCTCCTCGGACGCGGCGACTGCGAGGCGGGCCTGCGACTTCGGTTTCTTCGGATCGGGATCCTCTTCGACGCCGGTGAGCCTCTTGCGCCCCTCGAGGAGCGTGGACTGCGTAAGGCCGAATGCCTGCGCGCTCTTCATTAGCGCCCACGGCATCGACTCCTCGGCGTCGTGCTTTGCCGCGATCGGCCGGATCTGCTGCTTCGCGAATGCGCCGAGCATCTGGCGGATGCCCTGGAACATGGGCTGGTCGTGGAAGATGTCCATGGTCACTTCGCTCCCTGCGTTTCTTTCTGGGCGAGGACACGGCCGAGTCGCTCGTCGCCGTACAACGCTTCGAAGGCGCGTGCGTCGCGCATCAGTTTCTCGACGGGGAAGTCGTTCACGAAGCCGTAGCCTCCGTAGATCTGCACGGCGTCGATGGTCGCGCGCGCGACGGCGTCACCCGCGATCACGCGCGCGCGACTCGCGAGATCCGCGGCGGTGGGCAACCGGCGATCGATCGCCCACGCGGCGTGCAGCGCGTATAGGCGCGCGGCACCCGCCATGGTCAACGCGTCGTCGCGAAGGCGGATCAGCGACTCGAACGTGCCGATCGGCTGGCCGAACTGGACGCGGTCGCGCGCGTAGCCTTCGGCGTGCTCCATCGACGCGACCGCGACACCGGCGGCGCGGGCTGCGAGCGAGACGCGCGCCCACGTGAGCACCTCGGTGATCACGGCCGGATCGCGCGACAGCACGAAATCCGCGGGGACCTCGAGCTGAGCGAGCGTCGCGGTGCCCCACTTTGCGGCGCGCCAGCCCGACGGCGTGATCGCGTTTGCGTTCACGTTGGCGACGAGGAACAACACGCTGTTCGTCGCGACGAGCACGTGCGTCGCGGCACCGAGTGCCGGCGACGGGCCGAGCTTGCCGGTGACACGCAGCGCGTCGCCCTGCGCGGCGATCTCGAGCGCGCCTCGGCTGTCGTGCACGAAGCTCGCGAGTCCACCGGCCGCGAGCGCGGCGAACAGCGAGTTCTTCGCCGCGCCGCTGCCCCACGCACCGACCGCGAGTGCCGGTTCGACGTTCGTCTCGAGGAGCGCGGCGAGGGCAGGGCAGCCGCGACCGAGCTCGTATCCGCGCAGCGCACGCGTGAGGTGAGAGTAGTCTCCCTCGAGCAGGCCGTCGTTCGCGGCGGGTACCGCATCGACGAAGAAGCCGAGCTCGCTCCCGAGCGCGGTCAGTCGATCGGGCGGCGCTCCAGCGCGATCTGCGTCGGCCGCCCAGCCGCGCAGGTCTCGGTCCGCGAACTTGCGAACGGTTTGGACGATGAGGTCTTGCTCGGCGTCGAGAGCGAAGTCCATGCGGCGGTCATACCGCAGAAACAGTCAGGGTGGACTGTCAAACGACACTTCACCCGCGTTACATCGAGGTCTTAGGGTGCGACGTTCTCCACCCAGGAGAACGAGATGGGCGAACAAGCACCGCTGTCAGGACCCGACCTCGGTGCGGGTGTCGACACATCCACGCTCGTCGAGGGATCACCACTGCTCGGCCACGCGAACGGAGAGGCGATCGTCCTCGTGAAGTCCGACGCGTCGATCCACGCGCTCGGCGCGAGCTGCTCGCACTACGGTGGCCCGCTCGCAGAAGGTCGCGTGTTCGACGGTGCGATTCACTGCCCGTGGCACCACGCTTGCTTCGATCTGGCGACGGGTCGCGCACACGGTCCGGCGCTCTCGGCGATCGCCTGCTACGACGTCGTGCTCGAGGGTGGACGCATTCGTGTCGGCGCGAAACGCGACGTGACGCCGGAGCCAACGGACACGCCGTCCTCGGTCGTCATCATCGGCGGTGGCACCGCGGGCCTTGCATGCGCGGAGGCGCTGCGCGCCGAGGGCCATCGCGGCTCGATCACGATCGCGTCGAGTGAGGGTTCGGATCCCGTCGATCGCCCGAACCTGTCCAAGGACATCCTCGCCGGCACCGCACCGGCCGAGTGGGCATTCCTCCGCAGCGCCGACGCGCTGGCCGGTAGCAACATCACGTTCGTGCGAGAGGCCGCGACGTCGATCGATCGCGACGCGCGCACCGTGATGCTCTCCGGTGGCGGCAAGTTGCCGTACGAGGCGCTCGTGCTCGCGACCGGCGCTGAGCCGATCCGCTTGCCGATCGAAGGCGGGGACCTGCCGCACGTCCACGTGTTACGCACGCTCGCCGACTGCAAAACGATCGGAGCGAGCGCGACAAAGGACGCGCACGCGGTCGTGATCGGCGCGAGCTTCATCGGTCTCGAGGCCGCGGCCTCGCTACGCACGCGAGGGGTTCTGGTCACCGTCGTCGCGCCGGAAGCCGTTCCTCTCGCGCGCGTGCTCGGCGACGAGATCGGCGCGTTCGTGCGCTCGCTGCACGAAGCGAAGGGCGTTACGTTTCGGCTCGGCAAGAAGCCAGCGCGGATCACGCGCGACACGGTCGAGCTCGACGACGGCACGTTGCTGCCAGCGAGCCTCGTCGTCATGGGGGTCGGCGTCCGCCCGCGCCTCGACCTCGCGACAGCCGCGGGTCTCGCGATCGACAAGGGCGTCGTCGTCGACGACGAGCTGCGCGCCGCGCCGAGCATCTGGGCCGCCGGCGACATCGCACGCTATCCGTACAACGGCGATGCGGTGCGCATCGAGCACTTCCAGGTCGCCACGCGCCATGGCCAGGCAGTCGCGAGCTCGATCCTCGGGCGCGGCGTACGGCGCGACGTGCCGTTCTTCTGGAGCCAGCACTACGACGTGACGTTCGGGTACGTCGGACACGCAGAGCAGTTCGATGCGCCGGTGATCCACGGCAGCCTCGAGAAGCGCGACGCGCACGTGGTGTATCGCGAGAAGGGTGCGATCGCGGCCGTCGTGACATGTGGCCGCGATCAGCTCGCGCTCGATGTCGAGGCCGCGATGCTCGCGCGTGACGATGCTGCGCTCGCGAAGCTCGTCGAGTCGTAGGTAGTCGGTTCGCGAAACGCTCGAGGCCGGCTCGACACACGTGCCTCTAGCGTTGTCGAGGCCGCGCGTAGTCGGCGAGGCCCTCGACCAGCGCGTCGAAGACGATGCGGACCCGGCGCAGCGACCGCTGGTCCTCGTGCATCACGACCCACGCGTCGAGCGGGACCTCGAGCTTGGGGATCACGCGCACGAGCTCGGGCCATCGGGCCGCGAGCGGCACCTGGCACGCGCCGAACACCTCGGGCTTCGGCGCGACGCACCTCGGGCGCCTCGCTCACTTGCCGCGCAGGAACGTGTCGACCTCGGCGATGCCCGCGGCGCCTGCCGCACCGGCGGCCGCGTAGCTCGTGCGGGCGGCGGCGACCATCGCCTTGGCGCGATCGCGCTCGCTCGGACCGAGCTCGTATAGCACCTGGCCGAGCGCGAACTGCGTCTTGCCGAGCTCTGCCGGCGAGGCCTTGCCGCGCTCGAGGACGCGGATCGCGCGCTCGAGGTGAGGCACGGCGGCGGCGTAACTCTCGCGCCCGATCTCGATACTCGCAGCGAGGCGCAGTCCCATCGCGACGATCGCCTCGCGATTGGCAAGCTTGCGATCGGCGATGTCCGCACCCCGGACGAAGTGCGCGAGCGCATCGTCGAGGCGGCCGAGCTCCTGCAGTGACATTCCGACGAGGATGTGCGCGTTCGCCGCGTGCGCGCTCTCGCCTTGACCGAGCGACTCGAGGATCGCGAGGCCGCGTTCGATCGGCTCCACCGAGTCGGCGGCCTTACCGCTCGCACCGAGCGCATCCCCGAGGCCGATCCACGACTCGGCGATGTGTACGTTGCTCCCTGGATACGCGACCTCGCGGATCGCGAGTGCCTGCCGGAGCTGCGCGATGCCGGCGTCGAAGCTCTCGCGATCGATCAGCGTGATGCCGAGTCCGTAGCGCGCGATCGCGACCTCGGGGTGCTGCGGCCCGTGGATCGCGATCGCCTCGTCGAGCGCGACCTGCAACGTCGCGAGTGCGCGATCAGGGTCCCCCTGCAGCCGCTGGAAGTGACCGAGGCGGGCACGCGCGGCGTTCACGACGGCGCGCTTCGGCCGCGACGCCCGCTCGCCGAGCGCGATCGTCTCCTCGCAGTGCTTCGCGGCCCCCGCCGCCTGCGCCGCGGTGACGTTGCGATTGCACCGCGCGAACGCGAGCTCGAGCGTGCGCTCCTCGCGGCCGGGCAGCTGGCCGATCAGCGCCTGTGCATAGCCGTCGAACAGCTCGGCCTCGGCAGACGTGCGCACGTCGTTGCCGAGCGCCTTGCTCAGCTCGATCCACACGTCGGCGAGCGTCTCGAGATCACGGGCGCCCGTCGCGGCCTGCGCGGCGACGTGCAGCGCGGCGATGCCCTCCGGATAGCGCGCGGCGCTGATCTCCAGGCGCCCGACGAGCAGCTCGGCGCGCGCGATGATCGGGCCATATGCGGTCGCCTTCGCGCGCTCGCGCAGGGCCATCACGGCCGTGCGCACTTGGTTTGCGCGGCCGGTGAGGAACGCGGCCTCGTACGGCGCGAGCTCCGCGCGCAGCGCCTCGATCGCGCTCGCCGAACCCGCGGGCGGCGGGGGAACGGCGACAAGCGCGGCGACATCGGCGCATCGCTCGGGCGCCGGCAGGCCGTCGGCGAGCTTGCCGGCGCGCGCCACCATCTCCGGATCCGCCTTCATGGCGAGGTCGACGAGCGGTGCGAGTTGCTGTGCGATCCCGTGGAGGCAGCTCGTGCGCAGCGCGTTCGTCGCCGCGGGTTGTACCTTGTCGACGAGCGTCGCGCGACACGTGGTATCGGCCTGCGCGCGCCATCGATCGCTCCACGCGTCGAGCTGCGCGATCGCAGCGGTCGCCGCGGCGCCGGCGTACGGGATCTTCGTCGCCTCGAAGCTCGCCCGCAGCGTGTCGTGCCGGGCGTTGCTCCACACGCGATCGAGTGCCACACCGGACTTCTCGCACGCGGCGACTGCCGGCGCGCGGGTCACCGCGATCACGATCGCGCCGACGGCGCCGATCGCGACCAGCGCCGCGACGAGGACCCAGTACCTCGCGCGCGGCGGCACGGGGACCAGCTCCGCGAGCAGGTCGTCCATCGAGGCGAACCGGTCGTCCGGGCGTTCACTGCGCGCTCGATCCAGCGCCGCGCGAACACGAGCGCTGACATCGGTGCGCTTCGTGCCGCGCGTTCCATCGCGTAGAGCTTCCCAGGTGGCGCGGTTGTCGCCCGCGTCGCCATCACGGGACTCGCCATCGCCGGCGAGCGTCGCGTTGCGTGCATCCGTGCCGAACAGCGCCTCCGAGAGGGCGACGGCAAACGCGTATTGATCCGCGCGCGCATCGGTCCGCTCGGCGCGCCGCTGCTCGGGCGCCATGTACGCGGGCGTGCCGGCGAGTGTGCCTTCGCTCGCGTCCACGTCCGTGTGCGCGAGGCCGAAGTCGAGTACGCGTGCTCGGCCATCGGCGCCGACGATGATGTTGCTCGGCTTCACGTCGCGATGGACGATGCCGGCCACGTGCGCGGCGGCAAGGCCGCGACCTGCCTGCACGAACACGTCGACAATCTCTCCCGTCGTGCGCGGTGTCCGCAGCCAGTCGCGCACGGTAGCGCCCTCGACCTGCTCCATCGCGACGAACACTTCACCGTCGGCGTCGCCCACGTCGTGGACGGCGATGACGTTCGGGTGCGCGAGCTTGGCGATCGCGCGCGCTTCTTCGCGCAGCCTGTCGCCCGTGCGCGTGCGGCGCAGCACCTTCACCGCGACGCGGCGATCGAGATCGGGATCGTACGCGGAGTACACGACGCCCATGCCGCCGGCGCCGAGCCGGGCCAGGAGCACGTAGCGCCCGAGCGTCCCGCCGGGCGTCCAACCCTCGCGTGTGTCGGGGATCGATGGCACGCCGATCGACGGAGGGTCCGCCGCGTGCCCGGCGAGCCCGTCGACGGTGGCGAGCTTGGCGAGCGCGGCGACCAGCTCGAGACACGCAGAGCACGTGTCGATGTGACTATCGACGCCGTCGCGCTCGACGCGCGCGAGTCGACCGGCCGCATAGGCTGCGATCGTCTCCTCGCCCGGGCACACGTGCCACGCTACCATGGCGGCCCGTGGTGTCCCCGCTGTTGGCCGAGGTCCTCGCGGCTTCACGTGAAGCCTGGCCCGACGTGTCGATCACCGACGAGGACTTCGTCGCGTACGTCGCCGAGCGCGCCGGGGTTCCGGACACGACGCTCGACGAAGCGCTGCGCACCCTGTGCATCACGGATCTGTGGCTCGCGTGTGCGATCGCGCGAAGGGACGCGGCGGCGCTGCGAGCATTCGACGCGCAGCTCGCGCATGTCGGCGAAGCGATCGCGCACCTCGATGGAGGCAGCGCGCTCGTTGCCGATGTCACCGCGGCCGTGCGCGAGCGCGTGCTCGGTACCGGCGGCGACGGGAAGATCACCGACTTCCGCGGGCGCGGCGATCTGCGCGGCTGGCTGCGCGTGATCGCGGTGCGCGAGGCCGTGCAGATCATGCGCGCACGAAAGCGCGAGGCACCGCTCCCCGAGGGGTTGCCCGACGCCGTGAAGCTCGACGAGAGCACGCAGCTGTCGCCGGACGAGCAGCGCGTATATCGCGACGCGTTTTCGGTCGCGCTCGCACAGCTCACGCCGCGCGAGCGAAACCTCATCCGCCAGCAATACATCTACGGCGCGACGATCGACGAGCTCGGCGCGCTCTACGGCGTGCATCGCGCGACGGCCGCGCGGTGGATCGCGCAGATCCGCGAGACGCTGCTGCGCCGTACGCGCCGGCACGTCGCCGACGCGATGCGCCTCACCGGCACCGAGCTCGACAGCGCGATGGGCCGAATCGCCGGCCACCTCGACTACTCGCTGCGCCACACGCTCTCGCGCGAGTGAGCTTACTCGGCGACGCACGCGCCCTCGGCGCCGTTGCACTTCTCGCCGTTCGGGCAGTCCGCGTCGAAGCGGCACGGTAGGCCGACGCAATACGCGTTTTCGCCCACGCACTGGCCCGTCGCGCTGTTGCACTTCGTGCCGTTCGAGCAATCGGCGTCGAAGTCGCACGCGATGCCACTCGCGCACTGCGGGTTGCCCATCGCGATCACGCAGAACGCGCCGAGCGCGGCCGCGAGGTCTCCGCCGCACGCCGGATACGGACCGAACGCGCCGACACACTGCCAGTCGTTCGCGTCGGGCGTCGCGAAGCAGTCGAGGCCCGCGGACGGATCGCCACCGCACATCTGGGCGGCGGTGACGCCCTTTCGGCACCACTGCTCGAACATGGCCTGTGCGCCGGAGGGGAGCGGCGTCCCGCAGGTGGTGCCGGCGGCGGCGAGGCTCGCCGCGAACGCGGCGCAGTCGGCGGGATCGAGCACCGGCGTGTTCGAACCACCATCCACGGGTGGCTCGCTCGTCATCGAACCGGAACCGGGGCCACACGCGATAAAGGCAACGCACGACAGCGAACAGAACAGGCGGAACATGAAATCGTCTCCAGAGTTGGGTGCCTCTGGATGCGCGGTTCGCGCAAAGTCGCGAAGAAGTCGCGAGTCACGCGAAGTCTGCGCCACGACTCGCGAACTCTGATGTCGCAGGATCGAGAGGGTGCTTGGTCACCCACGGGTTCCGGTGCGACGGATCTCTCGAGGTCCCTCTACTTCACCATGGGCCACGGTTTTCTCTATGATCCTCGGATGCGTTGGGTCGTGACGTTTGCGCTGGTTGTGGGGTGTGGGGACGACGGGATGGTGAATCCGTTGCCGGATGCGCCGCCACCCGATGCGGATCAATCGTGCCCTCCCGTGACAGGTGCGGGTACCGAGCACCAGGGAACGATCGGCTTGGACGAGACGTGGACAGCAGCAGCGAGCCCACACATCCTCACGTTCAACGTTAGCGTGCAGAACGCGACCCTGACGATCGAGCCGTGTGCGGTGGTCCGCATCCGCAAGGGCTTCACGATCACGATCGGCGCGAACACCGGTCCGTCCGCGGCACTCGTCGCGCAGGGCGAATCGGTCGGCGGCACGATCCGCGGCATCACGTTCGAGCGCGCCGACGCGGCGATGCCGTGGGGATCGATCCGCGCGTTCCCGACGGGCCGCATCGACTTCGAGCACGTTCATCTCTCGGGCGGTGCGGATCCGGACACCGCGCAGAACGGCGGCGGTTCCATCGTTGCCTCGGGGAATGGCGGCAACATGGGGACCACGGCAAATCTACGGGTGGTCGACGTGACCGTGGAAGGCTCGGCGGGCTTCGGCGTGAACCTCGTCAATCGCAGCGTGTTCACCGCGGACTCCGCGAACCTCGTGATCACCGGTGCCGGCACCATGCCCGGTACAAATATGCTCGCACGCTACCCGCTCGCCGTCGAAGGCCCGGCGGTCTCGACGGTCCCGACGGGTACGTACACCGGCAACGCGATCGACGCGATCCGCCTCTCGAACTCGTCGAGCCTTCTCGATTCGACCATCGTGTTCCCGTCGCGCGGCGTGCCGTACCAGATCGCCGACTCGTTCTCGATGGCACCGCAGACGTCGGTGGCCGCGGGTGGTCTCAGCACGCTGACGATCGAAGCGGGCGTCACGATCAAGTTCTCCGCGGGCGGACCCGCGAACATCTGGGCGATGACCCTCGGCAGCTCGAACGGTGCGCTGCCCGTGAACATCTTCCCGGTGCGCGTGATCGCGCAGGGCACCGCTGCGCAGCCGATCGTGTTGACCTCGTCGGCGCCAACGCCGGCGGCGGGTGACTGGGGTGGCATCGAATGGCGAGGTGGTGCCGCGACGGGCAACGTGATGTCCCACGTGCGCATCGAGTACGCAGGCGGCGACTCGGGCAGCGCCGGGTTCGGATGTGGTGAGGGCGACAATGACGCGGCGCTGATCATCGCGAACTGGCGTCCGGACGACGTGTTCATCACCGACTCGACGATCTCGGACTCGGCGGCGGGTGGCATCGTGAGCGGCTGGCAATCAGATCTCGATGGACCGTCGCTCGTCTCGAACAACACGTTCACGAATGTCGCGAGCTGCCGCGTCTCGCGCTGGCGCAACGGCAACGGGACGTGCCCGGGTACGCCGCCAGTCTGCCTCTGAGCTTCGTAAAGCGGCTTTACAGACGCAACGTGATGTGACGTGTCACGTTCAGTAAGATGCTGAATCAACATCGCTTTTGCGTGGCCTCCTGGTTGCTGAACCAGGGGCATGCGCCGATTCGCCCTCCTCGTTGCAATGGTCCTCGGAACGACGGTGTCTGCTTCTGGTGCGCACCTCGATCTCGATGGCGGCGCACGGCGCACGGCGAAGGCAGTACGCAGCGCGACGACCTCGTATTCGCTCGACGGCGAGGTGTGGCTCGGCAAGCTGCGCGGCGTGGGTGGTGGTCGCGACACGCTCGTGTACGTACCGAACAAGCTCGACGCGACACGCGCGATCGATGTCGTCGTCTACATGGAAGGCATCGGGTCGTTCGAGAACGGCGCGATGAAGACGCGACACGTCGCCTCGATGGCCCGCCTCGAGGGCAACGCCGTCTACGTCGCGCCCGACTCCCCGTCGTCGACGCTGGGTGACCGCGCGTCGAAAAACGAGCACTGGAAGGCGGGCTGCGCCGCGCGCACGTGCGCCGGTGGGCACGCGGCTCCCGGCGACTTCCTCGTCTTCCTCGACGAGGTGCGCACGAAGATCGCGACGTCGCTCGGTGCGGATCGCCGCGCGCTCGATCTGCGCGTGTCGCTGATCGGCTTTTCGCGCGGCGGCAAAGGCGTGCAGGGCGCGCTCGCGCAGCTCTCGGCCGCGAACTTCCATGCCGGCGGGATGCCCGTGCGCCTCGCAGACGTGATCTTCGCCGACGGCAACTATCACTGGAACGCGCTCGACGGATCGTGGGCGATTCTCGCGTCGCGCCCCGAGAAGCCGCGCTTGACGATCCTCGTCGGTGCGGGCGCGTTCGACGCGAGCGGTGGAGACGGAAATCGCCGGCGTGCGCTCGAGTTCTGGAGGTCGGCGGCCCCCGCTGCACCGCTTCCGACGGCGGAGAAGGAGACCACCGCGCCGCGCCTTCGCTTGGTCCCGGTCCGCGGCGGACACCACGCGATCGGCGATGCGGCCGTCGACTTCCTCCGTTTCACGGCCCCCGTGGCGGAGGGCCAGACGGCATGAACGCCGCCGCGCTACAGTTGTCCGCAGGGTTCTCCTCGATGGCCGGCTTGATCCTCCTCCGCGACGAACGACCGTTGGTGAAGTTCGCCGTCGGCGATGAAGCGACCATCGGTCGCTCGTCGGAGTGCGAGGTGCAGCTGGCCGACACCGAGCTCTCGCGCCGTCACGCCACCGTGCGGCGGCACGCGAACGGCTGGGAGCTCGAGGATCTCGGCAGCCGTAACGGCACGCGCGTCGACGGCACGGTCGTGCGCGAAGCCAAGGTCGCGCTGCGCGAAGGTGCGGTGATCGAGCTCGGATCGAACCGCCTGTTGTTCGATCCACCGATCGACGTGATCGGCGATCGCGACGGTGACAATCGCGTGTTGCTCGTTCCCGACGAGGCGGCGGCGCGCGGCGCGCGACGGTTGCCCGCGAACCTCGTACGTTCGGCGGCGGATCTCGCGCGCGATCACGCACGCGGGCTCGCGCTGATCGGCGATGCGGATCGCGGCGGGCTCGGCGCGCTGCTCGCGGCGCTGTGCGAGGACGTCGGCGCCGAGCGGGCGTGCCTCGTGTCCACGAATCGCGAGGGCGCGCTCAAGCCACTGAGCGTGCACGGCAGTCGCTCGGTCACCACGTCGACGACGCTGCTGCGTCGCGCGATGGGAGAGCGGGTCGCGCTCGCTGTCGACGACGCTCAGGGCGACGTGTCGTTCGCGAGTGCGCGCTCCGTCCTCGCGTACGATCTGCGCTCCGTCGTCGTGACGCCACTCGTTCACGAGGGCGAGGTCGTCGGTGCGCTGCACCTCGATCACTCGCGGCGCGCGAGCTTCGACGACGCGATGTTCGCGCGGATCGCTGCGCTCGCACCGGCGGTCGCGCTCGCGGTCGCACGCACGCGACCACGCCCCGTGACGCCGGCCGCATCGCCATCGATCATCGGCGACGACAAGAAGCTGCGCGCAGCGATCGACGCTGCCGTGCGCGCGGGCACCGCGGGCACCCAGCTGCTCGTCCTCGGCGAGAGCGGCACCGGCAAGGAGCTCGTCGCGCGCGCGTATCACGTCTCGGCCGGGCGTCCCGGACCGTGGGTCGCCGTGAACTGCGCCGCGTTCACCGAGACACTCCTCGACAGCGAGCTGTTTGGTCACGA
This sequence comes from Kofleriaceae bacterium, assembly GCA_046160585.1. GTDB lineage: Bacteria > Myxococcota_A > Polyangia > Haliangiales > Haliangiaceae > JABFXX01. The sequence continues at coordinate 83,236 of JBJXGN010000050.1, forward strand.
GCAGGGCGCGTTCACCGGCGCGAGCAAGCGGCGGCGCGGCTGCTTCGAGCAGGCGGACGGCGGCACGCTGTTCCTCGACGAGGTCGGCGAGCTCGGCGCGTCCACGCAGGCGAAGCTCCTGCGCGTGCTCGCAGATCGTCGCTTCTATCGCGTGGGCGGCGAGCAGCCGATCGATGTCGACGTGCGCGTCGTAGCCGCGACCCACCGCGATCTCCGCGCGCGCTGCGCGGCGGGTGCGTTCCGAGAGGATCTGTTCTGGCGCCTCGCCGTGATCACCGTCGAGGTTCCGCCGCTCCGCGTGCGTGGTGCGGCCGACATCGCGGCGCTGACGGCGCACTTCTTCGCGCAGCTCGGCACCGAGCTCGGGCGTCGCCCACCGACGCTCGTGCCCGAAGCGCAGGCGATCTGGGACCGCTATCCGTGGCCCGGCAACGTGCGCGAGCTCCGCAACGCTGTCGAGCGCTTGCTCGTCCTCCACGATGGCGGCGTCGTCGAGGTCGATGACCTCGCGCCGGAGCAACGCGCACATCAGGGCCGCCCGGTTCCGGGCACGCTCGCAGACGCGATCGCGCGCCTCGAGAAGGAACAGATCGGCGCCGCGCTCTCCGCGAACAACGGCAACAAGTCCGCGACCGCGCGGGTCCTGGGTATCTCGCGCCCAACCCTCGACAGGAAGCTGCGCGAATACGAGCTCGGAGGTGACGCGTGAACGTGCGCTGTCCCGTCTGCGGATCGGGCGTCAGGCTCGCCGTCGGCGACACGCAGCTCGCGTGCACCGCGTGTGGCCTCGCCGCGCCACTATCTCGCATCGGCACCGCGGATGGGACGCCGCCGGCCGCGCAGCTCGCGCTCGAGATCGATCTCACCGGCACCACGGTCGCGGGGCGCACGCTCGTCGAGCGTGTCGGCGCCGGCGGCATGGGCACCGTGTATCGCGCGCGTGGCGACGACGGCGACGTCGCGATCAAGATCTTGCGGCCAAGCTCCGGCACCGAACGCGCCGCGATGCTCGCGCGGTTCTCGCGTGAAGCCGAGGCGATGCGCCGCCTCGACCACCCGCGTGTCGTACGCTTCCTCGATCACGGCGAGCAGGGCGAGCTCGCGTATATCGTGACCGAGCTCGTCGAGGGTCGCGACCTCGCGGCGCGCCTCGCGACGAGTCGCCTCTCGCTCGTCGAGATCGTCGACATCTTCGGCCAGGTCTGCGATGGCGTCGCGGCCGCTCACGCCGCAGGGATCGTGCATCGCGATCTCAAGCCCGCGAACATTCTTGTCGGCAACGTTGGTGTGAAGGTCGCCGACTTCGGACTCGCGCAGCTGGGGACCGACACGTCGATCCTCACGCTCACGCGCACGAACATCGCGATGGGGACGTTCCACTACCTCGCGCCCGAGCAGCGCAAGGACGCGCACGCGGTGGATCATCGCGCGGACATCTGGGCCCTCGGTGTCATCCTCTACGAGATGCTCACCGGCGAGCTTCCGCTCGGGAGCTTCGCGCCTCCGAGTACGCTCGGCCCCGCCGGGACCGATCGCCGCGTCGACGCGATCGTCCATCGCGCACTCGCACCGGATGCTACGGCGCGCTACGCGACGGTCACCGCGCTCGCTCGCGACGTCCGAGCACTCACCGCACCGCGGAAGGTTTCGCGCCTCGTGCTCGCCGGCGCGACCGCGCTCGCGCTCGCGGGTGGAGCGACCGGTGTCGCGTTCGCGCTGTCCGGTGACGACGAGAGCGCGCCGCGCGCCGCCGCGCAACGCGATCCTGCGCCGGCGGTGGGGGTGATCGTCGACGCCGCGGACCTCGCATCCGATGCCGCGGAGGTCGCGACGACCCCGCCACCCGATGCGAACGAGGCCGCACCCGTCGACGCTGCACCTGTCGTCGCCGCTGCCGGCCCGGAGGCCGCGGGGAGTGGCGCAGGGAGCGCCGCTGTGAAGCCGCCGAAGCCGCCGATCAAGCGAGTCACCGGCGGAAAGGTCCCAGTGGTGAAAGTTCCCGGCGGCAAGCCGACGAAGCTGGGAGGGAAAGGAAAGGTACCGCTCGGTAAGACCGTCAAGCCCGAAGGCAAGGTCGTCGATGACGTCGAGAAGTGACGGCTAATCTGGGCCCGGGCCGACCGAGACGACGAACAGGTAGCGGAAGCTCGCGATCACGCGATCCGTGTAGATCGTCGGCCGGCCTGTGGGGGCGCTCTCGCCACGGTTGCCGGTACGGACGACGGGCGCGTTGCCGCCGACCTCCTCGAACACGCATCGCGTCTCTTCGTCGAGGATCGCGCCGCTGATCGCGATCCGTGTCCCCACGGTCGTACTCCCCGGCCACGCCACCGTGCTCTGATCGCTCCCGCCGTCCCACCGGTTTTCGATGCGTAGCTCGAGGCCGCCATTGGCGCCGAACAGTGCGCAGCAGTAGTACTCGTTGCCGGTGAACGTGTCCGCCATGCAGACGCCAGCGGCGTCGTTCTCACCGAACGTGTTGTCGATCCGGACCATCGTCGATGCCGCCAGCTTGCCGGTGGGCGTCGTGGGCTGTAGCCCGGACGTCACGATGCTCGAAGTCGGGGCAACGCCCATGGTGTTGACGTCCCAGGCGCTGATCGCGCTCCATCCGTTGATCTCCGTCACGGCATGAAAGCTGGTCCATCGCTGACGTACTTCGCCCCCATCGGCGGGATACGGGTCGCAGTCGTCACCGACGCCGTCGTTGTCCTGGTCGGGATCGCTCGCGTCAGCGATGTGCGGGCACCGATCGCAGGGGTCGCCACGCTGGTCGGTGTCGTAGTCGCGCTGGTCGCTGTTCGCGAGGGTCGGACAGTTGTCAGCGACATCGAAAACACCGTCGCCATCGGTGTCCGCCGTCGGGTCGGCGTCGATCATCGAGTCCACGGGCGCGTCGCGGGCGTCATTCGGCCCGCTGTCGACTCCTGTGCCCGCGCCTGACGTGACGTGGAATCCGCACCCCGCGACAAGTACTAAACCCACGAGCGCGCGCATCAGTACCTCCGGAGCTCCGCCGTCGCGCGCGCGCGCACGATCGGATTCGGATGTCCGTGCGCCGTGTCCTCGAGTGCAGCTTTGGCCGACGTCGTCATCTCTTCACGCAGGAACCGTCCCAGCATTGAATCACGGGTCGGGGTCGTGTTGAAGGACCGAACGACGAGGCGGGTCAACTCGCGGTCGGACCGGAGTGTGGGATCGAGCACGAACGCCGCGCGCGCGTACTTCAGCCCGTCGGCCCACCACATCTTGTCGAGGTAGAGGCGGCTCGCTTCGTACGGGATGCGCGCGTCGTCGGGGTGAGTCTTTTGTGCGTCGAGCAGGAGATCGAGCGCGTTCTCGCGCCGCCCGGAGCTGGCAAGCTCGCGAGTTGTCACGATCAGTTCGGCGACGGGATCGATCTGTATCTCGATCGGTTCGTGGACAGCAGCCGGCGCAGGCGCCGCCGCGCGCGGTGCGGCGGTCGCCACGCGCGTCGGTTCGCGCGCGAGTACCGCCGCGAGCACGACGACGCTCGCGACGAGCGCGACGCCTGCGATCACGAGGTGCATACGCGCGGTGAGCTTTCGTGGACGCGGAATCGCAGGCGGGGGGAGCGCGGGCGCGGACTCGTGGATGATCGAGGAGTCGAGGTCGAACGCGATCGTCGCATCGGGCGTTGCCGTCTCGCCCGCGATCGAGCGAGCTGCGTCTTCGAGTGCGTGCGCCATCTCGTCGGCACTCGCGAACCGCTGCGCGGGGTCCTTTGCGAGTGCGCGCGACACGACGTCCTCGAGCGTGCCGAACGCGACGCCGCGCCGCGCGTCGGCGAGCCGCGCGGGTGTTGCGTTCAGGTGCTGCATGCACACCTGCAGCGGATCGCTCGGCGCCGAGCCGTACGGCTTGGTGCCCGTGAGCAGCTCGAACAGGACGAGCCCACACGCGTAGAGGTCGACGCGATGATCGAGCTGCGTTCCACGCACCTGCTCCGGCGCCATGTACTGCGGCGTGCCGAGCGCGAAGCCCGACGTCAGCGCCGAGGTCTCGTTGCCGATCCGCGCGAGTCCGAAGTCGAGGATCTTCGCGTGGTCATGTGTTCCCGAGCCCGCGAGCGCGATGTTGGATGGCTTGATGTCGCGATGGATGATGCCGCGCTCGTGGACGTGCGCGAGACCTGCGAGGACCTGCCGCATGATCGCCATCGCGCGCTCCACGGGGAGCGCGCCCGCGGCGATCACCTCCTTGAGCGTCTGTCCGCGAACGAGCTCCATCACGACGAACGGCCGGTCGCCGTACACCCCGACGTCGAGCACGGACGCGCAGTGCGGATGCTCGAGCTTCGCCATCGCGACCGCTTCACGCTCGAAGCGCTGGCGCGACGCCTCGTCGGGGATCTCGTCGTTCATGAGCTTCACGGCGACCGCGCGACCGAGGTGGATGCGTTCGGCGCGATACACGCTGCCCATCGCGCCTTCGCCGATCGCCGCGTCGATGCGATACCGGCCGTCGATGACCTCCCCGACGAGATTCGTTGCCTCCATCAGTACGATACGTACGCAACGGGCATGCCTCGGGGACCGTCGAGATTCCACGGGCTTGGCAGGGGGCATCGGAGCCATCGGGCTCCGTGGAACCGAACTGCTCCGCGGTTACGACTCCGGGGGTAGGTGGTCCAGCGACACGAACGCCTCGTCGAGCGCGTCGGTCATCTCGCGCGCCGATGCGAAGCGGTCGTCGGGGCGCTTCGCGAGCGCGCGACCGACGAGTTGCTCGAGCGCGGGAGTGATCCACGGGCGCGACACCGCGATCGCGAGGCGAGGCGCGGGCATCGAGACCTGCATCTTCATGGCGATCAGCGGGTCCGGGCTCCGGAACGGGACACGGCCCGTCAGCATCTCGAACACGACGATGCCGAGGCTGTACAGATCGGTGCGCGCGTCGATCGCGTGACCCAGCGCTTGCTCCGGTGCGAGGTACGCGGGCGTTCCGGCGACGAGGCCGGCGCGCGTCAGCTTCGTCGGTCCGTCGCCATCCTCGTCGATGCGCTTCAGCATGCCGAAGTCGAGGAGCTTGACCTGTTCGTGACGACGAGGCTCGTCCCCGATCGACGCGAGCATGATGTTGTCGGGCTTGAGATCGCGGTGAACGATTCCGTTCCCGTGAGCGTGTTGGAGCGCCGCGAGCACCTGGCGCGCGAGCACGAGCGTGCGCCGCGGGGCGATCGAGCCGCGCTCGAGGACCTCGCCGAGCGGTCGCCCGTCGACGAGCTCCATCACGAGGTACAGCGTGTCGTCGGCGGACACGAGCTCGCGCACCGCGATGATGTTGTCGTGGACGAGCAGCGGCGCGGCCCGTGCCTCGCGCCGGTAGCGCTCGGCGATCTGCTCGGTCTCGGGCAGATCGGGAAGCAGCATCTTCATCGCGACCTTGTCGCCGGATTCGATGTGCTCCGCTTCGTAGACGGCGCCGGTGCCGCCTTTGCCGATCAACGAACGCAGACGATAGCGATCGGCGACGACGCGTCCGTCCGGGTTGGTGTGCGAGAGCGGAAGTGGCGTCGTTCGATCCGTCACACCGGTCCCCATTCTAGCCGCCCGTCTTGCCGTACAGTCAGCGAGTGTCCAGCGAACGCCGCCCGCCGACGTCGATCATCAATGTCGGAGGCAAGGCAGTCGCAGTGTCGGTTCGCGGCTACCGCGTGGAGATCGAGAGCGGCGCGAAGGCGGGCACGACGGTCGCCGGCGACGGGCGGAGCTTGCTCGTCGGCACGCACGCGTCCGCCGACGTAGTGCTCGACGACTCGACCGTGTCGCGCCTTCACGCGCGCATCGACGTCGAGGACACCGAATTCGTGCTGCGCGATCTGGGCTCGACGAACGGAACGCGCGTCGGTGGCGTGCGCGTGCGCGAGGCGTGCCTCGAGGACGGCGCGCTCGTCGAGCTGGGCGCGAGCCGCCTGCGCTTCCGGACATCGGACGCGCCGTTCGAGATCCCGCTCGCTGCAGAAGAATCGTTCGAGGGCCTGCTCGGTCGATCGATCGCGATGCGCGAGCTGTTCGCGACGTGCGCGCGCGTGGCACCGACGGACGCCTCCGTGATCCTCCAGGGCGAGACGGGCACCGGTAAGGAGCTCGTCGCACGTGCGATCCACGAGCGATCGACGCGACGCGAGAAGCCGTTCGTCGTACTCGACTGCGGCGCGATCCCGCCGTCGCTCGTCGAGAGCGAGCTGTTCGGGCACGAGCGCGGTGCGTTCACGGGTGCAGTCGCAGCGCGCGCCGGGGTGTTCGAGCGCGCCGACGGAGGTACCGTGTTCCTCGACGAGCTCGGCGAGCTTCCCGTCGAGCACCAGCCAAAGCTCCTGCGCTGCCTCGAGACTGGCGAGGTCACGCGTGTGGGCGCCGAGCGCACCATCAAGGTGGACATCCGCGTGATCGCGGCGACCCATCGCGACCTCGCCCGCATGATCGCCGAGAACCGCTTCCGCGCGGACCTCTACTACCGGCTCGCCGTCATCCGCATGACGGTGCCCGCGCTGCGCGATCGCCGCGAGGACATCCCGCTGCTCGCGGCGCACTTCGCGCGGCTCGCGCTCGGTGAGCGTCAACCGCTCGCGCCCGAGTTGCTCGAGGCGCTGTGCGGAGAGCTGTCGCGTCACGACTGGCCCGGAAACGTGCGAGAGCTGCGCAACGTCGTCGAGCGCGCGGTGATCCTCGCGGAGCCGGACGTGATCGAGAAGGCGACGATCGACATCGCCGTCGAGGTGCTCGGCCGCTCGATCGAACAAGCCGTGCACAAGCGGGTACCGCTTCGCGCCGCACGTGCGCAGATGGAGCGCGAATACGTCTCGGCACTTCTGCGCGCGACGGGCAACGATCTCGACGAGGCCGCGCAGATCGCGCAGGTGCATCGCAAGTCCCTCGAGCGGATCATGCGCCGGCACAGAGATCAGGACTCCGACGACTCCGACGAGGACTAGTCGTCGTCATCGTCGTCGCCGCGGCGGCGCCATCGACGGTACTTGTGCTTGTGCTTCTTGTGCTTGTGCTTGCGGTAGTGCCCGTGGCCGTGGCCCTCGATGATCACGATCGGAAGGTGCACCTCGGCGCCGATCTCGATCACCGGCCGTACCGGTTTCACGACCACGGTGGGTGCCACGACCGTCGCGCCGATCCAGCCGACGGGCGCGACGACGGTCACCACCGGCCGCTTGTAGACGACCGGCTTGTACACCGCGTTGATCTTCACCATCGCGGGGCGTGCCTCCACGTATCCCTTCGGAGGCGTGCCGACGAAGAAGTACGCTTCGCCCACGACCTTGAAGTCGGCCTCGAGCGGAGGAGAGAAGTAGTGATAGTGCGGCCCGTCGAGGTAGCAGAACTCGACGTCGATCTCGTCGTCGTTCATGACCTCGTGGACATGGATCGGATGGTGGCCCTTGTAGACGTACCTCGGCCCGTCGTACCCGTACGCGACGGGATCGCCGACGAAGAAGTGATGCCCGTCGTGATCGCGGTACTGCAGCTTGTCCGCGGCGTAGTGATGGACGTGCGGGCCCTCGATGTAGCAGAGCCCGCCGCCTTCGCTCGTCGGTAGCGGATGCAGACCGAGGTACGAGACGCGCGGGCGGTCGGCCCACGCGGTGGCGGAAACGAGACAGACGATTGCGATGATCAAGACACGCATGAGGTCTCCTCGGGTCACGGATGAGCTTCGAGCGCGGCGATGGCATCGGTCGCGTCGTCGGCGATGCAGGGAAAGCGATCCTTCGCGCGGCGCAACGCCCCGATGGCGCGCCGGTCGGCGAGTGTGCGCAGACCATCGACGGCCGCGCGGCGGTCGTCGCACGTCGTCGCGTCCTTGAGGTCGAGCTGGTAGCTCGCGAGGAGGTCCACGTCGTTCGCGAACCCATCGCGCTCGGCGATGGCGCGGGCGCGGTGGCGCACGTCGGCGATGCGGCCGATCGACGCGCGCGTCGCGATCTCGGCGCGCGCGGGCGGATCGAGGCGCCCGAGGAGCTCGAGCGCGACAACCGCCGCCACCGCGTTGCGGCCGTCGGCGACGGTGATGACGTTCTTGCGGATCTGCGCGTCGCGCGCGAGGTCCGCATCGCGCGTGATCACCTGCTCGTACGTCGCGAGCGCGGCGAGGTGCCGTCCGCGCGCGATCTCGGCGTGCGCGAGCTCGACGGGGCTCGCCTTCGGGGCCGCGTCGTTGGTGTACGTCGCGGCCGCCGGCTCTCCGTCGTGCGGATTCTCGATGGCCTTCGCCGATGCGGGGGCCGCATCGCTGGGCGCACCGCCGCTCACAGCCGCCGCGATCCCGATGAACAGACACGCAGCGATCGCGGCACCGGTCACCTGGATCCGGCGGCGGGTCATCCACGGCCACCGCGCGAACGTGGGGAGGCTCGGGCGCGCGGCCGCGGGTCGCGCCACGAGCGGCGTGTACGGTGCGGGAGCCCTCGGTTGCGCGGGTGGCGGTGCGGCGATCGGCTGCGCATGTGGGGTGGGTGCCGCGGGGCGCGACGACGCGATCGGCGGAGGCGCAGGTCGCGTCGATGCTACCGCCGGCGAGGACACCATCGGAGGCGCCGCCGGGGCGACCATCGTCGAAACCTGGCGTGCGGGTTCGGCAACGTTCGCGCCGTTCGCGACCGGTGCATCGGTGTTCGTGCTCGGCGCCGGATCGGTCGCAGCGAACACCGCCGGTGGCTTCAGCGCAGCGCGCGCGGCATCGACATTCGCGATCATCGCGGCGGCGGACGCGACCCGTCGCGCCGGCTCCTTCGCGAGGGCCTCGGCGACGAGGAGCTCGAGCTCCGGCGTGGCGCTGTCGACCCCGACCTCCGCGAGCGTGGGCACGCGCGTGAACGCGTGGTGGCGCAACAGCTTCACGGGATCCTCGTCTTGGAACGGCGTCCGCTCGGCGAGCATCTCGAACAACACGGTGCCGAGCGAATACAGGTCCGTACGCGCGTCGACGTGGTGGCCGAGCACGATCTCGGGCGCGATGTACGCGGGTGACCCGAACACGGAGTGCCCGGGCTGCGTCAGCTTCGTCTCGGCGAGGAGCTCGCGCGTGTCGTCGGCGAGCATGGCGACGCCGAAGTCGAGGACCTTCACCACGTCGTTCAACCCGACGACGATGTTCTCGGGCTTGATGTCGCGATGGATCACGCCGTGGCGGTGCGCGTGGTCGAGTGCTTCGAGGACCTTCCGCGCGATTGCGAGGGCGCGCAGCGGTGCGATCCGTTCGCGTCCGATCAGCTCGCGCAGCGTGGCGCCCGACAAGAGCTCTGTGACGAGGTACGGCCGCCCGTCCGGGAGCACGCCGGTCGCAAGGAACGTCACGATGTTCGGGTGCGCGAGCATCCCGATCGCTTTCGCCTCGCGAGTCAGCCGCGCGACGTGCTCGGCGTGTTGACCGAGCTCGGAGCGCAGCACCTTCACCGCGACGGGCCGGCCGGACGCGTCGCGCCCGCCGTACACGTCGCCGTGACTTCCGCGATCGATCAGGGAGTCGAGCCGGTACTGCTCGGCAATCGACGAACCCACGAGGGACGAATCCATGTAGATCCCTCAGGCAAGACACGATCCATTTCTACGTTCGCGAATTCACTCGGGCCCGCGCTTCGTCCTGGAGCAGGGATGCACCGCTGGAACCGAAGTGCTCCAGCTCGGTCTGGGTAGCTCCTCGCAGATCAGCAGCGAAGGTCGTCGGTCCACGCACCTTGGTCGACTTGCACAGTCGTCCGCCCGGTGCCTCGGCGCTTCACGCGGGCGCGCTGTTGCACGTGCCGTTGAAGCCGACTTCAACAGCACACGTTGTAGACCGCACGATGAAGGCTCGGCAGACCCGCGAACGAGCTCACGCGCGTTCGCGATCGCGATGGCCGGCCAAGATCGGGGTGTGCAGCATGCGCGTCTCCGTCGTGGTCCTCGACGCGTGGTAGGGTCCCAGCCGTGGTGAACCGCGCCTCTCCACCGCCCGTGTACAAGCCACGCGAGCACGTCCGGATCGTCACGGCCGCATCGCTGTTCGATGGCCACGATGCAGCGATCAACGTGATGCGGCGGATCATGCAGGCGTCGGGCGCCGAGGTGATCCATCTCGGTCACAACCGCTCGGTCTCGGAGATCGTGAACTGCGCGATCCAGGAGGACGTCCAGGGCATCGCGATCACGTCGTACCAGGGCGGTCACGTCGAGTACTTCAAGTACATGATCGATCTGCTGCGCGAGCGGAACGCGCAGATCAAGGTGTTCGGCGGCGGCGGCGGAACGATCCTGCCGAGCGAGATCGAGGAGCTCCACGCGTACGGGGTCACGCGGATCTACTCGCCCGACGACGGTCGCGCGATGGGCCTCCAGGGAATGATCAACGACCTCGTTCGCCACTGCGACTTCGCGAAGCCGAAGCCGGTGCTCGCCGAGGCCGTCCCCGCGCTGCCCACGCGCGCGCCCGCCACGATCGGCGGCCTCATCACGGCCGCCGAGAACGACGCCGGCGCTGGCGACGCGCTGCGCGCCGCGATCGAGCCGATCATCGCCAAGGGTCGGCGCATCCCGGTGCTGGGTGTCACGGGTACGGGTGGCGCGGGCAAGTCGAGCCTCGTCGACGAGCTCGTCCGCCGCTTCCTCGCCGACTTCGCCGACAAGACGATCGCCGTGATCTCCGTCGACCCGTCGAAGCGCAAGACCGGCGGCGCGCTGCTCGGTGATCGCATTCGCATGAACTCGATCGACGATCCGCGCGTGTACATGCGGTCGCTGGCGACGCGCCAGTCGAACATGTCGCTGTCCAAGCACGTGCGCGAGTCGATCGAGGTCTGCCGCGCGGCGGGCTTCGATCTCGTGATCGTCGAGACGAGCGGCATCGGTCAGTCAGACACGGAGATCACCGAACACGCCGATGTCTCGCTCTACGTGATGACGGCCGAATACGGCGCGGCGACGCAGCTCGAGAAGATCGACATGCTCGACTTCGCGGATGCGATCGCGATCAACAAGTTCGACAAGCGCGGCTCGCTCGACGCGCTCCGCGACGTGCGCAAGCAATACAAGCGCAACCACAACCTCTTCGCGAAGGCGGACGACGAGCTGCCCGTGTTCGGCACGATGGCGTCGCAGTTCAACGATCCGGGGATGAACACGCTCTACCGGGCGCTGATCGCGCTGATCGTGAAGCGCACGGGCGTCGAGCTGCCGACGCGCTTCGAGATGACGTCGGGGATGAGCGAGAAGAAGTGGATCATCCCGCCGGATCGCACCCGCTACCTCGCAGAGATCGCGGAGACGTGTGAGGGCAACGACGGACACGTCAGGCAGCAGGCCGCGATCGCGCGCCGGATGTACCAGCTGCACGGGACCATCGAGGCGCTGCGTGCGAACGTCGGCAAGACGCGCCTCGAGATCGTCGAGCCGCGCGCGTCGGAGCCGGAGTCGGGTGTCGTCCAGGTGACGCAGGTCGTGCAAGGCGAGCCGGCGTTCGTCGCCGAGCTGGTCGCCCTGTACCAGGAGCTCCAGGGGCGGCTCACCTCCGAGTCCAGGCAGCTGCTCGCCGACTGGCCCGCGATGAAACGCCGCTACGCTGCGGCGAAGTATCAGTTCCAGGTCCGCGACAAGGTGATCGACCTCGACCTCACGACGGAGTCGCTCTCGCACCTGAAGATCCCGAAGGTCACGCTGCCGGCTTACGAGGACTGGGGCGACATCCTTACGTGGCTGCTCCGCGAAGCGCCGCCAGGACAGTTCCCGTTCACTGCCGGCGTGTTCCCGCTCAAACGCGAAGGCGAAGACCCGGCGCGCATGTTCGCCGGCGAAGGCGGACCCGAGCGCACCAACAAGCGGTTCCACTACGTGTCGCGCGGCCTCGCGGCGAAGCGCCTCTCGACGGCATTCGACTCGGTCACGCTGTACGGCGAGGATCCCGATCACCGCCCGGACATCTACGGCAAGGTCGGCAACTCCGGCGTCTCGATCGCGAACATCGACGACGCGAAGAAGCTCTACTCCGGCTTCGACCTCGCGGATCCGTCGACGAGCGTGTCGATGACCATCAACGGCCCGGCGCCGATGTTGCTCGGCTTCTTCCTCAACGCGGCGATCGATCAGCAGTGCGAGAAGCACATCAAGCAGGTCGGCCAGACCGCCGAGGTCGAGGCGAAGATCGACGAGCTGTACACCGCGCGTGGTGTTCCGCGCCCGCGCTACCAGGGCGCGATCCCCGAGGGCAACGACGGCCTCGGCCTGATGCTGCTCGGCGTGTCGGGCGACGAAGTGCTGCCGCGCGAGACCTACGAGAAGATCCGCGCGGCGACGCTCCAACAAGTCCGCGGCACGGTGCAGGCCGACATCCTCAAGGAGGACCAGGCGCAGAACACGTGCATCTTCTCGACGGAGTTCGCGCTGCGCCTGATGGGCGACATCCAGCAGTTCTTCATCGAGAAGAAGGTGCGAAACTTCTACTCGGTCTCGATCAGCGGTTATCACATCGCCGAGGCTGGCGCGAACCCGATCAGCCAGTTGGCGTTCACGCTCGCGAACGGCTTCACGTTCGTCGAGTACTACCTGTCACGCGGGATGAGCATCGACGACTTCGCGCCGAACCTGTCGTTCTTCTTCTCGAACGGCATGGATCCCGAATACGCGGTGCTCGGTCGCGTCGCACGCCGCATCTGGGCCAAGACGCTGCGCGACAAGTACGGCGGCAACGACCGCTCGCAGAAGCTCAAGTATCACATCCAGACGAGCGGCCGTTCGCTGCACGCGCAGGAGATCGCGTTCAACGACATCCGCACGACGCTGCAGGCGCTGCTCGCCCTCAATGACAACTGCAACTCGCTGCACACGAACGCGTACGACGAAGCGATCACGACGCCCACCGAGGAGTCCGTGCGTCGTGCGCTCGCGATCCAGCTCGTGATCAACAAGGAGTTCGGTCTCTCCAAGAACGAAAACCCGAACCAGGGCAGCTTCATCATCGAGAAGCTCACCGACATGGTCGAAGCTGCGGTGCTCGCCGAGTTCCGCTCGATCAGCGAGCGCGGCGGCGTCCTCGGCGCGATGGAGCGCATGTACCAGCGCTCGAAGATCCAGGAGGAGTCGCTCTACTACGAGACGCTCAAGCACGATGGCACGCTGCCGCTCATCGGCGTCAACACGTTCCTCGATCCGAAGGGCAGTCCCACAGTGCAGCCACCCGAGGTGATCCGCGCGACGACCGAGGAGAAGGACTACTCGATCGCGGCGCGCGACGCGTTCTGGAAGCGCAACACGGCGGCAGCACCGGGTGCGCTCGGCGGTGTGCGCCGCGCGGCGCTCGACGGCAAGAACGTGTTCGACGCGCTCATGGAAGCTTGCAAGGTGTGCACGCTCGGCCAGATCTCGCGTGCATTGTACGAGGTCGGCGGTCAGTACCGCCGCAACATGTAGGATCGCGATGGCAGTAGATCTCACCGCGTGGCGTGCGCTCGTCGACAAGGAGCTCGCGGGCGCGTCGTT